>DATELA010000071.1:0-24267 GCA_035277145.1 Gemmatimonadaceae bacterium | reverse complement strand
CGAGCGCGCGCAGCGCTGCGCGCATGCGCCGCGCTTCGAGGAGCGCGGCCGTCGCGCCGGCGGGTTGTAGTTGTGCGCGGCGTCGCAACGCGTCGCCGCGCTCGACGTCGAGCATCGCGCCACGCTCGAGCCACGCCACGTACGCGTCGAACGATGCGAGCGCATCGAGTTCCGCGGACGGAGGCTCAGTGTTGATGAAGTCGAGCCAGGGACGAAGCATGACTACGAAGGCAGAATTGTGAATTCTGAATTCTGAAGTATGGAGGCCGTCACGCTACCGCGCTTCTGCCTTCAGCTGTTCGGCCTTCCGCTGTTCCGCCTTCAGCTGTTCCGCCTTCAGCTGTTCTGCCTTCAGCTGTTCGGCCTTCAGCTGTTCTGGTTCAGCTTTCCGCCTTGACCCCAGTCGGCGTAGATACCGCGCGTAGTCCTTCGCGCTTGCTCACGCGCTTCGACAGTCGCTGCAGGCCGTCGTACGCGGCGTATTTGTACGCGTCCGAAAGCGCAGGATAGTTGAACACACTCTGAATGAAGAAGTCGATCGTGCCTTCGCTCTGCATCACGACCGACGCGATGTGGATCAACTCGCACGCGCCCTCGCCGACAATCGCTGCGCCGAGCAACCGCTGGTTGCCGGCGTCGAAGATCAGCTTCACAAACCCTTCGTCGCCCACGATCAGACCGCGCGCATTCTGGCGGAAACTCGCCTTGCCGATCTCGTAGACGAGTCCCTTCGCGCGCGCGGTTTCTTCGGTCTCGCCGACCATCGCCACTTCGGGAATCGTCCATACGCCGTACGGCAGCACGTTCGACACCTGCTTCTTGTACTTGAAGTCGAACGCGTGACAGACCGCGACGCGCGCCTGCTCCATCGCCGTCGATGCGAGCGCGGGGAAGCCGATCACATCGCCCGCTGCGTACACGCGCGCTGATCGCGTGTGATAATGCTCGTCGACTTCCACGAAGCCGCGCTTGTTCGTGCGCACGCGCGCGACGTTGAGATCGAGATCGCTCGTCACACCTTCGCGGCCTGCGCTGTACAGAATGCAGTCTCCGTGATGCAAGGTGCCGTCGGCGAGCGTGACGCGGCCGTGCTTGCCGTCGGTCTCGATCTTGGCGACTTCGACATTGACGACGACATTGATACCGAGCCGGCGCGTGAGTTCCGCGCGCAACACTTCCGTCACCTCGGCGTCCAGATGCGCGAGAATGCGCTCCCGCTGATTGATGATCGTGACTTTCACACCGAGCGCGGCGAAAATGCTCGCGTACTCGCAACCGATCACGCCGCCGCCGATGACCACCATGCGTTGCGGAATGCCCTGCACGCGTAACAACGAATCCGAATCGACGATGACGGTGTCATCGAACGGCACGCTCGCCGGCCGCAGCGGACGCGAGCCCGTCGCGATGAGCACGACATCGCCGCGAATGTGCCGCGTTTCTTTGTAGCGCGTGACCGCGATCGTGTTGGGATCGAGAAACTTCGCGGCGCCCTGCACGAGCGTGATGCCGTGCTTCTCGATGTTCTTGTGAATCAGATCCCACTGCGATTCAACTACCAACCGTTCGCGAAACATGAAATCCGACACGGTGATGTCGGATTGCACGTGGTAATCGATTCCGTACAGACCGCGTTGTTTGAGGCCCGAGAAATACAGCGCGGTTTCGCGCAGCGTCTTGGAGGGAATCGTTCCGGTGTTGACGGCGGCACCGCCCGGTTTCGGCGCGCGCTCGACGATGCACACTTTCTTGCCGAAATACGCAGCCTGCGCCGCGCCCTTTTCGCCTGCGGGGCCGGCACCGATGACGACGAGGTCATAGCGCTCGACGTCCGTCATCGGCGCGTTGGCATGTGGCGGCAGGCCGCAAGCATCGGCCTAACGATTGGGCTGCGCGTGGCGCATAGCAAGAGCCGCCCGATTGATCACTGCGGATTCCTCGCTCCCAACCGAGTGCGCAGGAGGTCTCCGGGTACCTCCCGGGGTTAGTTTCCGGCCGTGCCAGACGCCACATACGTCCGCAAGGGATTCGGCCTCCGTGCCGAGGTCGAAGACGCCCTGGCAAGTGACTACGCCGGCCGGCTCGTCGACCACCTGCGTGCGAATGATTTTGTGCTTCGCACCGGCGACGTCACCATCCAGCTCGCGAAAGAATTCGGCTTCTGCTATGGAGTCGAGCGCGCCGTTGAATACGCGTATCAGACGCGCAAGAAGTTTCCCGACCGCCGCATCTTTCTCGCAGGCGAGATCATTCACAACCCGCACGTCAACGCCAAGCTCTCAGAAATGGGTATCGAGTTTCTGCGCGCGGGTGAACGCGGGTTCGACTATTCGGTCGTAAAGGCCGAAGATGTGGTGATTCTTCCGGCGTTTGGCGTCACCATCGCCGATTTTGAACAGCTGCGCGCGATGGGTTGTGTTGTGGTCGATACGACCTGTGGTTCCGTACTCAACGTGTGGAAGCGCGTCGAGACGTACGCGCGCGACAGCTTCACCGCGCTCATCCACGGCAAGTATTACCACGAGGAAACGCGCGCGACGGCGTCGCAGGTAACCAAGTATGCCGACGGCCGGTACATCGTCGTGCGCAACCTCGACGAAGCCAAGCTCGTGTGCGACTACATCGAGGGCCAGGGCGACCGCGCCGAGTTTCTCAAACGATTTGGCCACGCCGCGAATCCCGGTTTCGACCCGGACAACGATTTGCGTCGCGTGGGCGTCGCGAATCAAACGACGATGTTGGCGCGCGAATCGCTCGCGGTGGCGGAATTGGTGGGCGCGTCAATGGCGCGCCGTTTCGGCGAAACGCATCGCGCGGAACACTTCAGAACATTCGACACGATTTGCAGCGCGACGCAGGATCGACAGGACGCCGTGCTCGCGCTGCTGGCCGAACCGCTCGACGTCATGCTCGTCATCGGCGGATACAACTCGAGCAACACGATTTCGCTTGCCGCGATCTGCGCCGATCGAGTGCGGACGTATCACGTCGAAGACGCGGCGTGCATCGATCCGGACGCGGTCACGATTCGCCATCAGCCGATCGGTGCGAAGACGGAGTCCGTCGCCGACCATTGGCTGGCGCCGGCCGGACCCGTGCGCATTGGATTGACCGCGGGCGCAAGTACGCCGAACAACAAAATCGGCGAAGCGGTGGCGCGCGTGTTGCGAACGCGCGGGATCGATCCCGCGTCGATCGCCTGACGGTAGCGTGACCGTCTCCGCGTCCGCACGAAAAGCCCTCCCGGGCGCCGCAGAACTTCGTCGTGAAGCCGCGACGGTGCGCGTTGGTGTGGAACCCGGTGCGCCGATCACATCGTACATCGCGGCGGGCCGCGATTGGTGCGCGGATGCGTGGCGTGATTTCGGACCGACGCGAGCGGGCTGCGTGTTGCCGACCTATGTGTCCGGCGCAGGCGGCACGGCGTTTCCGGAAGGCGGACTTCTCGCAGCAGATGTGCCGAGCGTCCAGGTGCGCGCGGACGGAAAACTCGGCGTCATCACAGCGCAGTGGCCGCAAACCGGTTATCCGCTCGATTGGGTTCGAACGGTTGCGCTGGACAAAGACGGTTCGCTGCTGGCGCAGTATCGCGTGCACAACATGCACGACACGACGCTGCCGTTCGTGTGGGGCATTCCGATTCCATTGCCGTGGGACCGCTCCGTTGCGATCGATCTCCCTCGCGGCGCTCGCGGCCGTGTTGCGTGGTCGGTTGGCCGCGGCCTTGCCGCATCCGGTTCGGAGTTCACATGGCCATCGGTTCGCGATGGCGGGCGGTTGATTGATCTCACGCAGCCGACGCAACTCGCGCAGCGCAGCGCGCTGTTGTGCTTCGTCGAACTCGCCGACGGGCGCTTCACGGTGCGCGCGGGGAAAATGACGCTCGAGATTTCGGGCGACTCGGATGTGCTGACGCATGCGCGATTACACATCGTGCACGACGCAGACCTGCCGGGCGCCCCGGCGCGCCGATGGTGGCGGCGTCACCGCCCGATGAAGACAATCACGATTGGACCTGCAGCCGGTGCGCCCGATTCGCTGAGTGACGCGGTGGGCTCGTGGCGTTCTGCGCAGTGGCTGGAACCTGGAGCAACGATGGTGTGGACCGTGCGCTACCGCGCGAATCCGCGTTCGTCCTAGTCGACAACACTCATGGAATGGATGACTGATCCGGCGGCGCTCGTCGGACTCCTGACACTCACGGCGCTCGAGCTGGTGCTCGGCATCGACAACATCATTTTCATCACGATCCTCGCGGGGCAACTGCCGCGAGATCAGCAGCCGCGTGCGCGACGACTGGGTTTGACGGTCGCACTCGTGTCGCGAATTCTGTTTTTGTTGTCGATCGCGGCGATCATGCGGCTCACGACGCCGTTGTTTCCATTGTTCGGACACGACATCACGGGCCGCGATCTGATTCTGATCATCGGTGGTCTGTTTTTGATTGGGAAAGCAACGTTTGAGATTCACTCGAAGCTCGAAGGCGCCGAAGACGCACACCACGCGAAGAAAGTGGCGTCGCTCGCCGCGGTGCTCACGCAGATTTTTCTGGTCGACGTCATCTTCTCCGTTGACTCCGTGATCACGGCCGTCGGCATGGTGCAGCAGGTGTCGGTGATGATCATCGCCAACGTGATCGCGCTCGCGGTGATGTTGCTGGCGGCGAACGCGATCGGTGATTTCGTGGAGCGGCATCCCACCGTGAAGGTGCTGGCGCTCGCGTTTCTCGTGATGATCGGCGGCAACCTGTTCATCGAGGGCTTCGGCTATCACGTGCCGAAGGGCTATACCTACTTTGCGATGGCATTTGCGATCGGCGTCGAAATGCTGAATATCCGGCTGCGGAAGAAATCCACGCCGGTGCATTTGCACGGACCGGAAGCGCCGCGCGTGTGAGCGATCACAACGCGGCGGTGCGCGTGCTGTTGTCGCATCTCGTGGATTACGCCGGATTGTTTCCGCCGGCGCAACTCGAGATGGAGATGGCGGTTCGCCAGTACGCCGCGTATCGCGTTGGACCGTCGTCGTGGATGCTGGGGCGTTTCGTGGTGCCGGCGAGCCGCCTCGACCATTTTGCCCGCGCCGCAACGCCGCATCTTGTCGGCGGCGGTGATCCGTGGCGACTCAGTGCGCTGCTCGGCGACGACCCGCGCGCCGGTGCGGATGCGGTGGCTGCGTTCAATGCGTCGCATCGCGGCGCGATATGCGATTCCGTCGAGGCGGTAGCGAACAGCGTGGATGATGTTGCGCGGATCGCGGGTGCGCTGCGCGCGAGCGACGCCACTGCGTACGTCGAGATTCCCGTCCGCGACGATCCCGCGCCGCTGGTCGACGTCATTCGCGCGCACAAGTTGCGCGCGAAGATCCGCACCGGCGGAACGACGCTCGGCGCGTTTCCGGCGCCGGCGGACGTGGTGCGCTTCATTGCCGCATGCATTCGTGCCGGCATCGGGTTCAAGGCGACCGCGGGGTTGCATCATGTCGTCCGCGGCGAATACGCGCTCACCTACGAGGACAACAGTCCGCGCGGAACAATGCACGGGTTTCTCAACGTGTTTCTCGCGACCGCGCTGATTCGCGACGGCGGCGATACGCGCGATGCGGAGGCGCTGCTCGTTGAGCGCGATGCGTCGGCGTTTGCGTTCGGACCCGAGGGACTTCGCTGGCGTTCGGTTACGTTTCTGGCGCCGCGACTCGCGCAGCTCCGCGATCGTGTCGCGTGTTCGTTTGGCTCGTGCTCATTCGCTGAACCGGTGGACGAACTCCGGACGCTTCGATGGGTGTAAGCATGATCGACGAAACGCATGACCCAGCGCTGATCAGCTGGATCGATTCGGCTAACGATCCCGCCACCGATTTTCCGCCGCAGAATCTTCCGTTGGGCGTGTTTTCGCGCGGCGAAGGAACGAGGATCGGCATCGCGATCGGTGAGGAGATTCTCGACATCGACGCGTGCGTGCGCGCGGGCATGTTCGAATCATTGGATACGCTCGTGCGGCGTGCGCTGCGAACGCACACGCTCAACGAGCTGATGGCGTTCGGGCGCGAAGGAGTTTCCAAGGTGCGCCGGCAGGTGAGCCGCCTCGTTCGCGCGGATTCCGCGGAGGGCGCGCGCGCCAAGCGGTTGCGCGATGAGATTCTCGTGCCGCGGTCGGAGTGCGGTCTGGGGATGCCCGTCAGCGTCGGCGACTACACGGATTTCTACGCGTCAATTCATCACGCGACGAACGTCGGCGCGCTGTTCCGTCCCGACAATCCGCTGCTGCCCAACTACAAGTGGGTGCCGATCGCATATCACGGACGTGCATCGTCGATCATTCGCGACGGTTCTCCCGTTGTCCGGCCGCACGGACAGTCGCGCAAAGAGGGAGATGCGGCGCCGAGCTTCGGTCCGTCGCGCGCGCTGGACTATGAATTGGAAGTCGGTGTGTACATCTGCGGCGCGAACGACGGCGGCGGCAACTTGCAAGGTGAACGCGTTCATTTGAGTCACGCCGAGGATTACATGTTCGGTGTGTGTCTCGTGAACGACTGGTCTGCGCGGGACATTCAGAGTTGGGAGTACCAGCCGCTTGGCCCATTCCTCGCGAAGAACTTCGCGACGAGCGTGTCGCCGTGGGTCGTGACGATGGATGCGTGCGCGCCGTTTCGTTCGCCGCCCGCAGCGCGCGCGTCCGGAGATCCGCCGCTGCTCGCGTATCTCGATGATCCGCAGGACCGCGCACAGGGCGCGATCGATGCGACGCTCGAAGTGTGGTTGCGCACCGCGCGCATGCGCACCGCCGATGCGCCCGCGACGCGGCTCTCGCGTGGCGCATTTCGCGATATGTACTGGACGCTGGCTCAAATGGTGGCGCACCATACGAGCAATGGTTGCAACCTGCGTACGGGCGATTTGATCGCGAGCGGAACCGTGAGCGGCCCCGCGGCCGAATCGCGCGGATGTTTGCTCGAGATGACCAGGAAGGGCGCCGAACCATTCTCGTTGCCGAACGGGGAGACGCGCACGTATCTGGAAGACGGTGATGAAGTGATTTTGCGCGGGTGGTGCGAGCGCGAAGGTTTTCGCAGAATTGGATTTGGTGAATGTTCAGGGCGGATCGTCTAGCGGAGAAGCGACATGAAGAGGATGAACGCCATCAGCGGTATCGTCACCGCGTTGTTCGCCGGTCTCGCGACCGCGCAGCAACCGCCATCGACGGACGTGTGGGTCGCGACAATCGGTGCCGGCGATCACGCCGCGTTGGTGTTGCGCTCACCGCGCAACCTCACTGCACGTGCGGGCTACGATAACCAGCCCGCGTTCTCGTCGAACGGTGGCATCGTGTACTTCTCGTCGGCGCGCGGCGATGGACAGAACGACATCTGGAGCGTCGATGTCGCGAGCGGGCGCCAAACGCGAATCACAACCACAGCGCCGGAGAGCGAGTATTCACCGACGCTGATGCTCGGCGGTGCCACGCTTTCCGTGATTCGCGTCGAGCGGGATTCCGCACAACGACTGTGGCGCATTCCGCTCGATGGATCGCCGTCAACCGTCATCATGCCTGCGATCAAGCCCGTGGGATATCACGCGTGGGGTGAGGGCGACGCGATCGCGATGTTCGTGCTGGGTTCACCGAACTCGCTGCAGATCGGCGATGCGACGAAGGGTACCGCGACGGTTGCCGCGCAACGCATCGGCCGTGGTCTCGCGAAGATTCCCAGGGAAAACGCGATTTCGTTCGTCGACAAATCGCTCGACCAGGAGTGGTGGATTACGCGGTACGATTTCGCAACCGGTGCAAAGACGCGCATCGCGCAAACACTGCCTGGCGTCGAAGACTATGCGTGGATGCCCGACGGCACGTTGCTCTGCGGCCGCCAATCGCAGGTGTTCATGTGGTCGCAGTCGCGCTGGGAGCAAATTGCTGACTTCGAGGCTGCGGGCGTGCGCAACATCACGCGCATGGCGGTCAGTCCGCGCGGTGATGCCCTCGCATTCGTTGCCGCGGACAAAACTCCCTGACCGCTTGTCATATCGCGGAACACCTCGTCTATATTCCGCCGATCGCTTCCGACACCGATGGCCAAGTCACCTGCACGCGCGCTCGCAGAACCCGCTCCTTCACCCGCTGAGACGGCGTGCAGCGCTGCTGATACGCTCTGCCGCGCAGCCGCTGAATGCGCGCGACAACACGAACGGCTTGGCCGCTGCCTGGAAATGGGCTGCTCCGATGTCGAACTCGATCACGTCGTCGAGCTTGCGACGCTGACCGATAAGCATCTGGACTCGAGTACCGCGGCGTATGAATCACTCGCGACCGCGGCGCCTGACGCGAAGAACGCCAAGTGGTTTCACGCGGCGAACACGTTGTGGCATGCGAGTCGCGAGTACACGCGTCGCAGCGCCGGCACAAATCACGTTTCGCGTCTCGCAGGCAAACACGCGAAAGACAAACTGCACGAGCTCGGTATGGAATACGAACTCGAGCGGTCGGCGCTGATGGGGCTCAAGCAGGCGGTCGACGTCTACACGGCAGTTCGCACCGACGTCCTGCGCAAGTAAACCGCACAATGGTACGACGGATGTTTGCGCGCGCCGCGTTCGCGGTTCTTGTGCTCGGCGCATTCATTGCACGCGCGGATGCGCAGGCGCCAACGCTGGTGTTCATCGTGCGTCACGCGGAGAAAGCTGCGGAACCCGCGAATAATCCGCCGCTCACGGCAATTGGTGAAGCGCGCGCGAACGCACTCGCCGATGTGCTCGCCACAGCCGGCATCAGCGCCATCATCAGCACGCCCTATTTGCGCACGCTCAACACAGCAAAACCGCTCGCGGACCGGCTTGGCGTGCGCATCGATACCGTTCCTACGACGGGCGGCGTTCCAGTCCACGCGCAAGCGACCGCCGACGCCGTGCGCAAGCACGCAGGCAAAGCCGTGCTCGTTGTTGGACACAGCAACACGATCACCGCAATCGCTGCCGCACTCGGTGCGCCGAAACTGGCGGACCTGTGCGACGGCGACTACGACCAACTCTTCATGATCGAGTTGCCCGCATCGGGTCCACCGCGATTCGTGAAGTCGCGATTTGGCGCGCCCGCAGTCGATGCAGGCTGCGCGTCGATGCGCTAGCGCAAAAGTCCGCGAAACGAAAACCGCAGTTGGGCCCAGTGCGCATCGCCGGCGAGCTTATAGCGCGCGGTAATGCCGAAGTCCTGCACGCGAAAACCGAACGCCGGTAACACACCGGCTTCGTCTTCGAGCCCGTTGCTTCCGTTGATGTCGAAGATGTAATACGCGCCGTCAACGCCAACGAACCACGGGCCCGCGCCCAGCTTGCGGCGTACGCCAACGGAAAACTCGTAGTACGTGAGGTCGTTGTTGCGCGTCTCCGTGCCGAGGCCGTCCGTGGTTGTCGCGCCAATGAGTCGCGTGATGCCGAACTCACCGGTTGCGCTCCATGTTCCGGCAACAGGCGGCTCGAGAATGATTCCACCGCCGAGCCCGATCTTCCATCGGTCCTGCAAGCCTTCGGTTGGCACGACGACTCCAAGGTTACCGCCGAATCCGAGGAGGCCGAGGCCGCCGAACTGTGCGTCGGCGCGCGCCGCGCACACGATCAGCGCGGCGGCCACGCATGTACCGCGAACGTATTTCACCATGCGATTCCGTAATCCTCACCGTGATTGCTTGCCGCGCCCCACATCGTGCCGTGTTTGCGATCGAACCAGATCGCGGTAATCGGCCCCGATGTGCGTTCCGCGAATTGCAGTGTGTAACCCATGCGCTGCAATTGTGTTCGCAACGCGGCTGGTGTCGACGATGCGACGAGCATGCGTCCGCGCTGCGCCTGATGATTGTCGAACGAGTTCATCATCTGGAACGAATTGATGTTCGGCGCTTCGACGGCTTGCTGTGGTGTCATGCCGAACTCGACGACGTTGAGGAAGTACTGCAGGAGATTCTGATCCTGCGAATCGCCGCCTTGTACGGAGAACGCCATCCACGGCGCTCCGTCTTTCATCGCGAGCGTCGGCGTGAGCGTGACACGCGGACGCTTGCCCGGCGCGATGACGTTGAACGGATTCTCGCGGGGATCTGTCACGAAGCTTTGTCCACGCTGACTGAGACCAACACCCGTGCGTCCTGCGATCACTGCGGGCACCCACCCGCCGCTCGGCGTGACCGAGACCACCCAGCCTGCCGAATCCGCGGCCTGAATCGACGTCGTGCCTGCGTAGAACGCTTCGAGCCATTCGCCGAATGAGGATGGATCAGCGGCAACGCGCACGTTCTTCGGTTTCGGCGGCCACGCGTCGAGGTACTCGCGGAACGGATTCGTCTCACCCTGGAATGGATATGGATCGCCGGGTTTGATCGTGGTGTCGTTGCGCGTCGCGTTGATGAGTTTGGCGCGGGCGCGTGCGTAGTCCTTCGACAGCAGTCCGCGCATGGGTTCATCGGGCGCGAAGTCCGGATCGCCATAGTAGAAGTCGCGATCCGCGAACGCGAGGTTCATCACCTGGTAAATCGTGTGCATGTAGCGCGCGCTGTTGTGCCCCATCGATTTCACATCGATGCCTTCGAGCATGTTCAGCGCTTGCAGCAGCACCGGGCCCTGCTGCCACTGTCGCAGTTTATAGACCTCGATGCCCTTGTAATTCGTCGAGAAGGGCTCTTCGATCTTCACTTTCCAGTTGGCGAGGTCAGCGGTCGTAAACAGCGCGCCGCTTTCGCGTGCACCACGCACGAGTTCTTCCGCGATGTCACCGCGATAAAAGCGATCGTACGCGGCCATAATTGCGTCGCGCCGTGACGCGCCGTTTTTCAGCGCAGTAGCTTCTGCGTCGACGAGCTTGCGCAGCGTTGCCGCGAGATCCGGCTGACGAAACACTTCACCCGGTTCCGGTGCTTCGCGCGATTCACCGAGGTGTGGAAGGAACACGGCCGGCGAATACTTCCATTGTTTGATGTGCGCTTTGTTCGTTTCCATCGAGTTCGCGGTCTGCGCTTCGATGGCGTAGCCGTCGGCCATTTGAATCGCGGGCGCGAGCACCTGCGCGAGCGACATTGTTCCGAATTCCGCGAGCATCGTCGTCAGGCCGCCGGGCGTTCCCGGTGTGACGGCGGCAAGTGGCCCGAATTCCGGCGGATAGTTGTAGCCCTGCGACCGGTAGTACTCAGGCGTAGCGCCCGATGGCGCCACGCCAAGCGCATTGATCCCGACGACTTTCCTCGTGCGCGGGTTGTAGATGAGCGCCTGCGTTTCGCCACCCCAGCTCAGCACATCCCACATGGTTGCGCCCGCTGCGAGCATCGCGCACGCGGCGTCGATGGCGTTGCCGCCTTGCTGGAAGATCATCGCGCCGGCGGCAGCGCTGAGCGGCTTGCCTGTGACGGCGACCCAGTGGCGCCCGTGCAGTGGCGGTTTCTGCGTGGAACGGGTAGGCGTTGCGTCCTGACGCGCGCCAGTCGGGGGCGCTTGCTGTGCGACGATGAATTGCGGCGCGACCGACGCGGCGCAGAACGCAATTGCAGCGAGACGCATTCGCGGACGAGTGCTACGCATCGCTCACGGCTCCCGAGTGTAGGATGGGTTGCTCGAAATACTATCCTCGGTAGACCTTTCGCACGATGGCACGCCTCCGAACAATGACGCTGACCAGCGCCGCAATACTCGCGGCGCTGGCCGTGTCGTTTACTCCGGAGCTAGGGGCACAGGGCACAGCCGCTGCGGCCGTGCAGCAGACGGTCGAACCGCGGTCGCCGCGCATTGCGCTCCACGAGTTTCTGCGCCTCACGCGGCAGGGTGACTTCGCCGACGCTGCCGCGTATCTCGGCCCCGCAGTTGCGACAAGCGACAGTGGCGCAACGCTCGCGCGCCGCCTCAAGACCGTCCTCGACCAGCGCGTGTTCATCGACGAGCGATTGATTTCGCCCGTCGCGGCGGGGAACACGGCGGACGGATTACCCGCGAACGCCGAACAAATCGGTACGGTGCCCAACGACATCGGCGTGCGCGAGCCGGTGCAAATGCGACGCCAAGCCGACGGTGCGGAACCCGCGTGGGTGTTCTCCGCCCAGACGGTGTTGCGCATCAACGTGTGGTACGCGGCGGTTGGAGAGAACTGGATCCGCAGCAACATGCCCGAATCGCTGCGCATCCTTGGTCCACTCGGTATCGAGCGCTGGCAGTGGTTGATGCTTGCTGTGCTCGTGCCGTTCGCGCTGCTGATCGGTGTTCTGCTGGGCAAAGCAAGCGTGGCGATTGCGCGGCGCGCGGTGCGCCGAACGAAGACCATGCTCGACGATCGCGTGCTCGAACAGACCGCGAGCCCGGTGCACGCTCTGTGGGCGGTGATCGCGTACCGCCTGCTCGTGGAGCCGGTGGCGTTGTCGATTTCGGCGATGTCGGTGGTGGATCTCATTGTTCGGTCGTCGACGGCGCTGATTGTCACGTGGTTGATGGTGCGCGTCACGTACGCGATCGAAGCGGATCTTCCTGCGTCGCGGTGGGCAGAAGATCGCGCGGAAATGCGCGCGCTGGTCCCGCTGCTCGGTCGCGTGTCGCGGATTTTTCTGATCGCGATCGGCGTCATCGCGTTCGTTTCACAATTCGGATACAAAGTCACGACCCTGCTCACCACGCTGGGTATCGGTGGTATCGCGGTCGCACTCGCTGCACAAAAAACGCTCGAGCATGTGTTTGGTTCGGTGGCGATCGGTGTGGATCAGCCGATTCGCGTCGGCGATTGGGTGCGCGTCGACGGCCGTGAAGGCGAAGTCGAAGTCATTGGACTGCGCTCGACGCGGCTGCGAACGCTCGAGCGCACGGTGGTCGTGATTCCGAATGGCCGTCTCGCGGACATGCAGATGGAGAACTTCGGTGTGCGCGATCGTGTGTTGTTGCGAACGCAGCTCGCGCTGAAGTTCGGCACGACGGTTGCACAATTGCGTCGCGTGCGCGACGAGGTCGAGAAGTTGTTGAAGGATCATCCGCTCGTGTGGCCGGACAAAATCGTCGTGCGATTTCGCTCGTTCTCGCCGAGTTTGGAGATCGACGTGATGGCGTGGATTGCAACGACGGACTACGACATTTTCCGCGCGGCGCGCGAAGAGATTCTGTTCAGGATACTCGAGATCGTGCAGAACGCGGGGACCGATTTCTCGGCGGCGACGCACTCACTGCAAGTATTCAATCGCGGCGGGAGTACGGACCCCTAAGCGCGCGCGGAATCCCCGAGTACCCAGCGCTCACGGAATTCCTCGCGCGGCGCGTTCGGCTTGCCAGATGTGCCGTTGTTGGTGCACGGCGATCACGCGCAACGCGCCGTACGCGTTGTATTTCATTTTCTCGTTGAACGGCGACGTGAGCATCATGTGATTCAGCGGCGCGCGTTCGACGCTCGCGATCCACGCGAGCAACGCTTCCTGACTGCGATCGAACGCAGCCAATGTCGCGGCCTTCGGCGCGGCGGATCCCGGAACGAATGCAGGCAGTGTGCGCGACCGCGAATACCCGCGCGCCGGCGGTTTGAGAATCCACCAGAGCAGCCACGCGCCGAATCCCATCTTGTACGCCGAAGGAAGCGCCGTTCCCTCAGGCACTTTGCGACGCGCCGCGGACAACAGCGGGATGTATCCCTCGGTTGTCAGCGTGAGGTGCGCAATGCATTCTGCCGCTGACCAACCGCCACTTGGTGGACGGCGCGAAAAATCCTGATCGGAGACACGTGCGGCGAAGCTTGCAATTGCGGACTGCGATTCGCGCAGCTCCGCGCGAAGGGATTCGAGTTGTTGTGCCACTGGCATGCAGGTAGCCTACCGCCTGACGCCTCTCCCCGCAGGGGTGATGCCGCTGATCACCGCTTCGGCGGCGGCCCGAATCGTTGCCGCCAGCGATTCGTTCAGTTCGCTGCTCTGTACGCCGGGTAATTCCAGAGTTGTCGCAAGCGTCGTCGGGTCGCGATCGGCCAGGATCGATACGATGACCACGGCCGCCGCGTACGTGCCTGCGCTCGAGGGATGAAAATCGTCGGGACCATAGAGCGCCGCGCTCGGGTCGCGCGCCCACACTTCGAGCCATGTGTTGCCGACGGGGAAGAACAATGCGCTCACATCTTCTGCCGCGAGCCGGTACGAATCGTGGACGTCGGCGAATACGTTGCTGCGCGCGGCTTCGGGCCACACCGCGTACAAACCCGGCTCGCCTCCGCGTTTGCGAATTTCTTCCGCCCAGATCACAGTCCACTCGCGCAGAAACGTCCGGCTTTCCGGCAATGACGATGGGCCTTGCTGCATGATGACGATGTCGAAGTTGCCGTTCTGCACCTTGGAGCGGGCGGGTCCGTAGTTCCAATGGTCTTCGAGTGCGTACCCAGGCGCAGTGACTTCGTCTGTCACCATCGAAATCCCCGACGCGGTCGCGAGTGCCTGTGCCATCGCCGGCAAGTCGTTGGTATACGTCAGGCTGTTGCCCATGAACAAAACGCGCGGCGCACCTGAGTTCGTCGTCGGACCGGAAGAACTCGTGCACGTGAGCGCACACGCGCTCAACACCAGTAACACCGCGAGGCGAGCGATCGATCGCATCACGCGCATGCTCGCCGTCTGTTCGTGGTCATGCCCCTCCCGCGGGACAAAGCGTGTTCTCTTCGCGACCGTCCGTCTATCTTGCCAGCGATGACCCTACCCGCCGGGACCAAACTTGGTCACGTGACGCTCGGCGTCGCCGACGTCGACCGATCAGCGACGTTCTATCGCGATCTCGTCGGTTTGCAGGAGTTACAGCGCAGCGCCGATTCGCTGACGTTGGGAAGCGCCGGCGTTGCCGTGCTCCACCTCATTGGAGAAGCCGGCGCGAAACCGCCACCGCGCCGCACAACGGGCCTGTTTCACACGGCAATTCTTTTTCCCGACCGGCACGCACTCGCGCGCGTGGTGAAACACATCGCGACGAACGGCTACGCGTTCACCGGCGCGTCCGACCATCTGGTGAGCGAGGCGTTCTATCTCGACGATCCCGATGGACTCGGCGTTGAGCTGTATCGCGATCGGCCGCGCGCCGAGTGGCCGTTCGAGGATGGCGCGCTCGCGATGGGCACGTTGCCGCTCGACGTCTCCGGAGTGCTGGCGGATGCAGACGGGCCATTTGACGGTGCGCCAGATGGAACGCGCGTCGGTCATGTGCATCTCAAAGTCAGCGACATCGCGACGGCGGAGTCGTTCTACCGCGACGAAATCGGATTTGAAATCACCGCTCGCTACGGCGACAGCGCGACATTCCTCGCCGCCGACGGATACCACCATCACCTCGGCACGAACGTTTGGCAGAGCGCGGGCGCATCACCGGCGCCGGCGGGACACGCGGGGCTGAGAGAGTTCGTGATTGTCGCGCCGGGACTCGCGGCGCGAACGGTAGTTGATCCGTGGGGACACCGGATTCAGCTCCGCTGATTGACGGGTACGGGGGTACCGCGTACCGGCTGTCGTTCACGGTCCGCCGTCCCCGATCACCGTTCCGGCTTCAGTCTCTCCGCAAACTTCTTCCGCACCTTTGCAATCTTCGGCGAGATCACGTACGCGCAGTACGGCTGCATCGGATTGCGCCGAAAGTAATTCACGTGCTCCGGCTCGGAGGGCCAGAACTTATCGAGCGGTTTCACTTCGGTGACGATCGGCGCGTGAAACGCTTTCTCGCTGGTGAATTCGGCAATGACATCGGTTGCCGTCGCGAGTTGCTTATCGGATTGCGCGAAAATCGCTGAACGGTACTGCGGCCCGATGTCGTTGCCCTGACGATCTTTCGTTGTTGGATCGTGCGCTGTGAAGAAGACTTCGAGAATGTCGCGGTACGAAATCACTTCGGGATCGAACGTCACCTGCACGGCTTCGGCGTGTCCGGTCTTCTTCCCGCACACTTGTTCGTACGTCGGGTTTGCGACGTGACCGCCCGCATATCCCGGCGCGACGTCGAGCACTCCGTCGAGAATCTGCAGTGCGGCTTCGATACACCAGAAGCAACCGCCCGCCAGCGTGGCCTGCTCTCTGGCGGGCGTCATCGATGATTCATCGTTGAAATCGCGGTCAGTTATCGCGCGAAACCAAAGCAATAGAACAGTCCCGCGCCGCCGGACGCTTGCAGATTCTGCAAACTGCAACCGCGCGAGCTGTGCGCCGAGTTCCACGAATTCGGATTCTCGCCGCCGCCCATTTTGTCGTGATGACCAACGCGCGTCGCACCGGCGCCGTCGCTCGTCCAGTTATCGCAGTTGCTGTAACCCTCGGCCGTAAACGCGGTACCGTCGAGGTTCGAACCAGTGAGAATGTCGTGCGTGTTCGGCGTGTCACCACGTCCGTTCACGCCACCACCTTTCTCGGTGAGTGAATTCTCCTTGCCGAGCTTGTTGTTGTCGCTATGCAAATCGGCGACCGATGCGGCGACTTGTACTCCCTTCACGTTGTGCCACGGCCCGCGACCAATGCGATCCTTCGCGTGCACGGCGGGCTTGCCGTCTTTCGCGATCGCGCTGAGGTACGCGTGCCATTGCAGTCCGCGCGAGCCTGCCGCATCGGCGAGCGTTTGACAATGACGGTCCGCGCCCTCGAGACCGCCGAGCTTCGCACCTGCGCCGGCGCCCGTGCTCGTGATGAAGAACGTCATTGGTGCCGCCTGCTGCGAATCGCTCGCACCAAGCAATGCCACCACTGCGAAAACCGGGATCACCCTGCGCATGTTGAGCTCCTTGGCCGTTCAGTGGAAGGCGAAACTACGAGGAACGAGAAGCGAAAAGAAGTGACGAGAAGCGAGAACCGAGGGGACGGAGCAAGTAGGATGAGACGCGAGCCTTCTCAGTTCTCCTTCTTTTGGTACCCTCGGTCTCTCGGTTCTAACTTTCTCGCTCCTCTTATTCGCTCCTCGCTCCTCTCTGTAAATGCCGGCCGCACTTAGATCGCTGCTCCTGTTCGCGCTGGTGCTCGGCTTGCTCGGTACAGAAGCCGAGTTGTTGTTGCTCGGCCATTTCGAAGACGCATGGCAGCTTGTTCCTATCGTTCTCATCGGAATCGCGATTACGTCGCTCGTTGTGTACGGAGTTTCCCGGACACGTCGAGCCGTTCGCGCCGTGCAGGTAACGATGTTGTTATTCGTCGTCGCCGGCGTGCTCGGGACGTGGCTACATTATCAGAGCAACGCGCAGTTCGAGTTGGAAATTGCGCCGGAAATGTTGTTCTGGCCGCTATTCAAGGCGGCGATGGCGGGCTCGATGCCCGTGCTCGCGCCCGGCGCAATGATTCAACTCGGACTGATCGGACTCTCGTGGTCGTTTCGTCATCCGGCGCTCGTGCGCACGCACTCTTCGTCTTCACCACAACACCCATGATCAAGCTTCGATTCCTCGCCGCTGCGTTGTTCGCCGCAGCGACCTCACTCCATGCACAGGTTGGCACCGGCGCCGGCTTGCTCGATCCGAATCTCGCGACGGAAGCACAACTTGCCGCGCTGCCCGGACTGAACGCGGAACTCGCGAAGAGCATCATCGCGAAGCGCCCCTTCCTCTCGATTCTGCAACTCGATTCAGTTGTCGCGCCAACGCTCGACGCCGCAAAGCGTACCGCGCTGTACGAAAAGCTGTTCGTACACATCAACCTGAATGCGTCGAAGCGCGAGGAGATCCTGCTGGTACCGCGCAGCACGAACCGGCACGTGCGCGAGTTTCAGGAGTACGCACCGTACGCCGCGCTTGCCGTGTTTCATCGCGAAATGCGCAAGTACTGGGACGAAGCCGAAGTCTCCCGGCTCGAGGCGTATGTGTTTGTGCCGGTCGACCTCAACACCGCGACCGACGCCGAGATCAATTCGATTCCCGGTATGACGCCGCGCATGCTGCGCGAGTTCAAGGAATACCGGCCATACGATTCCGTCGAACGCTACAAGCGCGAAATGGCGAAGTACGTTGACGCGAAAGAAGTCGCGCGTCTCTCGCGGTACGTCGACTTGAAGAAGTAGCGCTTATTCTGCTGTTGTCTCGGCGAGTCTGCTCCACGCGAGCATGCACTCGTCGAGGGCGCGCCGCGCATCAGCGAGCTGCTTCGTCAGCTCGGATGCGCGGCGCGCTCCGTTTGCAGAGCCATCGTAGAGCGATGCGTCGGCAAGCGAAGCTTCGAGCGTCCGCACGGACGCTTCCGCATCGGCGACCGCACGCTCCGCCGCCTCGACGGTTCGCTTTCGCGAACGAGTCTCCGCGTTCCGGCCTTCGCGTTGTTCGCGCTCTCGCCGCGCACCTTCGCGATCCGCGGCTTTGCTCGCCGCGGCTGCCTCCGAGTTCGCAGCGGCACGCCGCGCACGACGTTGCGCGGCGTGCCGCTCCCACTCGACGAACGGACCGTGAAAGTCTTCGACGCGTGAGCCGTCGATGGCCCAGACGCGTGTTGCGAGCTCGCGCAAAAACGCACGGTCGTGACTGACCAGAATCACCGTGCCTTCGTATTCGTCAATCGCATCTTCGAGCGCTTCGATGCTTTCAACGTCCAGGTGATTCGTCGGCTCATCGAGCACGAGCAAATTCGCGTGCGCGAGTGTGATCATGGCGAGTGCAACGCGCGCGCGTTCACCACCCGATAGCGAAGCCGTTGTGCGTTTGACCTCATCACCGCTGAATCCGAACGCGCCAAGATGTCCCTGAATGTTTCCGCGAATCCAGAGCGGGCGCAGATTCTGAATGACGTCGTAGATCGTTCCGTCGAGCGGAACGCCGGCGAGATCCTGTCGATACCACGCGGGCGTCACGCCGTTGCCAACTCGCGCTTCACCGCCGACCGGCGTTAGCGCGCCGAGCAACGTCGACAGAAATGTTGTTTTCCCCGCGCCATTGGATCCAACGAGTGCGATCACATCGCCGCGCATTGCGGTGAGGGTGATGTCGCTGATCAGCGTTCGTCCACCGATGCCAACGCGCAACGCTTCGGTTTGAATGACGCGATCGCCGCCGCGCTGCGCGGCATCGAGGCGAATCGACATTGCACCTGCTTCGCCCGGTGGCGGTGACAACCGCGGCAGACGATCGAGACGTTTCCGCCGGCCCTTTGCTTGCGCCGTGTTCTGACCCGCGATGTTGCGGCGGATGTAGTCCTCTTCCTTCGCGATGAACGCCTGCTGCTTTGCCACGGCGCGTTGCTGCGTCAGCGCACGCTCTGCTTTCTGTGTCACGAACGAGGAATATCCGCCGCGATACGCAACGGTCGTTCCATTCGCAACGTGCAACACGTGGTCGACGGTATCGTCGAGAAACGCGCGGTCGTGACTGATCACCATCACCGTTTCACCGAGCTCGCCGAGGTATTCCGTGAGCCATTGCGTGGTTTCGATGTCGAGGTGATTCGTCGGTTCGTCGAGCAACAGCAAATCCGCCGGCGCGGCGAGCGGCGCCGCGAGTCCGACGCGACCGCGCTCGCCACCGCTCAGTGCACTCACGGATCGCGTCTTGCATTCCTCAGCATCGAATCCGAGGCCTTGCAATACCGCATCGACGCGCGCGTGAAACTCGTAGCCGCCGGCGTGCGCGAATCGCTCCTGATCGCGCCCAAAGCGTTCGAGATCTGATTCCGTGGCGCGATCGCCAAGCTCCGCGAGACGCTCGGCCTGGCGCGCGAGCTCGCGCTCGAGCGCGAGCACGTCGCGATAGCCGAGCGCCGCGGCGTCCCATACGGTCGACGCATCACCGAAATCACGGTACTGGTCGAGCAGTGTGACGCGGAGATTGGGCATGCGCGCGACCGCGCCGCGCGTCGGTTCGAGTTCGCCGGTAATCAGACGGAACAGCGTTGTCTTGCCGGCGCCGTTGCGTCCGACGATTCCCCATCGTTCGCCACGCCCGACTGTGACTGAGACTTCGTCGAGCAGCCGCGTCGCACCGAACTCGACGGCCACTCCCGCAAACGACAGGAGCGTCACCGGCCTCGGGCTGTCACCGCGACGGTTCGTTCTACGCGACCATCGCGCACGAACAACGCTTCATCGAAGTTGTTGACCGTTGGACAAATATGCCGCGGCAAGAGCAACACGGTTGCTCCAATGGAGGGAGCGCGTTCATTCGCGGGTACATCTATAGGAAGGTGTTCTTCACTCGGTTTGGACGGCGTCCACGCCGCATGACCGACGACCGTGCACGTCGGAACGCCTGCGTCGGCGCTCACCGTTTTATGTCCGGCGTCGCACGTGAATCGCGCGCCGCGCGGATGGCTCACAACGGTTGCTAACACGAGTGCTGCCGGCTTGAGTCCCCAGCTTTCCGGAAGCTGCGTCAAACTCGTTGCGTCGTTGTACACAACGGTGCCGGGCGAAATTTCCACGTCGGCTCCCGTTTCACTCCATCGCGTGTACGACAACGCGCACGGCGACGCCGGCGTGCCCGCAACAACGATTTCTTTCGGTGCGTGACCACGTGTCGCGAGTTGCGCAACGAGTCGCAGCAACGCGTCGTAGCCGGCGTGCGCGACGCGCGTGCGCTCGTCCATCTCCAGCCCGTGCATGTGCCCGTCGTACCAATGCACACCGCGAAACGTGCAACCGCAATCCACGATGGTATCGACGAGCGCCGCAACGCCCGCAGGATTCGCCGGATCGCGCCCCGTCCTGTCCATCCCCGGGTTACAATCGACGAACACACCAATGCCGCTGCCGCGATACGGCGCGAGATGTTCGGTTGACTCGACGAGCACAGACACGCGCGTCTTCGGATGCGCCGCGGCGAGCGCGCGCACACGCGCGGCGTTCGCACCAACCATCGGAAACGCGACCAACACATCGGGCGCTTCGAGCTCCAGCAGCGTGCGCAGTTCCTTGCTGGTGGCGCATTTGAAACGAGTCACGCCGTTGGCGACGAACTGCGCCATGACGTCGCCGATCTTTGCCGTCTTCACATGCGGACGCCACCGTCCCGGCTCGCCGCCACACTGCGCGATGACCGCGCGAATGTTGTGATCGACACGATCCGGGTACACGAGCAACGCGGGCGTTGGAATGGCAGCCCCGTCGGCGATTTCGTAGTCCTTGAGTTGGAGTGACGTCACAGTGACGTCCAAGCTATCATATACGACGCATTCAAACGACCAGCAGGAATCGAGGATCACATGAAGCGACACGTTCTCGCACTCGCGCTGTTTGCAGCAAGCGCGCCACTCGCGGCCCAACAACAGTCGGCGTGGGTTCCGCCGAGCGATCCCGCGCTCGTTGCGCGTGCGCGCGCGATTCACGATCGCGTGATGACGGCCGACACGCACGTCGATATCAACGCCAATCAATTCACGCAGGGCGATTCGGCGAACTTCGCGACAGGCATCGCGTCGAGACAGGTCGACTTGCCCATGATGATTCAGGGCGGACTCGACGCCGTGTTTCTTGCGGTGTACGTCGGCCAGGGTGCGTTGACGCAGGAAGGCTACGACAACGCGTACCGGCAAGCCGTGGCGAAGTTCGACGCGATCCATCGGCTCGCTGAAGTACTCGCCCCCGACAAGGTGGGACTCGCGCTCACGGCGGCGGACGCGCGGCGCATCTACGCGAGCGGCCGCAAAGTGGTATTTGCCGGAATCGAGAACGGCTATCCGATCGGCACGGACATCACGCGCGTGAAAGAGTTCTATGATCGCGGTGGCCGCTACATGTCGCCGTCGCACAACGGCAACAGCCAGCTCTCCGATTCCAATACCGGCGAAGCGCAGGGGTTCGACTACAACAACGGCTTGTCGGACCTGGGCAGGGAAGTCATCAAAGAGATGAACAAGTGGGGCATGATGATCGACTTCTCGCATCCGTCGAAGGGTGCGATGATGGAAATGATCAAGCTGTCGAAAGCGCCGATCATGGGCTCGCACTCGGGCGCGCGCGCGGTGTGCGCACATTCGCGCAACGCTGATGACGAGCAACTGCGCGCGCTGAAAGCGAACGGCGGCGTGATTCAGCTCGTCGCGTTCGCGAGTTACGTGAAGTGCGATCCGAAGCGTGACTCTGCGCGTACCGCAGAAACGCGCGCTCTGTATCGCGAGTTTGGCTTCCCCGACAGTCTCGTCGCAGGGGGGCGCGGAGGCCGTGGTGGCGGTGGCGGCGGCGGTGGCGGCGGTGGCGGTGGTGGCGGTGGTGGCGGACGTGGCCGCGGCAACACGGCACTCGATTCGCTTGTGCAAGCGCTTCCTGATGCGCGCCGCGCTGAGTACACGCAAAAACTCGCTGCGATCAACACCAAGTATCCGCCAGTTGGTCGTGCGACCGTGAGCGATTTCGCCGATCACATCGACTACGTGAAAAAACTCCTCGGCGGCGTCGACAACATCGGGATCAGCTCGGACTTCGACGGCGGCGGTGGTGTAGACGGCTGGAACGCCGCGGAAGAAACGTTCAACGTCACGCTCGAACTCGTGAAGCGCGGTTACACGGCGCAGGAAATCGAAAAGATCTGGAGCGGCAACCTTCTGCGCGTTCTGGAGAAAGTTGAGCAGGTCGCGAAAGACATCCAGGCGGGACGCATAAAGGCCTGAACTGAAAGGAGCGAGGAGCGAGTTAGAGGAACAAGAGAAAGAGGGTAAGGGAAGAGAGGTAAGGAAGAGGGCACGGATAGGAGGAGCGTCACGCTCGGTCCTCTCCGTGCCCTTCGCCTTAGCCTAATTCTCTTGCTTCTCTTCCTCGCTCCTGGTTCCTTCGTCGTTGTCCGTCACGGCGTCGTCCGTCTCCTCAGAGAAGATGATCATGTATCCGTTCGGATCCGTGACCGCGAACTCACGCCGGCCGTACCAGTAAACCTCGGGACCCCAGTCGATGCGCGTGCGCTTTTCGAGTTGCGCGTGCAATCCGCGCGCATCGGTGACGTCGAAGGACAGCATTGCATTCCCGATGTCGGTGTCGATCAGCGTGTCCGTCACATACAGTTGAACGCCGACGCCGTCGCGGCTCAACATGGCGAACGTCGGCTCATCATCCGGCCACATGTTGCCGACGGCGAAGCCGAGTACGTCGCGATACCACTCGACGCTCGTTGCAAGATCGGAAACGGGAAGTCGCGGAACTACGCGCGTGAGTTGCGTCATCTCGAAAGTGAGAGAGGGCTTAGCGCCATGCGCCAAGGATTGCGCCGGCAATCGCGAGGCACACGACCTGATATCCCGCATCGATCACGAAGAGCGTGAGCGGCTTCTGATTGAACAGATAGTTCGACGCGAACGCGGTGCACGAAAAGCCGAGTGCCGTCGCGATGCCCAACGTGATTCCGCCGCCGACCGTCGTCATGAGCGTCGCGTCGATGAGCAGCGATAGCACGTACGACGCGCACAGCGCGGCGACAAGCGAGCCGACGTACATCCGTGTCATGACGTTCTTCGGAGTCGCGGCGATCTTCTCCATCGTGTGCCCCGAGAGAGTCATCCACGTTTTTCCGAACAGCGGTCCGTACCACATGCTGCCAACCAGCATGAACGCGACACCGGCCGCGAGAAGGGGCCCGATGGCGAAAGAACCGTAGTCCATATGCGCTCCGTTGAGGGCGAGGACGGCTGACGGGCGACCGATCAAAGGGTCTCCCCGAGAACGCACCCAAAATAGGGTCCGAGCCTTGCGCCGGCACGGGATTGGTTGGCTCGCGCGACGCACCACATTGGTGACGGATTTGCCCAACAAGTGACACCCCATGTGACCTGGCGCACAGGCATTAAACCGTTTCGCCATAACGCTTTAACCATGTCACTGAGGGGGCATACTAGTTGCGTGATGCAGGCGCGCATCAGGGCAGGTCCGACATCCCCTCCAGGAGACAGAACGACGTGACAAACCAATTCCGACAGCTCCGCGTGTTGTCGGCCGCCGCATTGCTTGGTGCTGCTGCACTGACGGCATGTAGCGACACCAACCCGCCAGTGGCTGGCCCAGCCGGTGCGCTCGGCTTTGCATCGACAACGGGCGAGGAGACGGGGCACGCCCCGTTCTGGACCTATGTCTGTAAGTCCGGTCCGCCGGGCATCTACAACTTCACGGTCAACGTGCAGAGCACGGTGACGTGGGGCGCCGATGCCGGCCCGACGTTCACGCTCACGCCGGGCGAGTGCAAGATCGTGTTCGTCGTTCTTGGCACGACGCCACCGGCTGGCGATCCGCTCTCGACCGTGACGGTGACCGAGGTCGGCGCGACGCCGGATTCGATCAAGATCGTTCTGACGGACGGGATCACCTTCCTGTACAACACGCCGACGGCAGTCGTGCAGGTTGGCTGGAACAAGGGCGGCATGATCAAGTACTTC
>DATELA010000070.1:0-42619 GCA_035277145.1 Gemmatimonadaceae bacterium | reverse complement strand
GACGCAACCAGGTCCGCCGCCGCCGTCGCCGCTGCGCCGGTTCCGTGATCGAAGGTGGCGACCACCGCGACCGCCTCGCGACGATAACGCGCCATCGCGTCCAGCAGCACCGTCGAGTCGCGCCCGCCGCTCACCGCGAGCACGAACCGCGCTCCGCGCGGTACCGCGGCAGCGAGCGCGCCACGCACGGCGTTTGCCGCGCGGTTACGTGTGCGAGCCGTGGCCGTCACCATGGGTGGCACACTATTATGATTGCACCAGGTCTGCTACCACCGATTCACCCGCGAATCCCTACCAGATGAATAGCAACGGCGTCCTCGGCGTGCTGTGGGTCAGTCTCGGACTCGGCGGATTCTACGCCGCGTTGATCTGGATCAACTCGCTGCTGGGCCTGTTCCTCACGCCGCTGTTCGTGCTTCCGGCGACGTGGCTCATGGACAAGGGGAAGCTGCGCTCCGACAGCTTGAAGTAGCGCCGCGACCAGCGCGGCGCGGCGGCGGTCGGTGGAGCACCGCCGCCGGGTTCGTTTGACACACGCGCACGAAACGCGCGTATTGTTACGCAACTCTCACGGACCTTGAAATGGTTGGATTCGTAGTTCTCGCCGTAGTTGCGGTCGCGATTTTCCTCTGGGCGATCGGCGCGTACAACGGATTGATCGCGCTGAAGAACCAGACGCTGAATGCGTGGAAGCAGATCGACGTGCAGCTCAAGCGCCGTCACGACCTGATTCCGAATCTGGTCGAGACGGTCAAGGGCGCCATGAACTTCGAGCGCGAGACGCTCGACGCCGTGATCTCTGCGCGCAACAAGGCAATTACCGCCACGACGTCGGCGAGCCCGCAGAACGTGAAAGGCGCCGCCGAAGCCGAAGCAGCGTTGAGCGGCGCACTTGGCCGGCTCCTCGCCGTGGTCGAGGCGTATCCGAACCTCAAGGCCACCGCGAACGTCGGACAACTTCAGGAAGAGCTCACCTCGACGGAGAACAAGATTTCGTTCGCCCGTCAGCTCTACAACGACACCGCGACGCACTACAACACCAAGCAACAGCAGTTCCCGACGAGCCTCGTCGTAGGCTGGGCCGGCGCGATGCCTGCCGAGCTTTGGGAGATTACGGACCAAGCGGAACGCGCAGTGCCCAAGGTCGACTTGGGCTTCGGCAAGCGCTAGCAGACGCGGCCCGCGCTAACCGCGCGGGCCGCCTTGCTTCCGTCCATGTCAGACTTCGAAGAGACCAACCTCTTCGCCCAGCAAGCTGCAAACGTCCGAAAGTCGCGCTGGATCGTCGCGGCGTTCGTGGTGTTTTTCGCGTGGCTGGGCTTCGGTGGCGACGCAATCGTCTGGATCGCGGCCAAGCGCGGTGCGCAGGTGCCGTGGCAGCCCGGCTTCCCGCTGCTCGGCGTGGCGATGACCGTCATCGGAATCGGGCTGGTGATGTACGTCCGGCGAAGCGGCGCCCAGAAGGTGCTCTGGTCGGCCGGCGCGGCTGAGCTCGTCGACGCCAAGACAGACGAGGAGCAGCGATTCCGGAACGTCGCTGAGGAGATGGCGATCGCGGCAGGCGTCCCGATGCCCAAACTGTGGGTGGTCGAGGACCCTGACCCCAACGCGTTCGCCACCGGAAACGACCCGCTCAATTCGCATGTCGCGGTCACATCCGGCCTCCTGGCTGTGCTGGACCGCGACGAGCTCCAAGCCGTCGTCGGTCATGAGTACGGCCACATCAAGAACTACGACACCCAGCTCATGACGACGCTTGCCGCTTTGGTCGGCGCTGTCGTGTTGATGCGCGATGGCGTAGGCCGGGCCATGCGTTATGGCGGGTTCGGCGGGGGCGGCCGGCGCGGGCGGAAGAAGGGCGCGGACCCAATCGTCCTGATCCTTCTGGTGGTTTGGGTGATCTCATGGATCCTGGCGCCCCTGGTGATCAACATGCTGGCCCTGTGGGTCAGCCGGAAACGCGAGTTCCTGGCCGACGCGATGAGCGCCCAGTTCACCCGAAACCCGATGGCCTTGGCAAAGGCGCTCGAGAAGATCAACGCAGCGCACGCCCCGACGCTGTCGATCAAGGGGGGCGTCGCGCATATGTGCATTGCTGATCCTCTGGGCCGGAAACTGACGGAGCGCGAAGGCCGATTCGCTGACGCTTTCGCCACGCACCCTTCGATGTCGGTGCGCATCGCGCGACTGAAGGCAATGGCGTTCCAGTCCGCAAAGCGCGCACAGAGTCAGGGACCTTCGGCCAGCGGCGTGGCGCCAACGCTTTGATCTGCGGCGTACGGCCTAATTGGCCGCCGCGCGTTTACGCTGGCTTATCGACGTCCGTTTTCGATGCAGAATATTTGTGATCGACACAGTTACGATGCGCCTTTGCTGTGTGTTCGCAGCGGTCAGCGTTACCGCTGATTTCGACGTGCGTCTAGTTCGCGGAACCGGCGCGTGTCGAAACCGCCCCGCGGGCACGATTTGAGGCGCAAAACAAGCCCACCGCCCGATATGCATCCGAATATGCAAGCAAAAACAGCCTAGATTTCACGGCATATGCGGTCATGTAAAATAGCAACTGACATAGCTTTGACTTCGTGTATATCAACTGACGTCTTGCATTTCTATGCAAAACGCTCAATTCGCCCGGAGAACCGGTATGAGTAACGGGAAAGTGCTGATGTTGGTGGGGCCGGAGTACGAAGACCTCGAGGTCTGGTATCCCAAACTCAGGCTCGAGGCCGCCGGATTTCAGGTGCCTGTCGCGGGGCTCGGCGACGTACAATATCGCGGAAAACACGGCTACCCCTGCACCGTCGACGGATCGGTCGGCGATTTTCGCGCTGCCGATCTGACGGGCGTGTTCGCACCGGGCGGATGGGCGCCGGACAAGATCCGACGCGACAAGGCGACCCTCGAACTAGTCCGCGCGGTGCACGAAAAAGGTGGCCTGGTCGCGACCATCTGCCACGGACCCTGGATCCTGATCTCTGCCGGGATCGTGCGCGGGCGTCAAATGACGTCGACCGTCGGGATCCGCGATGACGTCGTCAATGCCGGCGCCAAATGGATCGACGCGGCTGTCGTGGAGGACGGAAACATCCTCAGCTCGCGAACCCCGAAGGACCTGCCCGAGTTTGGGGAGGCGCTCGTGAGGTGGCTGGAAAAGAAGGGGTGAGGGGTACCCCTTATTGCCGTTTCGCGCCCACTCCGGCCTGAATCAGGTCGACGTATGTCATCGTGTTGACTGGCGCAATGGTGCCGCCGTTCAGGTCGAAAACGGCCCACATGTTCCCAGGGGACCGAGGCACAAAGAACGTCTGCGAAGGCGTCTGCGAGCTGCCGCGGAAGACGCGCACGATCGGCCGTGTGTTGGACAGCGACAGATCGGGTGGCTGATAACCGAACGCGTCCGCCGAATAGTTGTGGACGTAAAAGCGGTACGCGCCGCTCACCTGCTGGCCGATAAGGATTTCCTCCGGGCGACCGCCGAAGCTGTTCCCGGTACGAAGGCAGGGTTGTGGCTTGGCGGTCGGGCAATCGCCCACCGACAGCTGCGAGATGATCGTCTGCCCGCCGGGGAGCTCGAGCCGAGCGTCAAGATCGGTCTCGAAGTTCGACGACCACGAGACCTGGATGATCGTTTCCCCGGGGGCGCCGACCGGGGTGAGGTTGACCTGCTCGAACGTGCTGAAGCCGGACGGGACCTGGACCGTGGCGATGCCGTGGGTGAACCCGGCGGCTACCGCGACAACCGTGTACGTACCGGGCGCGACGTTGTTGAACGTAAAGAAGGCCTGAACGTCGCTCGTTCCCGTAGCCACGGGCGTGCCTGTGGTGACTTCCGCTCCCGAGCGTAGCTGGAGCGTCACGCCCGTCATCGGGGTTTCGGTCACGCCATTCACCGTTGAGATGCCAAGCGAACCCGGAACCGGGGGCACGACGGCAACCGTGACGCTGGCCGTGTCGTGCGAACCGAAATCGAGTTCACAGGAAATGACCGCATTGCCCACGGCAACTCCGCGCACCAGCGAACCAGATTCGGTCACGGCGACAGACGTGTTCTGGCTGAACAGCTTCATCGCGACCGGCAGTACCGGCGTCGGCGCGCCTGAAACGGTCATGCCCGTGCAGTTGGCGTCGACGGCCTCTCCAACAGCGATGGTGTCAGGGAAAACAGAGATCTGCGCTGTGACGGCGTCCGAGCCGGGGCCGACGTACTGCATCTGCGCGTCGATCACGTTCGTGCTCCGGCCGTCGCCAAGCGAAAACGACGCGGGGCCCACGACATAGGCGAGTGTGCCGGTGCCGAGGGACGCGTAGACCACGACGGAATACACGTCCTGCGGGGAGACGTCCGACGGAAGCGGGAAGCCAACGCTGAGCTTCAGGCCCGGGTCGCCAGGCTGAGTCCCGTTTAGGTCGGTGATCTCGTCGGCACGCACCAGGCGATCAAGCAGGACCGCTTCGTCTTGAGAGCGATAGACCTGGATCCTGATTTTTGTGACCTCATCGGCCGGCGAGGTCTGCGCAGCAAGGCCGACCATCGAGCCCATGCGCGGCAGCACCATCGCAACGGCGGCTGACCGGCCTCCGCCAGTGAGCGAGCCGAGGTCACACGATGATGCCGTCAGCGCGAGCGCGAGAACAACAAGGCTGCGAATACGCGGGTTATTCATAGGGAAAGGCACAGGACGATGTGCAACGTTGAGGTTCGCGGCGCGCGAGTCAAGCCGCTCTATAGACGACCTGTGACAGAGCGCAGTGACGGCCCCTTGTCCGCGTAGTGTCCGTGCGGTTAGCGTGGCGGCGGCGTGGAGGCATGGACATCGCGTCGCGCCGCGGAAAGCCCCGATTTTCACCCCGCATCCCGGTTCGTAATGCGCATTGCCGTACTGAAAGAGCGAGTGCCCGGCGAAGCCCGCGTCGCGCTCGTCCCTGAGAGCGTTGCGAGGCTCATCAAAGCCGGACACGAAGTGGTGGTAGAAGCGGGGGCAGGCGTGAGCGCGTCGGTGACCGACGCGGCTTACACTGCGGCGGGGGCAAAGCTCGCGGCGGATGCTGCGGGCGCAGCGGCAGGCGCCGCGCTCGTCGTAAAAGTCCAGCGTCCCGGCAGCGATGAAATCGCATCGCTGCCCGACGGTACTGCCCTCCTCTGCTTCCTCTCTCCGGCTAGCGCGGCGTCGACACTCGCAGCGCTCAATCAGCGTCGTGTGACAGCGTTCGCGCTCGAACTGGTGCCGCGAATTACGCGCGCACAATCAATGGACGCGCTCTCGTCGCAAAGCACCGTGGCGGGCTACAAGGCAGCGCTCATCGGCGCTGACGCGCTCGGCAAGTTCATGCCGATGCTCACCACGGCAGCCGGCTCGGTTCCGCCGGCAAAGGCGTTCGTCGTGGGTGCGGGCGTGGCTGGACTTCAGGCGATCGCGACGGTGCGACGGCTCGGCGCGCTGGTGAGCGCGTTCGACGTGCGTCCAGCTGCGAAGGAGCAAGTGCTCTCACTGGGCGCGACGTTCGTGGCCAGCGAAGCCGTTGCGGAATCAGCCGAAGCCGCGGGGGGCTACGCGCGGCAATCGACGCTCGACGAACTCGCGCAAATCCAGGTGCTGTTCGCGAAACACCTTCCCGACCAGGACCTCGTGATCACCACCGCGCAGGTGCCGGGCAAGCCCGCGCCGCGACTGATCACGAGCGCGATGGTGGAACGCATGAAGCCCGGCTCGGTAATCGTTGATCTCGCCGCAGAGACGGGCGGCAACTGCGATGTCACGAAGGCAGGCGAATCGGTGCAGCACGGCGGCGTCACGGTGATCGGGCCGACCAACGTTCCCGCGTTACTGCCCACGCATGCATCGCAGATGCTCAGCCGCAACGTGCTGACGTTCGTTCAACACGTCGCCAAAGACGGCGCGATCAACATCGATCTCAACGACGAAATCACCGGCGCGATGGCCATGACGCACGCCGGTTCCACACGGACGCAGAAATAATGGATCCGTTTCTCGCTTACATCACGATGTTCGTGCTCGCGACGTTCCTCGGCGTTGAGCTCATCGGACGTGTCCCGCCCACGTTGCACACGCCACTGATGTCGGCGGCGAACGCAGTGTGCGGCATCAGCGTGGTCGGCGCGATCATCATTGCCGGCTCGGGGCACGGGCGGCTCGCCGAGTGGATGGGCTTCTTCGCGTGCGTATTCGCGATGATCAACGTTGTCGGTGGCTACGCGGTGACCGGTCGCATGCTCGGCATGTTCAAGAAAGGCGGGGACGAGAGGACGAGAGGGCGAGAGGACGAGAAGACGCAATGAGCACTCTCACCGTCGTTTTGTATCTCGTCGCTGCCGCGCTGTTCATCATTGGTCTCAAACGCCTGAATTCACCGGCAACCGCGCGGCAAGGCAACACGATTTCAGCGTGGGGCATGGCGATCGCGATTGGTGCGACGCTCATCGACCGTCAGATCGTGTCGTACACGACCGTTCTGATCGGCGCTGGCATTGGATCAGTGATTGGCGCGTTCATGGCACAGCGCGCGAAGATGACCGAAATGCCGCAGCTGGTTGCGTTGCTGCACGGCATCGGAAGCGCCGCAGCATTGCTCGTCGCGTGCGCGGAGTACATCCGGTCTGTTCAGCTCGTGACGCCGATGTCGACGACCGTTGGTATCGCGACGCAAGTCTCGATTGCCGTCGGTGGATTGACGTTCTCGGGCAGCATCATCGCGTTCGCAAAGCTGCACGAAATCATGCCGGGCAAACCGATGCTGTTCCCGGGGATGCCGGTGGTTACGGGCGCGGTCGTACTCGCGATGATCGCCGCAGCGGTCGTACAAGTGTTTGCGTTCGATCCGCCGCTCGCGCCGTTCTACGCCGCTGTCGCACTCTCTTTGTTGTTGGGCGTGTTGTTCGTACTGCCGATTGGCGGCGCGGACATGCCGGTGGTGATCTCCGTACTCAATTCGTCTGCGGGCATTGCGGCAGCGATGGTTGGATTCGTCATCGAGAATCCAATTCTGATTCTGAGCGGCTCATTGATCGGCTCGGCCGGCATCATTCTGAGTCAGATCATGTGTCGCGCGATGAATCGTTCTCTCAATAACGTGTTGTTCGGCGCGTTCATGAGTGCGGGGCCGAGCAAGAGTTCGAAGAGTGCGGAAGGACTCAGCGTAAAGTCGATTACGCCGGAAGACGCGGCGCTCCAACTCGCGTACGCACAACTCGTCATCGTGGTCCCGGGCTATGGTCTCGCGGTCGCGCAGGCGCAGCATCTGGTACGCGAGCTTGCTGATCTCATTGAAAAACGTGGCGGCGAAGTGCGCTATGCGGTGCATCCGGTTGCTGGACGCATGCCTGGCCACATGAACGTGTTGCTCGCGGAAGCCAACGTTGCGTACGACAAGTTGTACGAGATGGAAGCGATCAATGACGAGTTCACGCGGGCCGATGTCGCGCTCGTGATTGGCGCGAATGACGTTGTGAATCCCGGCGCGCGTACGGATACGTCGTCGCCGATTTACGGCATGCCCATTCTCAATGCAGATCATTCGAAGAGCTGCATCGTGCTCAAACGCGGGATGAGCGCGGGCTTCGCCGGTATCGAGAACGAACTGTTTTATGCGCCGAAGACCTGGATGCTGTTTGGCGACGCCAAGGCATCGATGACCAAGCTCGTCGCCGAGGTGAAGTCGATCGCCTAGGGGTTTTCAAACGGTGGCACCCACGCCGGGTGTCTGACGTATGGCCCTTCGCACGTGAAGTCCATACCAGCACCCTGGAGCCCGGCGATGTCCATGCTTCGTAGCGCACTTATCGTTGCCGCCGCGATACCGTTTTCGCGCACGCCGCAACAGTCGGATCGTGTTTCGTTGGAAGGCAGTCGCGTCGCGATTTACAACATCGCCGGTTCGATTACGGTCGAGCGCGGGACGGGATCGGCGGTGACGGTTGAAGTGATTCGCGGCGGCGCGGACGCGCGCGAACTTCGCGTCGAACAGCGCACGATCGATGGACGCACCGCGCTGTGTGTCGTGTTTCCCAACGAGCGCATCATTTATCGCGCACGAGGCGGGCGCTTCAACACCAACAGTTCGCTCAATCGCAACGATTGTCGCGGCGGCGGCAGTGGGGGCTGGTTCCGCGGGCGCCAGGTCACGGTTTCTGATCGCGGCGACGGCGCGGAAGCGTGGGCGGACCTGCGCATTCTCGTTCCCGCAGGACGCGACGTGCAGATCACGCACATGGTTGGCAATGTCGACGTGAATGGTGTCGATGCGTCGCTCTTTGTGGACGTGGGCTCGTCTCGCGTCACGACGCGCGACACACGCGGTACGCTCAATCTCGACGGCGGTTCGGGCGATGTGACCGTCGATGGACACGCAGGAGATTTGTCGGTCGACGTGGGCTCCGGCAGCGTGCGCTTTGATCGCGTTGACGGAGCAACGATCAGCGTCGACGCCGGCTCGGGCGACATTCGTGGTGCGGACTTGCGTGCACAGGACCTCTCGATCGATACCGGTTCCGGCAACATTGACGTCACCGCGGTATCAGCGCGCCGGGTTCGCATGGACACCGGCAGCGGCAACACGCGCGCTGCGTTGCTCTCAGACGCGACCGACGTCGACATCGACACCGGGTCGGGGAACGTCACACTCACGTTACCGGCGAATTTCGGCGCGCAGCTCGATGTATCCACGGGGAGTGGCGGAATCGACAGTGACTTCGAACTCCGGAGCGGCCGAGTCCGTCGCAACGAGTTGCACGGCACCATTGGCGATGGTCGCGCCACCGTAACCATCGAAACGGGCTCCGGCGGGGTAAGTCTTCGCCGGGTAGCCGCAGTGAGTCCGCGCGACCGGTAGATCGAGGTGTGGACTGTCCGCTATTGGGACACTCGTTCGCGCTTCCGAACGATTGTGACGAAGCGGGTGTCCAACGCTGAAACTCAACCCGTTGTGCGCGCGGTAGTTACCGGACGTTAGTCGCTGCTTGCGGTGGCACGCCAGTTGCCCCTAGATACGACAGCATAACGGGCCACAGTTCAGCGAGGACTCACTTGGATATCGTTCGCGCACCACGCAAGAAAACCGGCCGTAACATCGGAATTGCCCTCGGGGTAGTTGCGATCGCGGCGGCCACGTGGGGCCTTTCCAATCTCAAGCCGGCTGCCCCATCGGTCGAAGGTGAGAATCTTCTCACCGACACCGTCAGTCGCGGTGACATCGTTCGCGAGGTTCGCGGACCGGGTACGCTTGTCGCCGAACGCATCGTGTACATCACTCCGCAAGCGAACGGCCGCGTCGTTCGCATCGCCGCATTGGCGGGCGCGAATCTGGTACCGGGACAAGTCATCCTCGAGATGTCGAGTCCGGATCAGGAAATCGCGATGATGCGGGCTGAGCAAGCGGTTCGGCAGGAACAACTCAATCTCGCGACGCTGCGCAATGCGCTGACGTCGCAACGATTCTCACAAGAGGTATCGCTCGCATCAGCGAAGACCGCGAACGTGGACGCGCAGCAGCGCGCATCGGAAGCGGATTCACTGTTCCGATTGAAGTTGATGCCGCAGTTCGAACTGAACCGCATCAAGTCGACCTCGGAAGAAGCGGCAACACGTTTCCGCGTCGCGTCGGAACAACTCGCGATGACGATTCAGGCCGCGGATTCGCAGTTGGCGGTCGCGGCGGCCAACGTCGAAGCGCTGAAGGCGATTGCCGCAAACGAACGCACGCGATTGCAATCCTTGATCGTGCGTGCGACCGAAGCCGGCGTGCTGCGCCAGGATCAAACGCTGCAACCCGGCCAATGGGTCGTGTCGGGTCAGACGGTCGGCATGATCGTGCAGCCCGGAAAACTCAAAGCAGTGCTGCGCATTCCGGAATCGCAGGCGCGCGACGTGAATATCGGGCAGATCGCATCGATCGATACGCGCAACGGCGTCATTCCAGGACGCGTGTCGCGCAAGGATCCGACTGCAACGGGCGGATCCGTACTGATCGACGTCGCGCTCGAAGGTGCATTGCCCGCGGGCGCGGTGCCCGATCTGAGCATCGACGGAACCGTCGAGCTCGAGAAACTGACAAACGTTTTGTATACCGGCCGCCCAGTGTCTGGCGCAGCAACGGGGCCCGTCGGATTGTTCAAGTACGTCGAAGGTGGTGACTACGCCGTTCGTATCACGGTGCGGCTTGGACGGAGCTCAGTGAACACGGTGGAGATTCTGGACGGTCTCCAGGTTGGAGATCGCGTAATCCTTTCAGCAATGGACGCGTACGACAACGTCGACCGCGTACGAATCAAGTAGTTCAAACCGGAGAACTCGATGGCGACGAACGGCGAATCCCTGATCAAGCTCGAAGGCATCAAGAAGATTTTCTACACGGACGAAGTCGAGACGCACGCGCTGGCTGACGTGCACCTCGACATCAAGCAAGGCGAATACGTCGCCATTTCGGGACCGTCTGGTTGCGGCAAAACCACGTTGCTCTCGCTGCTTGGTTTGCTCGACACGCCAACGGACGGCGAATACACGCTCGACGGTCACGCGGTCGCAAAGCTCGACGCGTCGGATCGCGCACGCGTTCGCAACCGTCAGATCGGATTCATTTTCCAGGCGTTCAACCTGATCGGCGATCTCACCGTGTACGAGAACGTCGAGTTGCCGCTCACGTATCGCGGCATGAGCTCGAACGAGCGCAAAGAGCGCGTGCACGCCGCGCTCGAACGCGTCGGCATGTCGCACCGCGTGAAGCACTATCCGGCGCAACTCTCCGGCGGTCAGCAACAGCGCGTCGCGGTTGCGCGCGCGGTTGCCGGCGACCCGGCGATTCTGCTCGCGGACGAACCGACCGGTAACCTCGATTCAACGAACGGCGAAGCGGTGATGGAATTGCTTCGCGAGCTGCATCGCAATGGCGCGACGATCTGCATGGTCACACACGATCCGCGATACGCGCAGCACGCGGACCGGTCAGTGAATTTGTTCGACGGCCGAGTGGTGGACGAAACGACGGCAGCAGCGGCCAAGCACTAGCCCTGCGCCGTGAGCCCTGAGCCGTACACTCAGGGCTCGCAAAACCTGTAGACAACACAGCCTTCCGAAAGGCGCGCCGACACGCGCGCCCGCCGGAGGCGCGTCCGGAAACGACCATGATCGACTCATTGATGCAGGATTTCCGTTTCGCACTTCGATCGCTGGCACGCGCGCCAATGTTCACCACCGCCGCCGTGATCACGCTTGCACTCGGCATTGGTGGAACGACGGCGATCTTCACGATCGTCGACGGCGTGTTGTTGCGACGTGCGCCGATCGCCGACGCGAACCGGCTCGTGATGCTGTGGGAAACAGACCGGCGCACGGGCACGACGCACGAACCGTCATCCCTTCCCGACTTCGTCGACTTCAAGCAGCGGAGCAAAACGCTTTCGCACATTGAGGGGTTTGTCGCGATCGAGCGGAGCATTACGCGCGAAGGCGCGGACCCGCGTCGCGTTGCAGGACTCGCGGTGAGCTCCGGTTTTCTGTCGATGCTCGACGTGCGTCCCATCGCCGGCCGCATCCTCGACAGCGCGGAAATGGCACCGAATGGTCCGCAGGCAGTGCTGATCAGCGAAGCACTCTGGACCGATTTGTTCGAACGCGATCGCGCAGTCGCGGGAAAAACGCTACGCATCAATGACGTGGACTGGACGGTGGCCGGTGTCATGCCCGCGTCGGCGGATTTCGGCGTGCTCCAGATTCTCGCGGCTGCCGACTACGGAAAAGGTTTTGCGCAACGCGGTGGCCGAACGCGCGTGGACGTGTGGTTTGGCGCGCGCACGGATTTCTCCGCGGCACCGCGAGACAATCATCTGCTCATTCAGGTCGCGCGACTTGCCGACGGCGCAACGCGAGCTTCGGCGCAACAAGAACTGGATGCGATTGCGGCTGATCTCGAGCGCGCGTATCCCAATGCCAACGTCGCACGTGGCGTGAACATCGAAGCGATGTCATCGGTGGTGTTTGGTCCGGTGCGCACCGCACTCGTAACGTTGCTCGTCGCGGTTGCGCTCGTGTTGCTTGTGGCATGCGCGAACGTCGCGAATCTCATCCTGGTGCGTGCGTCCGCGCGTTTTCGCGAGGTCACCGTGCGGGTCGCACTCGGCGCAGGTGTTCGGCGACTCACGCAACAGTTCTTGATCGAAGGCGCGGTGCTCACCGCCGCTGGTGCGGCGCTCGGGCTCGTGATCGCGCTCAGCGGCGTCGAAGCATTACGCGCGCTCGCACCGGCGAGCTTGCCACGTATTGATGAAGTCGTTATCGACGCTCGCGTACTCATCGTTACAGTCGCGGCGTCGATGCTCGTTGCACTCGCGTTTGGCTTGTTGCCCGCATTGCAGGCGCGCGGACAGCGCATTCAGGCCGCGCTCGCCGCCGCGGGGGGACGCGCGGGTTCGTCGGGCCGCGAACATCGCCGGTTCCGCCGCGCACTCGTCGTGTCCGAGTTGGCGATGGCAACGTTGTTGATGGTGGGTGCCGGATTGTTGATCAAGAGCCTGTGGCGGCTGCAGCAAGTCGATGCGGGGTTCCACGCCGGCGGTGTGCTCAAGGCAGAGTATCAATTGCCGGCGAGCCGATATCCGCGCGACTTCGCTGTGTTTCCGAATTGGACGCAGGTACACCAGTTCAATACGCAGCTGCAAGCGCGCGCCGGCGCACTCCCGGGTGTGGAAGCGATCAGCATTGCGGGTTATCACCCGATGGATGCGGGTTCGCAAAGTTCGATCCGTGTTGTTGGGCGTGAGGCCGAGGCTGCGAATTGGCCCGAGCCGTCCATTCGGATGGTGGGTGCGAACTATCGCGAAACGATGGGTGTTGCGCTGCGCGGTGGACGCGGGTTCACCTCGTCGGATGACGGCGCGGCGCCACCGGTTGCCATGGTGAACGAAGCCGCGCTCGCACGATTCTTTGGTGGGCGCGATGCCATTGGCCAACAAATCAATCTCTGGGGCGCGAACCGCACGGTTGTCGGCGTCATCGCGAACGAGAAGTTCCAGGGGTTGCAGAACGCGACGCCGCCGGCGGTTTATCTGCCGGTTTTGCAAGTGCCATCGCCCAGCGGGAACTTCAGCGTGCTTGTGCGCGTGGCTGGCGATCCGTCCGCGTTCGCGGGATCGCTGCGCAGCATTGCGCGCGAACTCGATCCGCAACTCGCGTTGTTCGGCGTCGAGCCGTTATCGACGACTGTTGCGAATTCGGTTGGACAACAGCGCTTTACGATGTTCGTGCTCATCGCGTTCGCAAGCGTCGCGTTGTTGCTCGCCGCGGTCGGCATTCATGGTGTGCTGAGCTATGCGGTTGCACAACGCACACCGGAGATTGGCGTGCGCATGGCGCTTGGCGCAGACAGCGCCACGATTCGCACGCTCGTGCTCGGAGAAGGCGCGGCATTGACGGCGTTCGGGCTTGGCGGCGGACTCGTCGCGGCACTAGCACTGTCCGGCTTGTTATCGAAGCTGCTGTTCGGCGTCGGCCCGCGTGACCTCTCGATTCTCGTCGCCGTTGCTGCTGCACTCGGCGCAGTTGCGCTGGTGGCGACGTACTTGCCTGCGCGACGCGCTGCGCGCGTCGATCCCATGGTTGCGCTTCGCAACGACTGAGGAATTCCATGGACACTTTTCTGCAGGACCTTCGCTACGCGTATCGTCAGCTGGTCGCGAACCGTTCCATGAGCATCATCGCGATTCTGACGCTCGCACTTGGCATCGGCGCAAACATGTCCGTGCTGAGTTTGATCAACGCGACGCTGTTCAAGCCGGCGCCGGCGTCTGAGCCGGGGCAACTCGTGTGGGTCGCGCTGCGCAACGAACAGCGCGGACGATTCACGAGCTGGTCGTACCCGCGGTACAAGGATTTTGCGGAGTTCACGCGGTCGTACACCGGCGTACTCACATACGGATCGCTCGAGATCTCGCTTGGCGGCGACAACCCGCAGCGCATGCGCGGGCTCGCGGTGTCGGGCAATTACTTCGACGTACTCGGACTGCGACCGGCGCTTGGGCGCACGCTGCACGCCAGCGATGACGCGCCTGGTGGACCACCGGTGGCCGTGATCAGTCACGCGACGTGGATGGCACGATTCGGCGGCGATTCGACAATTGTCGGCAAGCAGGTCGTCATCAACGCGCAACCGTTCACGTTGGTCGGTGTTGCACCCAAGGGATTCACCGGTATTTCGCTCGGGGACGCGACGAGTGTGTGGCTCCCCGTTGCATCGGTCGCCGCCGTGTTTCCCGATAGCGACTGGATGCTGACGGGGCGCAACTCGGGTTGGCTGCGTACTGTCGCGCGATTGAAGTCTGACCGCAGCGTCGAGCAAGCGGCGAGCGAGGCGATCGTTGTGGCACCACGCCTCGAGCCAGACAGCACGCCACCTGATGACCGGCGCACGCTCGTAGTCACGCCGCTCGCGGGCGGCCTCGATCCAGCGAATCGCGCCGAGGCCGCACCGATACTTGGCTTGATCATGGTTGTGCCGTTGCTCGTGCTCGCAGTCGCATGCGCAAACGTCGCGAATCTTTTCGTCGCGCGCGGCATGCGGCGGCGCAAGGAACTCGCGGTGCGCCGCGCACTCGGCGCGTCGCGTGCGCGTCTGGTGCGTCAGCTGCTGACCGAGTGTGTGTTGCTTGCGATTGCCGCGGCGGGTGTCGGCACGCTCGTCTCCAGCTGGTTGACTGCGATCATCACGAAGGTTGCCGCCGTGCCACCCGATGTTGCGCCGGCGCTCGTACCGGACATTCGCGTGTTCATCGCAACGTTCGTGTTGTCCGTTGCGGCTGGCGTGTTGTTCGGGTTGTTGCCCTCACTCTCGGTCACGCGCGACACGCTGACGCCGGCGCTCAAGAATGAAAGCGTCACGCTACGCGTCGGCCGCACGCGACATTACCTGCGCAACACGTTTGTCGTCGGACAGGTCGCGGTGTCGTTGTTGCTGCTGATTACCGCGGGACTGTTTGTCGGCAGTCTGACAAAAGCACTGAGCGTCAACCCCGGCTTCGAGGCACACAACACAGTTGCGATGGCGTTCGATTTGCGCGCGCAGGGCTACACCGACGAACGCATCAACGCATTTCAGATGCGGCTGCTCGACGAACTGTCGGCGACGACCGGCATCGAAGCGGCAGCGCTTGCCAATGTGATTCCGCTGAGCAGCCGCAGCATGAACAGCACGATTCAGCGCGAAGGCGCAGCCGACGGCGATTACCTCACATCGCAATTCGGCATGGTGACCGCGGATTTCTTCAGTACGCTGCGCATTCCGTTCGTGCGCGGACGCGCATTTACGCGCCAGGAAGTCGCGGCGGGTGCGCGTGTCATGGTGATCAACGAAACGCTCGCGCGTGAGTTCTGGCCGAACGAAGACCCACTCGGCAAGCGCATCAACTTCGGCAGCGGATCATTGCGTGAAGTGATCGGCGTTGTACGCGACGGCAAGTATCGCACACTCGCTGAGACGCGCGCGCTCAGTCACTTGTGGGTACCTGCCACGACAGCGGACTTGGCCGGCGACGTCACGCTCGTCGCGCGCGGAACAGCGGACACGAAAACGACAATCGACGCCGCAACGGGCGTATTCCGCCGGCTCGACGCGAACCTGCCGTTGTTCCGTATCGCGTCGCTCGATGAGAATCTCGCGGGGACTGTGGACGGACAACGCGCGGGTGCCGGAATGCTCGCGGTGTTCGGCACACTCGCCATTACACTCGCGGCGCTCGGGATCTTTGGCGTGATCTCGCAGGGCGTGGCCACACGCACACGCGAAATCGGTATTCGGATGTCGCTTGGTGCACGATCGGCGGACGTTGTGGGTGCGTTTGTGCGCGAGGGACTCGGGTTGACACTCATTGGGGGCGTTATCGGCGTCGGCTTGAGCTTCGCGGTATCCAAGTTGCTCGGCACGTTGCTGTTCGGTTTGCGGGCCACAGACGCGATTACCTTCGCGAGCGCGTGCGGCATTCTAGGTTTGATCGCGCTGGTGGCTAGCTTTGTGCCTGCTCGTCGCGCGGCCAAAGTCGATCCGCTCATTGCGCTCAGAACTGAATAGACCCGTCAATGATCTCGCTCAGGAACGTCGAAAAGTCCTTTCCCACCGCCGGCGGACAAACGTTCGTCCTCCGGCGCATCTCGCTCGACATCAAGCAGGGCGAGTTCGTGACGATCATGGGCCCGTCGGGCGCGGGGAAATCGACGCTGCTCGCGGTGCTCGGCATGCTCGACGGCGCGTGGACGGGCGAGTACTTCCTGCACGACAACGCGGTACACAAACTCGACAACAAGCGGCGCGTTGCGCTGCACAAACAGTATGTCGGCTTCGTGTTTCAGCAGTACCACTTGCTCGACGACCTCACAGTCGCGGAGAACCTCGACATCCCGCTGTCGTATCGCGACATCAAGAAATCCGAGCGGCAGTCGATTGTGGCGGACACGCTCGACCGCTTTGGGATGGTCGCAAAGAAAGGCCTGTATCCGTCGCAGTTATCTGGCGGCCAACAACAATTGGTCGCCGTCGCGCGCGCCATGATTCACAAGCCGTCGCTGATCCTTGCCGACGAGCCGACGGGCAACCTGCACTCCGCGCAGGGCAAGGAGATCATGGAACTGTTCAAGAAGCTGAACGGCGAAGGCACCACGATCATTCAGGTGACGCACTCCGAGCTCAACGCGACGTACGGCAACCGGATCGTCAACCTGAAAGACGGCTGGGTCGTGGAGGATTGATAGACCCTCGCGCGCCTCGCGCGTAAGCTTCACGCCATGGCCAGTACCCCAACACGCATCCTGATCGCCGACGACGATCGCGACGTGCTCGAAGCGTTGCGGTTGTTGCTGCGCAGCGAGGGGTACGATGTCGAAGCGGTGACATCGCCGAACGGTGTGATTGACGCCGTCAGCGCGCGCGATCACGACACCGTGCTGATGGACATGAACTACACGCGCGATACGACAGGCGGCGTCGAAGGACTCGATCTGCTGTCGCGCTTGCAGCATCTCGATGCGACGCTACCCGTCGTCGTGATGACGGCGTGGGGCAGCATTGAAGGCGCGGTGGAAGCATTGCGCCGCGGCGCACGCGATTACATCGAGAAACCGTTCGACAATTCGCGCGTGCTGCACGTACTTCGCACGCAGGTCGAACTTGGACGGGCGCTGCGAAAGAGTCAGCGACTCGAAAGCGAGAACCTCGCGCTGCGTCCGTCTGGTGCACCGCAACTCATCGCGCAGTCAGCGGTGATGCAGCCGGTGCTCAAGTTGATGGAGCGGATTGGACCGTCGGGTGCAAACGCGCTCATCACGGGCGAACACGGCACCGGAAAGGAAGTCGTCGCGCAATGGTTGCACGCTGCGTCACCGCGCGCGTCACGGCCGATGGTCACGGTCAACGTCGGCGGTCTCGCGGACGGTGTGTTCGAGAGTGAACTGTTCGGACATACCAAGGGCGCGTTCACCGACGCGAAGAACGATCGCATCGGCCGATTTGAACTCGCCGACGGCGGCACGCTCCTGCTCGACGAAATCGCGAACATGTCGCTCGCGCAGCAAGCGAAGCTGTTGCGCGTGTTGCAATCGGGCGAACTCGAACGCGTCGGTTCATCCAAGACGCGCCGCGTCGACGTGCGCATTCTGTCGGCAACGAATGCGGACCTCCGCGCGGAAGTGGCGGGCGGACGTTTTCGAGAGGATTTGTTCTTTCGCCTCAATACGGTCGAGATCAAGCTTCCGCCCTTGCGCGACCGTCGTGATGATCTCCCGTTGCTAGCCGCGCATTTCCTTTCGGTATTTGCGACGCGATACAATCGCGCTGTTCGCTCGTTTCATCCGGACGCCGTGCGCGCGCTGCTCGCGTATTCGTGGCCGGGCAACGTTCGCGAGCTTGCGCACGCGATCGAACGCGCAGTTTTGCTCGCCGAAGGCGACGCCGTGCGCGCGCCAGACCTCGCGCTTGGCGGGTCGAACGGTCCAACGGCAACGCGGCTCGAAGATCTGAGTCTCGAAGAAGTGGAGCGCGTGCTGATCACGAAGGCGCTCGATCGTTATGAAGGCAACGTGAGCCGAGCTGCGGATGCACTGGGGTTGTCGCGCAGCGCGCTGTATCGCCGGCTGGAGAAGCATGGGCTCTAGGCGCTGCCACCGGCAGCGTACCGCATGAGTTCGCACGAACAACAAGTCACTCGACTCGCGCTCATCGCTCCGGTGCCGGCGCTCGTCGTCGCGCTGTGGCTGACCTGGGCCGGTGACCTCGCAACGCGCACGCAGTGGACGATCACGGTCGTGCTTGCGCTGTGCTGGCTGGGGTTCTCGCTGGCGATTCGCGAACGCGTCGTACGTCCGCTGCAAACGTTGTCGAACATGCTCGCGGCAATTCGCGAACAGGACTATTCGTTGCGCGGGCGGCGTGCGACGGCGGATGACGCACTGGGCCTCGCCTTACTCGAAGTGAACCTGTTGATGGAAGAGTTGCGCGAGCGCCGGCTTGGTTCGCTCGAGGCGACGTCGTTGTTGCGCCGCGTGATGGCCGAGATCGACGTCGCGGTGCTCGCGTTCGATGACACGCGCGCGCTGCGTGTCATCAACGCGAGCGGCGAGCGGATGCTTGGACAGCCATCGGAACGATTGCTCGGTCGTCGAGCGGAAGAACTGGGGCTCGAATCATGCTTGCAAGGCGATGTGCCGCGCGTCGAGGAGCTCGCGCTGGGCGGCAACCGCGCGCGATGGGATTTGCGGCGCGGGGATTTTCGTCAGGGCGGACGCCCGCACCAGTTTGTCGTGCTCGCGGACGTGAGTCGCGCGCTGCGCGAAGAAGAACGCGTCGCCTGGCAGCGCATCGTGCGCGTGCTCGGCCACGAGATCAACAATTCGCTGACGCCGATCAAATCACTCGCCGAGCGTCTGCAGGAATTGTTGCGACGATCGCCGTCGGATACGCCGCTGCACGACGACCTCGTCCGCGGGCTCGCCGTCATCAGTTCGCGCGGCGAAGGCTTGTCGCGATTCCTCGCGTCGTACACGCAACTGGCGAAGATGCCGCCGCCGCGACCAGCGCCGATGTCGGTGATGTTGTGGGTGCAACGCGTCGCGCGGCTCGAGACGCGGTTGCCGGTGAACATCGTTCCCGGCCCGAACATTCTGATCAACGCGGACGAAGATCAGCTCGACCAGTTGCTGATCAATCTCATCAAGAACGCGGTCGATGCGTCGCTGACAACAAAAGGCGGCGTGCGTGTGCGATGGTTCCGCGATCGCGGTGCGTTCACACTCGTCGTCGATGACGACGGACCAGGACTACCTGAGACATCAAACTTGTTCGTGCCGTTTTTTACAACGAAGCCCGGCGGCACTGGCATCGGGCTCGTGCTCTCGCGACAGATCGCCGAGGCGCACGGGGGAACCTTAACCCTCAGTAGCCGGGCCGGAGCTCCAGGCTGCGAAGCACGCCTAACCTTACCCCCTACTGGTGAGACTAGGGGTGAGGGGTAAGGGGTGAGGGGTGAGGGGGTTAGAGGGTGACTGAGGGGGTGACCTCACCCCTCACCCCCCACCCCTCACCCCTATTGAGCCGTCCCCGCCAAGCCGACGGCATCCAGCATGAATGCGTACCGGAACGCTGTCTCTTTGTATCTGTCGTAGCGCCCCGACGAACCGCCGTGCCCGGAATCCATGTTCATCTTCAGCAGAATCGGATTCTGCGACACGTTGTTTACGCGCAACTTCGCGACCCACTTGGACGGTTCCCAGAACGCGACGCGTGAATCGTTGATGCCGCTCATGATGAGCATCGACGGATACGGCTTCGGCACAACGTTGTCGTACGGTGAGTACTGCAACATGTAGCGGTACTCATTGCGCTTGTTGGGATTGCCCCACTGCTCCCACTCCTGCGCTGTGAGTGGAATCGATGCATCGAGCATCGTGTTGATGACGTCGACAAACGGGACATCGGCAACAACCGCGCGATACTTCTCGACGTTCATGTTCACGACTGCGCCAACCAGCAGGCCGCCCGCGCTGCCGCCGTGAATCACCAGTTTGTTCGGTGATGTGTACCCTTCGCCGATGAGGAAGTCGGCGACGTCACGGAAATCCGTGAAGGTGTTCATCTTCTTGAGCATCTTGCCATTGTCGTACCAACTGCGGCCCATCTCCTGTCCGCCGCGTACGTGTGCAATGGCAAAAACAAATCCGCGATCGATCAGCGAGAAGCGCGCGGAGTTGAACGTCGGCTCGGTCGTGGAGCCATACGATCCGTACGCGTACAACAGCAACGGATTCGTGCGATCCAGCTTGACCGATTTCTTGTACACGATGGAGATCGGCACACTCGCGGATCCGTCATATGTCGTCGCGCGACGGCGTTCGACCGTGTACTGCGATGGATCGTATCCGCCGAGTACTTCCTGCTGCTTCTTGAGTTCGCGCTGGCGCGAGCTCATGTCGTAGTCGTACACCGTCGGCGGTGTGATCAGCGACGAGTACGTGAACCGCACGAGCTTGGTGTCGAACTCAGGATTCTGCTCGAGGAAGACGCCGTACGCGGCGTCCTGGAACGCAACTTCGTGCTCGTCACCGCTCGCCGTCTGGCGCACAACGAGCCGGCGCAGTCCATCGCGCCGTTCCGATCGCACCATCCAATCCTTGAACACATCGATGCCTTCGACGAACGCGTTCGCACGCACCGGAATGAACTCGGCCCACACGGACGGCGTCGCGACGGGCGCGCGCATCACTTTGAAATTGACGGCGTTGTCGCGATTGGTCGTGATGTAGAAGAAGCCACCACCGTGTTCGACGGTGTATTCAACGCCGGGTTTGCGCGCCGCAATGACCACCGGCGCCGTCGTTGGCTTTGACGCATCGATTGCGCGCCATTCGTCCTGCGTGAAGCTGCCCGCCTGAATGAACACGTACGCGCCACTGCGCGCGCGCGAAATACTGACGTTGAAGAGCACGTTTGGTTCGTGGTACACGGCAACGTCGGATGCTGTCGACGATCCGACCACATGACGCCAGACTTTCTCGGGGCGCTTTGCGCTGTCGCCGCTGACGTAAAACACCGTCTTGTTGTCGCTGGCCCACGCGAGACCCCAGCTCAGTTTCTCGACGCGATCGGGCAACCATTCATTCGTGCGCAGATCGCGCACGCGGAGCGAGAAGTCTTCGTAGCCGTTCGTGTCGACGAGCGCGGCGAGAAAGTTTCCATCCGGACTCACTTCCATCCCGCCGAGCTGATAGAACTTGTACGCCTTCGCCTCTTCGTTCTGGTCGAGGTACACCTCTTCCTTGGCGTCGAGCGAACGTTTGCGCGCGTAAATCGGATACGCCTTTCCCTGCTCCGTGCGCGTGTAGTAGTACCAGCCGTTGTCGAGCACCGGTACTTGCTCGTCGGTTTCCTTGATGCGGCCGAGGATTTCCTTGTAGAGCTGTTCCTGGAGCGGCTTGGTACGCTCCGTCATCGCGTCGGTGTACGCGTTTTCGTCGGTGAGGTATTTGATGAGCGCGGGATCTTCCTTGTTGCGCATCCACGCGTAGTCATCGCGCCGCACGTCACCGTGCAGTGTGTCGACCTTCGCCCGTTTTTCGGCAACGGGTGGGACAGGTCCGGTGGTGGGTCGTGCTTGCTGGGCGTCGGCGAGAGACGACATCAACGGCGAAACGATTGAGAGGGTCAGGAGAACAGTACGCATGGGCGCTGACGGTTCCGGGTGCACGTAAAAATGGCACAGGGTGACGCTTCGCTCCAGATTACCCGCGATGTCGGCGCCGGGACACTCACTCGTTTTGCTGTGGAACCGGCTCGCGCCGTTGCCGGGAGGCCGCAAGCTGTTTGCGTGGTTTCTGGGACGAAGGGTTCCTTATTCGGGGACGATTGCGCCACGCGTGGTGTCGCTCGAACCAGGGCGTGCACGCATCGAGATCAGCGACCGGCGACGCGTTCGCAACCATCTGCAATCCATTCACGCGATCGCGCTCGCGAACCTCGGCGAACTGACCAGCGGGCTCGCGATGACGACGGCGCTGCGCCGCGACGTTCGCGGCATCGTGGTGTCGCTGCGCATGGAATACACGAAGAAAGCGCGTGGCACGCTCACCGCTGAAGCGCATTGCGACGTGCCGGATGTTACCGGAGATACGCAGTACGACGCGATTGCGACGATTCGTGATGAAGCAGGGGACGTGGTTGCACGGGCTGTGGTGACGTGGAAGCTTGGAACTGCGAGGAGCGAGAATCGAGTATGAGGGCCCAGTGGTGAGGACCGAGAAGACAGAGAAGGCAGGAGGAGAAGGTCGGCCCTCCGCTCCTTAGTTTCTCCTCGACTCCGTTCTCACTTCTTCGTTTCGCTTCTCGATCCTCTCTGTTCATGCTTGCTGCGCACGCCGGCATCGCTGTTCCGCTGATCTGCGGTCCGATGTATCCGTGCTCCAATCCGGAGCTGGTCGCGGCTGCGTCAGAAGCCGGTGCGATCGGGGTCGTGCAACCGGTGTCGCTGACGTACGTGCACGGACACGAATACCGCGCGGGCCTGCGCTACATCCGCACGCTGACGAGCAAACCGATCGGACTCAACGCGCTCATCGAAGCGAGTTCGCGCGCCTATCACGAACGCGTCGTGAAGTTCGTGAACATCGCGCTCGAAGAAGGCGTGCGTTTTTTCATCACGTCACTCGGCAATCCCCGGTGGGTCGTCGACGCCGCGCACGCCGTCGGCGGCATCGTGTACCACGATGTCACCGAACGCAAATGGGCGCTCAAGGCGCGCGACGGTGGCGTCGACGGATTCATTGGCGTGAACAACCGCGCGGGCGGACACGCGGGCGGCAAAACTCCCGAGGAGTTGCTCGCTGACGTTTGCGATCTGGGATTGCCGGTCGTGGCAGCTGGTGGTGTTGCAACGCCGGCGCAATTCGCGCGGATGGTGTCGATGGGTTACGCCGGCGTGCAAATGGGAACGCGCTTCATCGCGACGCGCGAATGCAACGCGAGCGACGGCTACAAACGCGGCATCATCGATGCGGGCGAAGATGACATCGTACTGACTGAGCGATTGACCGGCGTTCCCGTCGCCGTGATCAACACACCGTACATCAAACGGCTCGGCACAAAAGTCGGTCCAATGTCACGCTGGCTGTTTCGCGGACGACGCAGCAAAAAGTGGATGCGCTCGTTTTACGCGGTGCGCGCAGCGTACGGTTTGAAGCGATCGCTGCGCGCGGAACAAGTGGGCGATGAGTACTGGCAAGCGGGAAAGAGCGTCGCAGACATTCACGACATCGTACCGGCTGGGGATGTTGTGCGCGCATTCGCGGCCGCGCTGAAGACGCCTTAACGCGTCGCGACGACGACCGGGGTGGTCATTCCCCAGTCGCGCACCGACGCGATTGACGTTGCGCCGCGTTTCACGACCACTTTCGACGTTCGATGTCCGGCGGCGTCGCGCCAAACGGTGTATTCACCGGCCGGCAACCACACGCGTTTCACAACCAGGTGATCGGGCACGAGCGCCCACGAGCGCGTGTCCGCGCGTTCTGCGAGTGCGCTCGCACCGGCGGCGACGAACGCAACGAGGCCCGCCACGCGCCACGCCGTTTTGTGCTTCTTGCTATCGTCGGCTTTGTCGAACGCTTTCTCACCAGCTTCGACCATGAGCTGACGCGCAATCACCCGCCCTGCAGCGCGCGCGAGGCGCGCGGGCGCATCGCGACCAAAGTCGTCCGCAACGGACGATGAGATGTCGCCGCCACCACCATCGACCACTAGCGTGCTGTCGCCAATGGCGAGTTGCAGCGGCGCAATGGAACGACGCGGTGCACGGAGTTCCGGCCACGCAACATTGATCAGCGTGAAATCGCCTACAAACGACGCACGGCGATCATATCCGCAAATTGCACGCGAACTCCATCCGCAATAGCGCGGCGTGGACGCGCGATCGAGCGCCAGCATCGCGGCGCCAAGACCCGACGCATCGTTATCGAGTTTGCTAACCGCGGCGATGTCACCGTCGGCGATAGCGACGCCAAGCGACCGGCCGGCGCGATGCGTCACGAACCCGCGCTCGACCATGAGCACGAGCTCACCGCAATTCGCGCACAAAGGCGCATCGGCGTCGTCGGCATTCACTGTATCCGTTTTCAGCGTGCGGTCGCGCAAACGCAGCGCGACGTCCGCGTCGTTGTGATCTCCGGCGGCCGCATACACAGCGGCGGTGAAATCGTGCAACGTCGCGGTGAGATCGCTCGCAAGCGGACGCTTTACGTCCGTGAGATGTGCGAGGTGTGCGCTCAAGCGACGCGCTTCAACTGCCGCTTCTTCGGGGCGGCCGCGTGCGGTCCACGCCATCGCGCCGAAATAGTGCAGCATGGCGCGTTCGGTATCGCCGGGACGGTACGGCAGCGCAATGTCATTCGTGACGAGCGCAGCAACGCCGCTCGAGAGCGATCGCGTTTCGCGCGCGTCGTCGAGCCAGTACGCGCGTTCGAACGATGTGGTCGCGGTTTCGAGATCGCCCGCGTAATACGCGACGATGCCGCGCTCGAGTTCGCGCAACAATGCGTCACCGCCGCCGGCGTCTTTGCGTGCGACACGCCGCTTGGCCGCGCCATCGTCACCGCGCGCAAGCGCCGTGCGAATCTCCCACACGTGCGCGGCGCTGCCGTCGGGGCCGGTGCGCGAATCAAACGCGACAACTCCCGGCCCGCACCCGACGGCGCTAATGCACGCAACAACAACTGCCGTCTTCATGATCGGCAGCATCGTCGTCGTCCTCAGCCTGTGATGTACGCCTTCTGAATGAACTTCTTGATCTTGTGCTGTCCGACCCAGACTTTCGCGTTCGTTTCGAGATCGATCAGCGTTGCGTCGATCTGATAGAACCGCACGCGATTGCGTCCGTCGCGATCTTCGATTGCCTGGACGTCGCCCTGCAACATGTACTTGGCGCCGAGTTCGCGTGCGAGACGCGCGCGCGTTTCAGGAGCGGAGTTGGTTTGCTGATCGATGCGCTCTTCGCGCACTTCGACGCGTTCCTGGCGGCTCGCCACCACGCGCACATCGGACGAACTGACTAGCGCGTTCTCCAGGTCGCGAACGAAGGTGCCGATTGGAATGTGCTCGTATGTGCGATTGCGAAACTCACCGACGATGATCGGCGGTGCGTCGCCGTTGTGCGCGCGCGAGTATTGCCGAAGCCAGGAGTCGCTGAGCGACTGGTCAATGAGTGCGTCGGCAACCATGCGTGAATCGGCGTCATTCCAGCGGCCAGAGAGATCGGTCGTGGACGCCGTGTCGATGCGTTGCACGCTGCGCACGGCGCACGCAGTCGTAATGAGTGGAAATGTGAAGGCGGCGAGAACGAGTGGGCCCCTCAATGCCATGCTGCGGGTGCGGCTCATGTAGTCTCCGTCGTCGGGTTCGTGATCGATGTGCAATTGGTGCCGCATGCATTAGTTAGCACGGTTTGCGCCCCCCGGGCCCAGCGCGTAAGTTCTTGCGGCGATTGAAGTTCCCTGTCCGGTTCGGGTGCGGATGTCCGCGGCCACGGACGCCCTGTGTCAGTGTCAACACGCGACATCGTTGAGCTCACGAACTGTTTCCGGCGTGCTTGGCGCCGTGGTCCTGACCGGCGCGATGTGGATCGGTGCGCGACCCATCGGGCGCGTGCCGCCGCTCGGCGCACTGCTCGATCCGGCGCGCGGTGTGTGGGCGCTGGCGACACATGCGACGCATCCGCGCGAGGCGACGATTTCGATTCCGTCGCTCACGTCATCCGTCGACGTTCGTTACGACGACCGCGGTGTGCCACACATTTTCGCCGCGAATGAACTCGACGCCGTCCGCGCACTCGGCTACGTCGTTGCGCGCGATCGGTTGTTTCAGCTCGAACTGCAAACGCGCGCTGCGGCCGGCACACTGACCGAGCTGGTTGGTGCGCGCGCACTCGGCGTGGATCGCGACGCGCGTCGCATTGGTTTGCCGTGGGGTGCGAAGCGCAAGTTCGCCGGCACTGATACGACAACGCTCGCGCGTCGCACACTCGACGCGTACGCGGAAGGCGTGAACGCGTACATCGACGGTATGTCGGGCGCCGATCTACCGCTCGAGTATCGATTGCTCAATGCGCAACCGCAGCGGTGGCAGCCCGAGCATTCCATGTTGCTGCTCGTACGCATGGGATACACGCTTGCGTGGTCGGACTTTGAAGTGAAGCGCGCGCGCGTCGAAGCGCGCATTGGTCGCGCAGCAACTGATGCGTTGTTTCCGCGCGACGCGTACATCGTTGAACCGATTCAACCGAACGGACGACACGGTGAAGCGCGCGCCGCAGGCGCTTTCCCCACGCCAAAGCCTGACAGCGCGGCCGCAGAACTCGCGCGCGTACTCGCGTCGATACCCGACGTGACCGACGGACGTCAGGCGAGCAACAATTGGGCGGTTGCGCCGCTACGATCCGCGAACGGACATGCGCTGCTCGCGAACGATCCGCATCTCGATTTATCGCTGCCGTCGGTGTGGTACGAGGCGCACATCGTGGTGCGCGATTCACTCGACGTGTACGGCGTCACGTTCCCGGGCGCGCCATCGATTGTGCTGGGTCTCAACCGCGATGTTGCGTGGGGTGCGACTAACGTTGGCGCGGACGTCGCGGACTATTACGTGGAAACCGTCGACGATTCGACGTCGCCGATGCGCTACCGTGTCGATGGTCAGTGGCGCGATCTCGTTCGCTCCGTCGAACCATATCGCGATCCGGCAGGCCGCACGGTTGCAACGGACACGTTGTATTACACGCACCGCGGTCCGCTCAATCGTGTTGGCGCACGATGGATCTCGCGCCGGTGGATGGTGCTCGAGCCATCGGCAGACCTCGACGTGTTTCGCGCGGCAACACGCTCGCGTTCAGTGGCAGAGTTTTTCAGCGCGATGAACGGATTCGACTCGCCGGCGCAGAACTTCATCGTCTCCGATCGCGTGGGACACATCGGCATTCGTAGCACGGGCCGATATCCCTTGCGACCGGGCGATGGACGCGGCGATCGCTTGTTCGACGGCAGCACCAGCGCGTCGGATTGGAAAGGCTGGATCACTCCACTCAACGCGCCGCAAGCGATCGATCCCGCGCAAGGATTTGTTGTCAGCGCGAATCAACAGCCGGTTGATCCGCGCGCGTTCCCCGCGTACCTCGGCGCTGATTGGGTTTCGCCGTGGCGCGCGATGCGCATCAATTCGCTGTTGTCGGCAGATCGTGCCATGACAGCGGACAAAATGCGCGCGATGCAAAGCGATCCCGGCAGTGCACGCGCCGATGCGTTCGTGCCGCTGTTCATGTCGGCGGCGGAGAATGCGATACGCGCCGGCCGCGGAGACTCAACGCTTTCGCAAGCTGCGAAACTCCTCGGCGAATGGGATCGGCGTTACACACCCGACAATCAACGCGCCGTGTTGTTTGAAGCTGCGATGGACGAACTCGTTCGCTTGACGTGGGATGAACTCGCGCCAGACTCGGGGCGTCGCGTTGCAACTCCGTGGGATCAGGTGTTGCTGGCATTAACGCGCGAACCGAACAGTGTTTGGTGGGATCGTCGCGCAACAACGGCGCGTGAAACGCGCGATGCGATACTCACCACCGCGCTTGCCGGTGCTCTCGACTCAACGATTCGCGCGCGCGGTCCTGCGTACGACGGCGGATGGCGCTGGTCCGCCGTGCGTCACGCCAACATCTGGCATGCGCTTCGTCTCCCTGCACTGTCAGCAATCGACATCCCGGTGCAATCGGGGCCCGAAACCATCAGTCCGAGTTTCGGCAGTGGCACGCACGGCGCGAGCTGGCGTCTCGTGACCGACATGGGACCTGAGATTCGCGCGTGGGGCATTTATCCCGGCGGACAATCGGCGAATCCGGTGAGCGCGCACTACCGCGATCGCATCGAGACGTGGCGTCGTGGTGAACTCGATTCGTTGCGCATTCCCGCGTCGCCGTCGCAACTCAGTGAACGGCACACCGCGGCAACACTCACACTTGCGCCGAGCGGCCGATGATGCGCGCGGTCGCGAACCTCATTGCGTTCACGCTGACGCTGATCATTACGACAGTGTTCGTCGGGTGGTGGACGGTGCCAGTTGTTGCGTTCGTGTGGACGCTGGCGACGCCGCGGCGGGCAGCAGTGATCTACGCGGCGTTCGCGGGTGCAATGGCGTGGGGCGCGTTACTCTCGTGGATGTCGCGCACGGCCCCGATCGGCGCGGTGGATTCACTCATGGCACAAATCATGGATGTGCCGCAACGATCGATCGTCATGTTGACGCTCGCGTACGCTGCGTTGCTCGCCGGGTCAGCGGCTCTCGTCGCGCAATCGATTCGTCCGCCGGTACGAACGCCGCGTTTCTAGCGGCGCCCAACAACGTCGCGCGTTCCTCACGCGAAGCACGCGCGCGCCGACCGGTGTAGCAACTTGCCAATGCGGCGCGGTGTTTCGGGGCTCAGACGTCGTCGCGCCGCGTGCTTCGCGCTCGGTCTCCACGGACCTGCGAGGCCGCTCGCTATCTCGCGCCGGCAGGTGGCGTCGGGCACCCTGTAGTGCGACGCGTGTCCATGACCGACACGATCTTCCACTCACCGCGCAGCTTCACGAGATCGAACGCGTCAACACCGCAGTGCCGGAACGTTGTGTCGACGTACAGGGCGTACTGCATCCACGCCTGCGCAATGTTGCCATCAACGCGCACTTCATAGCCCCAGGTTTTTTCATCGGCCATCGGTCCCGTCGGATTGCGAGCGATGCTCGTCAACCATCCATCGACAGGACTTGCACTCACCGCGCTGTCGCCGCGAAGGCCGAGCATGCGCGCCTGCGGCACGAACAGCGCGCGCATTGACGTCGTGTCTTTCTTGCGCATGCCGTCGAACAACTTCTGCACGACTGCGATGATGGCGACGGAGTCGGCCGTTTGCGCTGAAGCGGATGGTGCGACGAACAGCGCGGCGGTTGCGATGCAGAGGAATCGACGCATGGTGGGACCGAGGACGGGGTACGGGGGACGGGTACCCCATACCCCGGACCCGGTCACCCTCAGGAGGTCACGAACAATCGCTCCGCCACCTTCTCCCGGAAAGTCCGGCTCAATCGCAATCTCGCTCCGTCCTTCAAAATCACGATCTGGTCCCCGCCAAACCACGGCTGGAGTTCGTGAATACGATCGAGATTCACGATCAGGCGGCGGTGAATGCGAATGAACGTGCCCGGATCCAAACGCGACTCGAGGTTCTGCAACGTTTCGCGAATCACGTGCACCGCGCGGCCAACGTGCAGCTTCACGTAGTTGCCGGCGCTTTCGCACCAATCCACTTCGTTCGGACGAATGAAGAAGATGCGTCCATCGCCGCGCACCGCGATGCGCTCGAGGTGGCGCGCGGGCTCGGGCTCCGCGGATTCAACCGGCGGACGCCCTGCATCCATCTCACCAAGCAACGACGCGAGTTTGCGACCTGCGCCGAGTACTGAGCGCATCGCGACGGCGTCACTCGCGCGGCGGAACGCGGCCCAGAATCGATCGTTGTCGTACGGCTTGAGCAGATAGTCGACCGCGTGCACTTCGAAGGCTTTCAGTGCGTGCGCGTCGTACGCAGTAACGAATACCACTGCGGGAAGTTGATCCGGCGCGACGGAGCGCAGTACGCCGAATCCATCCATGCCCGGCATTTGTACGTCGAGAAACATCAGATCCGGTTTGCGCGACTTGATCACTTCGACAGCCGCGGGACCGTCAGGAGCTTCGATGACTTCGCGGATTGGTGGACGGCCAGTCAGCAAGCGCACGATGCGTTCGCGCGCGAGGGGTTCGTCGTCAACAACTAGGACGCGCATTCGGGCAGACCTCGGTGGTGGGGGGACGTCTACCCTTTGACATACGGACCCTGCCCCACCGTTGCTTCACGCCACCGCAGACCCGCTCAAACGAGCGCGGGAACATTCAGCGGGAGTCGCACTTCGGCGACGCAACCGCCCCATTCGGAAGGTTTGAGCGTCAAAGACGCGGTGTCGCCATAGATCGCAGCGAGGCGCGCGCGTGTATTACCGACACCAATGCCGTGTCCGGAGCGTCCATTTGCGCGCTCAAGGCCCAACCCGTCGTCGACGACGCGCAGAAGGAGTGTCTCTCCGAGACGCATGGCCTGCAGCGTGACACGTCCAGGACCGGGTCGCGGTCCGACGCCATGCACAATCGCGTTTTCGACTAGTGGCTGCAGCGTGAGATTCGGCACGCGAATGTCGAGAAGATCGGGTGGTACATCGATCTCAAATGTCAGCCGGCCGCCGAATCGAATGCGTTCGATCTCGAGATACTGTTGCACCAGACTCAACTCGCGCGACAGCGGAACCTCGGCTTCGTCTGCGCCGAGCGACAATCGCAGCAACTCACCGATGCGCGCGACCATGCGTTGTGCCGCAGGCACGTCGCGATCCATCAGTGAAATCACGGAGTTGAGCGCATTGAACAAGAAATGCGGATTGAGTTGCGAGCGCAGCGCGAGCAATTGCGCCTGCACCATTTCAGTTCTCAACCGTTCCGCAGCGAGTTGTCCTTCGCGAAATCGTCGCGCGAAATCGTAGCCGATACCCGCAACAACAACGGCCATGTACGTGACGATGAGCCAGTCTGCGTAACTGAACAACGCGTTCCGTGCATGCGCAGCGAACGGCGGGGTCGCGCCTGGATAAAACGTCTTATCGAGTAAAACGATCCACAGCGTTTGAAAACCCACCACCACAACGCCGACGGACGCGTAGCCAAGCAGCGCGGGCTTCCACGATTCTCGCCGCATGGGAAGTACGCGCACGAGCCAACTGATGAGTGCGGTCCATCCTGCCCACGGAATCCACGCGCAAAGCTGCCACGCGAGTGCGCGCGGCAGCGTAACGCGCGGCAGGCCGCCCGCGCTTTCTGCGAGCGTGCCGAGCGCAACACCGGCAACGAGGCCGGGCACAGCCCACACACCACACAGCGCCGCGAAGCCAAGCAGCTTGCGTCGCCACGCGCCGGTGAACTCGCGCGCTTCCGCGGAATCGACGCTGTACGCGACGAGGGTGTCGTCTGCCAGGGCACGCATGCAGATGAGGCTAACTCGGTGCGGAGATTTGCGCGAACTTTTCGCGCGTGGTCACCGCCCATTCACGGGTCGGCACGGCGGCGACGCTCCTGCGGCTAGATTGCCGGTCTCATGCGCGCACTCATTCTCATCGCGGGCCTCACGCTCGCCTGCACGCCACCGAAGCCCACCGCGCTCGAACTTCGCGGCCTCAAACTCGGCACACCCATCGCGAAGCCGGATTTCACGCTCACCGCGACGGACGGACAACCATTCTCGTTTCGCGAACGCACCGCCGGCAAAGTCGCGTTGCTGTTTTTCGGATATCTGAATTGCCCCGACGTGTGCCCGGTGCACACAGCGAACCTCGCAACAGTGATTCGTGGACTCACGGGTGAAGAGCGGCAGAAACTCATGTTCGTGTTTGTCACCACGGATCCCGAGCGCGACACGCTGCCCGCGTTGCGCAAATGGCTGAACAATTTCGATCCCGCATTTGTTGGGCTGCGCGGGCCCATCGAAGAAGTGAACGCCATTCAGCAAGGCATCTTGTTTCCCGCGTCGTTTGCGACCGAGAAACAACCCGACGGCAGCTACGGCATCGGACACGGCACCGCGGTGATTGCATTCGAAATGGATGACAGCGCGCGCGTAGTATATCCGTTCGGTATTCGACAGGAAGACTGGGCGCACGATCTTCCCAAGTTGCTCGCGCGCAAACGCTAACAACGCGCACGAATGCAATGGTGGTGTTCGGCCGACTCGGGGCCGTGGACGTGGACGTGGATCGCGTATCCCGGCGTGTGGGCGTTCGTTCTCACGACCGCGTGGTTGCACCGGAAATACGCACGTCACGCTGACACACCGATGGGCGCGCGCGTCGCAGGATGGTGCGGCGTCGTGCTGCTGTGGTTGTCGCTCGACTGGCCGATGGGTCCGCTTGCGGCGGGTTATCTCGCAAGCGCGCACGCGACACAATTCATTGTCGTCGCGCTGATATCGCCGCCACTCATTCTCATCGGCGCGCGCCACGGACTCGCGGCGCGCATTGGTGCTGGTGGCGCAGTCGCGCGATGGCTCACGCATCCGTTGATCGCGGGCATTGCGTTCAACATTGTCGTCATGGCGACGCACGTGCCGCGCGTCAACGACGCGCTCATGCCCATGCAGTTCGGTGCGTTCGCGGTCGACGTCGCGTGGTTCATCGCGGGCATCTGGTTCTGGTGGCCGATTCTCGTTCCGGTACCGCACCGGCCGCGCTTCGCCATTCCGCTGCAGATGCTCTACCTGTTCCTCGGCACACTCGTGCACACCGGCATCGCGATGGTGATGCTGGTACACGACCACCCGATGTACGGCATTTACGAGCTCGCGCCGCGCGCGACGGCGATGTCGGCGATAACGGATTTGAAAGTCGCTGGCGGGATCATGGAGCTGGCCGGAGCGGGTGTGATCTTCGGCGTACTGACCGCGATGTTCTTCAAATGGTCGGGCGGATCGGGGGCGGAGACGAAAGCGACGCACGGCGTCTAGGCTAGCGTCCGGTCGGAAGCGCGGCGCATCTTTCGGGCGTCCCCCACTTCCCCGCCGACCAATGCCCTCTCGTACCGTCGCTCTCGCGCGAGCCGTTGCACTGTTCGCCGTCGCAACGCCCGCCGTCGCGCAAACCACGGACCAGACCACGCGCGAGCGCGGCGCACGCGGCGGGAGTACCGTCGTGAGCCTCGCCGACTCGCTCACGATTCGCGATCTGCTCGACATGAACTCGGTCAGCGTTCAGGATCTGAGTCCCGACGGCCGCTGGCTCGTCGTCACCAAATCGACGCGGCGCGATGGACTCGGCACCAACTACTATCGCGACAACGACCCGACGTATTTGCGCGCTGCGATGTCGCAGCTCGTGTTGATCGACACAAAGTCTGGTGAGCAACGCCCGATTGTTCCAACGCGCAAAGGATTCCGCGGTGCGCAATGGTCGCCCGACGGCGCGAAGCTCGCCGTGTTCACCATCGAGAACGACGCGCTTCAGCTCAACGTGTGGGATCGCGCGGCGAACAAGATGACGCCGCTCAAACTTCCGGTTCCGCAATACGCCGGCCACTACATCGCCGAGAACAGTGAGTTGCGGTGGACCGCGGACAGCAAACAACTCGCGTTTGCATTGCGCACCGACGCGTGGAAGAAGCGCGTCACCGATCGCTTCAACCTGCTCACAAAAGGCCCGATCGTCGTGCTCGACGGCAGCGATCCGTTCCTCGAGTGGGACGAGCTCGGACGCAACAGCGCGATTCGTTCTGTTGTCTCGTGGGATATTGCTAGCGGCGCGGTGAAAACGCTCGTGCCCGATGGTCGCGTGAATTCGTGGACGCTCGCGCTCGATGGCACCGCGGTGACGGTGAACGAAGATCTCACGCAGCGCACGAATTACGGTGGCGGTGGTGGCGGCGGACGCGCCGGCAAGCTCGTGACGCATATCGCGGGTGCAGCACCAAAAACTTTGTACGCAACAACGACGGGCGCGCAAATCAGCTGGGCCGAAGACGGACGCCGCTACGCAATCACGCGCGACGGACGCGTGTACATCGCGTCGATCGATGACACAACGGGCCGCCAGATCCTCGGCGCCACGGGACCGATTCGCGGCGGCGCTGGCGGTGGACGCGCAGGTGGTGGACGCGGTGGCCGTGGTGGCGTCGGCGCTGACAGCACGCCACCCGATACATCTGCGGCGGGACGCGCAGCAGCGAATGAGCGCTTCACTGTTTCGCGTTGGAGTTCGAAAGGCGACGAGATCCTCGCCACCAATCGTCAGGGCATCTGGGTTGTGAACGTCGCGAGCGGCGCGAAGGAAATGCTGATCGAGCTGCCCGACACGACGTCGCAGGAGCCCCGCCCCACCGTTTCGCTGTGGAGCAACGACGGACGCTACATCTATTTGAGCAAGAGCTCGCGCACCAAGTGGGACCGCGAAGTGTTGCGCTACGATCGACAGACCAAGCAGACGGCGTCGCTCGCGCGCGGCGCGAAGTATTTCAACGGACTGCGACTCTCTGACGACGGCAGCACCACAGTGCTGACAATCGCCGATGGCAATCGACAGGGCGACATCTTCGTCGGCGATGCGGCGATGGGCAATCTGCGCCGGCTCGTGCAAGTCAATCCGCAACTCGCGACGAAGCCAATCGCAAATACCGAGCTCATTTCGTATCTCGACGCCGACGGACGCAATCAATACGGCGTGTTGTTCTATCCTGCGAATTACCAGCGCGGCACGCGCTACCCGACGGTGTTCATCATTTACGAAAGCTTCTTTGATGACACGTGGGATGGCGTCGCGAACTTGCTCGCGTCAAACGGTTACGCCGTGGTGAAGCCGAGCGTGTCGTTCGAGATCGGGTTTCCCGGCGAGGCGTGGACGAAAGGCGTGACCGCCGCCGCGAATCACGTCATCAACATGGGTGTCGCCGACAGTGCCAGACTCGGCGTGCACGGCACGAGCTACGGCGGATACGCGACGAACCTGCTCGTCACCAAGACGAATCGATTCAAAGCCGCGATCAACATCAGCGGCAAGGTCGACATCATTTCGTTCTACACGGACAGCCCGCGGCTCGGCGCCCGCAACATCAACGCGGCCGAAGCGAGCCAGGACCGCATTGGTGCGACGCTGTGGGAACAGCCGCAGAAGTACGTCGAACATTCGGCGATCATGTTCGCCGATCGCATCAAGACTCCGCTGCTGCTGCTCACCGGCGGGCAGGATCACAACGTGCCCGAGTTGAACGAACGCGAGATGTATTACGCACTGCGGCGGCTCGGCAAAACGGTCACGTGGGTGAGTTACACGAATGGCGGGCACGGGACGCCGGGCACGACCGAAGCGGACTTCACGGATTGGCACCAGCGCATGCTCGACTGGTATGGCAAGTATTTGAAATCAGATAAGAAAGCTGCGATGAACTAGCATGCCGTTTTGTCTCTTTGGGAGCGCTTGGGACGGTGGTGCGGCAACCGGTGTAGCAACCTGCCTCACCAGGAAACGTTTCGGAGCTCAGACGTTGCCTTACACCGTCCCCGCGCGCTCCCACAAAGTGTGGTGCGCCATCGCGTGCACGCTGCTCCTTGGGGTGAGCGCCGCGCATCGCGCCGATGCACAAGAGATTCGCAAGAGTCAGCTCGGCACCGTTTCACAAAACGTCGCGAACACGCGCATCGACATCACGTATCGCCGTCCCGTTGCGCGTGGGCGCGAATTGTTCGGCACGCTCGTGCCGTGGAGCCGCGTGTGGTCGCCGAGCGCGGACACCGCGGCGGTGATCACGTTCAGCGACGCCGTCACGATCAACGGCGATTCCCTGCCCGCGGGCACGTTCAGTGTGTGGACGATTCCTGAGAAGGATTCATGGACGGTGATCTTCGCGAAGGATCACCCCGTTCACCACACGCGTTACCGCGAAGGTGGCGACGTGCTGCGCGTGAAGACCACTCCGCGCGAAGGCGAGCACGTCGAGACGCTCGCGTTCACGTTCCCGACCGTCGACGCGGACTCTGCCGAGCTCGTCCTGCACTGGGGCAAGACCGTCGTCCCACTCAAGATTCGCGCGCGATAGCGCGCATCGGACCTCATCGCTCTCGCCTCACGCGAAGCGCGCGCGGGTTGTCGCGTCGGGAGCGCTTGGGACGGTGGTGCGGCAACCGGTGTAGCAACTTCCCTCACCACGAAACGTTTCGGGGCTCAGACGTTGCCTTACACCGTTCCCGCGCGCTCCCGGGAAAGCGCAGCGCGTCGAACTCGCGTGCGTTCCGCTGACGTGCATTGCACCCGAGCGCGAAGCGCGCGGCGCGACGAAGTCTGAGCCCCGAAACGCGGCGCCGCGTAGGCAAGTTGCTACACCGTTCGGCGCGCGCGCGCTTCGCGTGAGGGAAGAGTGAGGAGCTGAGAACGACTCGTGCCTACTCCGAGCGCAGCGATTTCACGGGGTCCACGCGTGTTGCGCGCAGCGCGGGCACGAGCGTGGCAACGAGCGCGACGGCCGCGAGCGTGAGCGGAACGATTGCGAACGTAGTGACGTCGCGCGGAGCCACATCATATAGTTGCGTGCTCAGGAGCCCCGTGAGCCAGCGGCTCGCGAACACACCGATGAGTACGCCGAGCGCGGCGAGCGTTACACCCTGGCGCAGGACGAGCTTGAGCACGCTGCCACGCGCGGCACCGAGCGCCATGCGAATACCCAGTTCGTGCGAACGCTGCGCGACGGCGTACGACATCACACCGTAGATACCGATCGACGCGAGGACGAGTGCGAGCGTCGAGAACGATGCGAGCAGCACCATCAGGAGTTTGCGCTGTCCGACAGACGACGCGACCATCTCTTCCATCGTGCGAATGCGCGAGAGTGGCATGTCGCGATCAATGGATTGCACGGCCTGCCGCACCGCGGGCACCATCGTCGTCGGCGAACCGGCTGTGCGAATTGCTACGCTCACGTTCGGAAACGAAAGCTGGTTGTACGGGAAGTACAGTTGCACGCGCGCTTCGGCGTCGAGCGATTCCTGTTTGCTGTGCGCAACGACGCCAATTACTTCGACCCACGCGTTTGGATCCGCGGTGTTGCGCGAGATGCGTTTGCCGATGGGATCTGTTTTCGGCCAATACCGGCGCACCATTTCGTCGTCGACAATCGCCACGCGCACGGATGACGGCGTGTCGCGACTATCGAACGTGCGGCCGCGAATGACGCGCGCTTTCATCGTTTCGAAGAATCCTGCGCTCACCACGCGCACATCGCCCCACGGACCGGGCTGATTCGGTGGCGGCTGATATCCCTCGACCGCGAAGCTGCCCGTCGACCATCCGCCGCTGAACGGCAAATCCGACGTCAAACCAACCGCCTGTACACCTGCGACGCCGCCAATGCGCGTCAGCGCTTCATCGTAGAACGCGCGATACGACGTGTCGGTGCGGTACTTCGTGCGCGGCAACGCGAGGTTGAACGTGAGCAGCCGGTCCGGATTGAATCCCGGGTCGACGTTGGTGAGTCTGCCGAAACTCTTCAGCAACAAACCCGCGCCAACCAGCAACACGAGCGCGAGCGCCATTTGCGTGACAACGAGCGCTTCGCGAACGCCTTGCGAACGGCGCGCAGCCGACGATCCGCGTCCGCCTTCTTTCAGCGTTTCGTGAAGATTTGTGCGCGACGAGTGCAACGCGGGAACGAGACCAAACACGAGTGCCGCTATCACCGCGATTCCAAACGTGAACAGCAACACCATCGGGTCCACGCCGATTTCATCGCTGCGCGGCAACGAGTTCGGGCTCAGCGCAACGATCGCGCGAACGCCGACCATCGCAAGCGCGAGACCAAGCGCGGCGCCAATCATCGCGAGCACGACACTCTCGGTAAGCAACAGGCGAATGAGTTGCGCGCGGCTTGCGCCGAGTGCCGTGCGAATCACGGATTCCTTGTGCGTACTCGCGGCGCGTACGAGCATGAGGTTCGCGACGTTTGCGCACGCGATCAGCAAGACGAATGCAACGGCACCGAGCAGCACGTAGAGTTGGAAATCGATGCGCCCAGTCGCTTGTTCATTCAGCGAACGTCCGAGCAGCGTCCATTGCCGGCCGTAGTTGTTCGGAAAGTCGGTTTTGAGTTGCTCGGCGTACGCAGACATTTCCTTCTTCATCGCGTCGACGGTCACGCCGGGCTTGAGCCGCGCGGTGAATGCAAGGAATTCGTTGGTGCGCCGGTTGTCGGTGAAGTTTTCCGGCGGAAGTGCGAGTGGCGTCCAGAGCTCCGCCTGTCGATTCCAGAAATCGCGGAACGTCGCCGGCATGATGCCCACGATCTCATACGGCTCGCCGTTGAGCGACATCGTCTTGCCGCCGCGCGTGACGCTCGCGTCGCCGCCGAACAATCGCTGCCACAATCCGTAGCTCAGCACGACGACGCGATTCTTGCCGACCTCGTCTTCATCGGGACGCAGTGGACGTCCCGCGAACGGCAGCACGCCCATCGTCGTGAACCAATCCGCGCTCACACGGGAACCGGTGAGTCGTTCCGGATTTGCGTCACCCGTGAGCGTCGGAGCCCATTGCATTTGCACCGCGGCCGACGCGAACGACGGACGCGTGCGATAATCGCGATATCCCGGCGCCGACACCGGCGCTTCGAGATTGTTGAGATTCGGATAGAAGTGGAACACCGTGACGAGCTGTTCCGGATTCGCGAGCGGCAGCGGCCGCAGCAGCACCGCGTTGACGACGCTGAAGATCGCCGTATTCGCGCCAATGCCGAGCGCGAGTGTGAGAATGACGATGGCCGCGAAGGCCGGTTGTTTGGCGAGGCGGCGGAGGGCGTACTTGATGTCGGCGAGGAGGGTTTCCATGGGGTTTTGGACAGTTCGTCGCCAGGATCGGTTGGGAGCGCAGTCTGTAGCGAGTAGGCGGTAGTCTGTAGTGAACTACTCCCCTGCTAGGTTCAGCGCGTGAAAGTCACCGTTGCGTCAGTTCAGGCTGAGCTCCAACTAACGCTCAAAGTCGGTCTCGAGCAAACGGAAGCGCTCGCGCGCAAAGCGGCTTCATCCGGCGCGAAGGTCGTCGTCTTCCCCGAGACCTGGCTTCCGGGTTATCCCATCTGGCTCGACGTGTGTCGAGACGTCGCGATCTGGGATTCCGCCGCAGTGAAAACTGTCTTTGCCCGTCACGCTGCAGAAAGTGTGGACGTGAATGGCGCAGGCGGAGCTGCACTCGCGCGGATCGCATCCACGCTCAAGATCACGCTCGTCGTCGGTGTCGTCGAACGCATCACCGGCGGACCGGGACATCACACGCTCTACAATTCGTTGCTCGTGTACGGACCCGATGGCACGCTGCGCAATCATCATCGCAAGCTCATGCCGACGTACAGCGAGCGAATGTTGTGGGGACAGGGTGACGCGAATGGATTGCGCGCGGTGGACATCGACGGTGTGCCGGGCGCGCGCATCGGCGGACTGATTTGCTGGGAACACTGGATGCCGCTCGCGCGGCAGGCCATGCACGATTCCGGCGAAGACATTCACGTTGCGTTGTGGCCGACGGCGCACGACATGCACCAACTCGCGAGTCGACAATACGCGTTTGAAGGTCGCTGTTTTGTGATCGCAACAGGTTCTTTGATGCGCGCGAAAGACTTGCCGCCGGAACTCGAGCCGCATCCCGATCGCGTCACATCGCCCGATCAATACGTGCTACGTGGCGGCACCGCGATCATCGCGCCCGACGGATCATACGTCGCTGAACCTGTGTACGAACGCGACACAATTGTCACGGCCGAACTCGATCTCGACATGTGCCGGCGCGAAGCGATGACGCTGGATGCGGGTGGACACTACGCGAGGCCGGACTGTTTCGACTTCTCGGTGAAACGGTCGCGCGGTTAGCCCAGGATCACTAGCTTCAGCCCTCATGCGCACCACGTTTGTCATCGCACTCGCTGCAATCATCAGCGCACCAGCTGCCGCGCAACGCGGCTGCGGAATCGACACCGATCCCACCAAACGCATTGAAGGAACGGGCCTATTGCCCGGTGGTTGGATGGTGCGTTTCGATCCAGTGCCGTCGAATTGCACACCGCTCAAAACCACGGACGTGAACTTCGTCACGATGGGCGCTGGTATGCACGTCACGTCAGGACCGGCGGCGATCTACTACAATCCGGGCAACGTTCTCACTGGAGAATTCACCGTCAGTGCAACGTTCGCCAATCGAACCACCGCGGGACACGAAGCACTCGGCGTATTCATCGGCGGCAAGGATTTGCAGGATTCGACGCAGCGGTATGTGTACCTCGTGGTGAAGCCGGCGTCGGGAGAGATCCTGATCAGCCAGCGCACCGGCGACGGCAAACCCAAAGCGATCGACGGACTGCGCACCGAGCCCGCGGTGATTCGTGAACCAGCGGGCGGCGGTGCGGCGAGTAACAAAGTGGCGATTCGCGTTGAAAAAGATTCGGTCAAGTTCCTTGTGAACGAGAAAGTGGTTCGGGCCGTGACAAAGTCACAACTCGGCGCACCAACCGATGGATTGGTTGGGTTGCGCGTCAACCACAATCTCAACGTCCACATCGATGGCTTCGCGGTAACGAAGCAGTAAGCGACGTCGTCTTTCTTACAACCACCAAATCCACCAGGAGCATTGATGAAGAAGATCACCACGTTCGCGTTGGCAGCTGCGCTGTCGTTCAGCGCCGCGTGCGGCGACGACGAAATCGCCGCGGCAACGGGCGACACGCTGACCACCGAAGAATTCGGTCAGATGGCGACGGCGTTCTCGGGACTCGGCAGCGTCGCGTTCCAGGCGTTCCTCGACGCGGCGAATGCTGGGGGCCCGGGCGCTCCGAGTGGTATGGCTGCACAGCAATCGACGACGATCAACTTCAACCGCACGGTGGAGTGTCCGGCGGGTGGAACGGCGAATGTGACCGGCGTGTTGGCCGCAACGGGACAAACCACCGTTGGCCTCACGGTCACGCAGACCATGACGGACTGCGCACTCGTTGACGCCGACGAATCCGTGTGGGTGTTCAACAGCAATCCGAACATTCGTTGGAGCGCGACCGGCACGGTGAATCAGGAAACGGGCGCGTTCACACTGAACGCAACGTGGAACGGACGCTTCGAATGGTCCAGCGCCGACGCCGAGAAGGAAGGCGGATGCAGCGTCAACCTGAGCCTGACGATCACGGGCAACAAAGACGTCGGCAACTTCACCGCAACGCTCGAAGGCACGGTGTGCGGCGTGACGGTGGAAGACGAATTCTCGTATAACCCGGCGTAATCGGGCAGCAGCTTCGCAGTACAACTGAGCCCCGGACAGCAATGTCCGGGGCTTCGTTTTTCTGTGCGGCGCTGCGTGACGGCGATGCCGTGTTCCCGCGCCGAGGTTAGCATTGAGCGCTTATGACTGCGCCGACTACGACAGACCCATCGCAACCACAGGGCGCGAGCCGAGCAGCCGTCGGATTCATTTTCGTGACGGTGTTGCTGGACATGCTCGCGTTCGGCGTGATCATTCCCGTGCTGCCGAACCTGGTGAAAACATTTCAGGGCGGCGACACGGTCGCGGCGGCAAACACACTCGGCGTATTCAACACCATGTGGGCCGCGATGCAGTTCGTGTGCGCGCCGATCATTGGTTCGTTGTCGGATCGTTTTGGCCGGCGCAAAGTGATTCTCGGTTCGAACTTCGGACTTGGCGCGGACTTTGTGTTGATGGCGATGGCGCCGAATCTCACGTGGTTGTTCGTCGGTCGCGTGTTGTCAGGAATGACATCGGCAAGTTTTGCGACTGCGGGCGCGTACATCGCTGACGTCACACCGCCCGCACAACGTGCAGCGAAGTTCGGCATGCTCGGCGCTGCGTTCGGCATTGGCTTCATTTGCGGTCCAGCGCTCGGCGGATTTCTCGCGAGCTTCAATCTGCGCGCGCCGTTCTGGGTCGGCGCGGGATTGTGTCTGGCGAATGCGCTGTACGGAATGTTCGTGCTGCCGGAATCGTTGCCGAAAGAACGGCGCATGGCGTTCAGCTGGAAGCGCGCGAATCCAATTGGCTCATTGAAGTTGTTGAGCCGTCATCACGAGTTGATCGGGCTCGCGAGCGTGATGTTGTTGTACTTCATCGCGCACAATTCCCTGCCCGCCGTGTTCGTGTTGTACGCGGATTATCGGTACGCGTGGGGCGAGCAGACCGTGGGTTATGTACTCGCCGGCGTCGGTGTGTGTTCAATGATTGTGCAGATGGGGCTCGTTGGAAAAGTTGTTGGCTGGTTCGGCGAGCGTCGCACGTTGTGTACGGGATTGTTGTTCGGTGCGACGGCGTTTGCGATTTACGGAATTGCGCCGACGGGGATGGTATTCCTGCTGGGCATTCCGTTCGGTGCGTTGATGGGAATTGTTGGGCCGGCGATGGGCTCGTTGATGTCGCGTCGCGTTTCGCATTCGGAGCAAGGGCAATTGCAGGGTGCGAACGGCAGCATCATGGCGATTGCGGGCATGCTCGCGCCGGCGCTGTTCACGCAGGTGTTTGCGTACGGGATTCGTCCGTCGCAAACGTTTCACATGCCCGGCGCGCCGTATCTGGTTGCGTCGGCGATTGTGGTGGTGAGTTGTGGTGTTGCGTGGGTGGTGACGAGGCCGAGGGAATCGGCAGCGACGGCGGCGTGAGTGCGGATTGGATGTGTGCCGCGAGTGCTCCGAGCTCGAAACCAACTGCAGCGGTGTTACGCAGACTCGCTGAAGCAGCCTATCGCAGGCCACCTGCGACCTGGGTTCAGGTAAGATGATGTCGTTGGCGGCTTTGCTTCGCACGCCGTGTTGCGGGGCCGGCGAATTGTTGCATTGGGTACAGACCGACAGGATCGCACGCGAATAGACCGGGCTGATAGGTGAGGACTTCGGCAAGTTCAGCTGCCTCAAGGAGGCGGCCGTGCCGTGGAGTGAAATCACCATTATGTCTCAGCGCCGAGAGTTTGTCCGCCGGTA
>DATELA010000069.1:0-14455 GCA_035277145.1 Gemmatimonadaceae bacterium | reverse complement strand
CGAAGCGCGGGCCCGTTTTCGTTGTGCGGCCGTGGGTTACGGCTGCTTGCTGGTCCCGCCCGGAGGCGTGTGCGAGATCGAATACACGTACGCCGCGATCGACGTGACCTGCGCGTCCGTGAGCGGCGGCGTGTTCATGTTCACCGCGCCGCGTGGCGGCATCGGGCGTCCGTAGCCGGGCGAGAGCTCCGACTGCGGGACGCCTTCACGGATGATCGAAACGATCGACGCGAAGCTGCCGGTCGAGTGGACCCACTGTCTGTCCGAAAGCGCGGGGCCGCTGGTGCTGCCGTCGCCGTTGTTCGCGTGGCAACGGACGCAGCTTCCCGTATGGAAGAGCATCTTGCCTTCGGCGATCGCCTCGGGGGTCGCTTCGGCGGGCCAAGCGGCCGCTGGGCCGGCGCCCGCGCCGGCTGAACCGGCAGCGCCGGGTGCCGCGCCGCACGCATTCGCGGCGGCAACGAGCGAGGCCAACATGATCAAGCGAGTTACACGCATCGGTACAGTCTCCTTGGCGCGTGGCATGAACGTGGTGGCGGAATGTTGCACGGTCGGCGCAGCGTCGCGCTAGTGGGCGGGCGTGTTTCCAGGTGCCGGCGTCGTGCGGCGCAGCACAATCCCAATCGCCAGATGTATGAGCCACGCGACGTTCGCCCAAACAAAAAGCAGCCACGACGCCGCGCTCAGCCGGCCCCCGTGCGAGAGCAGCGTCGCGAGCATGACCAGAAAAGCCGACGCAGCAACAACAACGTGGTAGCGCTCAGCCAGCCGCGCGAGCCGAGGGCGCGCACGCGCCATCGGCAACGCGACAACCAGCACCAGCGAAACCGGTGTGAACAGCAACAGATGGTAGTTCCACGCCCAGAACGTGTGCTTGGTGAAGGACCACATGAACACGATGAGCGACGCGAGCACACCGAACAGGAGGTGGGCGGCCGAGCCGAGCCACAGCGATGTACTCGCGCCACGCGGACCGGTCATCGACACGCCGACAATCGCCAGCGCCAGCACCAGTCCGCCGATCAGCACCATCATCGGTGCGCACACACCATCAAACCCTTCCGGCACGGGCGCGCGATCCACTGCTACGAGCACGCGCTCTCGCACGACGAGCGGCGTCGGCTTGCCGTCGGCGCCGTCGACGGTGACCGCGCGCAGCGCGTCACGCAGTCGCATCGGAATGAACGCGCTTTGCCAATCGGTGAGCGCTGCGTCTGCGGGTTTGCCGAGTGCCAAGTCCATGCCGACGAAAAACCACGGCGCCTGTTGCACGAGGCGGAGTGTCTCCGTGCGATATGTCCTCGTATCGGTACTTCGCGATTCAAGTGAACGCCGCAGGGCGCCGCCGGTGACGATGTCGAGCGCGTCGCGGAGGCGCGTCGAGCAGTTGTCGAGGAAGTAGTCGTACCGATAGTACTTGTTGTCACCGCGAACATTCTCGCGCACAAATGCATCGAGCGCCGCGCGTTGGCCGGGGGTCAGCGCAAGTTCCTGCTCGACGACTTCGCGATTCCCGTACTGGTAGTACTGGAGGTGCGCAATCGCCGGCCCGCTGTCCATGCGGTAGCGTGTGTCTCCAAAGAGAAACCGCGTGATAAATCCCGGCTCGTCAAAGTCGAACAAACCCCAGTTCCACACGACGCTCTCGCCACTGCGCAGATCGGTGATGCGCAGAAGGTTGTGACCGAAGCGATCCCAGATGTACGCATCACCGTGCGCCGCGGTGAGCACCGAAACGCGGAGCGACGCACCGCGAACGGTGTCGGTCATCGCGGCGCGCGCAGCCGCAATCGCTGACGGCGGCGCAACTGGTTCCTGCGCGCGCACGGCACCGCTCAACAGCGCCAGCGTACACGCGCCGCGCACCACCGCGATCATTTGCATTGCGCGTCTACCGCCCATAACTGCCCGCGGTCGTCGCGTGCACCACGGGAAGCGCGCGTGGCGCATTCCGCGCAACGCTCGGCGACGGAATTTCGGCAGTTACACGTGCCGCGAAATCATAGTCGTCCACAACGTCCGTGACTTCAACGTCGACGAAATTACCGGGTGTCGCGCTGCGATCGAGGCGCGTGAGTCCATCGATGTCGTCCGCTTGCCACGGCAAGCGCGCATACGCGGGTTCCGTGGTCGTTGCCGCCGAATCGACGAGTGCGCGCTCGCGCACACCAATCCGTCGTTCGTACCGCTCTGCGGTGATCGCCTGCTGCAGTTCGATCAATCGCGTCTGGCGTTCGAGCTTGAGCGACTCCGGCACGTCGTCGCGTAGCGTCGCGCCGTGCGTGCCCGCTTGCGGCGAATACGTGAACACACCCACACGCTCCAACCGGATCTCTTCGAGGAAGTCGCAGAGCTGCGCGAAATCGTCGTCCGTCTCGCCGGGAAATCCAACGATCACCGTCGTGCGAATCGCCAATTCGGGAATCGCGTCACGAAAGCGCGCGACCTTGTCGCGGATTGTTCGCTTGCGCTCGGGACGACGCATGGCGGTCAGCATCGCGTCGGACGCGTGTTGCATGGGCATGTCGAGATAGCGGACGATTCGCGGATTCGCGGCAACGACGTCCAAAAACTTTGGCGTGATTCCGGCCGAGTATAAATAGAGGTTCCGGATCCACGGGATCGACGTTTCCCGCACGAGTGCTTCGAGCAGTTCCGGCAATCCCGTGCCGTCGCGCCGATCGCGACCGTAGTGTGCGAGATCCTGCGCCACGAGGTTCACTTCGCGCGCGCCCTGCAGTTCAAGCAACTGCGCTTCTCGCACAACGTCGGTCAATGCGAACGACCGATGCTTGCCGCGCATGAGCGGAATCGCGCAGAACGCGCAGGTGTGATCGCACCCCTCACTCACTTTCAGGTAGCGCACGTGCGGGGAACTGCCCGCATACACACGCTCACCGGGATGTACGAGAATGTCGCTCTCGAGCAACCCGCGCTCGAGCAATTGCGGAACGAGTTGCTCGCTCTCCGAAGTGCCGAGGAACACGTCGACTTCCGGAATTGCCTCGAGCAATTCGCTCTTGTGCCGCTCGACCATGCAGCCGACGGCGAAGAGTGCTTTGCACGCGCCGTCCTGCTTCATTCGCCCGGCTTCGACCATGGCGTCGATGGACTCTTTCTTCGCTGCGTCGATGAACCCGCAGGTATTCACCACAATCACGTCTGCGGCTTCGACGTCATCCGTCGCCGTTGCGCCATGCGCCACGAGCTCGGCGATGTAACGCTCCGAGTCGACGGTGTTCTTGTCGCAGCCGAGTGTGATGAGAGAGAAGCGCATGTCAACGAACCGTGGGCCGGAGTCTAGCCCAGGTACGACTCCAGCGCCCGCGCGCGGCTCACGTGACGGAGCCGGCTCAGCGCTTTCTCTTTGATCTGGCGGACGCGTTCGCGTGTGATGCCGAGCATCTCGCCGATCTCTTCGAGCGTCATCGGCTCGCTGTCGTCGAGGCCGAAATACAAGCGAAGAATCTTTGCTTCGCGTTCCTTCAACGAGCACAAGGCCTCTTCGATCGACGCGGTCAGCGCTTTCTCAAACGTGCGTTCATCCGGCGTCGCGTGCACCGTGTCGGCGATGTAGTCGAGCAGCTTGTTGTCTTCACCGGGCGCGAGCGGCGCGTCGAGCGACAGGTGCGTCTGCGAAATGCTCATCGTGCGCGCGACTTCTTCTTCGGTCAGCGCCATTTGTTGCGCCAACTCTGCATGCGTCGCTTCGCGGCCGAGCTCCTGCAACATCAGGCTCGAGAGCTTACCGAGTTTATGTAGCGTTCCCGCGCGGTTGAGCGGCACGCGAACAATGCGCGATTGCTCCGCGAGCGCCTGCAGGATCGCCTGACGAATCCACCACACGGCGTACGAGATGAACTTGATGCCCTTCGTCTCGTCGAACTTGTGCGCGGCGCGAATGAGCCCGAGGTTGCCCTCATTGATCAGATCGGAGAGCGATACGCCCTGGTTCTGATATTTCTTCGCGACGGACACGACAAAGCGCAGGTTGGACCTGACGAGTTTGTCGAGCGACTCCTGGTCGCCCATGCGAATGCGCTGGGCGAGTTGCACCTCATCATCCCGCGTAATCAGCGGATACTGGCTGATGTCGCGAAGGTATTGATCCAATGAACCATCATCGGCGATGGTTCGGCGGGTTGTGAGGCGGCCGCGCTTCACATGCGATCCTCGACGACGGTCACTCGATCCTGGTGCCGAGGCGATGCCATCGCACGCGTGTCAGCCACGCAAGCGAGGAGACCGAGTCGGGCGCGTAACTGTAGTAAACAAACAATGGGCGCCCGCGCACGAGTGAATCGGGAACCCAACCCCAGTACCGGCTGTCCTGCGAATTGTCGCGATTGTCGCCGAGCACGAAGTAGTGTCGCTCGGGTACACGCAGCGGACCCCAGTTATTGCGCGACGGATGATAGGCGCGCGGACTGGCCGACGCGGAACGCACGAGAAAATCACGCTGCCACCGGAATTCTTCACCGGCGGGGTCGGCACCGCGATCCGTGTGCCGAACATACGGCTCGCTGATCTTTGCGCCGTTTCGCCAGAGGTCGCCATCGCGCATCTCGACGGTATCGCCGCCAATCCCAACGATACGCTTGACGTAATTCTTGGAATGATCGAGCGGGAAGCTGAAGACGATCACGTCACCGCGCGCGGGCTGCCGCACCGCGGGGAGGCGCTTGTGCGTGAGCGGGACTTCCGCGCCGTATACGAGTTTGTTGACGAGCAGGAAGTCGCCGACGAGCAGCGTGCCTTCCATGGAACCGCTCGGGATTTTGAAGGCTTCGACGAGGAGCGAGCGTACGAGCACAAACAGTACGAGCGCGAGCGAAATGCTCTTTAACCAGTCCACCGCGACGGCGAGCGCTCGCCACCGAGAGCGCCGCTCAGGAACGCGAAGCTCCGGTTGCGGCGCATGTGCTGCGAGGTCTTCAGCGGGCGTCGTCGTCGAATCCACCACGCGAGGGAATTAACCCAGCGCTGGTTGGAGGCGCAAGCGCGAAAAAACGCGACAGTAATCAGAACAGCGCACGCGAGTCATCGCGCGCATCATTTGCATGTCCACGTCGCGCGCGACGCGTCCTTACCATACCCGACGCGCGGCAGCACTTCGATCGACGCGAGCGCCAGGCCCCACGCAATGATTGTGAGCGCGAGCACATGAATGCGCGCCGCGCGTGCGCGCCATGCGGCGATGGCAGTCCACCCACCTGCGGCGACGACCACGGTCACGCCCGCGAGATATCCGGCAAGTCCGAACCCGCAGCGCGACGCGTACGGCCAGAACGGCACACTGATTGCAACCGCGGTCGTGAGTCCCGCACGGAGATACATGCTCCACGGTGAGGGAGCGGGAGCGTCGGCGGTGACTGCGGCTCGCCCCGCAGAGACCGCAACTGGCGCGGACGCCGGCGTCGCGCTGGGTGGCGCAGCTCGCGTGAGGTCGGCGTCCGACATCGAGGAAATCTGTTTGTCGATCTTGGCCAGCTCTTTGTCCCAATCGCGTGCCATTTACGTCTCTTCCCGGGTCAGCCCGTAGCGTTCGATTTTCTTGTACAGATTTGAGCGCGGCATATCGATGAGCCGCGCGGTTTCTGCGACGTTCCATTCGTTCTGACGCAACTTGGCGAGCAGGAATGCGCGCTCGCCTGCCGCCTTGAATTCCTCGAATGTCTGATAGCCCGTGAGGTCGCCGAGTGCGCTCGTGCTTTCGACGACCGCGCCCCGCGCGCCCACGAGCCGGTCAACATCGTCCAGCGAAATCACCGGCCCGCTCGAGAGAATCAGCAAACGTTCGATCGTATTGCGCAGCTCACGTACGTTGCCGGGCCAATCCCGGTTCCGGAGCCGGTCCACCGCGTCGGCGGCAATTCCGCGGGGCGACACGCCCTCGTGCCGCGAAAGGACATCGAGGAAATGCGAGATGAGGAGCGGGATGTCCTCGCGCCGCTCGCGCAGTGACGGGACGGTGAGGGGAACAACATTGAGGCGGTAGTACAGGTCTTCGCGGAATCGGCCACCCGCAATTTCCTCCGCGAGGTGTTTGTTGGTGGCGGCGAGAACGCGCACGTCGACTTTCGTGCGTTTGGATCCGCCAATGCGCGTGACTTCGCCATCCTGCAACACGCGCAACACCTTCGCTTGCGCCGCGAGCGACATGTCGCCGATTTCGTCGAGAAACAGCGTACCGCCGTCGGCTTGCTCGAACTTCCCCGCCCGATCGGCGACGGCGCCCGTGAACGATCCCTTCACGTGACCGAACAACTCGCTCTCGATCAATTCGCCCGGGATTGCCGCGCAATTGACTTCAATGAACGGCCGTTCGCTGCGCGACGACCGTTTGTGCAATGCGCGCGCAACCAACTCTTTGCCGGTGCCGTTCTCGCCGGTAATCAAGACGCGTGCCGGCGTCGGGCCGACGGTTTCGATCTGCGAAATCAGGCCGCGAATCGGATACGACGCGCCCACAATTTCATAGCGGCTCTCGACACGCTCCCGCAGTCGCGCGTTCTCCGCACGCAACACTTGTGTGCCAAGCGCATTCCGCAGCGTAACGAGAATACGGTCCGTGTCGAGCGGCTTTTCGAGAATGTCGTACGCACCGGACTGTGTGGCTTCGATCGCGTCGCGAATGGTGGCGTGACCGCTGATCATCACGACGACCGCCGCGGGATCGAGCTTGCGCAGACGCTTAAGCGCTTCGAGCCCATCCATCCCGGCCATCTTCACGTCGAGGAACGTGACGGACGGGTGCCAATCCTCGTACGTCGAGATGCCCTCCTGCCCTGACGCAACCGCACGCGCTTCGAATCCTTCGTACTCGAGCAGCGTGACCAAGGCACCGCGAACGCCCGGTTCGTCGTCGACGACGAGTACGCGCGTCATCGTCGCACCGACACGGATGTCATCACGGCTCAGGCCACCGCACCGCGACGATATCCGCGCGGGTCGATGGAGACGTTGGTAAAGCCAGCGCCGCGCACGGCCGCCATGATTTGCAGTTGCGCGTCAGCAGTGGACCACGCGCTGAGCAAATCCGACGGCAACTCAACACGCGCAGCATCACCGATGTGTCGAACGCGCAGGTCGCCGTCGATGCCCAATGCACGCACCGCATCTTCGGCGCGATCAACGTCCGCGAGCCGTGCGCGCGTGACCGGAACGCCCACGGCGACGCGCGACGCCAGACACGGCGACGCAGGTGCATTCCAGAGCGGGATTCCGAGCTTGCGTGCAACGACACGTACGTCCGTTTTCGTGAAGCCACAGTCCGCGAGCGGTGAGACAACATCGGCTTCGGTGCCCGCCGCGCGTCCGGGCCGACGCTCGGTCATGTCGTCAACGATGCTTCCGTCCGCGACCACGCTTATTCCTCGCTTGCGCGCGACGTGGGTCAAGCGCGACCACAGTTCGCGCTTGCAGAAGTAGCATCGGTTTCCGCGATTGGCTACGTAGCCCGGGTCGTCGAGTTCGTTCGTCTCGATAACGTCGAACGGAACGTCGAACAGCAGTGTGATGCGCGCTGCGCGTTGTTGCACGGCGCGCGGTACTGCCGCGCTAGCGCCCAATGCGGCGCGCATCCGCCGCGCGCCGAGCACGCGCCGCGCGACGACGGTCAGGAGCGCCGAGTCCACACCGCCTGAGAACGCAATGAGCCACGAGGGGTGCGCGTCGAGTTGCGCAGCGAGCGCGGTTTCTTTTTCCGCGAGCGGATCGGACGCAACCGTGGCCGGCATCCGGCAAAGCTACCCGCTCACACTTTCGCCGCGCTACGCTCCTTGTACATCGAGTAGATCACCGGAATCACGATGAGCGTGAGCACCGTGCTGCTTACCATGCCGCCGACCATTGGTGCCGCGATGCGTTTCATGACCGTTGCGCCCGCGCCGGTCGACCACAGAATGGGAACGAGACCGGCCATGATCGCCGTGACCGTCATGAGTTTCGGGCGCACACGCTCAACGGCGCCTTCCATAATCGCGCCGTACAGGTCGCGCACGGTTGGCACAGCCGACGCGCGCAATCGCGCTTCCCACGCGTGATCCAAGTAGATGAGCATCACCACGCCGGTTTCCGCCGCGACGCCCGCGAGCGCAATGAATCCAATCGCCACAGCAACGGACCAGTTGTATCCGAGCGCCCACACGAACCACAGACCGCCGACAAGCGAGAACGGCAGCGAGAGTAATACGATCGCGGTCTCACCAATGCGCCCGAAATTGAGATACAACAAGAGCACGATGATGAGCAGCGTCGCGGGAATAACGACGAGCATCCGCTCACGCGCGCGTTCCATGTACTCGTACTGACCGCTCCACGTGAGCGTGTAGCCCTGCGGCAGGCGTACACTCGCCTCGACCGCAGCACGTGCGTCTTCCACGTAACTGCCGACGTCGCGGTTCGCGACGTCCACGTACACCCACGCAGTGAGGCGCGCGTCTTCCGTGCGCACCACCATTGGACCGGCAACGGGCTTGATGGTCGCGAGCTGTCCGAGCGGGATCTGCGTGCCCTCAGATGACACCGGCACGAGCACACCTGCCAGGCGCTCAGGGCTGTCGCGCAACTCTTGCGGATATCGAATGCGCACACCGTAGCGTTCGCGGCCTTCGACGGTTTGCGTGACCGTCATACCACCAATCGCGGTCGCGATCACCATTTGTACATCGCCAACATTGAGCCCGTAGCGCGCAGCCGTCACGCGATCGATGTCGATGTCGAGGTAGTAGCCCGTCACCGCACGCTCGGCGAACACGTCACGCGTACCGCTCACGCTCTGCAGCGTGTGTTCGATTTCGCGACCGAGTCGTTCGAGCGTCGCAAGGTCGGGGCCGAAGATCTTGATACCAACGGGCGTGCGAATACCCGTTGCGAGCATGTCGATGCGTCCTTTGATCGGCATCGTCCATGCGTTCGCAACGCCGGGCAAACGCACGGCGGAATCCATGGCCGCGATGAGCTTGTCGTACGTCATGCCCGCTCGCCATTCACTCTTCGGCTTGAGCGCAATGGTGGTCTCGAACATGTCGAACCCGGCGGGATCCGTCGCGGTGTTCGCGCGGCCGCTCTTGCCCCACACGTGCGCGACTTCGGGAAACGCGATCAGCACACGATCCTGTGCGGCGAGAATCTCGCGCGCGCGCGCGACGCTCACACCGGGCAGCGTCGTCGGCATGAAGAGAATCGTTCCCTCTTCGAGCGGCGGCATGAACTCACTGCCGAGCCGGCTGAGTGGAATCCATGTGAGAATCAGCGCACCGCACGCCGTTGCAATGATCGCCGTGCGGAACTTGAGTGCGAACGCGATGATAGGCCGATACGTTGCGATCAACACGCGATTCACAGGATTGCTGCGCTCGCTGTGAATGCGGCCGCCCACGAACACGGTCATCGCCGCAGGAACGAGGGTGACCGACAACAAGCTTGCCGCCGCCATCGCAAACGTTTTCGTATACGCGAGCGGTTTGAACAATCGCCCTTCCTGTCCGTCGAGCATGAACACGGGCAGGAACGACACCGTGATGATCAACAACGAAAAAAACAGCGCCGGTCCGACTTCCTGCGCCGCAGTCACAACGGCGTTCCATCGTTCGCTGCGCGTGAGTACGCCGGTGTGAAGCCGTTTCGTTCCGCCGTCGGTGCCAAGTTTCGCATCGATCGCACGCTCGAGGTGCCGGTGCGCGTTCTCGATCATCACGATCGCTGCATCGATCATCGCGCCGATCGCAATCGCGATGCCGCCGAGCGACATGATGTCCGCACCCACGTTCACGCCGCGCATCGCAATCAGCGCACCCAGAATTCCGATCGGCAGCGTCAGTACCGCCACGAGCGCCGACTGCACGTGCAGCAAGAACAACAAGCACACGACGGCGACGATGATGCTTTCTTCGACGAGCGTGTGTCGCAGCGTCGTGACCGCGGCTTCGATCAGCTCACTGCGGTCGTATACGGGGCGCAGCACAACGCCCGCGGGCAGTCCCGGCTGAATTGCCGCGATGCGTTCCTTGACCAAGCGAATGGTTTCGAGCGCATGTTCACCGACGCGCATGATAACGATTCCACCGACGGCATCGCCGCGCCCATCGAGTTCCGCCACACCGCGACGTACTGCAGGCCCGACGCTTACACGGCCAACCTCCGCAATGCGCACCGGCGTTCCGTTCGCGGTCGACGCAACCACGACGTTCTCGATGTCGGCCAGACTTTTGAGATAGCCGAGTCCGCGCACCATGTACTCGCGTTCGGAAATCTCCATCACCATCGCGCCGATGTCCGCGTTGGCGTTGCGCAACGCTTGCATCACACGCTCGACGGAAATGCGATACGCGAAAAGCTTCGTCGGGTCGAGGTCGATCTGATACTGTTTTTCGAACCCGCCAATGCTGGCGACTTCGGCGACACCGGGCACTGCAGTTAACGCGTACCGCAGGTTCCAGTCCTGCAGGCTGCGAAGTTCAGCCGGCGACAAACGCCCCGTCGTGTCTTCGAGCGCGTACTGGTAGATCCACCCCAGTCCTGTAGCGTCGGGTCCGAGCGTCGCGGACACACTCGGCGGCAGCTTTTGCTTGATGCCGCTCAGGTACTCCATTACCCGGCTGCGCGCCCAATACAAATCCGTGCCGTCTTCGAAAATGACGTACACGAACGACACGCCGAAGAACGAATAACCGCGCACGGTGCGCGAGCCAGGCACCTTCAACATCTCGGCAGCGATCGGATACGTGACCTGGTCTTCGACAATTTGCGGAACCTGTTCCGCGAAATCCGCCTGCACGATGACCTGCACGTCGCTCAGATCGGGAATCGCCTCGAGCGGTGTGTGACGCAACGCCCACACACCGCCGCCGACCATGGCGATCGTGCCGAGCAGGACGAGGAACTTGTTACCAGCCGACCACGCGATGAGGCGTTTGAGCACGGCGCTACCGCTTGATCGCAGTGTCGCCAAGCATTTTCATGCCCGACATCGCGCCGCCCGCGGCGCCGAGATTCGATTCCGCGTCGATGAGGAACGTCGCCGACGCCACGACGACTTCACCCGCTTTCAAGCCGCGCAACACTTCGACGCGATCGGCGGTCGCCTGACCGATCGCAATCTCGCGCGCGACGTACATCTGCATCTCGTCGCGCACAAACACGATTGTCCGTTGCCCGGTGACGAGGACCGCCGAACGCGGAATGTGCAGCACGTTGCGCGCGACACCGGCGAGGCGCAGCGTCGCATACATGCCGGGCTTCAACGACTGCCCCGGATTTGCCAACGCAATGCGCACGCGTGCCGTGCGCGTTTCCGCGCTGACGGTTGGATCGATGAAGACGATGCGACCGCGACGAGTCTCGCCGCGCAACGCGGCGAATTCGGCGACGACACTTTGACCGACTTGTACTGCCGCGAGATCGCGCTCGAACACATCACCCTCGAGCCACACTTCGCCAAGATCCGCGAGTTCGTACGCGGGTTCGCCGGACATCAGCTTCTGTCCAACGCGAACACCAAGCCGGACAACGACGCCACTGGTCGGCGAGCGCAGCATCATCGTGCGCTCGATTTCGCCCGTGCGCTCGATGCGCGCAATCACATCAACTGGAACGTCGTAGTACTGCAAACGCCGGCGCGCGGACGCGAGCAACTCTTGTGCGTTGCGCATACCGTCGCCGACAGTGCCCACTTCGGATGCGAGCCGTTTCGCGAGCAGCAGTTCTTCCTGCGCCGTCACGATCATCGGCGAGTACAACCGCAGCAACGGTGCGCCTTGCGTGACCGCCTGCCCCGCAAACGCGACGTCGAGCTGTTCAACCCAGCCGTCGACTTTCGCGCTGACGGTTTTCACGCGCGTCTGGTCGTACTCGACGACGGCGACCGCACGAACCGTGTCGGCAATAGGACCGCGCGCAGCAGCGACAAACGTGACGCCGAGTCGCTGAATCACTTCACCTGAGAGCGCGACCATCTGGCCAGAATCGCCGGACCCCGCGGCCATACCGCCGTGAGCGGAGTGGTCCATCGCCGGCGGTGTCGTCGTGTTGCTCGACGTCGCTTCGGGACGAGTAAACCAGTACGCGGCCCAGCTCGCGCCACCCAACACTGCGACGACGAGCGCAACGCGCCCGATCAATCCGGCGCGGCTAGTCATTGGACGATCCTCCGAACGGCTCGCGAGACGGTCGCGTCGCGTCGACGTCGATCAGTCGCTGACCCGTGAGCATTTCGAGTTCCGCCCACGCTTTGCCCTGCTCTGCATCGAGCATATACAACTCCATTCGGAACTTGCTGAGCGCGACTTGCGCGTCGAGCATAGTCGAGAAATCGACCGTACTCGCGCGATACGCGGCAAGTGCGGACGCGACGTTCGCTTCGGCCTGCGGAAGGATCGATGAACGGTGATGCGCGGCGAGTCGTCGCGCGCGCAACAAGTCCGCGTAGACCTCGGCAACCGCACCGCGCGTTTCGAGACGCATCGCGCCCACGTCGGCATCGGCCATGGCCCGCATCGCCGCGGTCTCGTCGCGCATCGCGGCGAGGCCCCGCTTTCCAAAGAACGGAATGGTCGTGCCAACCATGATGCTCGCCATGAGCTGGTTGTCTTCCATCCCCGGCATCGCAGCCGTCGGGAGCACACCCAACTGGAATCCAACCTGGAAATCGGGCCGCGATTCCCTGCGCGCGAGTTCACTCGCGAGACTTGCGGCGCGCGTTTCCTGCAAACCCGCGCGGATCATTGGCCGATTTGACTCCGCAATGCGCACCAGCGAATCGAGCGGAAGGGGGTCAGTCGCGAACGATGGAAGCAGCGGAACGCCGATGGGCGCATCCGGCGCACGTCCGAGCAACGCGTTGAGCCGCGTGCGATACACCGTCTGCATTGTCTCGATGCGAACAACTTCTTCGTCCATGCGCGCCAACTCCACACTCGCGCGCAAGACGTCGGCCTGACGGCCTTCACCCACTTCGTACATGCGGCGCGCAATCGCGACGAGATCGGTCACGAGGCGCTTGCTCTCGCGCGCGACCGTGAGCGTCATGTCCGCGGCGTACAACTCGTAAAACGCTTCGGCAGTGCGCGCGCGGACTTCGACGACGGCTTCCTCGATGCGGTGCGTGGCTGCGTCAGCGCGCGCCGATGCAACTTCACCGCCGAGGCGCAGTTTGCCGCCGAGCGGAATCATCTGCATGACTTGCACCTGCACCATGCCGACCGCAGGCATGGGGCGCACTCTCGGGATTTCGAAGTTCATCAACCCGAACTGCACTTCGGGATCGGGCCGTCGCATCGCGACACCCACTCTCGCCGCCGCGGCGCGCGCGGACGCGCGCGTTGCTTCAACGCGCGGACTCGCGCGCTCCGCGGCGGCAAGGATCGCGCCCAGCGTCAGACGCGCCGTGTCCACCGTCTGCGCGTAAAGGGCCGGCACTCCCACGAGGGAGCACAAGACCACGAACGCCATTCGGGATCGCCGCGCGACTGCGCGCGGCGCACGAACCTTCATTGTTGAGACCACGAGCCTCACTCCGAACCTGGTCGCAGTGAGCTCCAGTGCCGAGAGGCCGGCAGCGGGGCATGCACTGATGAACGCGGCGCGTGCCGCGGGTCCGTCGAGCTAGAGTCTTGGCGGCGGAACTTCGGGCGCGTCGACGACCGACACGAGCCGGCGCGGCGCGCTCGATGGCGCGACGTCGTGCGTGACGCCAACGGGTGAATCGGCGACCAGTCCCGGCAGCGGAGCAACAACGCACGTCGTGCACGGGCCGGTCGCGCGGCTCGCATCGGGATGCTGATGCGAGTTTGCAGGTGCCGGATGCGTCGGCGTGCCGCCGTTCGCGCCGTGTACGTGCGCGGGCGTATCCGCGACGTACGAGGCAAGGACGTCGCACCGCTCGATTGCGACCACCGCGGCCTGCCACGCGAACGCACTCGCAAGCAACGCCGCGACCGCGCGCCGCTGTCGCGGCACACTGCCATGGCGAAGGGTCGAACGAAGGAGCGAGTGCATTGTGTTGGTTCAGAATTGCCGTTGTCGGTGGATGCTGACGGGTCCCCGTCAATGCCGCAAGGCCCCTACGTCACATACTCCCGCCGCAGGTACGAATTCCGCCTGCCCGGCGTTGGTGAGACGCCTGCGGCGCGTGGTCATTTTGACCCAACGCGCGGAAGCGGCCGCTATGCCGTGCGCCATTCTCCGCGGTATCGCATCGCCTCGCGTACGTCGTCTATCGTGACGCACGCGCGCTGCGCCAGATCGGCGATGGTACGTGCGACGCGCAACACGCGGTCGAATCCGCGGGCGGATAGTGACGAGGTCGTCGAGAGGCGCGCGAGTTCGCTCATCACCACCCGATCCGCTCCGCCGTCTCGCAGCAACCAACGCGCCGGTGCGCGTCCGTTGCACGACGCATCGGGGTGAGCCGCGAAGCGCTCTCGCTGACGTTCCCTCGCCGCGACGACGCGCG
>DATELA010000068.1:0-43185 GCA_035277145.1 Gemmatimonadaceae bacterium | reverse complement strand
ACGCGATTGGGCGCGGTGAACTTCCTGGAAAAGCCGCTCACGCCGGAAGCGACATTGCTGGCGCTGACCGCCGCGCTCGAGCTACGGCGCGCGCGTCTCGAAGCGCGCGCGTTGCGCGCGGACTTCGGGATCGCCGGTTCGCTGGTTGGAGAAAGCGGCGCAATGCACGAGCTCCGCGAGCTGGTGGGACGCGTCGCCGCGAGCGATGCGCGCGTGCTCGTGACCGGCGAGTCGGGCACCGGAAAAGAATTGGTGGCGGGCGCGATCCATTCGCAGAGTGCGCGGCGCGACCAGCCGTACGTGCGCGTGAATTGTGCCGCGATTCCACGTGACCTCGTGGAGAGCGAAATGTTCGGCCACGAAAAGGGCGCGTTCACAGGGGCCACCGAACGCCGCATCGGACGCTTCGAGCTGGCACACAAAGGCACGTTGCTCCTCGACGAAGTCGGGGATCTCGGCGCTGAAGCGCAAGCCAAACTTTTGCGCGCGATCGAAGCACGGGAAATCGAGCGCGTCGGCGGTGCGAAGCCGATCAAGGTCGACGTGCGCATTGTCTCCGCAACCAATCGCGATTTGTCGCGAGCAGCGCAGGACGGCGCATTTCGCGAAGACCTGTACTTCCGGCTGAACGTCATCCCGATCCACATTCCGCCGCTGCGCGAACACGCGACGGACATCCCCGCCCTGGTGCAGCATTTTGCCGCGCTGTTTCGCGTGCGATCCGGACAGCGAGCTCCGCAGTGGGGCGATGACGCAATCAATGCGTTGACCCGGTATCGCTGGCCGGGGAACGTGCGCGAATTGCAGAACATCGTCGAACGCCTCGCAATCCTGAATGCGGGAGGTACCATCGGCGCGTCACACGTTGCGTCGGTGTTACCCGCGGCGTCGGCGCGCAATTCTCCGGCGAGCGCACAGATCGCTGTCAGCGCGGCCGCGGCGGATTCGCCGCTGAGCGACGCGCTGGACGCGTACGAACGCGAACTGATTCAGCGCGCGCTTGCCGCGGCGGAGGGAAACGTCGCCGAGGCCGCTCGTCGCCTTCAGACGGATCGTCCCAATCTTTACCGCCGCATGAAGCGACTCGAAATCGACACACCGTGATATCGAATCGACACGGAAATTCGGACCCGTGCGGGGCGCGACATCCCGGGCTGGCCGGTGTAAGTTCAGCGTTGGCGGTCAGTTAGGATCTGGAGCTCCTTGCGGGCACGTCCCATGCTCTCCTCGCGCGTGACACGACTCGTGAGAACTGCCATGAACCGACTTCAATTGATTGCCGCGTTACTGGTGTGCGTCGGCGCCGCGGCGCCGGCCCAGCGCGGAATTCAAAGCGGGATACCGACAGACGCAGCGAACGCCGTTGCGTCGCTCTTCAACGCGCCCGATACGCGCCGGGAAATCGGCGCCGTCGACATTAGCCGCGACTCCGTCGTCCGCGGCACACTCGCCGTCCGCGGCGGACCGGTGGTCGTCTCTGGCCACGTCACGGGTTCACTCGTTGTCATCAACGGCGACCTGATCTTCCGCAACGGCGCCCGCGTCGACGGACAGGTGATCGTCGTCGGCGGTGTGGTGAGTGGCCGCGATGTCGCGGAAATTGGAAGCGACTTCCGCGCGTACGCCGAGACATTGCGGTACCGGATTTCGGGCGACGAGCTGGTCGTCTCCGAAGAACTCCCGGAACAACGCGTTCGACCGAGTACGCGCCGCGAGCACACGGATGATTTCTGGGGCATCGGTCATCGCTCCGAGCGGACGACGTTCGACTTCTTCTCAGTCGCCGGCGCGGGCACGTACAATCGCGTCGAAGGATGGCCGGTGCTGGTCGGCCCGCGCCTGACGGTGCATCGAGATTGGGGTTCGTACATGCTGCAAACGCGCGGCATTGTGCGGCTCGTCGAACCGATGGAATGGAATCGCGGCACGTTGGGTCACGACGCGCGCACGGAGCTCCGGTTCGGCACCGGCGCAGGCTTGGGAATCGGCGCCGCGGCGTTCGACAAGGTCGATCCGGTCGAAGGCTGGCAGATGCCTGACAACGAAGTCGGCTACGCTGCCGTCGGAATTCATCGCGACTTCCGCGACTACTACTCGCGGCACGGCGGCGAAGGCTATCTGACGATGTACGCGACCGATAAATCGTGGATTCGCGCGGGATACGGCGAAGAGCGTTGGGAATCGCGCGTCGAGCGTGACGCGTGGTCGCTGTTCCACGGCGACGATCCGTGGCGGCCGAATCCTGCGATCGACGACGGCCGCACGCGCATCGCGAAAGGCTCGTTGCGCGTCGATACACGGAACTCGAGCGATTCGCCGGGCGCCGGTTGGTTCGTGCAAGCAGATGTCACTCGGGAGAAGTTCGAACCAACGCCAGGTCCGGTGACGCCGCCGTCGCGCACGTACTCACGCGCGTTCGCGGATTTCCGCCGCTACAACCGTCTTGCACCGCATGCGCAACTGAATTTGCGGGCCGTGGTCGGCGGCTGGATCGACGGCGATCCGTTGCCGTTGTCGCGTCGCCTTTCGGCGAGCGGACCTGGCACGCTGCCTGGATTCGATTTCCGGCGACATCGCGGCGGCGAAGATCGCCTGCAATGCAGCGAGGGTGGCGCGGCGACGGGATTGCCAGCGCTGTGCGACCGCGTTGCACTCGTCCAAGTGGAATACCGCGGCTCGTTGTCGTGGGACACGGGATACGACCACGGCGCGAAATGGATGCCGCTGGACATCGACACACCAACGTGGGTGGTGTTTGCCGACGCCGGTCGCGGCTGGCGCGCGAAAGACGACGGCGTCACCACGTACGCGATCGAGTCCTTCCCTTCACTGAGCACCTTCAAGACAGATCTCGGAATCGGGCTTGATTTCGGCTCGTTGTCGGTCGCCGTTGCAAAATCGGTGAGCGACAAAGACGAGCCGGCGAACCTCGTCATCCGACTGGCGCGGCGGTTCTAAGACGGGTGCACGCACGTCCGCTGTCGTTCGCTCTCGCAGCGTCGGCGCTCGCAGCCGCGGCGGCTGCGGCACAACCGTCACCACGAATTCGAGTCGAGGTCCCCGCGGCCGCTGCACGCGCCGCTGGGGGCCCGACCGTGATCATCGAAAATGCGTTCCTCGACAAGCGCAGTGAGGAACTGCTGTCCGCCGGATTCACGGCGAGTATCACCACCACGGTCGAGTTATGGCAGGATCGAGGATGGTTCGACGCAATGCTCGAGACCGACCGATGGCGTCGCGTGCTACGCTACGACGCGCTCAGCAAGACGTACCGGGCCGCGCGCGTGGTCGGCGTCGACTCGCTCGCCGAAGAAGGACGCTTCTCCACACTCGACGACGTGCGCGCATGGATCGGGCAACCGCATAAGGGCTCGATCGTTCCACCGGGCGCAACGCGACAACTGTATTACGCGACGACGGTGACGATTGAAACACTGAACATCAACGACCTCGTCGAAGTTCAGAGCTGGCTGCGCGGCGAAGTGCGGCCGGCCATTCGCGGTGAAAAGAATCCCGGCTCCGCGCTCGTCCGCACGTTTCGCACGATACTCACGAAGTTCTTTGGCGGCGACACCAAGCGCCTTCAGAAAACATCGGAGCGATTCAACACGAACTGAACAACGGGCGAGGAAACGGTGACGTGCGAACGAGAGGAAAAGAACGAGGGCGGAGCGCTTATGCGCTCCGCCCTCGCTGCTTTTGACGAACCTCGCGACTCGCGCGCTCAGCGCAACGATTCGAGCTGTGCGACGGTGTCCGCGCCGTAGAACGTGCGGATGTACTTCTCCTGAATCGGCGTCAGGCGGCGTACGGCCCAGCTCAGATGCACGAAATGCGGCTCGGTCGGACGATGCAGCGGGTGCATGCCGATTTCGTGCGGCAATCGGTTCGCCTTGCGCGTGTTACAGCTCGAGCACGCCGTCGTGACGTTGGTCCACGCGTTCGTGCCACCGCGCGACAGCGGCACAAGGTGATCGCGCGTGAGCGCTTCACGCGGACGCAGCGCGGCCGCGGTGCGTCCGCAGTACTGGCACGTGTACGCGTCGCGCGCGAACAAGAACGTGTTGGTCACCTGACGGCGGAAGCGTCGCGGCACGTGAATGAACTTCACGAGCCGAATGACGACCGGCCGCGGCATGGTGAGCGACGCGGAGCGTACGAGTCGTTCGCGATCGGCCTCGACGACTTCTGCCTTGCCGTCGATGACGAGCCGGAGCGCGCGGCGGAGCGGCACCATGGTCAGCGGCTCAAACGACGCGTTCAGCGCGAGGCATCCGGCGACCGCAGTCATCGGACCACCCCGTACGAAAAACTCCCGCCGCGCTGAGCGCGACGGGAGGCGAAGGCCGAGCCAGGCCTGACAGGCATCACCCGTCTCCTTCGACTCTCCCGGGAGCTGACCATGCGCGGAATCTAGAATCGGGTTCGCGGGGCGCGCCAGTGTTTTCCGGCGCCGCGACGCGCCACGCGCGGACGCGCATTCGATGGAACTTCATGCGTTGCGCGAGCGAATCGTCCACACCGACGACGTGACCGTTCTGTGACCGGACGTGTCCCGCTACGATCGTCAATGCCGAATTGTTCGACGCACAGTGTTGGAGCAGATAGCGCGCGGGGTCGCGATCGCACGCGTCCGCGTCGGATACCGCGAACGCCGCGACATCCGCCTGCTTGCCTGGTTCGAGCGTGCCCACACGGCTCTCCATACCCAGCGCGCGTGCACCGCCCATCGTCGCCAACGCCAGGCGATCTGCGGATGACAACGCGGCATCGGCGGCCGCGCTCGCTTCGGCGAGTACGCGAAGTTCACCGTTGCTCGCGATCGAGTCTGTCCCAACACCCACTCCAATTCCGTGGCTCAGAAGCTCGGCAACCGGCGCCGCCGCATTGCCGAACCACGCATTTGCGCGCGGACAGTGCGCGACGCTCGCGCCGGCCGACGCAAGGCGATCCGCGTCGCCGGCATCGAGTCGCACTGCGTGGATGCACAGCGTGCGCGCCGACAACACGCCGACGCGCTCGAGCAGCGCAACGGGCGATTCCGCGCGCGTGCTCACCGCGATCCCGCGCGCGCGCAGCATGTCGGCGAACGGACCAGCCGCGCGTACCACGAGATCCGTTTCCTCCGCGCTCTCCGCGATGTGGACCGCGACCGGAAGTCTCTCCGCACGTGCGTACTCCGCGACCGACGCGTACAACGCGTCGGACACGGAGTACGGCGCGTGCGGAGAGACACCGATCGCGACGAGCGCCGTTTCGCGTTCACGCGCGCGCGACACGCGCGCGCGAAGGTCGGCGAGCGATGCGTTGCACTGTTTGGGGTCAGGAGCGAAGCACTCGAGGTACACAACGCCACGCGCTCCAAGCGCGTGCATTGCATCGGCAGCGACAGCGCTCGGTCCCGTGTGGCCGATCGTGGTGACACCGTGCGCGAGCTGATCGGCAACACTCCACATCGCGGCGTCGGCGAGCGCGTCGCCAGAACTGGCCTCAGCTAAACCGCGAACCAGTGTTCGGACCCAGGTGAAGAAGGGCAGTCCGTCGAGCGCGCCGTCAAATGCGGCGAGGTCGAGGTGCGTGTGTGTGTTGACGAGTCCCGGAACGACGATGCACTGCCCTAACTCGACGTCTTCACCGCTTGGCGCAGCGTGGCGCGCGCCTACGAATGCAATGCGGTCACCCTCCACTGCGACGCACGCATCACGCAGCAGCGGCGCGCCCACTGGAAGAACCCAGCGGGCGTGGTAGCGAATCACGGACGCTGGCGCCGCGTGAAGAACGTCGTGTCGGTTCCCGGGACGCAGATGTCGGCTGGTTCAGTACCGCGAATGAACCACTCGATCACCGCACGATCAGCCGGACAGAATCCGCGGCGCTGGCCGGTGGGTTCGTCGATCTCGAGCGAGACAAGTCCCGGTGGGCGCGGCCAATCAGGCGGCGACGGCTTGCGTTTGTACGCGTCGAGCATGAACGCGGTCCACGCCGGCGCGGCGAGCCGGCCGCCCTGCGCGTTGTCCATGATGCGCTTCGGCGCATCGAAACCCATCCACACACCGGCAACGAGGTCAGCGGTAAACCCGATGAACCACACGTCGGCGTATTCGTTGGTCGTTCCCGTTTTGCCGCCGGCCGGCAAGTGGAATCCGGCGTTCCAAACAGCCGAGAATGCGGAACCGCGGCGCACGACGTCCTTCAGCATGTCCGTCATGAGCCATGCTTCTTCCGGTGCAAGGACCGTTTCGCGAACAGGCTGCGGTTCCCACAACAGCTTTCCTGCGGCGCTGCGCACTTCAAGAATCGGGTTTGGTTGCGTACGCCACCCGAGGTTGGCGAACACCGAATACGCATTCACCATTTCGATGGGGTAGACGTCGGCGGCACCGATGTTCACCGCGGGCACCGCGGGGACTCGCGTCGTAATACCAAACCGCCGAGCCATTTCGACGACGCTTTCCTGGCCGAGCTCCATGCCGAGCCGAATTGCCGGAAGATTGCGCGACTCGTAGAGCGCGCGGCGCATCGGCATCAGTCCCTTGAACGTGAGGTCGTAATTCTGCGGCGTCCACTCGGTCTCGTCGGGCTGCAGCATCGTGAGCGGCGAGTCGTCGAGGATGTACGTCGCCGGTTTTCCGGCGCGGATCGCCGTTGCGTACACGAACGGTTTGAACGTCGAGCCGGGTTGCCGAAGTGCTTGCGTGGCTCGGTTGAACTTCGAATCCTCGAAATCGCGACCGCCCACGAGAGCTCGAATTGCTCCCGTGCGCGGATCCAGCGCGACGAATGCGCCCTGTAAGTACGGTGAATTGGGAAGATTCTTGTTGCTGCTCGCCGCGACACGCGCGAGGTATTGCTCGTAGGTGTCGTGCTTGAACTCGCCCACCTGTCCCGATTCGATCGCGCGCAATTGTGCCGACAGCGCACGCTCGGCCGACATTTGCAAGTCCAGATCGAGTGTGGTGCGAATCTCGAGGCCTTCGTCGTACACAGCACCGCCGAACTTCTCCTGCACGATCTGGCGAACCCATTCGATGAAATACGGCGCGATTTCTGTCGCCCCGGTTGCGCGACGCGACAGCTGCAGCGGCCACGCTTTAGCGAGCGACGCTTCGGCATCGCTGAGTTTTCCGTCACGCCGCATCAACTCGAGGATGACATTGCGGCGTTGGATCGCGCGTTCCGGGAATCGCAGTGGGTTGTATCGCTCCGGCGCTTTGGGAAGCGCGGCAAGCAAGGCCGCTTCCGACACGTTCAGTTGTCGCGCGGACTTACCGAAATAACGCTGCGCCGCAGCTTCGATTCCGTGCGCGCCATTTCCGAACGCGATCTGATTGAGGTACAGCCCGAAGATGTAGTCCTTGTCGAAGCGTTCCTCGATCGCGCGCGCGACTTTCATTTCTTTGATCTTGCGCAGCGGACCACCAATCGCCGATCGATCACGCGTAATGCGCTCCGGGAACACGTTTCGCGCGAGTTGCATCGTGATCGTCGAGAACCCTTCGGCCCAGCCGCCGGCTTTGATGTTGCGCAGCAAGGCGCCCACGACGCGACGATAGTCGATGCCGTTGTGTTCGTAGAAGCGTTTGTCTTCGACAATCAGAAACGCGGTGCGCACTTCCACCGGGATCTCCGAGACGCGCACAACCGTACGTCGCTCGAGACCGAGTTCGCCGATGAGCCGACCGTCCGCGGCGTACACTTTGCCCGCTTGTCGCGGCATGTACCGCTCGAGCACCTCAACGGTGGGACACGCGTCGCCGGCGCAAATCCTCCACCACGTAATCGCAAGGCCGATGATGCCAAGCACACCAGCGGCTACCACCCCGAGCGCCACGCGCCGGGCGAGCCGCGAATGGTACAGTCGTTTGAGCTTTACAGTGATGGTCACGTCGCTGGTAAGGTACACGGTCAGCGCGATCGAAGTGCCGTATTCGGTCCCTGCGTCGCGCTAGATTCGTGCGCCATGCAAGACGGTACCGCCCTGCTCGCCGCGCTGCGGGCACGTGGACTCCTCTACCAACACAGCGACGGGCTCGCCGCGCACCTCAGCCGCGGGCCGATTAGCGCGTATTGCGGTTTTGACCCGACCGCATCGTCATTGCACGTCGGCAATCTCGTCCCCGCGATGGGTCTGCTGCGATTGGCGGACGCCGGGCACCGCGTCATCGCGCTCGTGGGCGGCGGCACAGCAATGGTCGGCGATCCAAGCGGCAAGTCCACCGAACGGCCGCTGCTGAGCGACAAAGACGTCGAGGCGAACGCGCAGGCGATCGCCGCGCAACTCAGCCGTGTCCTCGGCACGCGCGTCGAACACATGAACAACGCGCTCTGGCTCGGTCCGCTCGGCGCGATCGAGTTTCTGCGCGATGTTGGAAAGCACTTTCCCGTGAATCAGATGCTCGCGAAAGACAGCGTGAAATCGCGCCTCGACGCGGGGATCTCGTACACGGAATTCTCGTACATGTTGTTTCAGGCGTACGACTATCTCCAGCTCTTTCAGCGGCACAACGTCACGCTGCAAATCGGAGGTAGTGATCAGTGGGGCAATTTGACGGCGGGCATGGAGCTGATTCGCCGCTCAGCGGGCGGTGAAGCGCATGCGCTCACATATCCGCTCGTAACATCCGCGAGTGGCAAGAAGTTCGGGAAGACGGAAGGCGGTGCGGTGTGGCTCGATCCTGCGCGGACATCACCGTACGCGTTCTATCAATTCTGGATCAACACCGAAGACGCCGACGTCGGCCGGTACCTGCGCACGTTCACGATTCTCGCTGACAGCGAGATCGAAGCGATCGAAACACAACATGCGTCGGCGCCGCAGGAACGGCTCGCGCAGCGCACGCTCGCGCATGACGTCACGTCGCGCGTACACTCGGCAGCCGACGCGAACCGCGCGCGCGCTGCGTCGGAGATCGTGTTCAACAAGAAAGTCGACGCGCGCGAAATTGCCGACGACCTCTACACGATGCTTGCGACCGATGTACCGCATGTGCGCCGTGCAGCAACCGAGCTCGGTGTCGCAGAGGTGCTCGAGTCGGCCTTTGGCGTGTCGCGCTCAGCGGCGCGCAAACTCGTGCAACAAGGCGGCGTCACCGTGAACGGCGCGAAGTTGTCCGCGGAAACAACGGCGCTGAGCGCGGAGGATTCCGTGCGCGGGAAGTGGTTCCTCGTACGCAAAGGCGCGCGCGACATCGCCATCGTCGAAGTCGTGAACGCTTAGTACGCGAGCGTTCCGTCGGGCCGGCGTCGCCACCGGCGATGTTGCCACAAGTATTGATCGGGAAACTTTCGCACCCACTTCTCGACGGCGCGCGTGTACTCCGCGACGAGGTTGTCGACATCGCGATCGCGATCGCCCGTGTCGTTGACGGCGACCGGCTCGAAGTGGATCGCATACATCCCGTCGGCTCGTCGCGTGACAATGCCGATTACCATCGGCGCTTTGAGACGGAGCGCGAAGAGCGCGGGCCCTTTCGGCGTTCGCGCGAGCCGGCCAAAAAACGGCACGAACGTCGCGGCCAGGCCCTTCACGCCCTGGTCCGCCAGCATTGGCACCACATGACCATCCGCAATCGCGCGCGGAAGTTTGCGGACAGCGTCGTGATCGTACACCACGTTCCAACCGAGGCGGCGTCGCGCGCGCGTGATGTACGCGTCGAACAATGGATTGCGCATGCGCCGCGTCACCGCGCTCACCGGAACGCCACGCGCTGACATGTACGCGGCGCCGAGTTCCCAGTTGCCGAGGTGCGCGGAAACGAGAATGACACCCTGCCCTGCCTGAATGGGATTCGCGACGTGCTCCCAACCCGTCTCCTCGTAGAACAGGTCAAGAATTCCCTTCGCGTCGTAACCCGACGCAATGGACGTTTCCACCGCGACGCGGCCAAGGTGCGCGTACGAGTGCGCGGCAATGCGCGCGCGCTGCGACGCGTTCATTTCGGGAAACGATTCCGCGAGTTGTAGCTCGACAACGCCACGGCGAATTCCCAGCGGCCAATAACCCAGCCGGCCTGCGGCGCCGCCGAGTATCGCGCGAACGCGGCGCGGAAGCAGAGACAACACGCCAACCAGGATTCGCAGCGCCGCGTACTCGAGCCGATGGACGAGTGTTGGCGGCGGAAGTACGCGCGCGGGTTTTTCGCTCACGCGCCGTCGGGGTGCTGCAGTTTGTACAGACGTGCGTATGTGCCGCCGCGCGCGAGGAGTTCGTGGTGGGTACCACGTTCAACGATGCGTCCCTTCTCGAGCACGAGTATCTGCGTTGCGTGCACGATGGTCGACAGCCGGTGCGCAATCACGAACACCGTGCGCCCTTCGAGCAACCGGTCGATCGCTTCCTGCACGAGTCGTTCGCTCTCCGTGTCGAGCGCGGAGGTTGCCTCATCGAGTATGAGGATGGGTGGATCGATCAGCAGCGCACGTGCGATCGCGAGGCGTTGACGCTGTCCACCGGAGAGGCGTGTTCCGCGCTCACCGAGAATCGTGTCGTACTTCTGCGGCAGATCCGCGATGAACGCGTGTGCGTTCGCGGCGCGTGCCGCCGCTTCGAGTTGCGCGTCGGTGTATTTGCCGTTTGCACCGTAGGCGAGGTTTGCGCGGACGGTGTCGTTGAAGAGCACCGTGTCCTGACTGACGATGCCGGTCAGCGCGCGGAGCGACTGCAGCGTGATGTCGCGCGTGTCGGTGCCGTCGAGTGTGATGCGACCCGACGTTGGTTCGATGAACCGCGGTATCAGGTCGATGAGCGTACTCTTGCCCGCGCCACTCGATCCTACGAGTGCGACGATATCTCCGCGCTGCGCCGTAAACGCAATGTCGTCGAGCACGGGAACCGTGTCGTACGCAAAAGAGACGCGGTCGAACACCACGGCGTCGCGAAAAGCCTGGAACGTTTGCGTACCGCGGTCGCGCGATGCTTCCGTGGGTTCGTCGAGCACCTCGAACAAACGTTCCGCTGCAGCGAGCGAGAGCTGTGCCGTTGTCGGTGCCTGCGAGAGTTGCTTCAGCGGTGGCAGCAACCGCATCACCATCACCATGAACGTGATGAGCGTTGCCCCGTCGAGCGCGCCGGCGCTCAACACTTCCGTGGCACCGAGCCACAGAATGACCATCGCGATAATCGTCGCGAGTACTTCGGTCACCGGGCCCGCGAGCAGCGCAAGACGCGTCACGCGCACCATGCCGCGCGTATACGCGCCGCTCGCCGAAGTAAATCGCTGGTCCTCGTACGGTTCTGCGCGGAACGACTTCACGAGGCGAATGCCGCTCACGACTTCCTGCAGAATGCTGTTGATCTCACCGTAGTCGCTGCGCAGCGCGCGGTGACGACGCCGCAGCTTACGCAGGAACGGCTGCAGAATCGCGGACACGATAGGCGCAATCACGAGCGCGATGACCGCGAGTCGCGGCGATAGCGCGAACAGCATCACGATGGTCGCGATGACCTGCGTGATGGCCTGCATCGATCGCGTCAACAACTCGGCGAGCACGGCTTTCGCCTGTTCGGCGTCTGCGAGAATGCGCGCCATCAACTGCCCGGTCTTGTTCCGCGAGAACCAACCGAGCGGCAGGCGCTGCATGTGCCGGAATACCGTGTCTCGCAAATCGCGCGTAATCCGTTCCTGCAGACTCGCGCCGAATTGTCCCGCGGCCCAAACAAACACGTTCTTGAGCACGACCAGTCCGACGATCACCGGAATGATGCGCGCGACTGACGCGAGTGGATCGCCCGCGACGATGAACGGCCCGACGAGGAAGTTCTGCACGTCGGTGACGAACGATTTACCCGCAGGAATTGCGTCCGCGTTCCCGAACAACAGGTTGAGGAACGGGATCAACAGCGAGAAGGCGAGCGCGTCGAGTACCGCGGCAACGAGGTTCGCGCCGACGTTTCCGCCGAGCCGCGTGCGATGCGGCGCGAGGAACTTGAGGAGGCGGCGGTACGTCTTCACGTCGCGCGTGGAGTGAGCAATGAAACGGGCAGGATCATCTCTTCCGGGCTGATGCCGCCGTGCAGAAACGCACCGCGATATCGCTGCTGATACTCACGGAGTTTCGTCGGATACACAAAGAATGTGTCGCCGACTGCGAGGAGCACGTTGCCTGGAGCATTGTTGCGTCGCGCAAGCCCAATGCTTTCCTCGTCGGGATACAACAAGGCAAGCTCGGGGCGCTCGGCGCGTACGCTTTCGCCAAATTTGAAGCGCAAGCTCAGCGATGTGTCGCGTTTCGCAAACACGGTGGCCGGCGTATGACAGTGAATGGATCCATGGTCACTGGTGACAACGACGGGAATGCGCCGCCGCGCCGCTTCCTTCATCACGACCAGAGCGGACGACCGGCGGAACCACTGTTCCGTAAGTTCGCGCAGCGCGACGTCATCGCGCGCCATTTCCTGAAGGATCGTTGATTCCGACCGGCCATGTGTGAGTAAATCAATGAAGTTGAACACGAACGCGCTGACGCCGTCCGCCGCGATCGCCGACGCGGCCTGTTTCTCGAGCTCTTCGCTCTCGCCGACGCTCGTAACCTTGGCATAACGAACGGGTGTCTTGCCGCGCAACCGCTCCAATTGGAGTTCGAGCAGCTCGCGCTCGTGCGCGTTGAGCGACTCGTCTTCGCGATCGACCATCCACTCCGGATGCTGCGCGACGAGCTCGCCGGGAAACAATCCGCTGAAAAGTGCGTTGCGCGCGTACGGCGTGGCCGTGGGTAGTACGGCGAAATAGTGCGTCGTCTCCACGTCGAACCACTCTTGCAGAATTGGCTCGATCACCTTCCACTGGTCGAGGCGCAGACAATCGATCACCACAAACACCACGGCGCGCGAAGAGTCGAGGATCGGCGCGAGGAACGTCCCTGCTACGTCAACCGACAACGGAGGCGCACCGGCGTCGCGATCGTGCACCCACGCCGGATAGTTCGTCGCAACGAACGCCGCAAAGTCACGCCGCATGACCGGAAGCAGTCCGTGGAGCGACTCGCGCAACCCCGATTCACCTGCGCGAGAAAGATCGATGTCCCACTGCACGATTTCAGTGTAGCGATCGATCCAGTCGCGCCAGCTCGCCTCGCGCGTGCTGTCCTCCTGCAATTCGCGGAATCGTTCGACAAACCCGCGCGCGAGCGCCTGCTGGCGCAGCGCTGGACCTTCGAGAATCCGCGTGACGGCCGCGAGCACTTGTCGCGGCTGAATTGGTTTGAGCAGGTACTCGCGCACATCGGCGCCGAGTGCCTCGCGCAACGTCTCGTCTTCTTCACTCTTTGTGACCATCACAACGGGAAGCGACGGCACCAGCGCTCGAATCTGCCGCACGACTGCGAGGCCGCGCGTCCCCGGCATCTGCTCGTCGAGCAACACGAGGTCGAACGGACGGCGGCGAAGTATTTCCATCGCGTCGGCCGCGTTGGTCGCCGTTTCCACAGCGAAGCCGCGCTCGCGCAACACAATGCGATGCGGCTCGAGGAGTTCGGCCTCGTCGTCGACCCACAGCACAGACCTCATGACCAAAAAATAGGAGAAGGAGCGAGGAGCGAGGCTGAGGAACAAGGGAAAGAGGGAGAGGCGGAGGGTGATCAAGGGACCGAGTGTCGCTCTTAGTGCTCTGCCTCTCCTCTTTGTCTTCCCCTTGGCCACTCGCTCCACTTCCTTGATCCTCGCTCCTGCCCCTAGTTGTGGCCCGCTCACTTGCGCTTCAGATTCGCCGCCGTGCTCCGCCCGCCCCAGCCCCCGTACGCACTCGAATCACCGGCCTTCCGGTTTCCGGCGATCGCGGCGCTCGCGGGGCGCCTGCCGCTCGGTGCCGGGCGCGAGCCCATTCTCGCTGTCCTTCTCGCGGCGCGAATCGCCGGCGTGGTGACCGACCCGGGCACGCTCAGTCCCAGCGTTCGAAAGGCGCGCGCCGCGGCCGCACAACAGTGGCTGTCCGCGACCTGCCCGGACGGCAAGGTGCGCGCGGCGTGCGTCGCACTCGCGGACGCGTCCGTCGCCGCTGACCGGGACGTCGCTGCCGCTGCGCTCGTCAAAGTGATGGAAGTCACAGACGGTTTTCTGGATTCCGCGTCGCGGTCCGAACTTCGCGGGCTCCTGGACATGTTCAAGCAGACGAATCCGGCCTGACCGGAGTAGTTACAGATAGGCCGGTCATCGACCAATTCTCGGGGACTCACTCACGTGCGACGATCCGACTCAACACCGCTTGCGCGACTGATCCAGCGCGTCGACGCCGTCGCAGATGGCGCCCCGGCATTGGACACCATTGCGACCGGCTTCCCGAGCATTGATCGCGTTCTCGGCGGTGGATTTCGTCGCGGCGACCTGATCGTGCTCGGCGGCGACGTGGGCAGCGGTAAGTCGGCGCTCGCGCTGGCGGTTGCGCTGCGGATGGCACAGGACGGCGCGCGCGTCGCGTTTTTCTCTGGGGAAATGACCACCGATCGCTTGCTGGAACGCGCGCTGGCGATCGAGGGGCGCGTGCGTGTCGACGACCTGCGCGGTGGCGCGCTCGGTGATTCGGGACGCGCGTCGGTTGGCGCAATCGCAGTACGGCTTCGTGACAATGTTCCGCATTTCGCGTTGCTGCCACGCGGCGGAGTGCCCGCGTTGCGCGACGAAATCATGCGCCTGACGGACGCGCCGTCGGTGGTAATCATCGACGTGATCCCGGCGCTGGCGGTGAGCAGCCGGCCGCTCAATGAAGAGTTGGCAGACGTCGTGCGTCAGCTGAAAACGCTGGCCCTGGAATTGAGCGTTGCGATCTTCGTCACATCCCAGGTCCCAGGTCTCGATCCGGCGCGCCGTGACCGGCGTCCCACAATGGACGACTTCGGGGCCCATGACAGTGTCAAAGAACACGCCGACGTGGTACTCGCGATTTTCCGCGAAGAGATGTACGATCCGGGACTCGGTATAGAGGGAGCAACCGAGCTTTTGGTGCGTAAGAACCGGAACGGGGCCACGGGCTATGTGGACCTGTATTTTTACCGGAAGTGGATGCGGTTCGAAGACATGCTCGATCCGGACCGGTAGCGTAGGCCAGGAGACCAAGATGCGCATGCTCAGACCGATCATCGCCCTCGCGCTGTTCGCCCTCGCGCCGCTCGGCAGCGTCCCTGCCGCCGCGCAGCAAACGAGCGCGGACGCGATCGCGAAGCTCGAAGCGAAGCGCGCTCAGAAGCCCAACGACGCCGGCACGCTGCGCTCGCTGGGCATCGCGTACTTCAAGAACAAGGAATACGCCAAAGCGCAGGCTGCACTCGCGCGCGCGGCAGAGCTCAAGCCGAAGGATGGCGTAACCGCGCTGTACCTCGGTATGGCTGCCGAGGAGCAAGGCGATTTGATTGCGGCGCGGGCCGCGTACACGACGTATCTCGCACGCGGTCGCACCAAGTCCGCGCGCGATGAAGTGAGCAAGAAGCTCGCGGCGCTCGCGCATCGCGAGCTGCAAGCGCGCGCGAAAGCGACGGTCGCTGCTGAGCAGCAGCTTGCGGCCCGCCCGGTGGCTATGACAACGCTGGCGGTCCTGCCCCTCACGGTGAACGGCGGCGATGACATGCAGCCGCTCGGTCGCGGGTTGGCCGACCTCATGATTTCGGACTTCGGTAAAGTCGACGGACTCACGCTGGTCGAGCGCGAGCGCATGCAGGCAATTCTGGACGAGATCCGGCTCGGACAGTCCGGCGCCGTGGACCAAGCGACAGCAGTGCGCAGCGGCCGTCTCATCCAGGCGGGGCGTGTGGTGACAGGCACACTCGATGCGCCGACGTTGCAGGCAGTTGCGCTGTCGGGTGGCTCAGTGAACGTCACAAGCGGCGGTGTTGAAGGCAGAGCATCGAGCGTTGCTGGGCCCATCGATCGCTTGTTCGATCTGGAAAAGCAGCTGGTGGTCAGCGTGCTTCGCGCCGCGGGCCTGGGTACCCAGAAGGATTTTGACGAGATCCAAGGCAATCGCCCGACGCGCAACATCCAGGCGTTTCTCGCATACAGCCGCGGACTCGCGGCGTCTGACCAGGGCCGTCTCGATGAAGCGGCGCAGTTCTTCGACAACGCACGCGCGCTGGATCCTGGCTTTAGCGCTGCAGCAATGCGCGCCGGCGAAGCGCGCGCTGGACAAGCCGGGCAGGCCGTCACGACCGGACAGATCGCCGCTTCGGTTTCCGGCGGTGCTGAAGGCGAGGTCGTTGCAGCGGCTGAACGCGGCGCAACGACCGGCGGCGGAGCAACGGAAGATCTTGGATCCACGATCAACCGTGCGCTTTCTGACGTGAACCCGTCGACCGCTGATCTGGCCGGCCCGATTGCGACGCTGATTTCGCGGCGTGATCCGTCGACGTCGACAACGCAGCAGGATCAGCTCACACGTATTGGAGTTCTGACGATCGTCATTCGGCGACCGTGAGGCGCCACGCAATGCGCAAATGCATCATGCTGGCGGCGGCGATGACGCCCGCCGCGGTCGGCGCCCAAGGCTGGGGCGATGGCTCGTGGAGAGTCGCGCCACAGTTCATGTCGTACGAGATCAAAACGGGCGGCGAGAAAACGACGGTGGCTGAGTTCGCGATGCCGCTGGCGTACATCCAACCGATTTCGTCGCGCCTCACGTTTGACATCGCGACGTCGTTTGCGACGGTGACAACCAAGATCGCCGATGCCAAGAGCACCATGAGCGGTCTCACCGATACGCAGCTGCGCTTCAACTACTCGCTCGGCGAAGGCGCATTCGTGCTCACCGCCGGAATCAATGCACCCACCGGCCAGTACAAAGTCGACACGGCGAAAGTGGCTGCCGCTGGCACCATCGGTAACGACTTCCTGTCGTTCCCGGTCTCGAGTTTCGGCAATGGCTTCGGCGGTACGGGCGGCGTTGCACTGGCGCGCACGATGGGCAGCTGGAACCTCGGGCTCGGCGCGAGCTTCAGAAAATCGGCGGAGTTCGGCGCATTCAAGGCCGACGCTGACGAACTGCGATTCACGCCTGCTGACGAGGTGCGTGTGCGCGCGGGCCTGGATCGCGAAGCGTTCGGCGGCCGGGTCACCTTCGGACTCATTTACTCATCGTTTGGCGAAGACAAGACGGACGACGGCTCCGCGACGCCGACGACGTACTCCACCGGTGACCGGTTGATCGGACAAGCGGCGCTTGAAGCGCCGCTGGGCGCAACGCAGCTCTACGTGGGCGCGTGGCTCCTGAATCGCGCCGAGGGCGAACAGGTTGGCGGGACAGCCCCAGGCGAAAACATCTACAACCTCACGGTCGCGCTTGGGTTCAATGCCGGCTCGCTCTTCCTCGAGCCGAGCGTGGAAACGCGATTGTGGCAGGTGGATGGTGAGAAGGCCGGAAGCCTGACTTTCTTCGGAGTTCGCACGCGATTCGAGTCAGGATCGCTGCTGTTTTCGCCGAGCGTTTCGTACGGCGTAGGCACACTCGACGGCGCGGCGGCGGCGGACATCGCGGGATTGCGCGCGGGCATGACGGTGCGTTTCGCGCGATAGCGTCCGCGACAAATCGATTTCACTGAAGCCCCCGCCCGCGCGGGGGCTTTGTTTTTTCGCGAAACGCCCGAGGCTTCGGGTTATATTCTGCCCGGCGCAGGGACTTTGAGTTTTCGGGAGAACGCGGCATGGCCGGCCACAGTAAATGGAAGCAAATCAAGCACTACAAGGCAGCGACCGACGCCAAGCGCGGTGCGCTGTTTACGAAGTTGATTCGCGAAATCACCGTTGCCGCGAAAGCAGGCGGCGGTGACCCGAACGGAAACGCGCGGCTCCGCACGGCGATTGATGCAGCAAAAGCGAGCTCGATGCCCAAGGACAACATCGAGCGCGCGGTCAAGAAAGGCACAGGCGAACTCGAAGGCGTCGACTACCAGGAAATCCTGTACGAAGGGTACGGGCCCGGTGGCGTCGCGCTGATGATCCAGACGCTCACCGACAATCCGACACGTACGGTCGCGGACATTCGTTTTACGATGTCGCGCGGAAACGGAACGTTGGGAACGTCGAATTCGGTCGCGTGGATGTTCGACCGCAAAGGTCAGATGTACATCGACGCGAAAGGCAAGAATGAAGACGCTGCGATGGAAGCCGCGCTGGAAGCAGGCGCTGAAGATTTCGCGCGCGAGGATGACCGGTTTCTGGTCACGACGGATTCGACGTCATTGCACGCCGTGAAGCAGGCGCTCGACGCCAAGGGGTTCGTGTGCGCGGACGCGTCGATCACGTGGGTTCCCAAGAACACGGTGACGGTCGACGGCGATAACGCGGACAAGTTGCTCAAGCTGCTCGAAGCGCTCGACGATATGGACGACGTGCAGAAAGTCGACGCGAACTTCGACATGGACCTTTCGAAGTTGACGCCGGCGTGAGCCCCGCGCGGTGATCGTGCTGGGTGTCGACCCGGGCACGGCGACCACCGGATTTGGCGTGGTGCGAGGCGACGCACGCGCACCAACGCTCGTCGAATGCGGCGTGTTGCGTACGGATGCATCCGCACCCCTGCCCCAGCGCCTCGCAGACATTTTTGAAGGCATCGCGGAGTTGATCGAGCGCCATCACCCGGATCTGCTCGCCGTCGAGGACGCTTTTCACAACAAGAATGTGCGGACAACGCTCGTGCTTGGGCATGCGCGCGGCGTGATCCTCCTCGCTGGTCAGCGCGCGTCCGTGCGCATTCGCGAATACGCGCCGACGATGATCAAGAAAACGGTCGTCGGTACGGGGAGCGCAACCAAGGACCAGGTGCAGTTCATGACGACCAAGTTGTTGCGACTCAAATCAGCGCCATCCCCTGCTGACGCGGCCGATGGCGTCGCGGCTGCGCTGACCTGCGTGATGCTCGAACGATGATTTCTCAGGTTCGCGGCACGATTGCTTCGCGCGGATTGGATCGCGTCGAAGTGCTGACAGCGTCCGGCGTCGCGTACGATGTGCACATACCGCTGAGCGTACTGGAAAAGCTCCCGCGCGCTGGCGATGCAGTGGTACTGCACACGGCGATGGTGACGCGCGAGGACGGGAGCGCGCTCTACGGTTTCATCGCGGCAAGCGATCGCGAGTTATTCAAGATCCTGCTCACTGCGAGCGGCGTTGGGCCGAGCCTCGCGCTGGGTTTGTTATCCGCAATGTCGCCGCCGCGGCTGATCGGTGCGATCCGCGCGCGCGACATTGCATCGTTGCAGCGCGTACCACGCGTCGGTAAGAAAACCGCCGAGCGATTATGCGTTGAGCTCGGCGACAAGTTGAAGTCGTGGGACGGCGAGGCGCCGGCTGCGGACACACCGGGTGTGGTGTCAAACGACGCGGTGCGTGCGCTCGTCTCGCTTGGGTACTCGGATTCTGATGCGGATCGCGCGGTGCGTAGCGTCGTCGAGAAGAATGGCAATGCAGCGCCGGCGGAAATCGTGAAGAAAGCGTTGGCGGCGCTTCAGGGCAGATAGAAAGCCTGTACGACTGACTACGATTACGACTGACCACGATAACGACTGACTACGATAACGACTGACTACGATTACGACTGACTACGATGACGCGGACTGAAATCACAACGCCTGAGGTACTCGCGGACGAGTCCGTCGTCGAATTGTCGTTGCGTCCGCGGCGGCTGGCCGAGTTCATTGGGCAGAAGCGCGTCAAAGAAAGTCTCGACATCGCGATCAAAGCGGCGCTCGGGCGATCAGAACCACTCGATCACGTACTGTTTCACGGACCGCCGGGGCTTGGCAAAACAACACTCGCGGAGCTGATCGCGCGGGAAGTCGGCTGCAACCTGCACGCGACATCGGGACCGGCGCTTGAGAAGCCGGGCGATCTCGTCGGTCCTCTGACGAACCTGCGCCCTGGCGACATTCTGTTCATCGACGAAATCCATCGCCTGCGTCCGATCATCGAGGAGTTCTTGTATCCGGCGATGGAAGACTACAAGATCGACATTCGATTGTCGGAAGGGCCGAAAGCGCAGACGATCACGATGCCGATCGAGCGGTTCACACTGATCGGCGCAACAACGCGCTTCGGTTTGCTCACGGCGCCGTTGCGCGCGCGCTTCGGCATGGCGCTGCGGCTCGACTTCTATCCCGAAACCGAAATCGAAGAAGTGGTGCGACGCACGAGCGTTGTGCTGGACGTCGCGATCGATCCGGAAGCAGCCAAAGAAATCGCGCGACGCTCGCGCGGCACGCCTCGCATCGCGATTCGTTTGCTGCGACGCGTGCGCGATTTCGCCCAGGTGAAAGCGGACGGCGCGATTACACATACTGTTGCGTGCGACGCGCTCAAGCTCCATGAGGTCGACCAGTTCGGACTCGATGATTTGGATGTGAGAATTCTTCGAACAATCATCGAAAAGTTCGACGGCGGGCCGGTCGGCATTCAAGCGATTGCCGCCGCGATCGGTGAAGACTCTGGTACACTCGAGGAAGCGTACGAGCCATTCCTGGTTCAATCGGGTCTGGTGCAGCGCACCCCACGCGGGCGCGCCGCGACAAGCGCGGCATACAAGCATCTGGGCTTCGCTCCGCCCTCACGTCCCACTGGCGCGCAGAACGAATTGTTCTGACCTTTGAGGCGTCTGCGGCAAAGAGGCGCTTGTGGGTTGGACGCTCCGGCCGGTTACGCACCTTAGAGCGATCGCGTTCCTCTGCACTGCCGCACCGGCGCTTGCACAACCACCGGAAGGCTCGGATAAGCTCACGCCCGCAGCCGTCGCAGAATCGCTCGCGGTGCTGCGTCAACTCGACAGCGCTGTGCGCGCAAATCCGGATGACGCGGCTGCATGGTTTCGGCGCGGGATGATTGCGTGGGCACTCTACGAACGCGACCGTAATAAACCGCCGATCGCGGGACTCGACTGGACGACACTCGGCCGACTGGCCGACACATCGCTCCGCCGCGCGCTGCTCGCAGCCCCGGACAGCGCGCGGTATCACACGATGGCTGGTCGCTATCTGCTCGTATCCGGCGTCTCGCTCACACGATGGGCCGCTGCATCGATGTTCCGAGGTGCGGTTGACGCCGCGCGACGCGGCGGAGATTCCATCGCGTACGCGGAAGCCGCTGTGGAAGCGGGCCGCGTCCATTGGCGCCGGTACGACGCCATCGCCAATCGCGCGATCGAAGCCGCGCATGGCACGGAGGTGCGGTCACTCGCCGAGCAAATGACGGCCACCGATCAGAAACTCGCGACGCCGACTGACCCGGCGCGCGTTGACCCACGCCTTGGGTATACACGCGCTTCGACAGTGCGCGCACGCCGACACCTCGAGCAGGCGTTTGTCAGTCCGTCGCTTGGTTTCATCGGAGAACTCGACTATTTGCAGGCTGAGATGCTGTTTCGGGAAGGATTCGATGCGGCGCGCAGTCATTCGCGCGCGTATCGACAACTCGCAATGCTGCTCGCCGAGCGCCGGCGCTGGAAGGAACTCGGCACGGTCGCAAAGCAGCGTGTCGATGCAATTCCGACTGACGCATGGGCATGGATGACCTACGCGCTCGCGATTTATCGCATGGGCGACACGCGCGTTGCGCGCGCCGCGTTCGACTCCGCGCTGTCGCGCATGCCGCGTGAGGAGCGCGAGCGCCTCGATCGCCTCGATCGCGTGCTTCGGTCCGGAGACAGCGCGCGATTCGTCGGCATGACGCCGCAGAATCGCGACGCGCTCACGCGGCACTACTGGCTGTCAGCCGATCCTATGTGGTCGCGCGACGGCAATGAACCGCGCGTGGAATTCCTCGCGCGAATCACGTACGCCGAGATCCGCTGGACGGTCGAGGAACTGAACGTCCGTGGCGCCGACACCGACCGCGGGAACATCTATATCCGGCTCGGTCCGCCCGATGCCATCCGTACGGAGCCGATGGATACGAATCCCAACTCTCCGAACGTGCACTGGGATTACGACTACGAGGCCCTGACCTTCCACTTTCGCGCGGCGCCGACGTTCGCGACGGCGTACGTGCCGAACATGATGCGCGCCGCGCAGGACGAGCTGGTCGACATCGTCGGCGTCTCGTGGCGAAACATGGAACCGATGCGCATCGACTCGATGCCGGTGCAGTCCGCGCGATTCCGCGCCCCGGCGGACTCTGTGGACCTACTGGTTGCCGTGTTGCCGCCGGTCGCAGAGATCGCGCGCTTCGCTGATCTCGCGACACCGGTGCGGACGGACTTCTGGATGCACGCGGGCGGCACAGTCGAAGTCGCGCGGGATTCCGTCGTTCCCGCCACAGCCTCCGTGCAGCAATTCAGACGTCGCGTCGGACCGGGCGTGTATGTCTACCGTGCTGAATCGAGCGCGGACGGGTCGCGGGCGGGTGGCCGCGCAACGGCCGCCGTGCTCGCGGCCAACGATACGACCACTGGTTTCGCGACGCGCGGGTTTGCAATCAGCGATGTGTTGATCGCGTCCTCCGCCCGCGCGTCGGGCGGTGAGCGCCGATGGAGCGACGCAAACGCGACGCCGCTCGTTGGGCCAATCGCGAAGAACGCGACGATTTCGCTCATCTGGGAGAATTACGACCTGGGTGCGACCAATGGAGCAGCGCGATACGACATCGCCGTCGTGTTGCAACGCCAGCAGTCGGTCGCCGGACGAATCGCCGCGCGCGTCGTGGGAACGATTGGCCGCGCCGCGGGCATCGACCGCACATCAGATCGCGTCACAATCAAGATCACACGCGATGTAGCGCACGCGCCGATTCTCGTCGACAACGTGGAGGTCGCGCTCGGTGAGACGCCGGCCGGCACGTATCTGCTGCAGGTGCAAATCACCGATCGCGTCACGGGACGCACAACGGCGCGCACGATGCGCGTGACGATCAAGTGATTCGCCAAATCGCCGTTGCGATGGCGTTGACGTGCGCCGGGCTGGCGCAACCATCGCGCGTGCTCGCGCAACGCCCCGCCGGCGCCGACACGATGACCGTCGCTGCCGTCGCGGAATCGATCAAGGTTCTCAAATCACTCCGCGCACAGCTCGACAAGGACCGCAACAACGCCGCGCTCTGGTACCGGCGCGGAATGATCGCGTGGATGCTCTACGACCGCGATCGCACAAAAGGCGGACTGAAAGAGATCGATTGGACCTTGCTCGGCCGCGAAGCTGACAGCTCCATTCGACTCGCGTCGCGCATTGACCCGAAGAATCCGCGCTACGAACTGACCAAGGGCCAGTACTACATGGGCACCGGCTGGATGCTCATGCGGTTGCAGGCGTATCACGTGTTCGACGTGGCTCTGCGCAAGGCAAGAGCGAGCGGAGATGTTCGCCTGATCGCGGAAGCCGCGGTGGAAAAAGGGCGCGTGCATTGGCGCCGGTATGATCCCGGGAGCTTCGGTACAACACCGCCCTGGATGATCGACGTCGCGGGAGAGGCGGTGCCGGACAGCGGCACAACGGCTCGCATGCTTGCTCGCGAAATCGAGATTCCGGGCGCACGCGAAGCGATCAATCGCGAGTCGTTGCGCGCGGCGCGCGCGGTCATCATTGAGCAGTTTGCGCCGAAAGACCGGCACTTCCTCAACGAGCTCGACTACATCCGCGCGGAAGATTTTTTCAAGGAAGCGTACGCCGCAGATCCAACGTACCAGCGCGCGTACTCGCAACTCGCAATGTTGCTCGGCGAGCGCATGCGGTGGCGCGAACTTGCCGACCTCGCGCGGACGCAGTTGCGCCGCGCCCCGCGTGACGGCTGGGTGTGGATGACGCTGGGCCTCGCGCTGCATCGCCTCGAGCTACCGGCCGCCGCGGGCGTGTTTGATACCGCGCTGAACTTGCTTCCAGCGCGAGAGCGCGCGCGGCTAGACAACTTCGAGCGCGTGTTGCGGCCGCAGGACTCGACAAAGTTTCGCTATTTGCCGGATTCGGTTCGGCGCGCAACCGAACGCTTCTACTGGCTCACAGCCGATCCGCTCTGGTCGCAGAACACCGCCAAGCCGCGCGCAGAGTTTCTCGCGCGGGTCACGTACGCCGAGTTGCGCTGGACGGTGGACGAACTGCGCAAGCGCGGCGCGGATTCCGATCGCGGCGCGGTGTTCATACGCTACGGACCACCGGACGCGCGCGGCGGCCGCGAGTGGTGGACGTACGATTATGCGCGCATGACGTTCCGCTTTACGGGAATGCCCACGTTCGGGACGGCGTACTTCTCCGACCCATATTGGTCGGAGGTTCTGCTCGACTCGATTCCCGCGCGCTGGGACAACATCGTCAACGGACGAATTGATTCGATGCTCGTGCAAGTGTCGCGTTTCCGCGCGACACCCGATTCCGTGGACGTCGTATTCGCGTCGAGCCCGCCGGTGGACATCATTCGCGCGCGATCGGATGTCGACGAACCGGTACGCAGCGATTTCTGGTTGATCGGCAACGGCGTGGGCATGGTGCACGACTCGACGTCGCCAAAATCACCGGACGTGCGCCACTTCTCGCATCGCCTCGCACTCGGGCCGTACTTGTACCGCTTCGAGGCGAGTTCGGCGTCGTCGACGGTTGCTGCACGAGCGATGTCCACGTTGACGGTCGGCGAAGACACGCTCAGCGGATTTTCGACACGCGGATTCGGCATCAGCGATGTTCTGATTACCGGGAACGCAATTCCGCGCGGAGGCACGCGCCGATGGAACGGATTCACCATCGCGCCGATCGTCGGCTCAGTACGGCGTGGTACTGAACTCGCGCTTCTATGGGAGAACTATGACTTCGGTATGGCCGCGGACAGCGCGTCGCGATACGAAGTGTCGATCTCGCTCCACGGTGAACGCACGCCACTGCAAAGCATTCGCGCACAGATCATCAATGCGATGCGCGCGACGCTGTTCGGCGATTTCATTGGTGATCGCGTGATCTTCAAGTACGAACGCGTGGTGCCGCATGGTGATGCATTCACCGATTACATCACGCTGAACCTTGGCGAGACCCCTGTGGGCAACTACTGGCTCACGCTCGACATTCTGGATCGCGTGTCCGGCCGCAAGGCGTCACGCACAATGCGGCTGACGATTCGTGAATAGCCAACTACCCATGCGCATGATGGGTTTTGCGGTCGCCGCGTCGATGTGCGGCGCGGCTGCGCTGCGCGCGCAGCGCCCCGCGGGCGCAGACACACTCTCCGCGACGGCCGTCGCCGAATCGCTCACGGTGATGCGCCAGCTCGAGCGCGCCGTGCGCGCAAACCCCGACAGCGCGGCGCTGTGGTACCGGCTCGGCATGATCGCGTGGGCGCTGCACGACCGCGATCGCGCCGGGCCACCGGTGAACGGGATCGACTGGACACTGCTCGGACGCAGGGCGGATTCATCGCTCCGTCTCGCGAAGCAACTCGATCCCCGCAATCCGCGATACGCGCTCACGACCGGACAGTTCTTTCTCGGCACCGGACTCGTCACGATGCGTGAGCAGTCGTACGGAATGTTTGGCGAAGCCCTCGACATTGCGCGCGCGACGAAAGACCCGCTCGTGCACGCAGAGGCCGCGATCGAAGTGGGACGCGTGTATTGGCGCCGGTACGACGCGGTCGCTAACGGCGGCGCGTCACCCACCGACGCTACCGAGGTTCGATTGCTCGCCGAACGGCTCGCGCGCGACACCGCTGCGTTGCAACGCGTCGCCGATCCGGAACGAGCGTCGAAGACGCGCCCGTATACGCGCCCATCCATTTCCCGCGCGCGACAAACGCTCGATCGCCGAGCCCGCGCGGGTGACGCGGGATTCGCCGGCGAGCGCGATTACATGCTCGCGTCGGAGTACCTGCGTGAAGCATACGATGTCATGCCGACGCTGCCGCGCGCATTCCACCAGCTCGCCATGTTGCTCGCGGACCGCGCGCGCTGGACTGAACTCGTCGATCTCGCCGCTGACCAGATCGCGATCGCACCGCGCAATCCCTGGGCATGGATGACGCTGGGACTCGCCGAGTACCGCCTTGGTGCGACGCGCGATGCGCGCGCGGCGTTCGACAGCGGCGTGCGTTTGATGAGCGAGCCCGAGCGCGAGCGCGTTGAGCGACTCGACCGCGTATTGTCTCGCGGCGATAGCGCAGCGCACGCAGCGCTATCGCCGCGAGACCGAGCGGCGGCGCGCGCGCGGTATTGGCGCGACGCGGCGCCGCTCTGGGCCCGCGATGACCTGGACCCGCGCGTGGAGTTTCTCGCACGCGTGGCGTTTGCCGAGCTGCGGTGGACCGTGGAAGAACTCATCCAGCGCGGCGTCGATACCGACCGCGGAAACATTCACGTGCGTTACGGTCCGCCCGATCGCGTGGTACTGCGTGGCGATGGCGTTGCATGGAACTACGACTACGCGCGGCTCGCGCTCCGCTTTCACAGCGCTGCGGCGTACGGAACGGCAACCTTCGCCGACTTTGGTCGCGCGCATGCCGTCATTGATTCCATGCCGGTTCGCTGGGACAACCTTCCCGTCATGCGGATCGATTCGATTCCGGTGATGGCCGCGCGGTTCCGCGCGACCATCGATGCGATGGATGTGTGGATGATCGGACGGATTCCGTCCCGCGACATTGCGCGGGCTGCGGATATCGCCGGTCCAGTACGCACGGAGTTGTGGTTGCTGGATGAACGCGGTGGACGTGTGGCGCACGACTCGCTGATCGGCGGGGATACGTCCGTGCGTGCGTTCACACGGCGTATGGCGTATGGCGCATACGGATACCGACTCGAAGCCACCGCGAACACGTCACTCGTCGCCGGGCGATCGGCCGGCGCAATCGGTCGCGATACGAGCGACCGCGTCACTCCAACGGGATTTGGACTGAGCGACGTCGTGCTGGCATCGCGTGTCGCGCCGCGAGATGCAAGCGCGCGACGCTGGACGGAATACGACGCTGACCCGCTGTTCGGTCCGCTCAAACACGGCGGCGAACTCGCACTGTTCTGGGAGAACTATGAACTCGGCGCGCGCGACGGGAACGCGCTTTTTTCGGTCACGGTGACATTCCAGCGTGAACGTACGAGACCGGGACGCATCGCGGTGCGTTTACTGGGCAATGTGGCCAACGCGATCGGGCGCAACATTGGAAGCGACCGGCTCGAACTGCAGTTCGAACGTTCCGCGCCACACACTGCCGCGTTCATCGATCACGTCGCGATCGGACTTGGATCGACGCCGGCGGGCTCCTACACGATCACGGTCGCTGTGACGGACCGCGTTACGGGCTTAACAACCACGCGTTCGACACGTCTCGTCATCGCCGACTGAACGCGTCATCAGCGCGCGACGTACTACCCGATACACTTTCCCGACAGCGACCGTCAAATTGACCGCAATGCATCGTGTTCGTTGTGCGGTCTTCGCATGTGCGACGCTCGCGCTCCAAGTGGTACCGGCTCACGCACAGGGTCCGCGTGGCGCGGACACACTGTCGCCGCGCGCTGTGGCCGAGTCGCTCGCTGTCATACGGCGTCTCGACAGCATCATTGCGAAAGCACCGAACGACGCTCGCGCGTGGTTCCAGCGCGGCATGATCGGTTGGGCGCTTGCCGATCGCGCGCGCGCGGAACCGCCGGTCCGCGGACTCGACTGGACGCTGCTCGGACGCATGGCGGACACGTCGTTGCGCATCGCCGCGCAAATCGATGCGCACAACGCCGAATACCGGCTCATGGTCGGACGCTTCTTGCTGATGTCCGGTGTCTCGATCACGCGGTTCGCCGCTGGTGGTTTTTTCGAAGACGCGCTCACAGTGGCGCGCGCCGATACCAACGCCGAAGCGCGCGCGTACGCCGCGATTGAAGTCGGTCGCGTGCATTGGCGCCGCTACGATACGCGCGAAAACCGGCGCATCGAAACGTCGCCTGGTGCCGCGATTCGCTCCGTGTCGCGCGCCGCCGTCGTGTCGGGTTCGGAAGAAGGCGGCATGACGACGACGCAGTCACTCAAAGGAATCGAGGACGCGCTCGCGCTGACGACACAGACGTTGCCGTTCGATTTGGCGGGCGGACCTGACTATGAGCGCGCAGAAGCATTGTTCCGCGAGGCATACGAGGCGTTACCTGGCAATGCCCGCGCATTCCATCAGCTCGCGATGCTCCTGGCGGCTCGATCGCGCTGGACAGAGCTCACCAGCCTCGCGCGCGCGCAGGTTGCGCGAGCACCGTGGAATGCATGGGCATGGATGACGCTGGGTCTGGCGACGCACCGCGCGGGCGACAGCCGTTCAGCGGCTGCTGCGTACGACAGCGCCATGTCTTACATGACGAAAGACGAACGCGCGCGACTCGATCGCGTGGAGCGCGTGCTGCGCGACGCCGACACGACGATCGCGTCGCGCGGCGACGCAGCAACGCAGCTCGCGACACGACGGTTGTACTGGATGTTTGCGGACCCGCTGTGGTCCCGCGACGGGAACGAGAGCCGCGTGGAGTTCCTTGCGCGCGTGACGTACGCGGAGTTGCGCTGGACCGTCGAGGAGATGGGCGTACGCGGCGCGGACTCTGACCGCGGCGACATTCACGTGCGTTACGGCCCCGCCGACGTCGTCGCGTCGTTTGGCTCGGGAAGCGGCGAGGACGCCGGCAAGGTTTCGATCGTCTGGCTGTACCAATCGGGACTCATCTTCACGTTTACCGGCGCTCCGACGTTCGCGACGGCGCGCATTCCCGTCGAGGACGAGGTGTACATCGACGAAGTACGCGACGCGCAGCCGGTGCGGTGGGACAACCTCACGCGCATGACGATCGATTCACTCCCGGTGCAGCCGTTACGGTTCCGCGCAGGCACCGACTCGGTAGACCTCTTCGTTGCGGTCACGCCGGACGTCGCACGCATTCGATCGTCGATGTCGCTGCGTTCCACGCCGCGCGCCGACTACTGGCTGCTCACGGGCGGTTCGGTTGCGATCCACCACGACACAGCGCGATTGTCGCAACCAATGACACCGTCGTGGACGCGCCGCGTCGCACCGGGCACATACGTGTATCGCGTCGAAGCATCGGCGGAGAGCGCGACGATTGCTGCTCGCGCGACAGCCGCTGTTGTCGCTGACAACGACGCTGCAACAGGATTTGCGTTGCGCGGATTCGGGATCAGCGATGTCATGATCGCGTCGAACGCCGATCAGCGCGGATCGTCACCAACGCGACGCTGGACCGACTATCGCATTACGCCGAGTGCCGGGACCATTCCGCTCGGCGGCACCGTCACGTTCCTCTGGGAGAACTACGACTTCACGCCGCGCGGTACGAGTTCGGAGTACCGCATCGCTATCGCGATCCAACGCGAACGCTCGGCAGCCGGCCGTGTTGCAGCGCGAGTCGTGAGCCGTGTCAGCGGCGCACTCGGCATTGATCAATCGGACGATCGCGTCGTTGTCCGGTTCGACCGCACGGTGGCGCACGCGGCGGCAATGGCGGACTTCGTGACGATGGAACTCGCCGGCACGCCGGCCGGCCGTTACCGCGCCACACTCGAGATTACGGATCTCGTTTCCGGCAGAACGACCTCACGGACGACGTCATTCGTTATCCGGTGACCGCATGATGTCGCGCGCCGGCGCGCGCACGGCCGACTACGAATACACGCTCCCATCCGACCGCATCGCGCAGCAGCCGTCCGAACATCGCGACGAAAGCCGGTTGCTCGTTGTTGATCGCACGAGCGGATCGCTCACGCACGCACGCTTTCGCGATCTCGTCGCTCTGATTCCCGCAGGAGATGCGGTGGTGTTGAACACATCGCGTGTCATCCGCGCGCGACTGATCGGCACGCGCAGCGGCGGCGGCAAGGCCGAGGTGTTCTTGCTGTCGTCGCACGACGATGGATCGTGGGACGCGCTGATCAAACCGAGTGCGCGGGTAAAGTCCGGTGCACGCATTCGCCTCGGCCCGAACGCGGACGCCATTGTTGGCGATCGCACGTCGGACGACGGCGCGCGGCAGGTTCGGTTCGAGTCCGGACTTTCGCACGAAGAATTGCTGGAAACGTACGGCCACACTCCGCTACCGCCGTACATGCGGCGTGCGGATACTGCCGCCGACGCTGAACGCTACCAGACGGTGTACGCGCGCGAGCCGGGTTCGGTCGCCGCGCCCACGGCGGGGTTGCACTTCACGACGGCGATGCTCGACGCGCTACGGTCGAAGGGCGTGCGGCGCGCCGATGTCGTGTTGCACGTCGGCGCTGGAACGTTCAAGCCGGTTGAGCACGACGATCCGGCCGAGCACGTCATGCATTCCGAGTCGTATGACCTGAGCCCTGCAACGGCGAACGCGCTCAACGAAACGCGCGAGAGCGCCCACGACGTGTGGGCTGTCGGCACGACGGCCTTGCGGGTGCTCGAGAGCGTCGTTGACGACGCGGGACGGTTCGCCGCGCGGCGGGCGAGCACGTCGTTGTTCATCCGGCCGCCGTACGCGGTGCGCAGCGCGCAACGCCTCGTCACCAACTTCCATCTGCCGCGCTCGACGCTCCTTATGCTCGTGGCCGCGTTCGCGGGCTACGACCTGACCATGCACGCCTACACTGTAGCAATCGCCGAGGGTTACCGATTCTATTCCTACGGCGACGCGATGTGCGTCGTGTGAGGGTAACGAATCACCCCCTCCAGGCGTACTAACTACCTGGCGCCCCACGTTCCCATCCCACCTGAACGAACGAGCTTCTGATGCGCGCGTTTGCACGCCGCCTGTGCGTTTTTGTATCTGCTGTGTTGCTGGTGACATCATCCGTCGCGGCGCAAGCGCCCGCCGGCGCGTCCAGACTTGATCCGAAGGCCGTCGCGGATTCGCAAGCGGCGCTCCGTCAGCTCGAACAACACATCCGCACCAACGCGAAGGACGCGGATGCGTGGCACCGGCTTGGTATGATCGCGTGGGCCCTCGCCGAACGCGCCAACGCTCCGAACGCTCCGCGCGGACTCGATCCAACGCGCCTCGGACGGCAGGCGGATACGTCGCTGCGCATCGCGGCACAACTCGCACCCACCAAGCCGTACTACAACATCGTCGTCGGACGATTTCTGTTGTCGTCGAAGATGGCGGTGACGCGCGCGTCGGCAGGAGGGTTTTTCGAGCAGGCAGTCGCCGCGGCGCGAAAAGGCACCGACTCCGCAGCGATCGCCGAAGCCGCGGTGGAACTCGGTCGAGCGCATTGGCGAAAGTACGAAGCGTTAGCAAATCGTCGCATTGAACTCGCGCCGGGTGGCGCGATGGGCGCCATTCACGACGCGATGGTACCGACAACGCTGACGCCGACCACGGAGACGAAGCTCGTATTCGACATGAAAGCGGTGCGTTCGGCGCTGGAAACCAACACGCAAGCGCTGCCGCCGAACGTCAGCGGTGAATCGGATTTCAAGAAGGCGGGTGACCTGTTCCGCGAAGCATACGGCGCCGCGCCGCAGTCGTTACGGACGTTCCGCTCGCTCGCGATGCATCTCATCGATCGCGAACAGTGGCAGGAGCTGGAGGCGCTCGCGCAAGGGCATGTTCGCATTTCGCCGTGGGACGCGTGGGCGTGGATGTCGCTTGGCCTCGCGTCGCATCGCAGCGGCCGCAGCGCAGCCGCGACGGCCGCCTTCGATAGTGCGCGCGCTTACCTCGGCAACGCTGAAAACATTCGGCTCGACAACATTCTTCGTGTGCTCGCCCCGGGTGACACGTCGCGCATCGTTCGCGGAACGCCGGCCGAGCGCACCGTGTTGCAGCGATTTTTCTGGGCATTCGCTGATCCGGTCTGGTCTCGCACCGGAAACGAAGCGCGCACGGAATTCCTCGCGCGCCTTGCGTACGCTGAATTGCGGTGGTCGGTCGATGAGGTGGGAATTCGCGGTGCCGACACCGATCGCGGTAACATTTTCGTCCGCTACGGACCGCCCGCGGTCACAGCGGTTGTGGGCCCGGATCCGTCCGCACTGAACGCCGAAGTGTCATGGATCTGGGTGTACCCGACCAGCAAAGTGTTCGAGTTTCGCGGCGCTGCCGGGTTTGGCACGGCATTCACACCACCGGGCGACATCGACATTGTTTATCGCTTCACGCGCGAGGCACCGGTACGCTGGGACAATCTCGCCGACATCAAGGTGGATTCGATGCCGACGCAATTCGCGCGATTCCGCGCGACGAAGGATTCGGTGGATCTCTATTTCACCGCGCAAGCACCCGTCGACTCCATTCAGCGTTCGTCCGATGTGGGCGATCTCAACAGTCACGTGTGGCTGCTGACGTTTGCGGCCGGCGTGATGGTACACGATTCCGCTCTGCTGTCGCCGAAAGGTTCTGTGGGTTGGACGCGTCGCGTACCGGCAGCGGGATACATCTTCCGTACTGAAGCGAGCACACAAGGGAGTTTGCGCGCGGGCCGGTCAATGTCGACGATCGACGGCTCGTTGAGCGCGCAATCGGGCGTCACCGGAACGGGATTTGGCGTCAGCGATTTGCTGCTCGCGACGAGCGCAGAGGCGCGCAATGGCGGCGGGCGCCGGTGGAACGGACTCGACATGACGCCGACGGCGGGCGCTATCTCGCGCAGCGGGCAGTTCTCGCTCGTGTGGGAGAACTACGATTTCGGCGAGCGCGGCGGCACGGCGCAGTACGACGTAACGGTCACGCTTGCTCGTGAACGGTCCGCGGCCGGCCAGATCGCAGCGAACATTCTCGGCGCACTCGCGAGCGTGGCGCGCATCGATCGCAGCAACACCGACAAGATCACCGCAAGTTTCGACCGCAGCGTGCCGCACGCAGCCGCGTTCGTCGATTACGTCTCGCTATCGCTGGGCGACACGCCGCTCGGAACGTATCTGCTCACGCTCGAAGTAACCGACAAAGTCACCGGGCAGAAAGCGACGCGCACCGCTCGGTTCCTTATTCGCAACTGAGCCGACCGGTGCGCGCGACGCGGCGCTTATTCGCTGGCTATGCGTGCGCGGTGATGTTCGCGTACGCGCCGCGCGTTCTTGCACAGGGCCCGCGCGGTGCCGATACGTTGTCGCCTGGAGCGGTTGCTGAATCGCTCGCCGTGCTGCGCACGCTCGAGGCGCAGGTGCGCAGCAACGATCGCGATGCGGCAGCGTGGTACCGCCTCGGCATGATCGCGTGGGCGTTGTCGGACCGCGCACGCGCGGCGAATGCGCCGCGCGGACTCGACCAGACCACGCTGGCGTCGCGCGCGGACGTCGCGTTGCGGCGCGCCGCGCAGGCGGCACCGAGCAACCCGATGTACCGAATCGCTGTGGGGCGCCTCCTGCTGACGTCGAGCGTTGCGATCACGCGCCACGCCGCCAGCGGGTTTTTCGATGCAGCACTGACTGTTGCGCGCAAAGACACGAATGGTGCGGCGCACGCCGAGGCGGCAATCGAACTCGGTCGCGTCGAATGGCGGCGCTATGACACGCGCGCCAATCGGCGCGTGCTCACGACGCCGATCGACATCGGCCGGTCGATGAACATGGCGATGCAACCCGCGCGCGCGTCGTCCGGGCTGCAGGACGTCGACGCCGACGCGGGCGGTGCTGCCGCCGGTGTGAATCCGCTTGGCAGCATGCGCGACGTCGAAGAACTCATTCGCAACAACACGCAGCCGTTACCGGCAGACGTTGCCGGCGGTGCACCGTACGCAAAAGCCGAAGAGCTTTTTCGCGAAGCGTACGCCGCGGAGCCCGCCAATGCTCGCGCGTTCCGATCCGTTGCGATGGTGCTGGTCGAGCGATCGCGATGGACGGAACTCCGCGCGTTTGCGCGCGCACATCTCACAAAGGCACCGTGGGACGGTCTCGCATGGATGTCACTCGGTCTCGCGCTGCACCGGCTCAGCGACGACGGCGCCGCGGCGGCGTACGACAGCGCCATGTCATACCTGCCATCACGCGAACGCGCGCGCATCGACCGGCTCGAACGTGTGTTGCGACCGAGTGACTCGCTGCTCGCGACGCGCGGAACAGAGGCCGAGCAAGCGGCACGCAAGCGATTCTACTGGACGTTCTCCGACCCACTCTGGTCTCGCGCGGGTAATGAGTCGCGTGTCGAGTATTTCGCGCGCGTGACGTACGCGGAGCTGCGGTGGACGGTCGAGGAACTCGGCGTGCGCGGCGTCGATTCTGATCGCGGAGACGTGCACGTGCGCTATGGGCCGCCCGATCTCGTGGTATCGATCGGGCCGAATGCGCAGGAAGACGCAAACGACGTAGTGACGTTCTGGATATACCGATCTGGATTGTTGTTCGCTTTCTCGGGCATGCCGATGTTTGCCACGGCGCACACCGCGGTGGATGATCGTGCGATGGTCGCGGCGATCAAGACGTCGATGCCGGTGCGCTGGGACAACCTTTCGGCCGGCACCGTTGATTCGATGCCGGTTCAGGTTGCGCGGTTTCGCGGTGGACGCGATTCAATCGACGTGCTCGTCGCGGCAGTGCCTGCGGTCGACAGCATTCTCGCGTCGGCGATCACGAGCGGACCGGTGCTGACGTCGTTCTGGTTGCTGACGGGCAACGCGAGTGTGGCGTACTACGACACAGCGCGCGTGACGACAAGCGCGATGCGCACATGGACCCGCCGCGTCGCGCCGGGTGCGTACGCGTATCGCATCGAGGCGGCATCGCCGACATCGGCGCGCGCAGGGCGCACTACCGCGACCATTCTCGCGGACGCAGATGCGAAATCGGGATTCACGCGAGCGGGCTTCGGCGTCAGCGACCTGCTGCTCGCGACGAGCGTCGCACAACAAACGGCGCCGGGCGCGCGTTGGCCGGCAGCAGGCGCGACGCCGCTCGTCGGCGCAATTGCGAAGGGCGGCGAACTGACGGTCGTGTGGGAGAACTACGACTTCGCGCAGGACAGCGGCTCGGCGCGGTATTCGGTCAGTCTCAGCATCGTCCGCGAGAGGTCAGCTGGCGGTCGCATCGCAGCGCGCGTGCTCGGGGCTCTCGCCGGCGCGGCGCAAATCGACGTGCGCGACGACCGATACGTGGTGACGTTCAACCGGCGAGTTCCCTACTCCGCCGCGTTCGCCGATCAAATCAGCATCGGCTTGGCAGATACGCCGGGTGGCACCTACGCAGTGTCCATCGAAGTCACCGACGCCGTCAGCGGAAAGAAAGCGGCGACCAAGACACGGATGACGATTCAGCGATAACGTCGCTCGTCGCGCTCACGTAGTTTTTGCCCGTGTTTTCATTCACTGTTGAAGCAACGTCGGGCGCCGCGCGGGCCGCGACGTTTCACACGCCGCGCGGCGCCGTGCAAACGCCGTGTTTCATGCCCGTTGGCACGCAAGGCACGGTCAAGGCGCTCGATCCTCACGATCTGACGGCCGTTGGCGCGTCGATGGTACTCGGCAACGCGTACCATTTACATCTTCGTCCTGGCGACGAAATCGTTCGCGAGCTCGGCGGACTGAACGCATTCATGCGCTGGAACGGTCCGACGCTCACGGACTCCGGTGGATTCCAGGTGTTTTCGCTTGCGAAGCTGGTCGACATCAATGACGACGGCGCGTCATTCCGATCGCATCTCGATGGATCGTTGCGCGAGTTTACGCCGGAATCGGTGATGCGCATCGAGCGCAATCTCGGCGCCGACGTCGTCATGCAATTCGATCACGTGATTCCGGGAGACGCCGGCGTAGACGCGTGCCGTGAGGCCAGCGATCGGTCAATTCGATGGCTGGATCGATGTCGTGTCGAGTTCGCGCGACTCGCGCCTGAGTATGCGGCGCAGAAGCAAGCACTCTTTCCCATAGTGCAAGGCGGAACTCACTCCGCGTTGCGCACACTCGCGATCGATGCCATTCGCGCGATGGATGAGTGGGTTGGCTATGCGATTGGCGGACTTTCCGTCGGCGAAGAGAAACCCGCGATGTACGCGATCACCGAACAATGCACGGCGAAACTGCCGGTCGATCGGCCGCGGTACCTGATGGGCGTAGGTTTTCCCGAGGATCTCGTTCAGGGGATCGCGCGCGGCGTCGATCTGTTCGACTGCGTCGCGCCGACGCGGATGGGACGCACGGGCGCGGCTTTTACGCGCGACGGCCGCATCAATGTGAGGAACGCGGCGTGGAAGACGGACCGGTCGCCGCTCGATACCGAATGCACGTGCTCGACCTGTACACGGTTCGACCGTGCGTACATCCGTCATCTATTTCACGCGGATGAACTGCTCGGCTTCCGCCTGCTGACGCTGCACAATGTACATTTCCTCCTCGCTCTCACCCGCGACGCGCGAAGGGCCATTCACGACGGAACGTTTCCGTCATGGAGCGCTGCATGGCTCGCGCGCTATCGCGACGCAAACTCAACGACCGAGTGATGAACCTTCCGATCCTGTTCGCGCTGCAAGATCCCGCCGTACCGCGCGGCATCAGCGGCGCCGGAATCATTTTCCAGATCGTCGCCATCGTCGTCATCATTTACTTCTTTTTGATCCGGCCGCAGAGCCGAGAGAAGAAGCAGACCGAGACGATGTTGAACGCGCTGAAGAAGGGTGATGAAGTCGTCACGGTCGGCGGCGTCATCGGCGATGTCGTGCACATTCAGATGCAGGAAGCGACCGTGCGCATGGACGATCGGATCACGATCAAGTCCGGCGAATCGCGACTGGTGATTGAGCGCGGGCGCATCGTGCGCGTGACTGCCAAAGGTGCGTGATGATTCGCCCGATTCGAGTGCTCGGCGATCCGGTCCTTCGTCGCCGCGCTGAACCCGTCGCGAAGATCGACGATTCGATTCGACAGCTCGCGGACGACATGTTCGAGACCATGCACGCGGCGAAAGGCATCGGTCTCGCGGCGCCGCAAGTCGGGGTAAGCGAGCGCGTTTTCGTCGCGGACGTCGACGGTGCGCGATTCGTCATGGTGAACCCCGAGCTCGTCGAAGTTCGCGGGCCCGTGTCGCCGTACGAAGAGGGATGCTTGTCAATTCCCGAAATACTCGGCGAGGTGAACCGGGCGACCGACATCACCATGCGCGCACTGGATTTGAAGGGTGAGCCGATCACGGTGAACGCGACGGAGTTGCTTGCGCGCTGCTTTCAGCACGAACTCGATCATCTGAATGGAAAGTTGTTCGTCGACTATCTCAGCTTGCTCAAGAAGCGGCGCGCGCTGTCGCAGTGGGCGAAGCTCGAGAAAGATTTTCCCGGACACGTACGCGTGCTCACCCCCGGCGATCCGGGCGAGACGGACCCGGAGCATCCGAACGAGCCGCTGTGATGCGCGTCCTCTACTGGGGGACACCGGAGTTTGCGGCCGCGCCGCTGCGTGCGTTGATCGGTGAAGGATTCGATGTCGTCGGCGTCGTAACGCAACCGGATCGCGCGCAAGGACGCTCGCGCTCGGCGCTCGTGCCCTCGCCCGTCAAAGTCGTCGCGCAGGAAGAAGAGATCGACGTGTTGCAGCCCGACCGGCCGGTTGGCGATGACTTCGTTGCGTCGCTGCGCGCGTTCGAACCCGACTTGTCAGTCGTGGTCGCATATGGCCACATCCTGCGACGCGAAGTCATCACGCTGCCGAAGCACGGCACAATCAACCTGCACGCGTCGCTGCTCCCTGCCCTGCGCGGCGCAGCGCCGATTCAGGCGGCGATTCGCGAAGGCCTGACGGAAACAGGCGTCACAGTCATGCGCATGGTCGAAGCGCTCGACGCCGGCCCGATCATTCACCAACAGTCCGTGCCGATTCTACCGGACGAAACATACGGCGAACTGCAGCTTCGACTGTCCGAAGTCGGCGCACAATCGACGGTCGAGGCGCTCGCGATGTTCGACGCGGGCGTCGTCACGGAACGCCCGCAAGACGACGCGCTCGCCACGTACGCGCGTAAGGTCACGCGCGAGACGGCGCGCATCGATTGGACGAAATCGGCTGACGAAATCGCGCGCACGATTCGCGCGTACGACCCGAAGCCCGGTGCGTGGACCACGCTGCGCGACATCGAGACTCGGCTCTTCGGTGCGCGCGCGATATCAGGTCGCGCGGGCCAGCCCGGTGAAGTGCTCGAGGTTGGAAAGACGGGCCTGCTCGTTGGCACCGGCACTGACGCGGTGCTCATCGTCGTCGTGCAGCCATCGGGCAAACGGCGCCTCGCTCCGAGCGAAATGCTCTCGGGCCGTCAAATCGCCATCGGAGATGTGATGGTGTAAACGGCGCGTCAGGCGCCTTCGATGAGCACGGCAAACGCCGCAGCCGATGTGTGCAACTGCATTTCCTGATGCGCGACGCCGGGGAGCAAGTCGGCGAGCGCACCCAGTCCGTTCGCGGTGAGCCCCGGATCGATGTTCACCAAGGGACGCAACACGAACGCGCGTTCGTGCATGCGCGGATGCGGCACAATGAGCTCCGGCGTGTCGATGTGCGCGTCGCCATAAAGCACGACGTCGACGTCGATCGCGCGCGGTTCCCAGCTCCCATTGCCATTGCGGCCCTGCGCGCGTTCGATGCGATTGCACACAGCCAGCAAATCGCGTGCACTCAACGGCGTATCAATCGCAACCGCACAATTCAGAAACGCGGGTTGCTCGGCCGGTTCACCGCCTGCGCCAAGCGCGGCTGTTTCATAAATCGGCGACACGGTCGTGACTTGCGATGCTTCGCTGAGTGCGCGCACCGCGTCCACCAACTGCGTCAGGCGGTCGCCGAGATTGCTGCCGAGCGAGAGATACGCGCGTGTTGCCTCACCCCATTCCCAACTTTCCGCCACGGGCGTCGCAACATCGGCGGCGTGCGGATTCCCATTGCCATTGCTGTCTGGAACCGCGGCAACGTCGAGCCCACGTTCGATTTCAACCGCGACGTAATCGAGTGTGCCCGCGATCGGCACGTCGGGTTTCTTGACGCGCACGCGCACCGACACAACGGGATAGCGCTCGAGGATTGTGCCTGCGACGCGCTCCGCGACGGTCTCGATCAGCCGCGCGGGCGGTCCTTCGAGAATGGCGCGAATGTCTTCGTGGACTGCCGCATAGTCAACTGTCTGCAGGAGATCGTCCGTCTCTCCCGCCGCGCGCAAATCCGTTCGCAGTTCGACGTCGACAACGAAGCGCTGCCCGACCGCGGTTTCCTCGGGGCGCACGCCGTGATAGCCGTAGAACTCGAGACCGTGCAGGAGAATGCGATCCGTCACGGCGCGTCGCTCCTCGGACGAAGCCGCATGACCGCGTCCGCCATTCGCGCAACGCGCGACATCGCGCGCACGTCATGCACGCGAACGATATCCGCGCCAAACGCAATCGCAATCGCGACGGTGGCAGCTGTGCCTTCGACGCGATCGTCGGCGGTTGTCTCCGTCAACACGCGGCCGATCATCGATTTGCGCGACGTGCCCACGAGAATCGGACGCTCGAGCACCATCAACTCGTCGAGGCGGCGCAGCACTTCGAGATTCTGCTCGGGGGTTTTTGCAAACCCAAACCCTGGGTCCACGATCACGCGTTCGCGGCCGAGCCCTGCGCGGTCCGCGATGTCGAGACTGCGGCGCAAGAAGCCAATCACGTCGGCCATCAGTTCGTCGTATGCGCGACCGCGCTGGTTGTGCATCGCGATCACGGGCACTTCGTGCTCTGCCGCGACCAACGCCATTTCGGAGTCGCCCTGCAGTCCCCACTGATCGTTGATGATGGCCGCGCCGCTCGCGATTGCGCGGCGCGCAACGATCGCTTTCGTCGTATCGACCGAAATCGGCACTGAGCACGCGGGCGCGAGTTGCTCCAACACCGGCAGCAACCGATTCAGCTCCTCATCCGCTGAAATCGGCGCATGCCCCGGCCGGGTCGACTCGGCGCCGACATCGATGATGTCCGCGCCTTCGTCGATCATCACGCGCGCTCGCGCGATCGCCGCAGCGGGAGTCATGAACTGTCCGCCGTCGGAGAACGAGTCCGGCGTGACGTTCAATACGCCCATGACGAGCGTTCGCGCGCGCGGACGCTCGAACAAGCGCGGCGGCTGCAGCATCGACAGCCGGGCACCGCTGCTCACGTGCGCCCCATCGTTGGGAATCGCAAGGATCTTTTCACTGCGCACCTCTCGCTGCTTGTCGCAAAACTCGCCGTCGTCCTGCGCGCCCGCGCATCGCACGGGCATCGCTGTTTCAGCGTGGGGCGGGAGAATATACTCTTCCGCGCCTATGCGGCCGCCCTTCGCGATACTCGACTTTCCCACTTCGGCGGCGCGTCAGCAAGAGGGGTCGCTGCACTTTGCAGCACCCGACAGAATCTTGACAGCGCGCGTTCTCGCCGACGTGGTGCCGGTGTTGCAGGAAGTCGACGCTGCGTCGCGCGCCGGAAAGCACGCGGTAGGCTTCGTTTCGTACGAAGCGGCGCCGGCCTTTGACGTTGCGTTTACATCGCGTGCACCGCAGGTGGATCGGGGCGAACTGCCGCTGGCGTGGTTCGGGGTGTTCGACACGCATGAGGTCGTCCGTGCGGGCGAAACGTCGCCGGCTGCGCACGCGGGCTGGCGAGAACGCATCGGTCGCACCGAGTTCGATCGAGCGATCGCGGCGATTCGCGACGCGATCGGCCGCGGCGACGTGTATCAGGTCAATTTCACGGCGCTGCTCGACGTGGACGTTCGCGGCGACCACGGCGCACTGTACCATCGCCTGCTCGCGGCGCAGGGACCGGGCTACGGCGCGCGCATTCACACCGGGCGGCACGAGATTCTGTCGGCATCGCCCGAACTTTTTTTTGATCGTCGCGGTGCGCACATCACCGCGAAACCCATGAAAGGCACGGCGCGCCGCGGCCGCTGGAGCACCGAAGACGAGTCGCGCGCGCTGGCGCTTGCGTCGTCGCCGAAAGAGCGCGCGGAAAACGTCATGATCGTGGACCTACTGCGCAATGATCTCGGTCGCGTAGCGGTTGCAGGGACCGTCGCCGTCCCGGCGTTGTTCGACGTCGAGCGCCGGCCGACGGTGCTGCAGATGACATCGACGGTAACGGCGACGCTGCGCAACGATGTACGCCTCGCGGATTTGTTCACCGCGTTGTTTCCGTGCGGATCGGTGACCGGTGCACCGAAAGTGGCCGCGACGCAGATGATCGCGGCGCTCGAGAGCGCGCCACGCGGCGTGTACTGCGGTGCGATCGGTCACGTCGCGCCAGGTGGCGATGCGACGTTCAGCGTCGCGATTCGCACGCTGGTCATCGATCACGAACGGCGCACGGCGGTGTACGGCGTCGGCAGCGGGATTACCTGGGATTCTGCGCCCGAACTCGAGTACGATGAAGTGGTCGCGAAGGCGGGAATTCTCACGCACGACTTGCCGCAATTCGACTTGATCGAAACGCTGCGACTGGAACACGGTCGCTACGCGCGACTCGACCGGCATCTCACGCGTCTCGAAGCGTCGGCGGACTATTTCGGTTTCACGCCAGCAAAAGCGCTGCGTGTTGGAGCGACTGAAGCGCTGCTCGCGCACGCGCAGCGCGCTGGGTCGGTGAGCCAGCGGGTGCGCGTGCGCGTCGCGCCGGATGGCCGCGCCGTCATCGATTACGAATCACTTCCCACGCCGTCAGCGATGCCTGTGCGCGTTGCGCTTGCCTCATCGCCCGTTCGCGAGACGAATCGGTTTCTCTACCACAAGACCACGCATCGCGCCGTGTACGACCGCCATCGCGCAGAGCACGCGGGTGCATTCGACGTGCTGCTGTGGAACGAGGCCGGCAACCTTACCGAATTCACAATCGGCAACGTGGTGCTCGAGCTCGACGGCACGCGCGCGACGCCGCCACGCGCGTGCGGCCTGCTCGCCGGCGTGTTTCGCGAAGAATTACTCGACCATGGCGTGATCACCGAACGCACGCTGACGCGCGACGACGTGCATCGCGCGACGCGCATGTGGCTGATCAACAGCGTCCGCGAGTGGGTCGAAGTGCGCTGCGACTGACCGCGCTCAGCCCAGCGGCATGTTGTCGATGAGTCGCACCGATCCAACACGCAGTGCGATCAACGCACGCGAATCCGTCGTCGCGGTTTGAATGGACCGCAGCGATGCGGCATCCACGACGACCGCGTAGTCCAGCGTCGCTGCCGGCTCGGCGGCAATCACATCGCGCATGGCACGTTCGAGCGCCGGCGGACGCGTTTCACCGCCCGCGAACGCAGCCCGCGCTGCGTTGAGCGCGCGAGGCACACAACGGGCGCTCACGCGCTCTTCCGCACTGAGTCGCACATTGCGGCTGCTCATGGCGAGGTCATCCGGTTCGCGAATCGTCGGGACACCAATCACCGCGATCGGCATTTTGTATTCGCGCACCAGCGCGCGAACGACTTGCAACTGCTGCCAGTCTTTTTCGCCGAAGTACGCGCGATGCGGACGCACAGCCTCGAACAACTTGTGTACGACCGTGACCACACCCTTGAAATGGCCGGGCCGCCGCGCGCCCTCGAGGGGCGACGCAACTGATGCCGGCTCGAGCGTCGCCATTGCTCCGTGCGGATACAACTCTTTGACCTCGGGCACGAACGCAACGTCCGCGTGTTCGCGCGCGAGCAGCGCGAGATCGCGATCCACGTCGCGCGGATATGTCGTGAAGTCTTCCGACGGACCAAACTGCGTCGGATTGACGAAAATACTGACGACTACAACGTCGCATTCCTCGCGCGCGCGCCGAATCAGCGTCGCGTGACCGTCGTGCAAGTAACCCATCGTTGGCACAAATCCAATCGCGGAGCGCGCGCTTGGATTTTCGTCGCGCCGCGCTTGTGCGGCGGCGGCAATTGCGGAACGAACCGACTCGATTGTTCTTGCGACGACCGGCGATTGCGACATCACCGTTTGGCGCGCAAGTGTGACTGCAATTCCGCCGACGCATGTACGCCGTGCGATTCCGCGGGAAAGCGCCCTTCACGCACATCCGCGACGTACTCGCCTAGCGCCGCGCGCGCCGTCGTTGCAAACGACAGGTACTGCTTGGCGTGCTTCGGATGGAATCCCTCGGTGAAACCGAGCGCGTCGTGCACGACCAGTACTTGTCCATCGCAATGCAGTCCCGATCCAATGCCAATCGTCGGCACGGCAATCTTCGACGTGATGAATTGCGCGAGTTCCAGCGGGATTTTTTCGAGCACGATCGCGTACACGCCCGCCTGCGCCATCGAGACCGCGTCATCGATGACCGCATCCGCAGACGCGGCATCCTTTCCTTGCGTCGTGAATCCGCCCGTGCGGTTCACCGATTGCGGTTGTAAACCCACGTGGCCCATGACAGGCACACCAGCATCGACGAGGCGCGCGGCGAGCGG
>DATELA010000067.1:0-46432 GCA_035277145.1 Gemmatimonadaceae bacterium | reverse complement strand
CACCACGATCGTACCTTCTCAGACATATGAAACCACTTTGTGCTCACGCCTCCTGCCGCTCCGGCTTCGTCATCGCGTTTGCGATCCTCCTTTCTGCTGCGAATGCGGCGGCACAGGCTCCAACCCGCACCGTTCCGGTCTTTGCGAATGGCCTGGCCCAGGTCGTGCCGGGCTTTCAGGACACCACACAGTGGATCCGGCAGCATCTGTGGGTAGAAACGGAGTTCGACTCTGACGGCGACGGCAAGCGAGATCGCGTTCACGTCGACGTCACTCGGCAACTGCAGACGGAAACCGAAGGGCTCAAGGTGCCGGTGGTCTACGAGTCGAGCCCCTACTACGCCGGCACGTCGGGCGCGAGGCAGTTCCTGTGGGACGTGAAGCAGGAAGTGGGCGCTCCGCCGCCGACCCGCACATCGCAAACGCCGATCGAGTACGACGGAACACGCACGCGCATCTCGAACTCACAGGTCAACGCGTGGGTGCCTCGGGGTTTCGCCGTAGTCCACTCGGAATCGCCGGGAACGGGCCGATCGCAAGGCTGCCCGACGGTCGGCGCCGACAATGAATCGCTCGCGCCTAAGGCGGTCATCGATTGGCTGAACGGGAGGGCCAGAGGCTACACCACCATCGACGGAACAGAGCAAGTGGTGGCCACGTGGGCGACGGGCAAAGTCGGCATGACGGGCACGTCGTACAACGGAACGCTCCCGCTCGCCGCAGCGACGACGGGCGTCGCGGGTCTCGAAGCGATTATCCCGATCGCGCCCAACACATCGTACTACCACTACTACCGGTCGAACGGGCTCGTGCGCCACCCGGGCGGATGGCTTGGCGAAGACATCGACTTCCTGTACGACTTCATTAATAGCGGCGACACGGCGCGTCGCGCGTATTGCAACCGCACGGTGCGCGATGGCGAGTACGTGCGCGGCCGCGACCGCCAGACCGGTGACTACAACGACTTCTGGGAAGGCCGCGACTATCTGCCCAAAGTGAAATTCGTTCGCGCCGCAGTGCTCATGGCGCACGCATTTAATGATTGGAACGTGGTTCCCGAGCACAGCGTGCGTATTGTGGAAGCGCTCAAGCGCCAGGGTGTGCCGCTGCAGATGTACTACCACCAGGGCGGACACGGCGGACAGCCGCCCATCGATCAAATGAACAAATGGTTCACGCGGTATTTGTTCGGCATTGAAAACGGCGTCGAAAAAGATCCGAAGGCGTGGATCGTTCGCGAAGGACAACCCGCGACGAATCCCACGCCGTACGGGGACTATCCGAATCCCGAAATGCGCGCGGTCACGTTGCGTCCGCAGGGCGGCGGTAACGGCATCGGCACACTCACAGAAGGAAACGGCGGTCGTGGTCCTGAAAAACTCGTGGACGATGTCGCGCAAACATTCGGTGCGCTCGCTCAAGCCACGGAATCGAAAAACCGATTGCTCTACGCGACGCCTGAACTGAAAGAAGCTGTGCACATCTCCGGCACCGTCAACGTCACGGTGCGACTCGCGTCCAGTAAACCTGCCGCGAATCTCACGGCGTACCTCGTCGCGATTCCGTGGGATGCGCCAATTGCGGGACGTGGCGGTCGCGGTGGCGGTCCATCGTCGTCGCTTATTACGCGCGGCTGGGCGGATCCACAGAACTACAAGTCGCTGACGAAGGGTGGCAACTACGATTCGAAGTCGCGCGGTGAACCATTGGTGCCGGGCCGGTTCTACGATCTCACGTTCAGCTTGCAGCCCGACGATCAGATCATTCCGGCCGGAAAGCGCATAGCGCTCATGATCTTCTCGAGCGACCCGGATTTCACGTTGTGGCCGCAGCCGGGAACCGAACTCACCGTCGAACTCGCAGGCACGTCGATTTCGCTACCTGTTGTCGGTGGATCGGCGGCGTTGCGACGCGCGTTTGGCGCGCAATAAATGAAAGCGCGTGCGTTGCTGCTCACTCTGCTTGCGTCTGCGCCGCTCGACGCGCAGGTGAGAACAGCCGATCCCGCGAAGCGCGGTATTGCGCTGACTGAATTCCCGCGCGTCGTCAAACTCGCGGAGAATATTTACGGGTACGAAGCAATTCGGTCTCCGGGATTCACCACGGTGAGCTTGTTTGTCGTCGGACGAAACGGTGTGCTGCTTGCTGACGGACAGGGAAACGCAGCGGCGACGCAGGCGATGCTCGACAAGATCAAAACCATCACGCCGCTGCCGGTGAAGTGGTACGTCGTCGGCTCCGATCACGGCGATCACACCGGCGGGAATTCCGTTCTACCGCCCGACATCAGCTGGATCGTGCATCCGGCGTCGCAGCCGCTGTTGCGTCCACCGCCGTCGACCGCGATGACTGGCGACCGCCAGACCATCGACCTCGGCGGCATCAGTGTCGACGTGATGTTTCTCGGACGCGCGCACACCGGCGGCGATTTGTCGGTCTTCGTTCCGTCGGCAAAGATTCTGTTCATGAGCGAGGCGTATCTGAATCGCGTGTTTCCAGCGATGCGTTCCGCGTATCCAACGGAGTGGGTCGCCACGCTGGACAAGGCACTCGCGATGGATGTGACGCGCTACGTCCCCGGACATGGGTTTATCGAAGAGCCGGTAGTTTCGCGCGAAGAGCTACGCACGTTCCGCACGTCACTGGTCGCCGTGATTGCCGAGGCGAAGCGACTCCATGGGCTGGGTCAGAGCGCCGATGACGCCGCGAGGAACGCGAATTGGGGCGAGTACAAGGACTGGTTTCTCGCGGAGCAGCAGGGACCAATCGCGATTCGCCGAGTATTCGAGGAAATCGAGGGCAAGCTGAGGTAAGTGCAGCCCCGGTACCCGGTCCCCGGTGCCCGGGTTTAGCTCCCCGTGGCCGGAGAGCACCGTTGAGGGGTATTCTTTAGGCCTGTTCAAACTTTCAAGTGAGAGGATTCATCATGCGTCGCGTTACCGGTTCCGCGCTCGTAGCAGCATTCGCGTTAGTCCCGTGGGTGAGCGCAGCGGGTCAGGATGCTTCACGCACCGTCGATGGTGGTGGCATCTCGGTCAGTGGCTGGGCGGGCAAGATTGACGCGCAGGAAGAGCGCGCCGGTGCGACCCTCAACGGCTCGAAGTTCGCCACGATGGGCAGTGGTTTCCACGTTACGACGGGTCCGGCAGTCACGTACTGGAATCCGGCGAACACTGCGAGCGGCGATTACACGATCAAGGCGACGTTCGACGAAGCGAAGTACATGAACCTGAACGATCACCCGCATCCGTACGGCATCATGATCGGCGGCAACGATCTTGGCACGCCGAATCAGAGCTACCTGTACTGCGCTGCGTACGGCAACGGCACGTTCATCGTGCGCGGTATGGCACCCGGCACGCAACGGGGCACGTTCCGTGTGAACGGCAACCAGCCCGAAGCGAGTGAAGCCGTGAACAAAGCAGCGGGAAAGGACCAGCCCGTCAAACAGGAAATCGCGGTGTCCGTGAAGGGCGGCAAGGTTGAATGCTCGGTCAATGGCAAAGTTGTCGGCAGCTATGACAAGGCCGCCGTCGTCGGCGAGGGCAAACTCAAGTCGACCGATGGCGTGTACGGCCTGCGCTTTGCGCATAACACGGAAGTGCACGTCTCAGGATTCGCAAAGCAGTAGGAGACGGGTACCGGGTACCGGGTACGGGGAACCGGCGCGCAGCACTAGCTTCCGCCCGGTCCCCGGTACCCGGTCCCCGATATGTTCAAGACACGTCTCGCGCTCGCCGCCTTCGCGTTCCTCGCGTGCGATCGTGAGCTTCCGCAGCCCGCGCCACCAGGGCCGGAGCCAATCGGGCCCGCGCCGCGCGGCGCCTTGCAAGTCTCCATTATTGGATTGCCGGGCGGAGTTTCCGCGGCGGTCGACGTTTCAGGTCCGAACGCGTTCGCGCAGCGACTGACTGCGACAACGACAATCATCAATCTTACGCCGGGCTTCTACACAATTGCCGGCGGCACAGTGTCCGCGAGCGGTACGGAGTACAACGCACAGCCGGCGACGCAAAACGTCAGTGTGGTTGGTGGCAGCACGTACCAGGCATCGATCGGCTACGTCGCAGGTCCGCCTGCTCCGACACCATTTGCGATCGTCGCGCGACAAGTCATTAGCAGCGGACTCTCGAGCCCCGTGTATCTGACTGCGCCGCCCGGCGATGCGCGGTTGTTCATCGTCGAGCAAGCGGGACGCATTCGCATTTTCAAAGACGGCGCCCTGGTGGTCACTCCGTTCCTCGATGTCACAAGCAAAGTGCTGTCGGGTGGTGAGCGTGGATTGCTCAGTCTCGCATTCGATCCGCAATACGCGACGAACGGACGGTTCTACATCTATTACACCGACGCAAACGGCGACATCGTTGTCGATCGGCACACGGTGTCCGCGAATCCCGACGTTGCCAACACTGCGTTCGACCAAGTCATTACGGTCCAGCATCGCATGGCGGGCAACCACAACGGCGGCCTGGTGATGTTCGGGCCCGACGGGATGCTGTATCTCGCGCCCGGCGATGGTGGTGGCGGCGGTGATCCCGAGAACAACGGGCAGAACATCAATTCGCTGCTCGGAAAAATGTTGCGACTGAATGTTGCGACGCTGCCGTACGCGATTCCGCCCGACAATCCGTACGCAAACAGTGCAGGTGCCGACGAGATCTGGGCGATCGGCCTGCGCAATCCGTGGCGCTATTCGTTCGACACCGGTGTGAACCCGCCGATGTTGTACATCGCCGACGTGGGTCAAAACGCGTGGGAGGAACTCAACGCAGTCAACGCGAACACCGCAGGACTCAACTACGGTTGGCGCATCATGGAAGCGACGCACTGCTACAGTCCGTCGTCGGGGTGCAATCAAACCGGGCTCACACTGCCGGTGCACGAGTACACGCACTCACCGGGGCCAACGCAAGGATGTTCAGTTACCGGGGGCTTTGTGTACCGCGGGACGTCGATGCCCGAAGTCGTCGGACACTATTTCTATTCTGATTATTGCGCGGGCGGATTGCGCAGTTTCCGCGTCGTGGGCGGTGTTGCGACCGATCATCGCACGTGGACCATTGGCTCCGTCGGAAACGTGACGTCGTTTGGACTCGACGGAGCAGGCGAGATGTACATGACGGCTGCGTCCGGCAGCGTATACAAGCTGGGACGACAGCAGTAACGCGTTACCGGAACGGCGTTATTCGAACGGCGTTATTCGAACGGCGTCACTTGAGCGACTGACTTCGCAGGGCTGTTTTGAACCGCGCCTTCAGCGCGACGCCATCGCGCGGCGGAAGAACGAGCGGCGCTTTTTCGGGCGCAATCTTCACGGTCGCAAAAAACAGTCCCGCGTTTCCGTAGATCGCGCGGCGCAGGTGCGCCACATCGGCGCGCGTCTTTACAGTCATCGTACGCGGAAACCCGGCACCATCGGCAATTGCGGTGAGATCAACACCGTGCGCAGTGTGTGTGTCCTGCATGCCCGTCTCGCCGTAACGCTCGTTGTCGAGCACAACGATGCGCAGGTTACGCGGCGCTTGCACAGCGATCGTCGCGAGTGAGCCAAGCCCCATCAACATTTCACCGTCGCCGGTAATCACCAGCACGCGACGTCGCGGTTGCGCAAGCGCGAGACCAAGCCCGACCATTGCCGCACCGCCCATCGCGCCCCACATGGGGAACGTCAAATCGTGGTCGCCGGCCGCGGTGACGTCCCACGCGGGTGCGCCGAGTCCCGCGACGACGAGTGTGTTGCCGCGGTCCGTAAGCAAGTCGCGCACGACATCACGCCGATCGAGACGTGCGCTCATTTGAACGCCTTCACGCCAATCACGCTTTGCGCGATCAACACGGCGACTGGACGATCGGCGTTGTACGCAAGCTGGAGCGCACCAGTCACGGTTTGCGCGACGAGATCCGGAGACTCAACACGTGTGACTGCAGCGCCCATATCCTCGAGCACGCGCTGCGTCGCGCTCCCCATCGGGACTTGTGCCGGATTGAACTCACCGGCTTCGCCGCGCATGGTGACCAGCATGAACAGCGGAAACTGACACGCAACGGAGAGCGTGAGCATGTTGATGCAATTCCCCACGCCGCTGCTCTGCATCAGCAGCGCGCCCCGTTCGCCACCGAGCCACGCGCCCGCGAGCAACGCGACGCCCTCTTCCTCGGTCGTCAGGCGCACGACCTTCATCGTTCGGTCTTTCTCGCAGAGCTTGATGAGCTGCGAGTGGCCCGCGTCGGGCACGATCGCAACCTGGCGGATACCGGCGGCACGAAAGACGGTATGGACGTCGCGGGGCCAACGCGGCGGCGCTGTTTTCGCGTATTTCATGGAGGCGGCGAGAAGCTACTCCATTGACCCTCGCCGCGCGCTCGGTCGTGCGCCACATTGAACCCACGTTTTCGCAGTCAAACCCGTCCGGAGCACATCATGTCCAGCGTCACTCTCCTCGCCCGACGCGCCGTCGCGATCGCGTGCATTGTCGCGCCAATCGTTGGTGTTCGCGCGCAGTCGAATTCCGGTAGTTCCAGTCCCGCAACCGCGAGCGCGGCCGCACGCGATGGCGAGGGCAAGAAGCCGCTCAATCTCGAGGATTACGCGCGCTGGGTCCGCATTGGCGGAACGTCCATTTCCGCGGACGGCAAATGGATGACCTACACGCTGACGCCGAACGAAGGTGGCAGCGCAACGCTGCACATCAAGCCCATCGATGGCGGCAATGAGATCACGGTGAGCCTCGGCGGTGGCGGCGCGGCGGGCGGTGGTCGTGGCGGACGCGGTGGTGGCGGCGGTGGTGGCGGCGGTCCGTCGTTCTCGGACGACTCGAAGTGGATCACGTACACCGTGTCAGCGAACGCAGGCCGCGGTGGAACAGGTGGACGCGCAGGTCAGCAAACACCGGGCGGTCGCGGTGGACAGAACGCAACGCAAGCGGCGGCGACGCCGCCGGCGACGCGTCTCATGCTACGCAATCTCGCGACGGGTGATACGACGTCATACGCGGGTGTCGCGTCGTCGAGTTTCTCGCCGGGCTCGCGCTATCTCGTGTTGCGCATGAGCGGTGCGCCTGCGGCACAAGGGGCCGCCGCGCCGAGTGGCGCAGATATCGTGCTGCACGATCTGACGAACGGCATGAACAAGAGCCTGGGCAACGTCGGCGAATCGAGCTTCGACGACGAAGGCAAGTTCTTCGCGTACACGGTTACCGCGCCGGAGAAACTGGGCAACGCGGTCATGTTGTTCGACGTGGCGAAGGGCGAGACGCAAACGTTGGTTGGTGCAACCGCCGACTTCGACAATCTCACGTGGAATTCAGCAGGAACGGGACTCTCGGTACTGCGTGGCGACAAGCCGAGCGGTACGAAGCATCGCAGCAACGTGCTGCTCGCGTGGAGCGGAATCGGTGCGGGCGCACCGAAAGCGTTCACGTACGACGCAACGAAAGACGCGAGCTTCCCGCGAGGATTCATCCTCAGCGAATACAGCGCACCGCGCTGGAGTTCGGATGGTTCGCGCTTCTTCGTCGGCATCAAGCAGCAAGAGACGGAAATCGCGGCCGCCGATTCCATTCGCGCGAACGTCGATGTGTGGCATTGGAAAGACGCGCAGCCGCAGTCGGTTCAGATCCAGCAGATCGCGCAACTTCGCCGCGCGACGCTGCCCGGTGTGGTGTTTACCGCGACGGGCAAGTTCGTCAAACTCGGCACCGACAGCATGCGCACGGTGACGGTTGCCGCGAACAACAATGTTGGCGTTGGTCGCGACGATGCCGCGTATCGCGGAGAAATCGCGTGGGGCGGCAGCCGCGGTGATTACTACAAGGTCGACGTCAACACGGGTGCGCGTACGCTGATCGACAAATCGCTGTCGCGTACATTCGGGACGTCGCCGGATTCGAAGTGGTATTTGTACCTGAAGAACAAACAAGTACGAGCCTTCAATCTCGACAACGGTACAGCAGCGACGCTCGATGCGACGCAGTTGCCGCTCAAGAGCTACGTGAACGAGGACGACGATCACGCGTACGAAGTGTCGATCTGGGGCGTGGCCGGCTGGGCGCGCGACGGCAAGTCGGTATTGCTCTATGACAAGTACGACATCTGGTCAGCGCCGCTCGACGGCAGCAAGGCAACGAACATCACGCAGGGCATTGGACGTTCGCAGCAGATCCAGTTCCGCATCACGCGCTTTGGCGGTGGTGGTGGCGGCGGACGCGGCGGCGGCGGTGGACGCGGCGGCGGTGGCGCGGCCGCGGATTCGGACGGCGTCGACATGACGAAAGCCATTACTCTGTCCGCGTACGGCGATCGCACGAAGAAGTCGGGCTATTGGGAAGTCACGCCGGGACAAGCGCCGAAACAAATCGTGTGGGTCGACAAGAACATCGGCGGTATTCAAAAAGCGGCGAACGCGGACCGCATGCTGTTCACGCAACAGGACTACAACGAATTCCCGAACGTGTGGGCCACGAACACAGCGTTTGCGTCGCCGAAGCAACTGACCGACGCGATGCCGAATTTCGCGAAGGATTACGCGTGGGCGTCGGGAAGAATTCTCGTCGACTACACGGATTCGAAGGGACACAAGTTGCAGGGCACGCTCATGCTGCCTGCGGGCTACGAGCCCGGCAAGAAGTATCCGATGCTCGTGGAGTTCTATGAATTGCGTTCACAGAACCACCACAACTTCTCGCAACCGGGCTACAGCAACAGTCCGCAACTGTCCACGTATGCGAGTAACGGATACCTCGTGCTCGAGCCCGACGTCGTGTATGAAATCGGCCGGCCGGGAACGTCATCCGTGGATTGCATCACGGCGGCCGTGAAGAAAGTGATCGAGCTCGGCTACGCCGATCCGAAGCGTGTTGGCTTACACGGCCACAGCTGGAGCGGATATCAGTCGAGCTTCATCGTGACGCAAACCGATATGTTCGCCGCGGTCGTGACGGGCGCGCCGCCGACGAACCTGCTCAGCTTCTACAACGAGTTGTACAAGAGCAGCGGCACGGTGCAGCAGGGTATCACCACAGTCGGACAAGTGCGCATGGGCGCGAACGTCACGCCGTTCAACAACACCAAGCTGTACATCGATCAGTCGCCGATCTTCCACGTCGACAAGATCAAGACGCCGTTCATGATTCTGCAGGGCGTCGAAGACGGCGCGGTGGATTACGTGGAAGGCCTGCAGTTCTTCAATGCGGCGCGCGCCGCGGGCAAGCAAGTGATTTTCCTGTCGTATCCGGGCGAAGCGCACAACCTAACGAATCGCGACAACCAGAAGGACTTCACGATCCGCATGAAGCAGTACTTCGACCACTACTTGATGGGCAAGCCGATGCCGGATTGGATGGCGAGCGGGCTTGCTCAAGTCAATAAGGGAGGGCCAATCAAATAACTAAACGACTGACGACGATTACGACTGACAACGATTACGACGAAGTACGATCACGACGAAGTACGATCACGACTGAGTACGACGCTAGTTCCAGACGGTTCGTGAGACGAACGGTGTTGCTGCGTATTGCCCGTTCGGAGTGGAGACGTAGATCGTTGTATTGAATTCGCGCCAACGCGTGGATCCGGGCGCAACCGTGGGCCCGGGTCCGCAGATCGGAGTGAGTGCGATCCGGAGTTTCACGTCCCCGGTGCGCGCCTGCACAAGTGGCGCGTCGGGCTCATACACGAGTGTCGCAAACATGTGCGCCTGCTGTCCCAGTTCGGCGGCTGCGGCTGAGCCCACGATGACGCCGCTCGATGACACGTTCATGACGGTGACATCGGCGGCCGTCGTGTTCACGATGTTGACCTCGACGGTCACCTCGTACGGCAAGCCAGGGTTCATCACTCCACAATAGGCAACGTTCGGCGTCGCCTTCAGCTGCGTGAGCTGAACGAATCCGTTCGAGCGCGTGGGGCTGTCACCACCGCACGCCGTAACGGCAACCAAGGCAATTGCCGCAAGCGACGTTCGCATGAAGGAACCCTAGCTTGGCCGGTGAGTCACGGCAACGGCGAAACCGGACTACCGAGCGTATCGTCATAACCGCCATGCGAACACTCCCGCGGGTCCTCCTGGCGCTCGCTGTGCCATGCATGTCCAGCAGCGGTGTTGCCGCGCAAACAACGGCCATCACGCACGTTACGGTGATTTCTGCGACCGGTGCTGCGCCGATGCGCGACGCGACGGTTATCGTGCGCGGCCGTCGCATCGAATCGGCCGGTCCATCGTCGTCCGCACGCGTGCCGAGTGATGCGCGCGTTATTGATGGCCGAGGAAAGTTCGTCATTCCCGGGCTGATCGAGATGCACGCGCACACATCGAAAACGCGCGGCTCTGCGCTTGGCCTCTACGTTGCAAACGGCGTCACGACCATTCGTGACGCAGGCAGCGAGCACGCTGAAGTACTGCAATGGCGCAATGAGATCCGGAGCGGCGCGCGCGTTGGACCGCGGATGCTCATCTCGGGTCCGTATCTCGAATCGCAACGCAACATCGAACGCATGCGGCGCGACCCGCCGGAATCACGCGTTGAACCGTTCGAGCGCGCGCGCATTCCAGTGGGGACTCCCGAGCGCGCGAAGCAAGTCGTTGACTCATTGTCGAAGCTCGAGCTCGACTTCTTCAAAATTCGCACAGTGCAGGATCTGGCGACCTACCGCGCGATCGTCGCCGCGGCGAGCGCAAACGGCAAGCACGTCATGGGGCACGCGAGTTTTGCGCCAGATGCGGTGATCGCCGCCGGCCAGCGCGGCGTCGATCACGCATGGCCGAACGCGCTCGATTCGTTGACGCGCGAACAACGCATGGTCATCTGGCGCAATGTTGCACGCGCTGACGTTGGTGTCATTCCAACGCTTGTCGTGTTTACGGACGGCGTGCTCACAACGGACAGCGCGGCATCGGTTGCGCTCAATGATTCGCTCGGCCGCGTCGACCCGCGTCGCAAATACGTGTCGCGCTTCATGTACCTCGACTGGAAAGAGCAATTCAGTGAACGCGAGCCGGCCACGTTCCCGATCCTTCAGCGCATGCTCGACAGCGCCGTGCGCAACTATCGCGAGATGCGTGAAGCGGGAGTGCGGCTCATGGTCGGATCAGATATCGCGGTGATTGGCCTCTATCCGGGTTCGTCGATTCACAAAGAGCTGTACAACTTTGTATCGCTCATCGGCGCGACGCCCCAAGAAGCGATCGAACGCGCGACCCGTATTCCCGCGGAGTTTCTCGGTATCGCCGATTCCGTCGGAACGGTGCAGGTGGGCAGAGTCGCCGATCTCGTGTTGCTCGATGCAGATCCACTCGCCGACATTCGCAACGTGTCGAAGATCTCCGCCGTCGTTGTCGGCGGACGCGTGTACGACCGTCAGGGGATTGACGCGATTCTCGCCGGCGTTCTCCGCGCCGAGGACTTGAAGGTCAACGACTGGAAGCGGTAGGTCGTGGCGCGCGGCGGCGCGTCTCCATTTCTATCGCAAGCGTCGCAACTCCGCCTCTGCAACGATGAATCCGAAGCCGGGCCAGCCACCCGATGCAACCGAGCGCTGGAACGCGGCGCGCGCGCGTGCGGTGTCCCCTCGCACCAAGTACCAATTGCCGAGTCCGAACGCGAGCGTCGCGACCTGAACATCGGCGGTATCGGACGGCGTGAACAACGCGTCTGCCATGATTTCGCCGCGGTACATTTTCAAGCGCTGCGTATACGCGTTCGTGACAGGCAATGAATCCGGCCGCCGGTTGAGCATCGCCTGCGCCTCGGTGCCGCGTCCCGCGCGCGAGAGCGACATCCACAACCAATCGGTTGCACCTGCGAGTTCGCCCGCATCGGGCGCGATTGACTGTGCGCGCCTGAACGCGGTCGCGGCGTCGGCGAACTCGCCGCGCACGAATCGCACGATCCCGAGGTGATACCAGATCCCGTACACCGCGCTGTCGATGCGCGCACCGGTATTGAAGTCCGCGAGCGCCTTGTCGAATTCACGCACGGACAGATAGCGGTGTCCACGCCACCGGTAGAGCAACGCGTTGTTCGGCGCGACAGCGAGTCCCTTCGTAAAGGTCTCGATGGCCTCGCGAAATTGGCGCGCGCCTGACTGCGCGACGCCAAGCGCGATGAACCTGTCGACATTGCGCGGGTCCGCGGCAAGCGCCTGCTCGGCGCGTGCGATGTTGCCGGTGTCGCGAAGTGAGCGATACTCGACGCCCGCCGGCGAACGGTACTGAACCGTCTGCGCGCTTGCGTGCGCGCCGGCAGTAGTTGCGAGAAACGCAAAGCAGGTCGCAGTGATGCGGATGGTGTGCATGAGCGCGTTGTCGTGTGGCGAGAGAACGTAGCACGCGGAATGACGCCTCGCTGACGCCTTCCCTTACTCTCGGTGGAAATGCCCACCCGCTTTACTTATACTCGGCGCACCATGCCGCGCGCGTTGATCACCGCCGAGGACCTCGAGCACATCACCGTTCCGAACAAATCAACGGAACTCGTGCGCGGGCAACTCGTTGTGCGCGAACCACCCGGCGCCGAGCACGGTTTTGTTACGCTTCGCATCGCTGCCGCGATTGCGCGCTGGGTCGACGACAACCAGCTCGGTGCTGCGTTTGCGGCCGAGACTGGCTTCAAGATCTTCACCGATCCGGACACTGTTCGTGCTCCCGACGCATCGTTCGTGACGGCATCGCGCTTGCCGGTCACGCTGCCGCGCGGGTTTCTCAGTATTGCACCCGATCTCGTCGTCGAAGTGGTATCGCCGAGTGACAGACCAGGTGAAGTGCTGTCCAAAGTTGGCGATTGGATCGAGGCGGGCTCCCGCCTGGTGTGGGTCGTCGATCCGCCGCGTTCCATCGCGCGCGTGTATCGCGCCGACGGATCCGAGTCGACCATCCAGATCGGCGGCTCGCTCGAGGGCGAGGATGTACTGCGCGGGTTTTCAGTCGCGCTCGCGCGCGTCCTGCAACGGTGAAGTGCTAGTGCGATTGCAAAACCATGGCAATCGCGCGCAATGGCCCACCCGATCCGCCTTCGATCTTCATCGGTAACGCGACCACCACGGCACCAGTCGCGGGCAGTCGATCGAGGTTCGTGAGGTTTTCGAATCCGGGCACGTTCGCGCCGTTTGCAATGCGATGCACCATGAAGTCCGTCGACGCGCCGTAATCGATGGACGCAACGTCAGCGCCGAGTGCCGCGACGCGACGCTGTTCGACGAGTAATCGCGCAGCGTCTGCACCGTAGCTGGGGAAATGCAACTTCGACGCGTCACCTGGCGTGTCGTCGCCGAGGTACGCTTTGCGATCGGGCCAGCGCTTAGACCAGTCCGTGCGGAGGAGAACAATTGCGCCTTCGGGAATCGCGCCGTTCGCGCGTTCGAATGCGTTGACATCTTCCACGCTGAGCAGATAGTCCGCGTTCGCCGCAGCCTTCGCGCTGATGTCGATGACAACGGCGCGCGCGACGAGGCGATGCAACGGAATCGCTTCAGCGCTTTGCTTGCCCTCGGCGAAATGAATTGGTGCGTCGAGGTGTGTGCCGCCGTGTTCGGGCGTGCTCACGGCGAACGAGGAGTAGAACCATCCACCCGGCGTCGGTCCCCACGCGAGCCGGTCGATCTTGAACGCACTCGGCGATGTCGGCCAGTAGATGGTTTGCGCGTTGAATGGATGCGTGAGGTCGATGAGTTCGGTGTTCGCGAGTTGCGTGGCGAGGTCCGGTTGATTGGCGCACGCAGTCAGCACGCATAGCAGCAACACGTTGGTTCGGCGCATGGTGGTCTCGTCGGCTTTGAAGTGCGTTGGCGCTCGAGGTGGTTGGGACGACAGGTCGGCGACAATTTCGATATACTAGCGCAATGATCAATCGGACTCTTGCCCCGCTCGTCGTGTTGGCGCTCGCGACACCATCGGTTCACGCGCAGGGCCGCAACGTCAACTGGCCGGTCTACGGCGGCAATGCGTCGAACGACCACTATTCGACGCTCTCGCAGATCACGCCGGCGAACGTGTCACAACTGCAGGTCGCGTGGACGTACGACACGCGCGACGCGTTCCCGGGTTCGGAGATGCAGTCGAATCCGATCGTGATCGACGGTGTGCTGTACGCGACAACGCCGAAGATGCGTGTATTTGCGCTCGACGCCGCAACAGGAAAAGAACTGTGGAGTTTTGACGCGACCGCGGGACGTACCACGCCAACGCGCATTCGTCATCGCGGTGTTGTGGTGGCCGGCGATCGCGTGCTCGTGAATTATCGGTTCCGCTTGTGGGCGCTCGATCGCAAAACGGGCAAACCGATTCCAACATTCGGCACGGACGGCTCGATCGACTTGCGCGAAGGACTCGATCGTCCCGCGAACGCATTGTCCGTCAGCGCGAGCACGCCGGGTGTGGTGTTCGAGAATCTGCTGATCATTGGTACGTCGGTACCTGAAGCGTTGCCGTCTGCGCCAGGCGACATTCGCGCGTACGACGTTCGCACGGGTGCGCTCAAGTGGTCGTTCCACACCATTCCGCGACCCGGTGAATTCGGGTACGACACGTGGAGCCCTGAGTCATACAAAGTGAACGGCGGGGCGAATGCGTGGTCCGGTGTCACGGTCGATCAGCAACGCGGCCTCGTGTTCGCTGCGACGGGCTCAGCGTCGTTCGATTTTTACGGTGCGAATCGCGTTGGCGACAACCTGTTTGCAAATACGTTGCTCGCGCTCGATGCACGAACAGGCAAGCGCGTCTGGCACTTTCAGGCGGTCAAGCACGACTTGTGGGATTGGGATTTTCCTGCCGCGCCAACGCTCGTCACTGTGACGCGCGAAGGACGTCGCGTCGATGCCGTCGCGCAAATTACGAAGACGGGTTACGTGTACGTGTTCGAACGCGCGACAGGGAAGGCGTTGTTCCCGATCGAGTACCGATCGGTTCCACAGTCGACGCTCGACGGTGAGCGCACTGCCGCAACGCAGCCGTATCCGGTGAAACCGCCGCCGTTCATTCGGCAGAATCTCACCGAAGACATGCTCACGCGTCGCACGCCGGCGGCGCACGCGGCTGCGCTCGCGGATTTCCGAAAGTACAAAAGCGCGATGTACGAACCGCCGGTGCTCGAGGGCAACATCATTTTCCCGGGCGTCGATGGCGGCGGTGAATGGGGAGGACCAGCGTTCGACCCGGCATCCGGGTTGCTCTATGTGAACGCGAACGAAATGCCGTGGACGCAACGGCTCGTTCCGCGCAGCGACGTATCGCTGTACGCGAATCAATGCGCGAGTTGTCATGGTGATGACCGGCGCGGTTCGCCTGCGGGACCGTCGCTCATTGATGTCGCCACGCGCCGTACGCGCGAGCAACTCGCACAAGTGATCGGGCAGGGCACGGGCCGTATGCCCGGTTACGCGTCAGCGTTCGACAACAATACGGTGAACGCGCTCGTCAACTTTCTGGTCACGGGTCGCGACGTCGCCGATTCGATGAGCAGCAGCGCGACGTATCTCAAGTATCGAAGCACCGGTCTCAAGATCTGGCAGGATCCCGACGGCTATCCGCCGATCACTCCGCCGTGGGGCACGCTGAATGCGATCGACTTGAACGCCGGCACGATCAAGTGGTCGATTCCGTTTGGCGAATATCCAAAACTCGTCGCGCAAGGGATCACGAACACCGGCACGGACAATTACGGGGGACCGGTAGTTACCGCGAACGGATTGTTGTTCATCGCCGCGACGACGTACGACAACAAGTTTCGCGTGTTCGACAAGTCGAATGGCAAACTGTTGTGGGAAGCGACGTTGCCCGCGGCGGGGAACGCGACGCCGTCGCTGTACATGGTGAACGGACGCCAGTACGTCGTCATCGCATGCGGTGGCGGCAAGAACGATGCGCCGTCGGGCGGCACGTACGTCGCCTTCGCCTTGCCTGCGCGCTAGCTCCTCGCTCTCGAGGTGCTTAGGACGACGGGTCGAATCCTCGTTCGCTTCACCGCTTGTGACGGCATGTCGGCGACCCGCCTGCATCATGCCGCCAAGGGCGTACAGGTGTAGCAACCTGCCGTTCGGAGCCGATTCCTGGGCTCCCACGTCGCCGCCATACCGTCCCTGCGCGGCTCGCGCGGCGCTCTACGTCCCGGGGCCGTGGCAGTGCATCGCCGTCCGCGCGGCGCGACGCACGTTGTAGAGGTGCGCAGGACGATGGGGCGGCGACGTGGGAGCACTGAGCGCGGACTTGCGAGTCGGTTGCTACACCTCGATTCCGCACGCGCTCGCATTGCCGCAGGGTCGCCGACCCGTCGTCCTAAGCACCTCAATGCGACGGAAAAAAGCTAGTCGCGATACGGCGAGTCCTTGTACGGCGAGTCTCCATCGTCGATGTCGCCGTAGACGATGCGCGGCGCTGATTTCTTTTTCTTGGGTGCGAGCGCGACCGCGTCCTCGCCAGCGAGCTGACGGCACAGGTCGAGAATCCCGTCGCTCAGGTGCTCGCCATACATCAGCAGGTTGGTGGCGCGCATGCGCTGGCCGAGCAGGAACGCGAGAAACGGTTTGTCCGCTTTGAGTGCGTTACACCGTTTGCACGCGAGCACGAGGTTGTCGCGGCGATCGTACGCGGATTGCCCGCGGCGCGGGGTGACGTGGTCGAGCGTCATCGTGCGCGGCGGAAATGTCACACCGCAGTATGCGCACACGGGTCCGTGTTGTTCCAGGAGCCACTGACGTGTGTCCTGGTACGCCGCGCGTCCCGTCGGAACCGAGGTGTGATGCGTGACGTGATGTGTTGATTTACTCCGCGATGCGGAGCGGCCTCGGCCTCCCCGGCCGCGCCGCGATCCGCCGCGTCGTTTGCGTTTGCTTGTCATGTACTGCCGAAAAGTACGGCGCCGCGCGCCGAAATGCCGAACGGCCTAGCGAAGCACCGCTTCGTTGTCCTTGGCGTGCGACTCCATCTGCCGCAGCACCATGTCATAGTAGGTCCCGCGTGCGGCCATGAGCTCGTCGTGAGTGCCGCGCTCGATGATGCGCCCTTCCTCGAGCAGCAGGATCATATCCGCGCGATGCACCGTGGACAGGCGGTGCGCAATCACGAACGTCGTGCGGTCCGCGAGGAGGCCGGCCATCGACGCCTGAATGAGTTGCTCGCTCTCGGTGTCGAGGTTGCTCGTCGCTTCATCGAGAATGAGGATCTGCGGCCGCGCGAGAATCGCGCGCGCAATGGCGAGCCGCTGCTGCTGGCCACCCGACAACTTCACGCCGCGTTCGCCGACGAATGTCTCGTACTTGTCCGGCAACTTCTCGATGAATTCGTGCGCGTTTGCGCGGCGCGCCGCGTCTTCGACCTCCGCATCGGTCGCATCGGTGCGCGCGTACGCGATGTTGTCGCGCACGGAACCGTCGAAGAGAAACACGTCCTGTTGTACGATCGCGAGCAGATCACGGTAACTGCGCAACGTGAATTCGCGTATGTCGGTGCCGTTGAGCAGCAGGCGCCCCTTCGTAGGATCGTGAAATCGCGCGACGAGGTCAGTCACGGTCGTCTTGCCGGCACCGCTGCGACCGACGAGCGCGACGACAGTGCCGCCGGGGACGACGACATCGAAATCGCGAACGACCGGGCGGCCTTCGCGATACTCGAACTCGAGATTCTCGAACCGGAGTTCGTTCACGATTGGCGGCGCTTCGATCGCGTTCGCCTTGTCCGGTTTGTCTTTCTCCATGCCGAGCACTTCGAACACACGCTCCATCGCCGCGAGCGAACGCTGCAGTTCGGAGAACGAGTTCACGATGTTCCAGACGGGATTCAACAGCAGGAACGTGTACCACTGGAACGCCATGATGTCGCCGACGGACGCGCCGCCGCTCAACGCCAGATAACCGCCGTACCACACGATCACGACGTTTACCGCGCCCATCAACAGGCCCCACGACGTCCAGATCACCATCTCACGTCGCTGCGCAAACAGCTCTTTGCGCAACACGGTGTGCCGGCCGACCATGTACTCCAGCAACTCACGCACCTCGCGGCCGAACGCGCGCACGACGCGAATGCCCGAGAACGTTTCGCCAACGCGCCCATCAATGATCTCGGCGTCCTTCCGCATCGAGCGATAAATCGGCCGAATACGGCGCGCCGAGATGAAGCTGATGGCCATGATGCCGGGGATGATGGCGAGCGCGGTGAGCGCGAGCCGCCAATTCATCGCCATCAGAATGCCGACGGCAATCACGAGGCGAATGGCTGACACTGATGGCGACACGATCGCCATTTGCAGCAGGCCGGTCGTCGTGTCGACGTCGCCGGTGAGGCGCGACAGAATGCCGCCCGTCTTCATGTCCCACAACTTCGGGAGCGGCAAGTGCAGGAATCGATCGAACAATGAACGGCGCAACGTCAACATCACGCGCGTGTTCAGCAGTCGCTGCTGAAATCCCTTGAACGCGTCGGTGAGATTCGACGTGACGATGAGCGCCAGGAACAGCGCACCCGCGAAGTTGAGCTTCAGCAGGCGCGTCGCGTGGTCGATCGTCGTGTTCAGCAGCACGTTGTCGATGATGTACCGCATGAACAGCGGTTCGATCATCTCCAGTCCCGCGACAAACAACGCGAGCAGGAACATGAACGCGACGCCATAGCGATGCGGCCACAGCCAGCGCATGTACTCGCGCATGTGCTGTTTGCGCCGTCCCTTTGCTTTCTTCGCTGTTACAGCATCGCTGTTGCCGTCGTTATCGCTGTTGCCGCCGTTATCGCTGTTGCCGTTGTTATCGCTTTGCGCGGGCAGCTGGTTCGCCGGCGTTCCACCCTTGTCGCGCAACTCCGTGACTTCGTCGAGGCGTTTGTGCTTGTAGTCCTCGACGAAGACGTCGTAATGCTGTCGCGATGTATGCGGGCGCGTGCGTTTGTTCGGTTCGGTCATGAACTGGCGATGAGCCTATGATCGTGCGCCGGCGCGAACGAGATCGCCGGCGATGTCGGTCTGTCCTTTCTTGCGCGCCCATGCGAGCGGCGTCGCCCACGGTGCCTGCGCGAGGTTTGGATCGGCGCCGCGCTCGAGCAGAAACGCGACCATCTCGCGCTTACCCCAACGGGCGGCGAAACCAATTGGTGTCGACCGATACTCCTCGTCAATCGGATTCAGGTCGGCACCGTGATCGAGCAGTATGCGAGCCTTCGCAATATCACCCGTGTACGCCATGTCGTGCAGCAGCGTGACACGGTTCCAGTCCATGTGGTTCGGGTTCATGCCGCGCTGCAACAAGTACTCGCCCATGTCCGCGTGCTTGAAGTAGTACCACGCGCCCCATTTCGACACGTCGGGTACGTGCGCGCCGTGTGCCAGTAACAGGTCAACCATGTCGCGGTCACGCATGTTTGCCGGCATCATGAGAATGCCTTCGCCCCAAAACTGGAACTCGTCGAGCGCGAGCGCTGGACGCTCTCGAAGCATCGCTTCGACCTCGTGGCGCGCGACACTCGGCAGCAAACGCTCCAGTACGTTTTTCGAGTTGCCGCCGACGAGTTTGCGAAACCGGACCTGCGTGTCGTCTTCGTTGTACTTGATCTCACCGCCGTCGCCCGGAGCAGGGCACGGCGCTGCTAGTGAAGGGTCTTGTTCGAACGCAGCGAGCATGTTCGCGATCTCGCCGTGACCACGATCGTCAGCGAGCGTCGCGAACGTGTCGAGAAACGGGTATGAGCGATAGTTCGGCAGGACGCCGCCGCGCTCGATCAAAAACTGCGCAACATCGACGTGATTCTCGCGAATAGCAAAGTGCAGCGGCGGTATGTAGTTGTACTTGCACGCGACGAGCACTGGATTGCGCGCGACAAGCTCGCGCACGCGTGCGAGGTCACCGTCGCGCGACGCCATCAGCATATCCCAGACTTCCGTCGTGGTCGTCGCGATGCCGTCGAATTCCATCGGCAGTGTCGCGCGCATTTCGGGAAGCTGAATCATTCGTCCGCACAGCGACCGGCCAGCGCGTGAATGTCGCGCCACCGATAACCACCATGAAACTCGCCGGCGTCACCGAGCCACTTCTCTCCCCCCATCGCGTCGAAAAATCCGAGCGACTTGTTTTCAGCCTGTGAAAACAGCTGCATGCTCGTAATTCCCTGCGACACGAACCGCTGCGCGACGTGGCATGCGAGCTTCGTGCCCACGCCACGCCGCTGATACTCCCGAAGCAGATACAGCTTGCTCAGCTCGCCGCGATAGTGCTCGTCGTCGCTCGGTTCACCGACGGCGAACCCGACGAGTTCGCCGTCGGCGTCTGCAGCGACAAAGCAAAACCAGCTCCCGTCGGTCTTCGCGAATAGTGCCCGGTACTGCGACGCACGCAGTTCGTACGATGGTCCACCGATACCGAGGAACGTGTGCGTCTGGTTGAACGTCTTGACGTGCAGCCGCGCGAGCGCGGGAATGTCGTCAGACGTCGCTTCACGAATCGTGAACGACATCCCCGCGTCCGTTCGTCGCCGGCGAAAGATCAACTCGACGGCGGCGTGAGACCGAGCATCCGCATGTACGTCACCATGTTGCCGTAGTGCAGGTTAGTGTGCGCGATGTTCTCGATGAGCGGGCCCATTTGCGCGGTGCCACCGTACACTGACGTGCACATCGCAAGCGTCGTCTTCAATCGCGCGGTGAGCGCGGCTTTGTCCTTCACGCCTTTCTCGACCGCGTCCGACCACTGAACGTTGCGCGCCGCGCCACGTTCGCAATAGTACTGATATGCATCGACGACGTGACCGACGATCTCGCCAAACGTGCGCACGGTGCCGACGGGGCGATACGAATACTTATCCGCGGGAACGAGCTCCGCGGCCTTGGTCACCCAGCCGCTCACTTCGGTGAATCCGCGTCGCACGGCTTCTGTTGCGGCATCCGCAGTAATGCGCGACGGTGTCGGATCGGGTCCCGCACCGGGAGCGCGTTTGGTCGCTTTGAGCTTGCCACTCTGCGGACCATCTGGCGTGTTCGCACTAATGGTGCCTTCGATCGTACCCTGGCTGAGTTTGCCGTCGAAGTTGACCTTGAGCGTCGCACCACGAACTGCGACGGCGAACTTGAGCACACCGGTGGCCGCGTCGAACGTGCCGGTGATGTCGCCTGGCGAAAGCGTCGGCCCGCTGATCACGCCGGTGACGTCACGCCCCGCGAGTTTCAGCTCTAGCGTGACGGCGTGTGCTTGAGAACGATCGTCCGCCACCATGTCGCCGGTCCATGCGCCGGTGAGTGGATCGGATTGTACGCGCGTTGCCGAAATGTTGCCCAAGCCGACAACACACGCGCACGCGACCATCAGTTTGTTGACTCTCATCGACAAGCTCCTCCGCTGATCAAATGAATGTGTCCGGTCAGATGTACCGGAGCCAGCCGTCTGAGCGGCGCGCCTTTACGCCGGCGTACCAGCGGCATGGGAAGTAGAGCAACGCAACGACAACAGCGAATACGACATACAAGCGAATGAGACTCCACTGCGATGACGCTGGTACAGCGACGTAGGGTGCCGTTGCGAACCAATCGCCGGCGCCGCCGAGCGTGGACCACACCGCGAGCGCGACGATGTGGATGAGCGGGATGTGCAACAGGTAGTAGAACATCGGCACGCGACCGAATGTCGCGAGCACGCTCGCGACGCGCCCGCGCGCGTTCTCCGCGAAGGGAAGCAGCGCGACTGTTGGTCCGAGCGTCATCAGGAGAAACAGCACCGACGCCGGATACTTTTCTTGATTGAAAAAACGGATCCACGCCGGTGGTGCGCCGTCTGCCGCTGTTTGCACGAACGCTTGGTAGCCCGCAATGAGCACGAACGCGGCTGTTGCGCCGAGTCCGATTTGCAAACACAGTCGTCGTCGCGATGCGGCGTCGCGCACCATGATTGCACCGAACGCATAACCAGCCGCCATCACGCCGATCCACGGAACGATGCTGTAGAGCACCGTCATCCCCGCCGGGCCTGATTCAGAGCCGATCGGGTAGATGAACTCCCACCACGATCTCAGCGCGGATGGCAATGCGCCGCCGAGTCCGCCGAACACCGTTTGCGCGAGCACGATCGCAATCCCGATCGCGCCAATGGCCGCAACAGGAAGCGCCACGAGCGCGGCGAGCAATACCATGCACCATCCGAGCATCCAGATGACGCCCGCGAGGATCCAGTTCGCGTAATCGACGTTGAACGTCCATGATGCACGAATAACGGTGAGCTCGAGCAGCACGAGGATGATTCCGCGCGTGACGAGATACTGCGCGAGTTTGCGTGGATGACCGAGCTTCTGCCCGTGCAGGAACGCGCCGGTTCCCGCGAGAAACACGAACGCGGGTGCGCAGAAATGCGTGATCCACCGTGTGAAGAACACACCCGGCGTCGGCCCGCCTGCGGGCACGCCCGCGTACACGCGCACGTGATCGATCGCCATGAGCACCATGACGGCGCCGCGCGCAATGTCGAGCGACATCACACGCGGGCGGCCGGGGGCCAGGCCGACGGAGTCAGGTTGAGCGGTGTTCATCGCTCGATCAGTATCTCACGCCAGGGCCGAACTGTGGTTGCGGTTCGGTATGGGAGATGTTCGGAGATTGTTAACGACCAAGGGGCAAAGGAGAAGGGGAAGTCAGAAGCGCAAAGAAGGCGACAGCGCTCTCCCTGCACTTCTGACTTCTCCTTCTCCTTTGCCCTTGGTCGTTATCGCTCCAGCCTATACCCGACCTTCCAAACTGTGCAGATGTGCCGGGGTTTTGCGGGATCTGCCTCGAGTTTCCGGCGAAGCTCGGCGATGTGTATGTCCACCGTGCGCGAGACCACTTCCTTCTGATACTCCCACACCTCGCGCAATAAATCGGCGCGCGACGCAGCGGCGCCACGCCGGCGCACCAGCGCGAGCAACAAGTCAAATTCGCGCGGCGTGAGCGACACTAATTGTCCCGCGCGATACACCGTGCGCGACGCCGGATTCACTTCGATCTCACCGAAGCGTTCCACCGCGGGAATGCGCTCGGCGTCTTTCCCTTTTGCGCGGCGCAACAACGCTTTCACACGCGCGATCAACTCGAGCACCCCGAACGGCTTCGTGACGTAATCGTCACCGCCGATCGAGAACGCCTGCACTTTGTTGGCTTCTTCACCTTTCGCGGTGAGTACGAGCACCGGCGCGTCGACGCCATCGCTGCGCAAGGATCGCAGCACGCGATACCCGTCCATCTTCGGCAGCATGAGATCGAGAATGATCAGATCGACGTCCGCTTCTTTTGCTTGCGCAAGACCGGCGGCACCATCGGCGGCAATCGAAACCGCAAAGCCTTCGTTCTCGAGCGCCGTGCGCAATCCAAACGCGACGTCGTCGTTGTCTTCGATGACGAGAACGTGTGTCACGCCTGCTTCACCGTTGGGGCGGTCGCGTTCGGAAACTCCAGCGTAAAGCGCGCGCCACGATTCGGCGCGTCACCAACCCACGCGCGTCCGCCGAGCGTGCGCATGAGATCAGCGACAACCGACAGTCCGAGTCCCGATCCGCCCGCCGGCGCGTTGCGATCGCGGTCGAGACGGTAGTACGGTTGCCAGATGCGCGTCCATTCATCGCGCGGAATTCCGGGCCCTTCATCGTCGACCGTCACGCGCGCAGACGAGTCGGATTTGGAAACGGCCACGCGAATGGTTTGACCAGCGGGTCCGTACTTGATCGCATTCTCAACGAGGTTGCGCAGAACGCGACCGACGGCTTCGCGGTCGCCAGGAACGTCGAGTTCATCTGTCACCGCAACGTCGATGCGATTGTTCTGCGCGTCGAGCATGGCAGCAAACGACTCGGCGACTTCGCGTGTGACATCGCCGAGCGCGACGCGCGCAGCGGTGCGGGCAGGTGCAAGGCGCCGAAGTCGCGTGAACTCGAGAATGTTGTCGACGAGGTTCGTCAGCCGCAGCGACTCGCGATGGATGACGCCAATCGCACGCGTGCGCTCACCGTCCGATTTAAAGCCATCGGACTGCAGCAATTCGCCGAGCATGCGGATCTGTGTGAGCGGCGTGCGCAGCTCGTGCGAAACGCCGGATACGAAATCTTCTCGCAGTCGTGCAAGTCTGTACTCACGCCGCAACAGCATCAGCGCCGCGCCGCCGAGTGCGAGCGCAAGCACGAGCAGCGCGACAATCACCGGTACGCGCGACGCTGGAAGTCCGCCGACCATCAACAATTGCGCCGCGTTTGGACTGATCGCTGCAGTCACTTTGAGCTCGCCGAGCGTGACGCCAAGGGTGTCGGTGCCCACAAACGCGTGCGTATCCGGGCCGGAGGAAAAGATTACGCTGCCGTTCGGTCCGGCAACTTCGATGTGTACCAGCGAATCCGCGATTGAATCGGGAACGAGGGACGGCGGAAAGAACTGCGCTTCGCCAAGGGCGCCCTGGAGCGGGCGCTCGATTTGCGCATACTCCACGATCATCCCGTACACCGCACGCACGCCGCGCGGGCGATCGCCGAGTTTCCACAGGAGCACAACGTCGGTTGGGCGGTTGAGCCGCGGAGTACCGGGCGGCAAAATCTTCCACGCGCGTTGACCCGAGCGCATGATCGTGTCTGCCGCGGCGGCCATCGAGAGTGTGCGCAGCGAATCTTTTGCGCGCTCAGACACGGGCTCACCGATGATCGAAATCGGAGCGTCGCGCGTGTTGAGCACGCGGAACAGCGTGCGCGCGAAACCGGCGCTCATGCAATCGCAGTTCTTCTCGGCGAGGGCGCGATCAAAAATCTCGGGACCCGGCAGCGTGCGGCTCATCGACACTTCGCGGTACAGCATGCCAGATGCTTCACCCATGCCATAGCTGACCCAGTTGCGTCCTTCGCGCGCGAACCGCCATGCGGCAATCGTCGCATGGTGCGCCAGGGCGGCCTCGGCCGCTGCTCTGTGCGACGCCGCGGCGCGCGCCGCCTGATACGCGAGGGCGACAGCGAGGCCCATGGTCGCCGCGAACAAAATCGCGCCGACGAGTCCTGGGCGCTGCGCGAGCCGGCCGACGGAGAAACGGGGCATACTGGCGGCGTATTATGCCCGAGTCGCGCCTACGGTGCGAGGCGGCGGCTCGGAAACCCTGTACGGAAACTGTAAGTCGGCGTCTTGCGGGGCGCGTCTCCGGTGCGGAACGTTGTAGCACCTCGGAGGAAACTCAATGACGATCCGTCGGACGCTGGCTGTGCTTGGTGTGTTCGCCTCGATTGGCGCCGCAACGACCCTTACCGCGCAAGCCAACCGCAACATGGGCGGTGGCCAATGCGCGCAGAACCCGTACAACTGTGCCGACGCGCCGAATCCGCTCGCCACGCCCAACACGGTCTGGCTCGAAGAGATGACGTGGATGGACGTCCGCGACGCCATCAAAGCGGGCAAGACGACGGTGATCATTCCGACGGGTGGGTTTGAGCCCAACGGTCCGTGGCTCGCGCTGGGCAAACACAACTACGTGTTGCAGGCGAATTGCGAAGCGATTGCGCGGAAACTTGGCAATGCGCTCTGTGCTCCGACGCTCAAGCTCGTCCCCGAAGGACGCATCGATCCGCAGGGCGGGCATATGGTCAGTCCCGGCACGATCAGCCTCCGCGAAGAAACGTTCCGCGCCGTGCTCACCGACATCGTGCACAGTCTGAAGATGCACGGCTTCAAGACGATCATCCTGATCGGTGATAGCGGTGGCAATCAGAATGGGCAGCGCGCGGTCGCCGATTCGCTCACCGGCATCTGGAAAGGCGATCCGATTGTCGCGCATGTGCAGGAGTACTACGACTACGCGGGCGCCGCGGCGCACATGCGCACGAAAGGCATTGTTGACAGCGACAGCACGAGCGACAACCTGCACGACGATCCGATCATTTCGCTGAACATGTTCATCACTGATCCCAAATCGATTCGGTACGACGAGCGTGTAAAGGCGAAGAAGGCGACGATCAATGGCGTTTCGCTCGCTGATCGTGCGAAATCGACAGAATGGGCAAAACAGATCGTCGAATTCCGGGCGACGATCACGGTTGAAGCGATCAACAAGGCCATCGCGAACAAAGGCACGCTGCCGGCACCACAGCGCGGGCGCGGCGGCCGAGGTGGCGCACAGTGATGCGACGATTTCTTCTCGCCGCAGCGTTGATGCTCGCGCCGGCAACGGCGCGCGCAACGTGGTCAGTCATTGCGGTCGATATGTCGACGGGCCGCATCGTGATCGCGTCAGCAACATGCGTAAATCGCGACGACGCATTTCTGCGCGGTGTGCAAGCGGTCGTCGTACCGGGTAGGGGCGTCGCGGCGTGTCAGGCGAGCGTGGACGGTACGCACGCGAATCAAATGTTGGTGTTCACGGAATTGCAGAAGGGAACCGACCCGGCGCGCATCATTGAAATGCTGAGCCAGGATCCCGCGTTTCAGTCGCGACAGTTCGGCATTCTCGATCTCACGGGTCGCAGCGCGGGACATTCGGGTTTGACCAACGGATACGTCACGCAGGACATCCAGGGTCAGGTGCCAGGTACGCAGATCTTCTATTCGATTCAGGGCAACATTCTTCGCCCCGGCGAAGTTGTGCCGGCCGCAGTGAAAGCGTTCATCTCCACAAACGGCGCACTCACCGATCGTGTCATGGCGGCGATGGATGCCGCCGACGCAGCGGGCGGTGACAGCCGCTGCTCGTGCCCGTCGCCTGACGCGGGCGCACCGCCGTCGCCGATTGCGTGCGAAGGGAAAACCGCGCACGTCGCGTACATCGCGATGGCCGAGCGCACGAATCGCGCGGGTGAAACGCGCAGCGACAGCACGTGGGCGCATAACAATGGTGAGTACGCGATGTATCTCACCGTCGCACAACCGGACGCCGGCGGGCCAAACGCAATCAAAGCCGGCGAGAATCTGAATCCGGTGAAAACACTGCGCATACGCTACGACGCATGGCGCAAAACGCAGCCGGCGTCGTACCGATGAGCATTCACATGTTGCGCGTCGCGCGCGCGGCGTCCGCGATTGCGCTCATCGCACTCACGGCGGTGGACGCGTTCGCGCAAAACCCGCCGGGCGGTCGCGGTGGGGGAGGACGCGGTGGCGGTGGTGGGCGCGGACGCGGCGGCGTTCGCGTCATGACACTCACGTCGAACGGATTCGCCGACGGCGCATCGATGCCCGCGAAATTCACGCAGGCCGGTGAAGAACGTTCGCCGCAATTGTCGTGGACCGGCGGTCCCGATTCCGCTGCGAGTTACGTGCTATTGGTGCACGACGCAGACGCAGCGACGGGAAACGGAACGGACGATGTCGTGCATTGGCTCGTGTGGAACATCCCGGGGGGCGCGACGCAATTACCTGAAGGAGTTCCGCAGGGCCCGCAACTTCCCGACGGTACGCGACAAATCAGCGTGAGCGGCCCGTACTATCGCGGTCCCGCTGCGCCAGCGACCGGACCACCGCACCATTACGTGTTCGAGTTATTCGCGCTCGACACCATGCTCGACATTGCGCCAACCGGTGCAGCGCCTGCCGCGACACGTGCAGCAGTCATGACTGCAATGGCCGGGCACGTGCGCGGCAAGGCGGTGATGGTCGCGCTGTACCGACGACAGCCCTGAGCCCTGAGCCTACGGCTCGGGGCCACAGGTCACAGCGGCTTCCGTCTCGCCGTTCGGAAGAAATACGCGGCGAACACTCCGCCGACGAATCCACCGAGGTGCGCTTGCCAGCTGATACCAGGCTGACCCGGCATCACGCCCTGCGCTAAGCTGCCCCAAACGGCGGTCACGAGAATGCTCAGCAAGATGCTGAGTATGCTGCGATCAAAAACGCCGGTGACCATCAGAAACCCGAGATAACCGAAGATCACGCCGCTCGCGCCAATGTGTACCGACCCCGGCGCACCGAATAACCACGCGCCGGCGCCCGCGCCGAGCATCGTCAGCAACGTGATGGGAATGAAATGTCGCGTCTCGCGCAACAGAATGAGCCAGCCGAGCGTGAGGAACGGAACACTATTGGCAGCAAGGTGATTCCAGCTGCCGTGAATGAACGGTGCGAACACAACACCGCGCAGACCGAGCGTCGAACGCGGAATGACACCGTACGCTGCGAGAAGGCCGTCGAGTACCCAATTGACGGCACCGACGGCCCACATGACTCCGAGCGGAACGCCCAGCATCAACACGTGCGTTCTCAAAACGCGCGCGGTGCGTGTGGCGAGCCGGGTTGTGGTAGTGGCGATGGCTTCGGACATGGTCGTTACGTATACACCGTTACCCACGCCCTGGATATAACAACACGGCGCCAGCGAGCAAATGCTGCTCGCTGGCGCCGTGTCGTACCGTGTCGTTCTGTGTGTCGCTATCGCGCCGCGGCTGCGAGGTCGCGAACCGATCCCGCCAGCATACGCACCTTCGCAGCGTCACTCGACGACGACGCTTCCGTGTTCAACGCCGTGCCGAGTGAATTCAACGCGGTGCTGCGCGGACCAGCGCCAAGCCGCTCGACGCGTGACAACTCCGCCCGAATCGCGCTGATGCGAGCTGCCGGCAATCCTCTCGATCGCTCGAGCTGATCGACGAATGAACGCGCCAACGCGAAGCTCGGCGGCCACACGTACTTCGGTTGCTCCTGCGCGTTGAGTTCCTTCAACACGACCGTCTTTGCCGCGTCGATCTCGTTCTGCGAAATGAACGCACTCGGCGTCAATTCGAAAATGTCGAGACCGCGCAGAATTTCGGAGCTGATGATGAGACCGTTGTACCAGTACACGGACCACGAACCTCCGGGGCCCGGCGTGCGGCCGACCATCGTATCCGCCGGCATCATGCTGGGTCCACGATCGTGATACGCAATTTCCTTCACGTTCTTGATGTCCGTCCAATCGAACACCGAAATACCGCCCTGGTACCAGCCTTGCACCATCACTTCGCGTCCCGGAATCGGGAGCAGCGAGCCGTTGTGCGCGACGCAGTTTTCCCACGTCGATTGTGCGGCCGGCATTTTCCAGTAGCTCTGGAACACCATCTTCTTGTTCTCGATGGTGAAGTACGCGTTGGCGCCCCACTCGGGCTTGTCGAGCGCGCGGCAACGTGCACCGCGTCCGCCGCCCCACTCGTCCGTGAACAACACCTTCGATCCGTCGTTGCTGAACGTGGCCGAATGCCAGAAGCTCATGTTCGAATCGGCGACGGCGTCGATGCGAACAGGATTCGCGACGTTGGAAATGTCGAGCAACAATCCGTTACCACCGCACGCACCGCCGGCGAGACCAACTGCCGGATACACGGTGATGTCATGGCACTGATTCGGACCCTGCGACGAACCCGCACCGCCGCGACCACGCCCGCCGCCGCCACCGCGTCCGCCACGTCCCGCTGCTGCAACTGCTGCTGAGTCGCCACCACGTCCGGCGCCTGCCGCTGTGGAATCGCCACCGCCGCCGCGTCCACCACGACCGCCGCGACCACCACGTCCCGTATTCGGCGGCGCAGTGTACAGCGAATCGGCCGCAGAACCGCCGTGCGACGCGCCTCTCACGAGGTCCTGAAAGATTCGCGCGCCGTTAACGATCTTCGCGCTGCTCGGGCTCGCGAGCGGAACCTGAATCACTTCAATGCGGAAGAGCGCTGAGTTTGGATCGGAAATTGGAAGATCGAGGCACCCCGCCAACTCGCGTGCGTCGCGCACTCCGGACGAACCCGACACATAGATGTAGACGTTGTTCGGATCTTTGGGATCACTGACGACGGTGTGCGTGTGCGAACCGCGGCACGTCTGCACGTTTCCCGCGTATGTCGGGCGCGCGATATCGGTAATGTCAAAGACGCGAATACCGCGCAGGCGATGCTCACTCACCGTATCGGTATTCGGAATGCCTTGCGTGCCGCAGTCCGTGCGTCCTGTTTGTCCTTCACCGGACACGAACAACAATTTGCCGTACACCGACACGTCGCTCTGCGACGCGGGGCACACGTATGCTGTCGTCGCTCTTGGCTTCGCCGGGTTCGTGATGTCCCAAACCTGGTAGCCGTCGTAGTTGCCCTGAATGACGTACTTACCAGTGAACGCGAGATCGGAATTCGTCCGGCCGTCGAACGCGGGTTCCGATCGCGTATTCGAGATCAGCTTGAGATTCCAGATTGCTTCGGCGGCCGGCTGGTCCACCACCTGGCGCGTTGTGTCATACGACGACCGCTTGAGCGTTCCCGCGCGCAATCCAATGCGCGGATCGGGCTTCGGCGGAATCGGAGACGTGTTTTGCATGGCGTGCGCCGAAGACGCGAAGCAAATCGCGAAGGCAGTCAGCGATGCGGAGAGGATGGAATTGCGTTTCACTGTGGGATGGGGAGGTGGGAACGGGGCCCGGGGACCGGGGACGGGTACCGGGACAACGACTACGGTGCGCGACCGACGGGCGTCGCGGCGAGCATGATTTCCATGCGAGCGATTTCTGTTGACTGATCTGCTTGCACATCGGCTGCCAGGCGGAACACATCTTCGTCCTGCGCAGTGCCCGGCGATGCGTACAGCGTGTCGACCATGTCGAGCGCGCCTTGATGGTGCCGGATCATGAACGTCAAGAAGAGCCGGTCCCATTTGCTGCCGCGCGCGGCGTCGAGCTGTTTCAGTTCGTCTGCGGTCAACATGCCGGGCATGAGCATGTCGTGCGTCATGCCATTCATCGTCATGCGATGGTGCGTCGCGTCTGCGGCGGGAACCGGAAGATTGCGCGTGCGCAGCCACGCCTGAATCAGTGCGATCTCATCGCTCTGTGCGACGATGATGCGTGCTGCTAGCACGGCGACATCACGCCGCGCACCGTGCGACTCCGCCCAGCGCGAAATGAGAATTGCCTGCGCATGGTGCGGAATCATGCCGGTCATGAACTCGACGTCTGCGGGCGTATACCGCGACGCACTACTCGAGATCGATGTGACCGCCGTCGGCCGGCCGCCGGCACCGAGCGTGATGGGCTGAACGCTGCCCCGCGGCGACGAACGCGACGCGCACGCGGCCGTGAGCACGAGGAGGACAAAAATGGCGCGGTTTGACACCTGCAAATTCATGCGAATTCCGTCTCGGGTCACCAGATACTATGGCATACGCCGCCAGAGGGAAAGCCGCTGGGCAAAACGCGAAAATGACGGTTTTTTCAAACCTGGCGAGAGGCGCGCGCGCGGTATCGCCGCAATACGAACGCGAATAGCAGATACCAGAGCGTCAACTGCACGGCAAACCCGAGCGACACGAGGAGCAGGACCGACTCTCCACCCCGGAACCAGATCAGCAGAATCCCCGGCAATTGCATGAGCCACGGCCATCCGCCGAGGGCGCCGTGTGGTCCGCCAAATGCGGACGCCACCGTAAGCCCGGTTTCTACGACAATCGCGAGAATCAGAGCGATGAAATCGAACCGCTTCATAGTGCGTTCCGGGTGCGGGCCCGCCATGCGACACCGGCGAACAGCAAACCACCAGTGAGAAACAACGGCCACCAAATCAAATCCGACGTTCGGTCGACGATCATGCCTGCGACGCCGCGCAGCGACAGCATCCCGGATGCGATCCAGGCGCCGATATACGACAAACGTCGCGCCGCGCGTTTCGGTGTTGGTGCATCAAGAATGCGTGCAATCACAAACGCGAGCACACACAGCGCGACGACGACCAAGTCGTACACGTAGCGCCAGGTGGATGACATAAAAAACTCATAGCTCTCGCGCCCGCCCGGGAATCCCGCGGGAATTCCAAGCGCCCACCACACATGCGGCGCACCGAACACCACCGTCCACGCACAAGCGGCCGGCGTGAGCCAGCGCACACGATCCGGATGCATTAGCGAGTGTAACTCCGAGTTGTCAACAAATCTGCGACGGTGTTCATAGCGAAAACGTGCTCAAGAATGGTGCGGTGTAACGCATTACGCGAGGTGTGACGAAAACGGTTTCTCGCGCTGAGTCCCACTCGTCTTTCGAGTGCGCACTGCACGTCACGCCATCCGGGACCTCCCGATATGAATCGCGAGAAATTCGACGCGCTCGTAGCGAAACTCGAAGTTCGCGCCAAAGCGTCGCCCCGCGGATTCGTCCGCAGAACTGCGGCACTCGCGATGTTTGGTTTCGCGTACATGCTCGGCGTAATCCTGCTCGCCGTCGCGCTGACGGTTGGCTTTGCATACTCGATGGTGCTGTGGCCGAACGCAGCGACGTTCAAGGTCGGTATCGCCGGTTCGTTTGCATTCGCCGCCGTCGCATGGGCGATGGTCAAATCACTCTGGGTAACAATGCCCGCGCCGGAAGGCATTGAATTACGGCGCACGAACGTGCCCAAGTTGTTCGCGCTGATCGACGAATTGCGCGTCGAGCTGAAATCGCCGCGCTTTCACACGGTACTGCTCGTCGGCGACTACAACGCCGCGGTGGTGCAAGTGCCGCGGCTCGGTGTATTCGGTTGGCATCGCAATTACCTGCTCGTCGGCATGCTCATGCTGCGCGGACTAAGTCCCGAGGAATTCAAAGCCGTGCTTGCGCACGAGTTCGGTCATCTCTCGGGCAGCCACGGACAATTCGGCAACTGGCTGTACCGTTTGCGCCGGTCGTGGGAACGTGTGTTCGAGAGATTGGTGAACGTGCAACAGCCGGGAAAGTTTGCGTTGTTGCTTACAGGGTTCGTGAAGTGGTTCTGGCCGCGATTCAACGCGCATGCGTTCGTGCTCTCGCGCGTGAACGAATACGAAGCCGACGCCATTGCCGCGCGGCTCGCGGGCGCCCACTACGCCGCGCACGCCCTGCAACGTTCGGCGGTGCACAACGCGTTTCTTCAGGAGAATTTCTGGCCCGAGGTGTACAAGGCTGCCTCCGCGGAGACCGAACCGCCGAAGGACGTGTATTCGCGCGCGGGCGATGCGCTGCTTGGCGCGCATTCTCCTGACGATGTCACGCGCTGGTTGCGCGCCGCGTACCTGACCGAAACGAACAATGCCGACACGCATCCGTGTCTCAAAGATCGTTTGCATGCGATGGGCTTCGGACAGCATCCCAATGACCGGCGCGAGGCGCCACGAAAACTTCCGCCCGCCGATCCCGTGTCGGCGGGGGAGCTGTATTTGGCCGCGCAATTCGAACCGCTGCACGACAAACTGAGCGCGCAGTGGCACACCGCGGTTGCGCCCGCATGGCAAGCGCGGCACCAGGACGCAACGCAACTGCGCGATCGGCTGCTGACCGTCGAAAACGTGCCGGGCGCATCGACGAACGATTCCCTGTGGAAGAAGGCGCAGTTGCTCATCGATCTCGAGGGCGACAAGTCCGCGATTCCGGTCCTCGACGAACTGCTTGCTGCGGAGCCGGAGCACGCCGGTGCGTGCTTCGTGCGCGGACGCGTCTATCTCAAGGCGGACGACAACCGCGGCGTCGATTTCGTGGAACGCGCCGCGAAAGCGGACCTCACGCTCGTGCCGGCCGCGTGCAATTTGCTGTACGGCTATTACAGCCGAAGCGGCCAGCGCGATCAGATGAAGGAGATCGAAAAACGTGTCGACGCGCACCACGAACTCGAGCAACGCGCGCAGGCTGAGCGAAACAATATCCGTCCGGCGGACTCATTCATGCCGCACGGCCTGACCGAGGAAGAAGCCACGGCGCTCCACGACGTCATGGTGACCGAGCGCGACATCAAGGCGGCGCACGTCGTGCGCAAGCGCGTGAAGATTTTCCCGTCGAGCCCGTGCTACGTCATTGCGCTCAAGATCGTCGTGCCGTGGTGGAAACCACGCTCGCGTACCGCGAACCAGGAACTCGTCAACCGCGTCGTGTCGCGCGTGCAGTTGAACGGATACTTCTTTGTATTCACCGACGAGGCGCTGATGCAAAGCCTCGCGAAAAACGTGCGCAAAGTACGCAACGCACTCATTTATGAGCGCGCCGACGTGATGCGTTCGGCGCGCGGAATCGCCGCGGTCTAACGGCGTTACTGCGAAATATTCGCGGTCGTTGCTCGCGCGTCTTCGAGTGACTTGAGCACGTCGCGCCACTCGAACTTCTTGCCGCTCCCGCGCAGCCAGTAGTCCATCCAGGCCATTTCCGCGACGGATTTCACGTAGCGATTGCGCGGATCTGGAATCCCGTGCGTGTTGCCGGGATACATGAAGAACTCCGTCGGTACGCCGAGTTTCTTCAGCGCCATGTGCAGCTCCACCGACTGCGGGCTCGGCACACGAGGATCGCCTTCAACGACGTGAATCATCGTCGGCGTTTTGGCGTTCTTGATGTACTTGAGCGGTGATTGCGTCCAGTACGCGTCGAAGTCGTCGTACGGCAGTTTGTTGCCGAGGTAATACTGACGATTGCGTTGCACGTCGCTTTCCGCGTACATCGAGATCCAATTCGACGTACCCGCGCCGGAACTGATTGCCTTGAAGCGATCGGTGTGCGTGAGAATCCAGTTGGACCAGTGGCCACCGGCACTCCAGCCGAGTGCGCCCATTTTTGTGCTGTCGACGAGGCCTTCGCGAATCAGGTGATTCACGCCGGTCATGATGTCGTCGAATGCCTGCGGGAAATAATTGCCAACGATGTCGTTCTTGTGTTTCTCGCCGTAATTGGTTGATCCGCGATAGTTCGGCATGAGCACCGCGTAACCGGCGCCTGCATAGATCTGCGCGCCGTAGCCACCGTTGAAGCCGAGCATGTCAGCAGCAGCGGGACCGCCGTGGATTGCGACAATGAGCGGATAGCGTGTACCCGCGCGATAACCGGCGGGACGTACGAGCACGCCGCCGATCATGCGGCCATCGGTGGACTTCCACGTGATTTCTTCCTGATCGCCGAGCGCGAAGGAACGCACCTGCGGATTCGCGTCGGTGAGTTGTATCCACGCCGCGCGGTTGGTGACTTGATCGAGCGACGGCACCGCGAAGGTTGTGCCGGGCGTCTTACCGTCCGAGTACGACACCGTAATGCGCTTGGTATCGTCGTCGCGCGCAACGTTGGCGACGCCGGTGAACTGTGAAAGTTGTTTGACCGTGCCGCTTGCAACGTCGAGCGACATGAACTGGTTCGTCGCCTTGATGCCTTCGTTGAAGTAAATCGTGCGCGAATCGTCCGACCAGAAACCGACGCTGACGTCGCCGTCGAACGCGCTGCCAAGTTTGCGCCACTGGCCGCCGCGATCGCCGATGCGACGCACGTACACGCGCGTGTTCTTCATCGAGTACTTCGTCAGGTCATCGGGCGCGCTGAACGCAACCGTCTGACCGTCCGGCGAGAACGACGGTCCGTTCTCACCGACTTCGCTGTTGTTCGTGAGCCGTTCAATGCCGCCGGTCGCGACGTCGAGCAGGAACAAATCACCGTTGATGGTTTGTTCGGTGATGTTGCGTTCGTAGCGATTGGCAGAGATGGCGCGATAACCGACCCACTTGTTGTCGTCCGAGATGGTGAAGTTCGCGACAGTGTACGCGGCGTCCTTGGTGAGGCGTGTCGTTTTCTTCGCGTCGATGTCGAACACCCACAAACTCGCGAGCGGTGTTTCCGCGTTGCGAATATCGACGGTAAAGCGCTTGTCGCGCCGCGCTTTCTCGTCCTTGTCGACCGTGTCTGGCGTTGTGAAGTAGACGCGCTTCGAATCGGGGCTCAGCGACCACGTGCCGATGCCGGTCGCGTGTCGCGTGAGCTGCGTCGGGGTGACCGAGTCCGGGCGCGACTTCAAGTCGGCAAACGCGATCGAGTAGAGCTGTTCTTCATTGGCCGCGCCTGAGCGGTACACCAACCGCGTGCCATCCTTGCTGACGTCCCACGTCGAGACGCCGTCGCGCGCTTCAGTGATCTTGCGCGCTTCGCCACCGTCGGTGCGCATCATGTACAGCTGCGTGCCACCCGTCGCATTCGGCGCAGCGTCGCGGTTCGACGCGAACAAGAAGAACGAACCGTCCGGCGCCCAGCGCGGCTGCGTTTCGTTCTTGTCCTTGGTAAACGTGAGTTGCTTTGTGGAACTCACGCCGGTTTGCGTCGAGACGAGATAGATGTCGGTCTGCGAACGCGCCTCTTTCCAGTTCGGCGTCGTGAGCGTGTACAGCGCCTGGCGTCCGTCGGGGCTGTACGCAACGCCGCCAGCCGAACGCATCTCCTGAACGTCCAGGAAAGTCATCGGCCGGGACCCGGTCTGCGCGGTGGCCTGCGATACTAAACCGACAACCGCGAAGAACCGAACAGCGATGACGGCAAAACGCGATGAGTGCGACATGCGAAGCTCCTATTGCTGCGGTTTCTTGCTCCGGCGAATCGCTAAGACTATCACCGCCGGAACCACGTCGAGAACGGTAGCCCAAACACGTGCGACAAACACCACAATGAGCGCCGAGCCGGCTGCCACTCCTGCGCTCTCGAGCAATCGCTGCATCAGCACTTCACGAACGCCGAGCCCTGCGCTCACCATCGACACAACGCCCGCGAGGAACGGACCGATCCATGCGGCAGTGTATGCGGTGATTGAAGCGCCCGCCGTTGGAAGCAAGCCGATCGCCAGCATATAAAGCGCGACGCCGAACGCGAACCAGCTCACGGTTGTCGTCCACACCAGGCCCCACATCGTTTTCGCGTTCACCGACTCAATGCTCGGCAACTTTGCGATCGCGATTGCACGCGCGCGCGGCCACGCGTTGAGCAATGCAGGAATCGCCAGAACACCAGCGAGCCCAAGCACCGACAACACGATCCACACCGGCGCGACGCCGAGCGCTGCGCCACCCGTGGCGAACAACAACAGCGCACCGACGCCAACGCCGATCGCGCCCTGAAACAACGAAGTGCCCGCGAGCACCGCCGCGGGAAGTTGGTTCTCCGCCGCCATCACGCCGATGATTCCCATTTGCCACGCCTTCGCGCCCGGTAAGTACCGTCCGAAGTTGCTCACGAAATACATGCGGCACGTGAGCCAGAACGACACGCGAATCTTGAGGTCGGCGAGAAACCGCTGCCACCCGTACGCATAAATGAGATGTCCGCCGAGTCCAATGAGCGTGGACAAGGCGATGAGCGGCCAGCGGACTTCGGCATCGCGCCAGGCCTGGAGTGCTGCGGGACCGTCGCGCTTGATCGCGCGGTAGAGCGCCCAGATCACGATCGCGCTCAATACGAGCACGATCGCGTGGAGAATGCGGCGCCGGGTGTTTGGGACGGGTGGGGGAGTAGTCACAGCGTCGCGGAATCTACGCGGCGCACGGTGCAGTCGCGCGTGACGTGTTACGGGGCGTGCTATTTGGTTATGACGATCCGTCGTTCGCGTGTTGCAACCTGGCCCGATACGCGGTCGGTGATTTCCAGCGTCAGGAAATACTCACCCGGATTTGATTCGTTGAGGTTGACGGTCAGTTGATCCACGGTGATAGGCGCGTGTGCCATCTGGCGCTCAAAACGGTGGATCACACGTCCCTCGAATTCTTCTCGACCGAGCGTCACCGCCATTGCCGCGACGATGCTCGCGCGGATTCGGTCGATCGTGTTTGGCGAGCGGTATCGAATCGTCAGTTTGATCTCGTACTTGGTTGTCCCGTTGTCATTGCCGAAGTCGTAGTTCTCCCAAAGCATTACGACGCTGCTCTTCGACGCGACGGTACCGCCGATTGCATGAATTGCCAAGTCGTCCCAGCGGCGCGGGATGCGTGGCGCCTCAACACTCGACGCCAGCAACAGATCGCTGATGCCGAATCCCGTGCGTGCGAATGCCGTCGGCCCGGTATCGCGCGCGTCGATCTCGTTCGCAGTGCGGCCGGCGAGCATCGACGCATCGCTCGTCGCCTCGATGCGCGTCGTGTACTCGCTCGCGCCGACGCGGTACAGCCATGCGCGCGGTCCAGGTTCGCGGACGGAAACTGAATCGCGATACCCGATCAAACCGCGGCTCTCGAACAACCAGAAATCGAGACGCACTGTCGCGTTGGCGCCCGTTGCCTCGCGCATTGCTGCGATGGGTGCCTCGGTCGCGACGTATACATCCACAGAATCGCGCGTCGCGCGAAACCGCGATACCTGCGTTGGCATGTCGACGATGCGTTCGTCGTCGGGGCGCGTGAAATCCGCCGGTGTCCTGCGCACGATCGAATCGACCAACGCCTGATCGTTCGGCGCGAGGCGTGCAGTCGCGTACGTCGGTGCGCTCCGAAATACGATCATCACGCCATTGCGATACGCCCAGATCGTCGAGACGTTCGACATGTTCATAATGTCGTCGGACTGCGTGAATCCGTTGAACGGTGCCGGCCGTCCCATGAAACCGGTGCCTTCCTCGTCCGTGGTTCCGCCCATGTCGGCACGACTGGGCGCTGGGCCGAGTTGCGCTTCGAGGTCCGGCTGTCCGTACCGCACGTGAAACTCGCCGCGATCCGAGTCGATTCCGCGCACGCCGAGTTCCTCCACCGTCCACCGCAGATCCGCGTACACCGCGCGGGCCAGAAACTCTGTACGCGGCTGATTGTCCTGACGCGACCACAGCGGGTCGTTCGCGAGCCAGTAGCGTCGCACTTCGACCGTGCGCTGCGCCGAATCGAGCGATTCGAAACCGCTCACCGCGTTCGGCGAGAGCACGCGTTGCAAACTCATGATATGCGCGCGCTCGGTCGAGCTCAGCATCGTCAGCGCGCTGTCGAACGCCGCTTCGGCGGCTTCTCCGCGCCGCGTGCGCTGCAACGCGAGGCCGAGCGCGAGCAGGCCTTGAGGATCGTTCGGCGCTCGAGTGCGCTGCTGCCGTGCGATACCGGCGAGCTCGTTCCACCGCCGCCGTTCCGCGATCAGCATGGCGAGCTGGCGAAACGCGCGCGGATCGCCGGGTGCCACGGCATACGCTTCGCGAAAGAGTTCCTCGGCACGCGCATATTCCGTCTCGCCGGAGAATTCGTTGCCGAGCGGTTGTGTGACGCTGTTGAGGTTCGCGATGATCTCGCCGCGGTTGAACGTCACGAGGCCTGAATCCTGGGCGGCGATGAACGTCTGGAGACTGCGAGCGACCCCGGAGCCATCGTTGGCGATGCGCCTGTTTGCGAGCGCGTCATAGCGCCGCCACATCACGCGGCCTTGCTCGACGAGCGCTTCGGCGAGGAACGCGCTATCGCCAAGTGCACGCGCTTGCCGCAATGCGCGCGTGAATGCGTTTTGTGCGCCGACGCGCATCGCAATCGTGCCGGTGCCCAGAAACAACTGGCCCAGTGCGAGCGACATGCGTGGGTTGTTGGGATCGAGCCGTTGCGCGATGCGCATCGATGTATCCGCTTTGCGCAGCAACAACGTCCAATCGACGCCTTTGTATGGCGGACCGATCTTGTCGCGGTACATCAGTCCCCACGAAATCATGGCGCGCCGGTACCACGCGGCCGCGTCGCGCGGCGATTTCGTTACGATGCTATCGAGGCGGCGAAGCACAACGAGCGATTCCGCCACCATTTGATCGGTCCACGCGCGGCCTGGTGCTGTGCCGGGTGGCGGGCCCTGCAATGCATTCGCGCGCGCACTGGCGTACGCACTGGCGCACACGCACACCAACGTCGCGACGACGCGGGCGCAGCGTGTCATAAGCGCAGCCGTCCGATCTGCACGGGAATCGTGACGCCGTAGAGTTTGCCGGTCTTGTTGAGATTGCCGAACACATGCACGCCGACGCCGATCCAGCGCAGCGGTCGCACGGTGATTTGCGCTTCGACGGGGAATCCCAACGAACTGGAATCGGACGACGCGTCGACGATCCCGAGTCCCGCCGCGATTGACGCGTGAATTCCGCTCGGTCGCGTGGCAACGCCCGTCATCAATCCGACTTCGGTGATGCGCGTTTTCGCTTTGGTGCTCAGCGCGACAACGCGACCGATGAACACGGTTCGTCCGGTCTGGATTCCGCCTGAGAAACCCGTTGCATAAAACGCGCTATCCGCCACGCCGCCGACGCCGAGGTTGACCTGGCCCCAGTACGTTCTGCGCGCGACCGCTGCCGACTGTGCCTGAGTCGTGGTCGCGTGAACTGCGAGGAACAGAGATGCGCACAACAACACACGTCGCATGCGTCAGACCTCCGAGGCCTACAATCTAGCAGGAAGAATCTCGTGCACTTTCCTGGTAAAACACGCTAGAAACCCGCGAGGTTCAGGGCGAGCAATGTTGCTCCGCCGATGAGCAGCGAATAAAAAAACGATCGACTCGATGCGGTGTTCGCGATCAGACCGCGGCCGTTGTGAATCAGGATCGCACCAACCGCACCAAAGAACGCGAGTCCAAGGACTCGCCGCACAAAGCCCGGCTCTGCGCGGAATCCCCACGGTTCGAGCGTTGCCGGTGTGAGTGCGAACATCAGTCCAGTGAGCACAAATAGCCCACCGGTCACGAGGAGCAACGCCCCACCGACTTTGAGTGCCACAGTCGCACGCGCCATTCGCGTCTCCGTTGTGCAACGCTGAATCCCGCTGAGTCATCTAAACGTTCGACAGTTATAGCACCCGCGACCCGGACTTGCTGTGGCGTGGCTTCATGCGGGCGATGCTCCGTTCCAGTACACGTTTCCAACGTTGGTGGCGTCTAAGGGCTGCACCCACACTCAGCCGACGGATTCCGATGCGCAGAGCAATGCTGCTTGCGTTCTCCCTTGTCCTTGCCGCGACCCCTCTTCGCGCGCAGGAAGTCGTGCAACAAACGCCGCCCCAGCAGGCCGCCGACCTCACCCGCGTCTTCCTCGACTGCAACACGTTCGGGTGCGACGACGACTTTTTCAGAACGGAAATCACCTGGGTGAACTTTGTGCGCGACCGCGCGGATGCACACGTGCACGTGCTCGTGACCGCGGAAGGCACGGGCAGTGGTGGACGGCAATTCACCATCACGTTCGACGGAATCGGCTCGCTCGCGGGAGTGCGCGATTCGCTGACGACGGTCACACGACAAGGCGATACCGACGACGAAGTGCGCCGCGAACTGATGCGCGTGCTCTCGGTCGGCCTGGTTCGCTACGCGCGCGCGACGTCGATCGGCACTCAGCTGCAGGTCTCGCTGCGGTCCGGCGCACGAACCGCCGCGCCCGGCGCGCGCGGCGGCCGCGATCCGTGGAACCTGTGGGTGTTCTCGATCCGCACGCACACGTTCAGCAACGGCGACGACAATTATCAGAACACGAGCGTGTTCGGCAACGTGAACGCGCGACGCGTAAGCGAGGCGTGGAAGTTCAGCATCTCCTCATTCTTCGACTATTCGCAGAACAGCTTCAAGCTGACCGACAGTACGCTGCGCACGTACCAGCGTTCGTGGGGCCAGAGTTTGCTCGCGGTGAAATCACTCTCGCCGCACTGGTCCACGGGGATCACGACCGGCGCGCGGTCATCCAAGTTCGAGAACTATTCGCTCTCACTCGACGGCACCGCGGCAATCGAGTACGACTTGTTCCCCTACAAGGAATCGACGCGGCGCCAACTGATTTTCCGCTACGGTGTCGGTGTGCGCTCGTTCGACTACGATTCGATCACGGTGTATGGGAAGCAGAAAGAAACGCGGCCGATGCACCAGCTCACGATCGCGGGCGAAGCGCGGCAGAAATGGGGTTCGCTGAGCATCGGCCTGAATGGGAACCAGTACCTCGACGAGTTTTCCCAACGCCGCGCGTCACTCAGCGGCGGCGTCAACTGGCGCATCGTGCGCGGCCTCGAATTCAACATTGACGGCTATTACGAGGTCGTGCGCGATCAACTGAACATTCCGCGCGGCGAACTCACCGACGACGACATTCTCATTCGACTGCGGCAGCTGCAATCGGGCTACAGCTATTTCACGTCGTTCGGACTCAGCTACACGTTTGGTTCCATCTTCAACAACGTCGTGAATCCGCGGTTCGACCGATAAAAACGGATGGGATGTGGCGCCGCTCACGTTGGCGCGAACGGCAGCGGCGCGGGGTGTACCTAAGGGGGCAGTCGGGTCGTCTGTTCCGGTGTGCGCAGTGGCCGAAACGAGCCGCGCGCCGTCACCGAAAACACCTATGAAGAATCCCGTCGTTCGTCTCGCCGTCGTCGGCTTCGCGATCATGCTCGCTGCGTGTGCGAGTCCCGCAAAACTCGCGCGCCAGAGCTCGCAGTCACTCGCCAAAGGCGACCTGCGCAAAGCGTACAGCCTTTCACTGCGCGCGATCGAGAAGGATCCGCAGAATCAGCAAGCGCGCGCGGCGTATCAGGCCGCGAGTGCGCGCGTTGCGCTCGACTATCAAGCGCGTGTCGTTGCGACGGCGACTGCAGATACCGTAACCGCCGCCGTTGTCGCACTGGACTATCGCCAATTCAAACTCCAGGTCGCGCGCCATCAAACGGCAATTGCGCCGGCGCTCGAGTACGATCGCATGGAAACGCAGATCCTCAACGGCGCGGCGCGCGTCCACTATCAGCGCGGCCTGGCAGCCATGGCGGAGCGGCGGCCCAAGATCGCGGTGGACGAATTCCTCGAAGCGCGGCGCTACAACGACGGCTACGCGGATGTCGTGGCACGCCTCGAAGTCGCGCGACGCGAAGCAACGTCGCGCGTCGCACTGCTTCCATTCGCGGATGGCATTGGCGTACCGGGATTGTCTCAGGAAATCGGCGACACGGCACAACGGCAGATCTCGCAGCGTGCGTCGAATGAATTGCGATTCACGCAGGTTGTGAACGCTGGAGACATCGAGCGCAACATGACGGTCGCCGAAGCGCGAGGCATGCGCGCAGAGGACGCGATCGCGCTGGGCAAACGAGTTGGCGCCGACTGGGTCGTTGTCGGCCGATTCCACAGCATTCGCGAACGCGAGACGTCGCGCACCGCGCGCATTCAGTTGTATCATCGCATGGAGCGCCGCGATTCGAGCGGAACGGTTGTCACGTGGGACGAGTTTTCGATCCCGGTCCTCAACCGGCAGCGCGAAGTCACTGTGCAGTACGCGCTCGATGTCGTCGAAGTCAGCACAGGCAACGTACTCGCACACCGCGATCAAACGGTCAATGCAACGGCGCGCGTTGTCTGGACCAATTTCGTCGCCGAAGCGAACTACGATCGCTACGCGCTGCTGCCGCCGGACATTCGCAACTCGAATAGCCGTCGCGCGAGCGAAGCAGACGCAGCCTGGCGCTCCGAGATGGGTTCGTGGACCGTGCGCGACTTCATGCGCAGCTCTCGCGACGAGCGAGCGCGCTCACGATACGCGCGCAACTACCGCGGCGATTTCTACAACGACACGCGCACCACGCCCGCATGGCTCGGCGAATTGCCGAGCCGCAATGAGATGACGTTCGTCGCGCTGCGCGATGTGTGGCGGGACATCATGGCGTCGCTGAAAGAGCTCGACGCCAACTGAAGGGGTGAGGGGTGGGGGGTGAGGGTGAGGGGGGGTGAGGTGAAATGGGGTGAGATAGCGTGCCGCGCGCACTGTCTCACCCCTAGTCGTCCCGCAGCGCCACCACCGGATCAACTCGCGCAGCGCTCCTCGCCGGCACAAGGCTCGCAAACGCAGCCACTGCGCACATCGCGGCAGCGGCCAGCGCGAGGTTGACTGGGTCGAGCCCAGGTAATCCATGCATGATCGACCGAAACATGATTACCGCGGCGATGGCGATTGCAGCGCCGATGGTCGCGCCAACCGCGCCGAGCGTCATTGCCTGCCGCAACACCATCCATGTGACGTCCTGTCTGCGTGCGCCGAGTGCAACGCGCACGCCGATTTCGCGCCGGCGCTGCGCAACGACGAACGACATCACACCAAACAAACCGAGTGACGCGAGTGCCAGCGCGATGAGACCAAGTCCCGCGAGTGCTTGCGCAACCATGGTCATCGGAGCGACCTGGCGTGCGTTCACTTCCGCCGCCGTGCGCGCCCATAGCATCGGCATACGTTGATCGACGGACCGAACCGCCGATTGCAGCGCACTGAGCATCGGTGCCGCTGGGCCGTTTGTTCGCACGTACAGGAACGTGCGTGACTGCGCACGCTGCGATCCCGGGATGATCAGCTGTCCCTCCGGCCGTTCCAGCGCAAAACCCCAGATCGTGTCGATGACGCCGACGATCGTGACCACACGCGCGCCGGGACCGTCGCCAACCTGAATCGATCTGCCGAGCGCGCTCGAGTCGCGCCACCAATTGCGCGCGAATGCGGCATCGACCACGCCAATCGTCGGCGGGCCCGCGAGTTCCTGCGCCGTCAGCAAACGCCCCTCAATGATGCGCGGCGTCTGAACGGCGAACCAATCACCGGAAACCTCGGCGACGTCGTCGTAATCCTGTTCACCGTTCGGATGCGTGACGTCGCGCAACGTGTGCTCGTTCGGCTGTTGCATTGGTGGGTACGACGCAATCGCCGACGCGACAACGCCCGGGACGCCATTCACGCGGTCCATGAGCGACGCCTGATATGCCCGGCGCGCGTCGGTCGAGAGGTTCAACAACTCCGGTTCCAGCGAAACGATCGCGAGGTTGTTTGCGGTGCCGGGTTGCGTCGCTACCGCAGGCGAACGCGCGGCGCGGACGAACACGTTCGATACCGCGATCAGGCCGAGCGACGCGGCGATCTGCACCACGATCAGTGTGGCTTGCAGTCGTGACTGCCGGAACCCGGTCCCCGGTACCCGTTCTTTCAATGATGCGCCGAGATTCATGCGCGTCGCGCGCAGCGCCGGCACGAGTCCGAACACGATCGCGGTGAGCGTTGCGACAGCGAACGTGAAGAGCAACACACGGCCGTCGAGTGGAATGCGATACGGCAACGTCAGAAAAAACGCGCGAAGGATGTCCAGTATCCAGCGTGCGAACAACAGTCCCACCGCGCTTGCGACGAATGCGATGGCACCCGCTTCGACCAGCAATTGGCGCACGACGCGCGCGCGCGTCGCGCCGAGCGACAAACGCACTGCGATCTCACGACCGCGCTGCACGCCGCGCGTGAGCATCGAGTTCGCGAGATTTGCGCACGCGACGAGCAGCAGAATCACCGGTACCGCCATCACGAACACGACACCGAGAATTGCTTCGCTCGGTCGTGCGATCATTCCGCCTCCACCCAGCACAGCGACGAACGCATTCTTCCGGTTGTCGGGGAATCGCGCGGCAATGCGCGCAGCAACACCGGTTGCTTGTGCTTTCACCTGCTCGAGCGAAGCGCCTTCGCGCTTGCGGCCGGCGATCATCAGCCATCGATCGTTGATCTGCGCGCTCACGTCGCGTTGCGCAGATTCGCTGCGCACCAACGGGGCCGCGTTGAGCGGCAAGAACAGCTGCGGCGATCCAACGTCCGCGTCGAGTACAGCACCTGGGTACAAACCGACAAAACCGCGTGGCGCTACACCAATGATTGTGAACGGGTGCGTGCCGATCGTGACGGCGCGCCCAACAACGCGCGGATCCAGTTCGAACGCGCGCTCCCAGTACTCGTAACTCAACACGACCGTATTGGCATCGGCTGCCTCGTCCGCTCGCGCGAAGAAGCGGCCATTCGCCGGCGTGGTACCGAGCATTTCAAAGAAGCCCGGCGACAGAAAATCCCCGCGCACCGCTTCAGGTTCACCGGTGCTCCGCGCGGAAACGCGCGTGATACCAATCGCTCCGATTGCGCTGAGTGCGGGCATACCGCCGCGGAATTCTTCCCAATCAGACGGCGACGCATCAGACGCATTCGACCGGCCCCACGGCGTTTCGAAGCCGATGCGGATTGATGCGAGGTCACGCTGCGCAACTACGCCGGGAAAGTCGCGGAACAGCAAGCCGTTCAGAACGCTGAACGCAGCGGTGTTTACGCTGATCCCGACCGCCAAACACGCAATCGCAATGATTGCGAAGCTCGGACTGCGGCGCAGCGACCGAACCGCGTAGCCGAGGTCTTGCTGAATTTGTTCGAGCACGATGCGCGAGCCTTGCAATCGGAACTGCTCTCGTGTCACGGTCACGTTGCCGAACGCGCGGCGCGCTTGTGCGGCGGCCTCATCGGGTGCGACGCCCTGCGCAATCAGCCGGTCAGTTTCGAGCGCGAGGTGCGATTCGACTTCGTCGTCAAAATCCTTGTTACTGCGACGCCAGAAACGCATGGCTCATCCTTTGATGAATGCAGGGCCGAGCACCTGATCGACGGCGGTGGTCATCGTGCGCCACCACCCTGCTTCGGCCTGGAGCTGCTTCTTGCCAAGCGCCGTGAGTTCATAGAAGCGCGCGCGCCGCCCGTTTTCCGACACGCCCCACTCCGCGCGGATTGCTCCGCGATCTTCGAGTCGTTGCAGAGCAGGGTAGAGCGACCCGTGATCCACGATGAGCACGTTGCCCGACGCTCGTTGGATCTCGAGCGCGACGCCGTGCCCGTGCACGGGCCCGCTGTGCAGCGTTCGGAGGATGAGGAGGTCGAGCGTACCCTGGAGGAGGGTCGCGCGGTCGGCGGGGTCCTTGGGGTCTTTGGTAGGCATTCTACTGGAGCATACGGGCGGGCTCAGAATTCAGTTTCAGGGGTGAGGGGTGGGGG
>DATELA010000066.1:0-69974 GCA_035277145.1 Gemmatimonadaceae bacterium | reverse complement strand
GCTGATCGAGCACCGCCCGCGCTTTCGTTTGTGCACCCGTGAGTGCGCCGTCAGTTGTTGGGTACTCCGTTGTTTATCCAGGCGCGGATCACCTTGAGTCCGACAGCCGACAACCCCGGACGGCCGTACGGCATTTGCGAGATGCCGCAGTACGACGACACGAGCACCTGGTACGACACGCTCAGGTTCGCGTTGCCAGACGTGATGTAGGGAACACCGACACAGCTCGACGCCACATTGACGTAGCTCGGCGCAACCGGATTGGTGTGGCAGTCACCGCAGTCGTTCGTCCACGATTGCACATCGAACAAATAGCTGTAGATGCCATAACTCGTCGCGGTGTTCGAGAAACCGTTCGCGAATAGTGTGACACTGTTCGGCATCCGGCCCTGCGCGTCATCCGCCGCAACATCCGACATGACCCACGACGTCAGCGTAGCCTGCCCACTCGCGTTCGTTGTAGACGGGCCGCTGAACGCGCCGCTGTTCGCCGACGAATACGTGACGGGGTAATTCGGAACGAGGTTGGAGAACGCGTCGCGGACCGTGTAAGTCGGGCGCGTCGAGAGACCAAGCCCCACCCGCCCCGACGCGCCCGCATTCGTGACCGTTACCGACGCCGGCGCTGCAGCGACAACGGTTACTCCCGCCGTCTGCGTGATGTTGCCGACGCCCGTCACCGCACCGCGGAGCGTCTTGGCTTCGGCGAGCGTCGAACGGAACGACGTTGTGAACACGCCCGACGCATTCGTGTTGCCGCTTACCGTCGTGAACACACAGCTGCTCCCGACTGAACACGACGGCGTGACCGTCGCGCCGCTGATTGGATTGCTGAATGCGTCCTGAACTGTCACCGTCACCGCGGATTGCGTAACTCCGTTCACGCAACTCGCATTGCACGCCGTGATGGATGCCGTCGCGGCGGAGAACAAGGAATTCGTCAGACTGATCGCGGCGGCCGTTACGGTGACCGCAGCCGTTTGCGATACACCGACCGCGTTTGCCGTCGCGCTCACCGTTTTCGGTTGCGCGGTGGTCGAGTTGAACGTGGTCGTGAATACGCCGCTCGCATTCGTCGTGCCGCTCGCCGACGGTGCAAACGTGTTGTTCGTTCCGTTCGAACCGACAACGACGCTCGCACCGGAAATGACATTACCGAACTGATCGCGCGCGGTCACGGTAACCGTGGATGCCGTACTGCCGGCGACGCACGACACGCTACACGCAGTGATCGAGCTTGTCGCTGCAGACAACAGCGACTGCGATGCGCTGACGGCACCGGCTGTCCCCGTGGCGGTAATTGCGACCGGGCTACCGGTAAGTCCGGCGGATGTCGCCGATAACGCATTGGCACCGGCGATGTTGCCGAGCGTCCACGATGTCACCTGTGCGACACCGCTCGCATTCGTGTTGATCGACGTGACTGGGTTGACGCTACCGCCACCGCCCGTCACGGCAAACGTGACCGCGCGCCCGGAGAATGAATTGCCAACACGATCGGTAACGCGAACTGACGGCGCCGTCGCAACATTCGTCGCGACGGTAGCTGACTGCGCGTTACCACCGAACACTGCGATGTTCGCTGCGTTTCCAACGAGCGTTGTCGCGGTGAATTGCACAGGTGATCCAGTCAAACCGCCAACAGACGCCGTCGCTGTCGCCGCACCCGGTGTGGTACCGAGTACGCGCGTTGCCACTGCGATGCCGGACGCGTTCGTGTTCGACGTCGGCGTAATCGAGCCGCCGCCACCGGTGACGGCCCACGCAACCGGAATTCCCGACACGGGATTGCCGACGTTGTCCGTCACGACAACGCTGTACTGAACGAGTGTTGCGCTGATCGTGTCCGTCTGCGTGTTACCACCGCTCAGTGCCATCGCTGACGCCGAACCGCTGATCGCCGTTGCGGTAAAACGCAGCGGGCTGCCGCTGAGACTTCCCGATGTTGCGAACAGCGTATCGGGTTTGGCGGTCGCGCCAAGCGTCCACGACGTGACTTGCACAACACCGGATGCGTTCGTGATGAGCGCAGTCGTCGGCACCACGACGCCATTCGACGCCGTCGCGGAGAACGTGACCGAAACTCCCGAGACTGGATTGCCCGCACGATCGGTCACAACCGCCGACGGGTCGACGGGCACCGCTGTGTTCACCGTAGCACTCTGCAGATTGCCGCCGTTGATCGCGATGGTCGTCGCGTTGCCGTGCGTCGCAGTCGCCGTGAATCCGATCGGCATGCCCGGGAGTGCGGGCGCCGTTGCCGTTGCTGGCTGTGCGCCCGCGACGTTGCCGAGCGTTCGGTTCGCCGACGCAATACCGGATGCGTTCGTGACCGACGACGCGGTAATCGAGCCGCCGGTCGCGGACCAATTCACCGTCGCGCCAATGACGGGATTCGCTGCGCGGTCCGTCATGCGCACCGCGTACGCAACGGGAAGTGTTGTACCGATCGTGTCCGTCTGCGCATTGCCGGCGTTCAACACGATGCTGGTCGCGTTACCATGCGTTGCGGTGGCGGCAAAGTTCACCGGCGAACCAGTGAGGCCGGCAACCGTCGCGGTCGACGGCTGAGCGCCGGCAGTGTTACCGAGCGTGCGTGTCGCAACGGCAATGCCGTTCGCCGCGGTCACGGACGACGCGGTGATCGAACCGGCCGCCGCCGCCCAGTTGATCGTGATCCCATTGACCGCGTTGTTGCCACGATCAGAGACGCGAACTGCGTACTGTGTCGCGAGTGTCGTGCCAATCGTATCTGTCTGCGAATTGCCGGCGTTCAGCGCGATCGTCGTCGCGTTGCCGTGCAATGCCGTCATCGAAAAACTGATCGGCGATCCTGGAACACCGCTGAGAGTTGCCGTCGCGCCTTGCACACCTGCAGTAGTGCCGAGTCGCAGCGTATCGGACGCGATGCCCGACGCATCCGTCGATGACGTTGGCAGCGACAGGATCGCGCCGCCCGACGCCGTCCACGTTACCGCAACCCCAGGCACGCCATTTCCGTAGGCGTCGCTGATTCTTACCTGCAGCGCAGTCGCGAGTTTCGTGCTGATCGTGTCCGACTGCGCGTCGCCGGCAATCATTTGAATGAGCGCGGCCGCGCCGATGCTCACTTCGTACGTGACTTTGATTTGCTGCGGGCTATTCTCGGCCTTGATACCAGAGACAAAGAGAATCGCCTCGTACGTGGCGGGTCCGAGCGCCGTCGTCGTTGGCTGAACCGTAATCGTATCGGGCGCGGTACCGTCGCTCATCGTGGCACTCAGCCACGCCGCGCCACCAACGTACGAGATCGAGTCCACCGCGACGCCCACGAGCGATCCGCCGCCACTGTTCGTGATCTCAATCGTTTGCGCGGCGGGTACCGGCGCGTTGGCGACCGCAGTGAACCCAATACTGTCCGCGCTCGCGTCGATGAGCGGCGCGGGAGTCACGGTGAGATCAACCGTGGCTGTGAGTCCCTGCATCGTCGCGGTGATTGCTACGGTCCCGGCCGACACGGCGAGAACGCGTCCAGTCTCGTTGACCGTGGCGACGGCGCTGTTACTCGTCTGCCAATCCGCCCCAGGCTGGATGAGCCGCACGCCGCGGAGACTCACACCGACGGCGGAATACTGCAGTGAGTCGCCGATGACCAACGTGTTGGTTGTCGGCATGAGCGACAGCGACTGGATCTCGACCTGGATGAGTCCCGGTTCGCTGACCGAGCACGCAACGATGGCCGTGCTCGTCGCCACGCCGAGAGCAATAGCTCGCAGCGTGCGAGACGACGACTGCCACCATCGGCGAACGTTCGACGTAGTCATGCGGCTTCACGTGTAATGAACGCGCACACTTCTACTTCAGAACTTCACAACGTCAGTTGTTCAACGCTCCGTTATTGATCCAGGCGCGAATAATCTTGCGGTTCGCGGTACTGAGTCCGCCAGCTGCCGGCATGTCGCCACCGCATCCCGCCGCCGCGGACACCTTGAGATAGATGAGGCTGTTGTTCGCGTTGCTCGCGTTGACAAGGAAGTCGACCGAGTTCGCGATCGTGCACGAGTTATAGCCGACAGGATCCTGTTGCAACGCATTCACGATGTTCGCGCGCGTCCAACTCAAGTAGTGGCAGCCGTCGCAACTAGCGCCGACACCGATGAGCGGTCCGACGTCGCCGCTGTACGTGTAGATGCCGTACGACGTCGCCGTGTTGGAGGCACTGCCCGCCGTCAGGATGACGTTGTTCGCCATGCGACCCGAGGCGTCATCGGTGTTCGTGCCGGCCATGGTCCAGCTCGTGAGCGTCGCAACGCCGCTCGCATTCGTAGTCGCGGGACCGCTGAACGCGCCGCTGAACGACGACGAATAACTCACGGCGAAGTTCGGTACCAGGTTCGAGAACGCGTCGCGCACGGTGAACGACGGATTCGTGACGTTGTTACCCACGCGCGCCGAGAATCCTTCGTTGGTCACCGTAACGCTCGACGGTGCAGCGGCGACAACCGTTACCGCATCCGTTTGCGTGATGATGCCAACACCGGAGACCTGCGCACGCAATGTCTTCGCTTGTGCGAGCGTCGACCGGAACGACGTCGTGAACACACCCGATGCGTTGGTCAGACCGTTTGCCGGCGAGAACACGCAACTTGTACCGACGGAACAGGCTGGCGTCACCGTCTCGCCGCTAATCGCGTTGCTGAACGCATCGCGGACAGTCACCGTGACCAGCGACGCCGTGCTGCCGTTCACGCAGCTGACGCTGCACGCGGTAATCGATGTCGAGGTGGCCGAGAACAGCGAGTTCGACAAACTCACCGCCGCGGGATTCACCGTCACCGATGTGCCCGTAAGGCTAATCGCGTTCGCGGTCACGCTGATCGTCTTCGCCTGCGCCGTCTGTGAACTGAACGTCGCGCTGAACACGCCGCTCGCGTTCGTCGTGCCGCTCGCCGACGGCGAGAACACGTTGTTCGATCCGTTCGACGAAATCACGACGCTCGCGCCCTGAATCACATTCGCGAATTGATCGCGCACCGTCACCGTGATGACTGACGCAGTGCTACCGGCCACGCACGATACCGAGCACGCGGTGATCGTCGCCGTACCGGCACCCACCGTCGACTGCGCAACGTTCACTGCACCCGGATTCGCGGACGCTGTGAAGCCCACCGGACTGCCCGCCAAACCAGCCGACGTCGCGGAGAGCGTGTTGTTGTTCGTGCCCGCGACGGTGCCGACCGTCCATGAGTTGACCTGCGCAATGCCGCTCGCATTAGTCGCAATAGCGGTCACTGGATTCACTACGCCGCCGCCGCCGGTCACTGCGAACGTCACCAGCACTCCGCTTACGGGATTGCTGAATGCGTCGCGCACTATCACGGACGGATCGGTCGCGACGGCGGTGTTCACCGTCGCGCTCTGTCCGTTACCGCCGTTGATGGCGATCTGCGTCGCGGCGCCAGCGATACCGGATGCGATGAACTGCACCGGAGAGCCCGCGAGACCTGCGGACGTTGCTGACAGCGTGTTGTTGCTCGTACCCGCGGTCGTTCCAAGTGTCCACGACGTGACCTGCGCGATACCGCTCGCATTGGTCGCGATCGCCGTAACCGGGTTCACAGAACCGCCACCACCGGTAACAGCAAACGTCACCAGGACGCCGTTCACCGGATTGCTGAATGCGTCGCGCACAATCACGGACGGCGGGGTTGCAACGTTCGTGTTAACCGTCGCGCTCTGACCGTTGCCGTTGTTCACCGCGATCTGCGTCGCGGCACCTGCCGTTGCGCTCGCGGTAAATCCAACCGGCGAACCGGCGAGACCCGCCGACGTTGCAGACAACGTGTTGTTGTTCGTGCCCGCACCCGTGCCGAGCGTCCACGATGTCACCTGCGCAATACCGCTCGCATTGGTCGCGATCGCGGTAACCGGGTTGACTGAACCGCCGCCGCCCGTAACTGCAAACGTCACCAGGACGCCGCTCACCGGGTTGCTGAAAGCGTCGCGCACGATCACCGATGGCGCCGTCGCCACGTTCGTGTTGACCGTCGCTGTTTGACCGTTGCCACCGTTTATCGCGATTTGCGTCGCTGCACCGGCCGTCGCGCTCGCGGTAAACGTGAGCGGACTGCCCGTCAGACCTGCGGACGTCGCAGATAGCGTGTTGTTGCTCGAGCCGGCCGACGTGCCCATCGTCCACGACGTCACTTGCGCGATGCCGCTCGCGTTCGTGGAAATCGACGTCACCGGATTCACCGTGCCACCACCACCGGTGACCGCGAACGTCACGCCGACGCCGCTCACCGCGTTACCTGCGCGATCGGTCACGAGTGCAGACGGAGCAGTCGCGACATTGGTGTTCACGGTTGCGCTCTGCGCGTTGCCACCGTTGATCGCAATGTTCTTGGCCTGACCTGGGTTCGCCGTCGCCGTGAAGTTCACCGGCGAGCCTGTGAGTCCGCCCACCGACGCACTCGCCGTGTTCGAGCCCGCAGTGGTGCCGAGCACGCGCGTCGCCACTGCGATACCGCTCGCGTTCGTATTTGACGACGGCGTTATCGAGCCGCCGCCACCAGTGACGGCCCACGTTACTGGAATGCCGGAAACAGGGTTACCGATGTTATCGGTGATCAGCACGGAGTACTGCGCGAGCGTCGCGCCAATCGTGTCCGTCTGCGCGTTGCCGCCGCTCATCGCCATCTGCGACGCCGAACCACTGATTGCGTTCGCGGTGAAGCGGAGCGGACTACCGGTGAGACCCGCCGATGTTGCGAACATCGTATCGGGTTTCGCAACCGACCCCATCGTCCACGATGTCAGCTGCGCGACGCCTGCTGCGTTCGTTGCAATCGCAGTGACCGGGACGACAGCGCCGTTATTCCCAGGCGCAGTGGCAAAGGTGACATTGATTCCCTGCACCGCGTTTCCTGCGCGGTCCGTCACCTTCGCCGACGGCGCAATCGGAAGCGCGGTATTGACCGTCGCGCCCTGACCGTCGCCGGCGTTGATCAACAGCGTGGTCGCGTTACCCGGCGTCGCGGTCGCGGTAAACGCAATCGGAGATCCAGGCAACGCGACAGCCGTCGCGGTCGACGGATGCGGACCGACAACCGTACCGAGTACGCGCGTTGCGGTCGCAATACCAGACGCGTTCGTGACCGACGACGGCGTAATTGTTCCGCCCGTTGCGGACCAATTCACCGTTGCGCCGCTGACAGGATTCGACGCGCGGTCCCTGATGAGTACCGCGTACGCAATCGGCAGCGTCTTGCTGATCGTATCCGTCTGCGCGTTGCCCGCGTTCAGAACGATTGTGTTCGGATTACCCGCGTTCGCTGTGGCCGTGAAGTTGACCGGCGATCCCGTGAGGCCCGCGACCGTTGCACTCGACGGTTGCGCACCCGCCGTGTTACCAAGCACGCGCGTCGCAACCGCGATGCCGCTCGCGTTCGTCACCGACGACGGCGTGATCGTGCCCGCGGCAGCCGCCCATGTGACGGTCACACCGCTCTTCGAATTGTTCGCGCGGTCTGACACGCGCACCGAGTATTGCGTGAGCGTCGCGCCAATGGTGTCCGTCTGCGCATTGCCTGCATTCAACGCAATAGTTGTTGCATTGCCAGCAGTCGCAGTGGCGCTGAAGCTGAGCGGCGAACCGCTGAGTCCGGCGGCCGTCGCCGTCGCACCTTGCGCACCGGCTGTATTGCCCAGTGTGATCGTGTTCGAAGCCACGCCACTTGCGTTGGTTGCAGATGTTGGCGTTGCGAGCGATGCACCACCGGTGCCCGCCCACGTCACGACGATTCCCGACACAGCGTTACCGAGTGCATCGGTAACACGAACTTGCAAAGCGGTCGTGAGCGTCTTGCCGATGGAATCGGTTTGCAAGTCGCCGCCGAATTTCGCGATGGTCGTTGCCGCGCCCGGATTACCCGTCGCGGTGAACGTCAGCGGACTGCCAGTGAGTCCGCCCGACGTTGCGCTGAGTGAATTCGCGCCCGCGACCGTGCCAAGAGTCCAGCTCGTGACCTGAGCGACACCGGATGCGTTCGTAAGGATTGGCGTCGTGGGATTCACGGTACCGCCGCCACCCGTCACCGCGAACGTGACCGAGACTCCCGGCACGCCATTGCCGAATTGGTCGCGCACCGTCGCCGACGGTGCCGTCGCGACGGCGCTCCCGGCGGTTGCGGTTTGTGCATCACCGGCGGTCTTCACGATTTGCGTTGCGGCGCCGACCGTGCCCGTCGCCGTAAACGTCAGCGGGCTTCCGGTGAGGCCCGCGGATGTCGCGCTCATGCTGTTCACGCCAACGACAGTGCCGAGCGTCCAGCTGCCTACCGATGCGAATCCGCTCGCGTTGCTCGTCGTTGTGAGACCAGTGCCGCTCCCGCCGCCGCCTGTCACGGCGAATGTCACCGACGTTCCGCTGACCGCGTTGCCGAATTGGTCGGCGACAAAAACCGTCGGCACTGCACCGACCGCTGTTCCGACCGTCGCCGATTGCCCATTGCCCGACCAAATCGCGATCTGCGCTGCGGCCGCCGGCGTGCCCATCGCACTGAACGTGACCGGACTACCCGTCAGCCCCGCGGATGTGGCCGATAGTGCATTCGCGCCAACGAGAGTACCGAGCGTCCACGACGTCACCGTCGCGCGTCCGTTCACATCCGTGAGGATGGATGTCACGGGCACAACAGCACCGCCGCCACCCGAAATCGCAAACGTGACCGATGTGCCCGGTACTGGATTGTTGAACGCATCACGCACGACGACCGAAGGATCGATCGCAACCGCCGTATTCACGACCGCGCTCTGGCCGTCGCCCACATCGAGCGCAATTGACGCTGCTGCGCCAACACCCACGTCGAACGTGACGGCAACTTGCTGCGGATTGTTCGTCGCTTTCGGCGCAGACATGAACACGACCGCCGAATGCACACCCACCGGCAGATCGCTGCGACTTGGCTGCAACGTCAGCGTGTCCGGCTCGATGCCGTCGCCGACATCGGCGAGGAGCCAATCGCTCGCAGCGCCCGAGTACACAATGGAATCGACAGCGATGCCGGAAAGAATGCCGCCGCCGCTGTTGGAGATCAGCACTTCCTGCGCCGCGGGAACAGGCGCGTTCGCGACGCCGGTGAATCCGATGGTGCCGGTCGTGAGATCAAACGTCGGCGGCGGTGTCACCAGGACGTCCGCGCTCGCCGTATAGCCGAGGAATGACGCCGTGATCATTGCCGTTCCGCCACCAACGCCAGTGACCGTACCGGTTGATGAAACCGTAGCGATGGACGCGTTACTCGTCGTCCAGACGGCGCCTGGTTGAATGAGCTTCACGCCACGCATGCTCGTGCCGACGGCGTTCAGCTTGATTGAGTCTCCAACGATGACGGTGTCGTTGGACGGCGACATCTCGAGCGATTGAATCGCGGTCGAGATCAGCGTGGGATCGGTGACGTCGCAGGCGTAAATCAATGCGCCAGCGATCACGCCCACTCCGATGCGGAAGGGCCAATTGTTGTAGAACCGCCCGCGTCGGCGACCGCTGGATGTGCTCACGCTATTTGATTTGGATTAGGCGCCAGCCACTCGCAGCGCGTTCAAGCGTCGCTTCAACGTTGATGTTCGCCGTTTCAGGACGGCGGTTGTTCAAGAAATTGTACGTTCCGTTCACGCGCGCCGTCGCCACACCGTCGCGAATCTCGGTGATGTTCGTGACGCGGAAGATCACTCGCAGATTGTCCATGGATGGAAGCGACCTGCTCAAATTCGTACGCTCCGCCGAGGTCATTCCAGGGTACGCCGCGGAAACTTTGGTCACGTCGCGCGACTCGAGCGCCTTGGCGTAGTTCTGAATGACTGCCTCGATAGCCGCGTCGCGCTCGGCGGGAGTCGGGCCGGCCGGCGTCGGCGGCGGCACATTCACGACCGGTGCCGTAACCGTCACGCTCATCGTGCCACTGCCTTGGCCCGCGGTTGCGGTAATTACCGTGGTACCCGCGCCGATCGCGGTAACAACACCGGCGTCGCTGACTGTCGCGACGGAACGATTACTCGAACTCCACGACACGTCAGCCCTCATCGCACTGCCGTTCGCGCTTCGCGGTTGCGCGCTGAAGTTGGATGTCTTGCCGACTTCGAGCGAGTTGTCACCACCGACATCAACACGCGCCACCGTTTCAACCGGCTGAGTATTCTGCGGCGTCGCGGCGGACACTGGCGCGGCAACGTTGATTGTCGCTGTCGCACTCACTCCATCCCCACCAGACACCGTTATGGTCGACTGACCAGGCAGTAGCGCGGTGACGAAACCGGACGTCGACACTTGCACATTTTGATTGTTCGAGCGCCACGTCAATGTGCGCCCGCGCATCGGCCTGCCCTGATCGTCGCGAACTTCGGCGCCGAGTTGCAGCGCGGTCCCCTGCGCGATCGCGGATGACGGGGCGTTAGTAATCGAAATCGAACCGATTCGCGCCGGCGTCGTCGGTTGTTCAGTTGTTGTAGGCGTCGTGGTCGGCGGTGTCTCTGCCTGGCCGGCGTTGCCGGCGGGAGGCGTATTCGCATTACCCGCGGGCGCCTGCGTAATGGACGGATCCGCCCCCTGCGTCCCGCCTGCCGACTTGTCTTCCCACGGCTTCATGATCCACAACGCTGCGCCCGCGACAAACACAAACGCCGCTGCAATTCCCGCGACGAACGGTGCCTTGCGAGACGGTACCGTCATCGTCTGGTACGTCATCCCAGCAACGCGCGTCGCATCCGGGTCCGCAGCCGTTCCCATTCCGGTCTTTCCGCGTGCGCCGGCCGCCGTGCGTTTCGCCGTCGCGGAGCGCGGACCAGACGTGACCTTCGGAATTGGACTCTTCGGCGTGCTGACGCGCGCGAGGAGTTCGCGGTGGCTGCCTTCTTTCGCCAACCCAGCGAGCTGCGTGCGGAACGGATCGTCAAACGACAGCGTCGTCTGCGTACCCAAATTCTGCACAGCGGCTTCGAGCGTCTCCCACCGCGTGTCCGCGGTCTTGGCCAACATCTTGTTCACCATCTCGGCCAACTCTGGCGGACAATCCGGCCGCAAATTCTCTACCGGCTCCGGATCGTCGTGGCAGTGCTTGAACATGATTTGCACCACGGAGTCAGCCGTAAACGGCACTTTCCCCGTGAGCATTTCATACGCGACGATACCGAGCGAGTACTGGTCCGACGCGCCCGTGACTTCGAGCGCGGAGCATTGCTCCGGACTCATGTACGACGGCGTACCGATCGTCGCGCCGGTCATCGTGAGGTTGCGCGCCTGCGCGACCTTCGCAATGCCGAAGTCGGTCACGATCGGCGTTCCCTCTTCGTCGATCATGATGTTGCCGGGCTTCACGTCGCGGTGCACAACCCCGCGGCGATGCGCGTAGCCGAGTGCCTGACCCACCTTGGTGAGGATGTCCCGCACCATCGGGATCGGCAGCGGACCGATTTGTTTGATGATCGAATCGAGTGCGCGTCCTTCGATGAACTTCATCACGAAGAACAGCACGGTCTCGGTTTCTTTGACCGCGAAAATCGGGATGACGTGCGGATGCGAGAGCTGCGCAGCCGTACGCGCTTCGAGTTTGAAGCGGTCCACCATTCCTTCGCCCTCGAGCAAATGCGGCGACATGACTTTGATCGCCACTTTGCGGCCGAGCGCGATATCGTGCGCGAGGTATACCGTCGCCATACCGCCGCGGCCGAGTTCTGCGAGCACTTCGTATTCGCCGATGGTCGCTTCGCGCAGCGTCTGCATCATGCGATTGTGCAGTTGCTGCGTCGTGGACTTCTCGACGGATATTTGGCGAGTCGCTAACTCGCCTTGTTGGGCGGACACGTCGGCACCGCAGCTGATGCAAAAGCGCGCTCCAGCTTCAACTGTCGCGCCGCATCGCTCGCAGTCCATCTGGGTTGTCGACATGCCGGATCCTCGTCCTCACACGTTGCGCGCTGCATCGCGACCGAGCGGGCCGCTCACCAAGAGCGACAAACCCGAGCAAAAGTCACGTGAGGTTCTTCGGCTCACATCGAGCCATCTGAAGCCGCTACAAAACTAGGTGGACAGTGAAACTGGGGCCAGCATCCCACCCCGGTTTCCGCAGCGAAAACGGACCCGCGTCACCGAATTGTCGATTTCCGGGCATTGGCGTGTGGCGCGCATCACGCTAACCGACCCGAAACAGCTCCAACGCGCGCCGATAGCGCTCCCGAAGCACCTTCGCCAGGCCCGCGTTCTCCCGTTTGGAGAGTGTTGGATCGGCGGCGAGCAACTCGACGGCGGTGGTTCGCGCGATTTCGTTGAGCGAAGCGTCCCGCTCAATGGGATCGGCAATACGAAACGTCGGCACCCCGCTTTGCCGCTCCCCAAACAGGTCCCCCATACCGCGAAACCGCAGGTCCGCCCGGGCGATCTCAAACCCGTCGCTCGTTCCCACGAACAGCTGCAGACGCTCGCGCGTTTCGGGAGACGGGTCGCCAATGAGAATGCAGTAGCTCCGCTCACGGCCCCGCCCGACGCGGCCACGCAGCTGGTGCAATTGCGCGAGACCGAATCGCTCCGGGTGCTCGACCACCATTACCGTCGCGTTCGCGACGTCTATGCCCACTTCGATCACCGTCGTCGCGACCAGAATGTCGATAGCGCCGTCACGGAATTGGCGCATGACCGCGTCGCGTTCCTCCGGGTCGAGCCGACCGTGCAGCAAGGCCAGCTTTCGGTCGGCAAACGTTTCGGTGCTCAGCGTTTCGAACTCCGCCGTCGCCGCTTTGAGCGAGTGTTTGTCGCTCGGGTCGATCACGGGATAGACGATGTAAGCCTGCCGCCCGGCGACAAGCTGTTCGTGGATGAACTCGTAGACCTTGGCGCGTGCCTTGTTCGGCCGCAGAGCCGTCGTCACCGGTTCGCGCCCTGGAGGAAGCTCGTCGACGACGGACACATCGAGGTCTCCATAGAGCGTGAGCGCGAGCGAACGCGGAATGGGCGTTGCGCTCATCAACAACACATCGGGACGCCTGCCCTTTTCGCCCAGCGCCGCGCGCTGCTCGACGCCAAAGCGATGTTGTTCGTCGATGACCGCGATTCCGAGTCGCGCAAATTCGGTTGATGTTTCCGCGAGCGCGTGCGTACCCACTGCGAGCAGCGGCTCTACACTCGCGAGCCGCGTTGCCACTGCGCGTCGCGCTTTCGCTGAGAGCGACCCGGCAACGAGAATCGGCTCGACGCCAAGCGGAGCGAGGAGTTTCGAGAATGTGCGGTGATGTTGCTCGGCGAGGAGTTCAGTGGGCGCCATGATGGCGGCCTGGAAGCCGTTTTCCATAGCGAGCAAAGACGCAAAGAGTGCCACCACCGTCTTCCCACTCCCGACATCACCCTGCAATAACCGGTGCATGCGTTGCGGCGAACACATGTCACCGACGATTTCGCGAATGACGCGCACCTGCGCCGCCGTAAGCGTGAACGGCAACGATTCGCGCAGCTTCGTTGTGAGATCGCGCTTGTTTTCAAATCGAATTCCTGCGCGCGCATCACGCGCGACATCGCGCGCGCGCAAATGCAGCAACTGCACGCACAACAATTCTTCGAACGCGAGCCGCGCGCGTCCGCGCAGCGCCTCTGCAACGGACGTCGGACGGTGAACGAGACGCAGCGCATCGTTCAGCGTCGGAACATCAGCCGCTGCAATGATCGACGCCGGCAGGTATTCCTCGACTTGCGGCAACAGCGCGTCGAGATGCTGATCGATGATTCCGCGTATGACTTTGAATGGCAGTCCTTCGGTCGCCGGATACACGGCGAGAACTTTTCCACCGGCAGTGTCTTCGTCGGGGCCGAGGTTGATCGTTTCGCGCGGTTGCAGTTGGCGTCCGTGGTAGAATCGGACCGATCCGGACACGAGCAGTAAATCGCCCTCGCGAATGACGCGATCGAGAAACGGTTGACCCGGCCACGCTGCCTCGATCAATCCCGATGAGTCGCGCAGGACAGCCTGGAAGATTCGCAGACCGCGACGCGTCGGGAGAATCCCCTTCGAAACCACGCGGCCAATCACCGTACCGGTCGCACCGACTTCGAGCTTCACGATCGGCATCACGGTCGTCGCGTCTTCGTAGCGATGCGGGATGTGCAACAGCAAATCGTGCGCGGTGAATACGCCGATTCTGCGAAATGCGTCCGCGCGACGCGGACCCACGCCTTTCAGGTAATTGACCCGCGTATGGAGCGCGACCCGCCCCGACCCTGCGCGCCGGTCCGCCGTCATTCGTTGAGCAGCGAGCGCGCGAAACGCGCGGCGTCGAAACGCTCGAGATCGTTCACGCTTTCGCCGACACCGATGAACTTGATCGGGACGTTGAGTGCGTCGTGCACCGCGACGACAACCCCGCCCTTCGCTGTACCGTCGAGCTTCGTCACGACCAAACCCGTGACAGGCACTGCAGCAGCAAACGATTTCGCCTGCACAATTGCGTTCTGCCCGATCGTTCCATCGAGCACGAGCAATGATTCGTGCGGGGCGCCGGACAATCGTTTCGCAATCACGCGATGGACTTTCTTCAATTCTTCCATGAGCGCGTCGCTCGTGTGCAAACGTCCAGCCGTATCGACAATGACGGTATCGCATCCGCGCGCAATCGCAGCGTCAATTGCGTCGAAGCCAACCGCGGCAGGATCTCCTCCCGGTTTGCCGCCGACAAATTCAACGCCCGTCCGTTCGGCCCACACGCGCAACTGATCGATTGCACCCGCGCGAAACGTGTCGGCCGCAGCAACAAGCACGCGATGCCCGTCGCGCTTCAACGCAGACGACAGCTTGCCGATGAATGTCGTTTTTCCCGCGCCGTTTACGCCGAGCACCATGATGACGGTCGGCGATTGCAGCGCGCGCACGAGCGACGACTCACTATTCCCCGCGCGCAGCGCGCTTTCGATGTCGGCGGCGAGCGCATCGCGAAACGCGTCGGGCGTCTTGACCTCGCCGCGTTTCGCGAGGCGCTCGACGCCCTCGACCAGACGCGACGTCACCGTTACACCGAGATCGGCTTCGAGCAGAACTTCTTCGAGCTGTTCGAGCGTGTTCTTATCGGGACCACCGCGCGCCAGAACGCCGACATCGAGGAGCGCGACATCCTTGATGCGGCTCCACAGCGATCGCTTCTTCCGGTCCATCGCGCTCCTAGCGCCGTCCTGCCCGGCGGCGCAACAGCCACTCGGCGCACAGCGCCGTGAGCAATACGACGTACGCCCACCACGCATCGCGCAACCGCGGCGTGAGTCCCGCGGCTGCGCCGGACCCAATTGGGCCGCCTTCGACGCTCGCGCGCCGCGGCAGCCACTCGCGCGACGCGCCAACAAACAACCGTGTGGTACCACCGGGCATCGCGATGTCATACTCACCAGCCGCCATTGGTTGCGACTCAGCAAGTATTGCATCGCCGGGGAATTTGAGCGTCACCGTATCAGCGCGAGGCGTACCGGATTTTCGCACGACGACGCGCACGACGGAGTCGCGACGCGCTCCGCGGCGCCACGCAATTGGTTCGCCCTCCCTGCTCCACGCCGCGGCCGGCACCGCGGCCCGGCGATCGTCGCCACCCGCCGCGAGCCAATCGAACACGCCGCCCCACAACGCGGAATACGCGTCCGCACCAACACCGCCGCGGAATCGCCACCGCCACAATCCGCTCGCAGCAACGACCGCGACACGTCGCGGACGTTCGCTGCCCGCAACAATTGCGCGTTCATCGCGTTGCGTGCGACGACGCCGCACCGTGAGACCCACCCAATCGCCGCGCGGCGCGCCACCGATCGTGACCGGAGCGAGTGAATCCCATGGGAGACCCGTGAGGCTCGGCGATATCGGCGAGACCGGCGCAGACACCGCATACCATTCGTCGCCATCGCCTGACGTCGGCGGAATCAGCGCGAGTGCGCCTGTGGTGAAATCGCGCGGCGCTCCGAACAGCGCGGTATCGCCGTGCAATACTGCAATCGGTGCAGACGAAAGCGCCGCGCGAACATCAGCTTCCGTCGCCGGAGTCAAACCCGGCTCCTGTCGCCACACATTCGGCGCAACGCGGTAGAACGCACGCACGGCAATGGCCAGTGTACCGCGCAGAATCTCCAGCGAAAACCGCGAATCCTGATCCGGTGCGGTACTCACAAACACCGCGCGCGGCGCGGACGCGACGTCGAGAACCGCTGCCAATGTGTCGTTGGACGGTACCTGGTCTCCGTTCGCCGATAATGCGGCTCGCACCATGCGGTGCTCCGCGCCGGCTGGAGGCACGCGGACGTTCACACTCACATCGCGCTCGGTCCACGCCGGCATCGAATCCACAGGAATGCGCGCAAGCGGCGTTGCTTCCATTGTCACCGCGATGCTCCCCGCACCAACGCCGGCCGAGCCCGCCGACAACCGCACGAGAATGGAGATCGAATCACCGGCGACCGCTGAGCGCGGCATTTCAATGCCGAGCACAGCAGCGTCACGCGCGTTCGTCGCGGCCGCGACGTCGACGTGCGATGCGGACATCAATCGCTCGAGCGCGCGCGGATCGTCGATTTCGCCATCGGTAAACACCGTGAGTGGACGCCCCGCGCCCAGCGCACGATCGACCGCGTTCACGATTCGGCTCGCGACATCGCGCGGCGCGCGTTCATCGCGCAACGGCCGCAATGAATCGCCAAACAGCCACACGGTATCGGTGCCGGCTGCTTGCTTCGCGCGCGCGATTGCAGACGTCCAGGCGGTATCCGCGCGTCCGCGCAACCAACTGGCTGACGCGTCAACAGCGACAAATGGTGCGCGAGTTCCCGCGCGACCGCGGGGAGCATCGAGCGCGAGCGCGAGGGCCAAGAGCACGGCGGCGAATCGGCACACACCCGACGCAAGCATCACACTCGCCCGGCGATCATCGCGATACAACAACGCGACGACGACGGCGGCGCCGATAATCGAAAGGATCCAGTTGAGCACGAGCGAATGTACGCGGCTGCACGAGCAGACGTTACCCGTCTGCGCGCGGGGGCTGCACTACTTGGCCGTCGCCATCACCTGCGAAAGTCGCACCGGACCCTCTGCCTGGTTGAGCAGCTCGACCAACGGTGCGCGCGCGCGGTCGAACGCCGGCAATTCAGGGGTCGGTAGTGGCCGTCCCTCTGCCCGCCCCAATGCTTCGGCCGGCGGAATCTGCACGCCGTTACGCAGGACTTCGAAATGCAAATGCGGTGCAGTCGCAAGACCCGTCATACCGACGTATCCAACAATGTCCTTTTGTCCAATGCGTGCACCCGGCGTCACACCCGCCGCGAAGCCGCGCAAATGCGCGTACCGCGTAACTAGCCCGCCGATGTGACGAACATCGACGAAGTTGCCGTAGCCGCCGGGATTGTACACTGCGCGCTGAACCGTTCCGTCGGCGATCGAGCGCACAGGCGTTCCGCTCGCCGCAGCGTAGTCCGTGCCTTTGTGCGCGCGCCACGTGCGCAGAATTGGATGAAAGCGGCGCGGATTGAAGCGCGACGAGATTCGCGCAAACTCGATCGGATTGCGCAAGAACGCGGTCGCGAGTGATTTGCCGACGCCGTCGTAGTAGCGCAGCCGGCGTTTGTCGTCCGGAAAGAAAAACGCTTCGAGCCGTCGCGTACCCAGGAACAACCGCGCGGCGAGCACCGTGTCCACGCGCGTTGTTTGCTCAGGTCCGCGTCTTCGCTGAACGACGGCGTGCACCGAGTCACCTACGCGCAAATCCATGGTCATTTCAACGCGGTACTCGTAGACATCCGCGATTCGTGCGACGAGCATGTTGCGCGAGGCATCGGTCGGAAACAATTGATTCGCGGCATCCGACATTGCGTCGTACAAATTCGATTGCACCACACCGCGCACGAGCACGGTGTCGACGGTCCAGGGCAACCATTCTTCCGATGCACGCCATGTGACGCTGTCGGTTCGCACAATGCGCAGCCGATGATCCACGTCGAGGCGGAGAATGATTTCGTTTGGCGGCAGACCAACGCTGTCGCTCACGAATTCCATGGCCATGCCGGCCGGCATTCGACGCATATCGCGCACGGACGCAGCAGCAGCAATCACACCCTGCACCGCCGCCGGTTCGAGTCCGCTTCTCCGCAACACGCGCTCGAGGGTCTCGCCCGTGTCGAGCGTATCGGGACGCGTCCATGACGCTAAGGCCCGCGAAGCATCCAGTAGCTCCGCGGGCCTCGGCGCGGACGGCGGTGTCCGCTCCAGTGCATACCAGACTGCGGCCGCGCCAGTAACGAACAGGGCGGCGCGCGCAACGCTACCCGACGTCAATCCATCTGCCTCCGGATAAACGTCGGTATCTCCATATCAGCCATGTCCGCCGGAGGACGCGACTGACGTTGTCCTGTTTGACGTTCAGGCCCGCGTTCAGGCGCGCGCTCTGGCGCAGCGCGCTCTCCTGTGCGTTCCGCCGGGAGCGGCGGACGCGGTGGAAGCGCAGCAGCGCGCATCTGACGTTGGACGGGCAGCGGAATCACCGGCACACCGCGCGGTTGTTGTGGCTGCGCCGCGTGCATGCCTTCGCCGCTGTCGAATCCGGTTGCAATCACGGTCACGCGAATCTCGCCCTGCATTGCCGGCTGCGGAACCGCGCCGAAAATGATTTCCGATTCGTCGCCGACCGCGTCTTTGATGATCTCGGAGATTTGCGTGACTTCGCCGAGTCCCATGTCGTTGTCGCCGCCGGTGATGTTGATGAGCACACCGCGCGCGCCGGCAATGGAAACGTTGTCGAGCAACGGAGAAGAAATCGCCTGCTGCGCCGCATCGATCGCGCGATTCTCGCCGCGGCCGACACCGGTTCCCATGATTGCGGAACCGCCGTCTTTCATCACCGTGCGCACGTCAGCAAAGTCGACGTTGATCAAACCGGTCACGGAGATGATCGACGAAATGCCTTGCGTTGCGTGCAACAACACTTCGTCCGCTTTCTTGAGCGCTTCCTGAAACGGAATGCCTTTGCCGACCACCGCGAGCAAACGTTCATTCGGCACGACGATCATCGTGTCGACGTACTTCCGCATTTCGCTGATGCCGCCGTCCGCCTGACGCATTCGCTTGCGCCCTTCGAACAAGAACGGCTTGGTGACAATACCAATCGTGAGCGCGCCGGCTTCACGCGCAATTTCCGCAACAATCGGCGCGGCACCTGTTCCGGTTCCGCCGCCCATACCGCACGTGACAAACACGAGGTCAGCGCCACCGAGTGCTTTCAACACTTCTTCGCGATTCTCTTCGATCGCCTGGCGACCGATTTCCGGTCGCGCTCCGGCGCCGAGTCCGCGAGTGAGTTTCTTACCGATCTGGATTTTGACGTCGGACTTCGAGTTGAGCAGTGCCTGCGCGTCGGTGTTCACCGAAATGAACTCGACGCCGACGAGCTGCTCCTCGATCATGCGGTTCACGGCGTTCCCGCCGCCACCGCCGACGCCCACCACCTTCATGCGGGCGTTCTGGCTCGCGGTTTCTTCGAACTCGAAGATCATGGGTCTACTCTGCTCCTGGGCTACTCACCGGGAAAAACCGGTCCGCTCGGGCGGCAACATACCCCCCGGGCGGCGCGCACACTACATCGAAAAGACGACCGAAGTAGACAGACGGAACGCGTTGCGAAACAACAATTTCCACGATTCACCCCTGCACATGCATATTTGTGACCGCACTCGGCAACCGACCTACTTCGTGCAGCCCTAATGAAACGTTACTGCGCCCTGCTCATTGCGTGTTCGATTGCGCTCCTACCGTGCTCTGCTCTCGCACAGGGAGCCTTCCGCGTCGAAGAAACCACCATCGCCCAAGTCCACGCCGCGTTCAGAGCCCGCACCCTCTCCTGCCGCGGCCTCGTCGAGTCCTATCTCGCCCGCATCGACGCGTACGACAAGAAAGGCCCGGCGATTAACGCGATTGTCACCATCAATCCGAGCGCACTGACCATCGCGGATTCGCTCGATAAACGGTTTACCCAGAGCGGACTGACGGGTGCCCTGCACTGCATCCCCGTGATCGTGAAGGACAACTTCGAAACGCACGATCTCCAGACGACGGCAGGTTCGCTCGCACTGAAGGGATGGATCCCACCGCGCGACGCCACGCAGGTCAAACGCATTCGCGATGCCGGTGCGATCGTGCTCGCCAAGTCGAACATGGCCGAATGGGCGTTTACGCCCTATGAAACGGTGAGCTCGATTCTCCCCGGGTACACGAAAAACCCGTATGCCCTCGACCGCGTGACCGCAGGCTCGAGCGGAGGCACCGCGGCCGCCGTCGCGGCGAACGAAGGCGAGGTCGGGCTTGGCACTGACACCGGCAATTCCATCCGCGGACCGTCTGCGCACCAAGCACTGGTTGGAATCCGATCGACCATGGGACTCACGTCGCGCGCCGGCGTCGTTCCGCTCAACAATGCTGCGGACATTGCGGGACCGATGGCGCGAAGCGTTGCGGACGCAGTCGCGGTGTTCAACGTCATCGCCGGCGAAGATCCCGACGATTCCGTGACCGTCGCGAGCCGCGGCAAACGCGAAGCCGACTACAACGTGTTCGTCAAACGCGGCGCGCTCAAAGGCGCGCGCATCGGCGTGCTGCGACAAGCCTACGAACGCGCAACAACCGACAGCGAAGTCGTGGCGGTATTTCACAAGGCGCTCGAAGCCATGAAAGCGCAGGGCGCGATCATCATCGACACGGCCCTCGTCTCACAAGAGGCGATGCGCGGCGGAGGTTCGTGCAACTCTTTCCGCTGGGATCTCGAACGCTATTTCACCGCGCGAGGTGAAAACGCGCCCGTGAAAACCGTCGACGCGATCGTGCGGAGCGGAAACTTCCATCCGTCGGTGCAAGTGCGGCTGCAAGCCGCGCAACGCGATTCCATTCCACCGGAAACGCTTCCTGGCTGTCAGAACTTCCGCACGAATCGCGAGCGATTTCGAAACGGTGTGACCGCGATGATGGATTCGTTGCGACTCGACGCCGTGGTGTACCCGACGTGGAGCAATCCGCCGCGCCTCATCGGCGACCTCAACACGCCGCACGGTGACAACAGTCAGGTGTTCTCACCGCGCAGCGGGTTCCCCGCGATCACGGTCCCGATGGGTTACACACGCAACAACACGTTACCCGCGGGAATGACGTTCTTTGGTCGCGAATGGAGCGAAGGCAAGCTCATTGGACTCGCGTACGATTTCGAACAAGCGACGAAGCATCGACGCGCACCAGCAACTGCGCCCCCACTCGTGAAATAGGGACGAACCGCCGCGCGCGCGTGCCGATCCGCGCGCACTGAAACAGGGCGCCAACCGTATCCGCAGTCGTGGCATCAAACGGGTCGATACAACGACCTGCCGTTCACCCACGCCACGCTGCAGGAAACGACATGATCATCACGCGCTTGCTCGCGCTCGTCGCACTCAGCGCAACGCTGCCGATTTCAGTACTCGCACAAAACGCGCAAGGCAGCAACGCCGCCGGCACTCCGACATCGACCCACACGCTGCCTGTGCCAAGCGCACGCGCCGTGCGCGCCGCGGGATCGATCGCCGTCGACGGAAAGCTCGACGAAGCCGCGTGGCAGAACGCGCAGCCGATTACCGAATTCAGACAGTACGATCCGCAGGAAGGACAGCCGGCAACGGAACGCACCGAGGTGCGATTCTTGTTCGACGACGACGCGCTCTACATCGGCGCGATGATGTACGACAAACTTGGCGCGGCCGGCGTGACGTCAACCGTCGTGCGACGCGATAACAATTTCACGTCGGACTTCTTCGAATTCGTCATCGACTCGTATCACGATCATCTGAGTCGCGCGTTCTTCTTCATCAATCCGTCGGGATCAAAGCAGGATCAACTCGGCATCGGCACATCGTGTTGCGACGGCGGATGGGATCCCGTGTACGACGTCGGCACCAACATCACGGCCGAAGGGTGGATCGCCGAAATCCGCATTCCGTTCAGTCAGTTGCGCTTTTCGTCGAACCCATCGCAGACGTGGGGACTGCAGGTGCGACGGTTCATTCAGCGCACGAACGAATACGTCGCGTGGTCGTGGTGGGGCCGCACCGAAAGCGGCGGTCCAAACCGATTCGGCCATTTGGAAGGACTCGAGATTCCACATCATTCGCGCGGTCTCGAGTTACTACCCTACGCAATGACAAAGTCGGAGCACCTGCTCCGCTCGCCCGGCGATCCGTTCAACGATGGCAGCAAAGAGTCGATTCGCGCGGGACTCGACCTCAAGTATTTGCTCACGCCGAACCTCACGCTCGACGCGACGTTCAATCCGGATTTCGGACAAGTCGAAGTCGATCCCGCCGTCGTGAATCTCTCGGCGTTTGAGACGTTCTTCCAGGAGCGCCGGCCGTTCTTCGTGTCGGGTTCGGGCGTGTTCGGCTACGGCGGATTCAATTGCTACTTCTGCAGCAACGTGTCATCGCTGCAGGCGTTCTATTCGCGCCGCGTTGGGCGCGCGCCAACGGGCGCGGATCTCGCGTACAACGCCGGCCCGTATGCCGAGGTCCCTGAGGCTGCAACGATTCTTGGCGCGGCGAAAATCACCGGTCGCACCGCGAACGGGTACACGGTTGGCGTGATGAATGCGGTAACAGGGCGCTCGGAGGCGACGGTGCGTTTGCCGGGCGGTGGTGATTCGTCGATGGTTGTCGAACCGCTCGCGAATTACTTCGTCGGCCGGCTCAAGAAGGACTACATGCGCGGCGATCTCGTGCTCGGCGCAATTGCGACCAACGTCACGCGCGACATCCGGGGCGAGTTCAACGAGCGCCTCGCGAAACACGCGACGCTGCTCGGTACGGATTTCCGGTATGCGTGGAACAACCGCGACTATTCGTTGTCGGGGAATTTCGCCGTGTCGAACGTGAGCGGTGACTCGACCGTCATGATCGCGCGCCAACGCGCGAGCGCGCGCTTCTACCAGCGTCCTGATCGCCAGCCTGGGCATCGCGGATTCTTCTCAACGCGCATCGATTCGATGGCGACCGAAATGAATGGATTCGGTGGCTACGCGCGACTCGCGAAGGAAGCCGGTAACTGGCTATGGGAGACTGCGGTCAACTTCCGCAATCCGAGCTTCGAAACGAACGATTATTCGTTCCTCACGAGCGCGGATTATGTGTGGAACAACTTCAACGTATTCCGCACCTGGGCCAAGCCGACGAGCTGGTATCGCAACATGAACGTGATCGCCGGCGGCCAGGTGCAGCGCAACTTCGACGGCGACATCACCACGAACACACAAGCGCAGATCTTTGCGAGCGGTCAAACGCTGTCGTTCTGGAACTGGAGTGCGTTCTACATCTACTATCCCGGCAACAAGATCGACGACCGTCTGCTCCGCGGCGGCCCGTCGGTGCGCGGCGTCGAGCGCGGCTTCTACTCTGCGTCCCTGTCGACTGATTCGCGCAAATCGTGGCAGCTCAACTTTGGGCCGTCATGGTCACGGAGCGAAGTCGGGGCGTGGAGCGGATTCTACGGCGTGGGCCTCGCGCTGCGCCCGTCGACGCGCGCGCTCGTGTCGTTCAATCCAGGATGGAGCAACTCGCTCGGCAAGCAACAGTACGTTCGATCGGTCGCCGATCCAACGTCGACCGCGTTCTTTGGATCGCGCTACGTACTCGCCGATATCCGTCAGCGACAGCTCAACCTCGATACACGCATCAACTACACGTTCTCACCGAACATGACGCTCGAGTTGTACGCGCAACCGTTCTTCGCGAGCGCGCACTACTCCGCATTCAAGGAATTCAATCGGCCGCGACGTTCCGATTGGAGCGTGTATGGGCGCGATGTCGGCACCGTGATCGCAAACACGAACGTCGACGGCGACACGGTGAGCTATACAATCGATCCTGATATTGGCGGACCGGCCGCGTCGTTCAACGTCAACAACCCTGATTTCAACTTGCGCTCGCTGCGCGGCAGCGCGGTATTCCGCTGGGAATACCGTCCGGGCTCGACGCTGTACTTCGTGTGGACGCAGCAGCGCGCCAATCAGGTTTCGACTGGCGATTTCGATTTCGGGCGCGACCGCGAAGCGCTGTTCGATACCAGACCCGACAACATCTTCCTCATCAAAGCGAGCTGGTGGCTGTCGAAATAGCCTAGAAGAAGTCCTGCAGCCAGGTCTTGATCTTTCCGGCGAGCTCGTCGACTTTGGGCACGCCGAGCGACACGCGCGACGGTTTTTCACCGAGTCGTTTGCCGCCCGCACCGGCGAGGCCAAGGGCAAGGCGACCCGCCGCGTATTGAGCGAGTCCAACGGCGGTTGCGAAGCGCGGAGCTTCGACGGAATCGGTGAGTCCACCGATGTTTTCTTCGGGCAATCCAACGCGTGCGCCTGATCCAAAAACATCAACCGCAAGTTCCGCGGTGCCGGGCATCGCTGCTGCACCGCCCGTGAGCACCACGCCCGCGCTCAAACGTCCCCGATAACCCGCTTGATCGACATCGCGCGACACGAGTTCAAACACTTCCTCGGTGCGCTGATGAATGATGTGCGCAAGCAATTCGCGCGGAACCTGGCGGTCGCCCTGCGCGACGGTGCTCGGTAACTGAATCGTTTCGCCTTCGCGCACCAAACGTTCGTTCGCGCAACCGTACTTCTCTTTCAATCGTTCCGCATCGGTTTGCGTCACGCCGAGTCCGTGCACGATGTCGTTCGTAACGTTTGCACCGCCGAACGGAACCGTGCCGAGGTGACGAATCTTTCCCTCGTGAAATACGGCAACGTCAGTCGTGCCCGCCCCCATCTCGATGAGCAGCACGCCGAGTTCTTTTTCGTCTTCGGTAAGCACGCATAGCGCGCTCGCGAGCGGTTCGAGTACGAGTTCGCGGACCTTGTAGCCCGCGCGTTCAACTGCGCGGCGCAAGTTCATCGCGGGCGACGCACCGATCGTCACGAGATACATCTCCGTCTCGAGTCGCGTGCCGATCATTCCGACGGGATCGCGAATACCGTTGTTCTTGTCGACCGTGTATTCCTGCGGAATCGCGTGAATCAGTTCGCGATCCTGCGGAATCGATTGCGCGCGCGCAACCGCATTTGCACGTTCGACGTCGCCGCGCGTGATCTCGCTGCCGGTTACCGACGCGATGCCTTTGGACGTCATGGCCTGCACGTGCTCGCCCGCAATTCCGGCGAACACTTCAGGCACGCGCGCGCCCGCCATCCGTTCGGCGTCGCTCATCGCTTTTTGAATCGAGCGCGTGCTTTCTTCGATATCGGCGACGACGCCTTTACGAAGGCCGGTCGTTCGCGCTTGCCCGACGCCGAGGATCTTGATCGAGGGGTGCCTCGGGAAATCCCCCACGACTTCGGCAATGAGCGCCGTTGTCTTGGCGGATCCGATATCCAGGCCGGCTACGAGGCGATCCTCTCTCATTCCAGACGGGCGACGATTTGTCCGCGGTATCGCAGATCGAGTTCGACGGCGTGCTTTCCACGCCGAGTGAGGTCTTCCAGAACGGGCATGATCTCCGCGAGCCGCTCAGATGTGCATCCAACCGGAGCGCGGACGGTCACCCCCGACAATATGACGCGCAGCCCCCCGCCCTCGTCGCGCCCGACTTCGCTGATACGCGCGAACAGCCGCGCCGCATTCTCGCGAACGCCGTCGAGCAGGCGTAGCACGGCCGTATCACGGCGGGTGACGATGGGTACGTCGACCGACGTGACCGTCGGATCGATGGGGAGCGCCACGGCATCGCGATCGAGCGGCTGGACACCGTCGGCCGTCGCGAGCATGGCGACGGGGACGCGCTCGTCGACCGTCAGCACCAGCGTGCCCGGCAGCTTGCGGCTGATCCTGGCTTGGCGGATCTGCGGGTGCTTTCGGGCGCGTTCAACAACCGGATCGAGGTCATGCCAGATGGTCATGCTCGAATCGATGGCCATCAGGTTGAGGAGCGTCTTGGGTTGGATGTAGCGGGCGCCGACAAGCTCGACCCGCCGCACCCGGAAGTAGTCGAGGCGACGGGCGCCTAGCGGAAAGAGCACCACGACGAGCACGAGAAGCACGAGAAGTACGAGTCCGCGGCGGCGCTTTCTCGGCTTCTCCTGCTGCCCACCTCCCCAACCTCCACCTCGATCCTCGAATCCTTCGCTTCGCTTCTCGATTCTCATGTCGTTCTGAGCTTAGCGAGCAACTCAGGCCCGGTCTTGGTGATGTCGCCCGCACCGACGGTGAGGACGACATCCCCCGGCCGCACCGCCGCGGCGAGCGCGTCGGCCAAGCCGCCGCGCTCCCCGCGCCAGGCCGTTTTCCCACCGGCATTTCGTAGCGCGTCGACGACGACGTCCGTGCTCACGCCCGGAATGGGCTCTTCGCGCGCCGCATAGATCTCGGTCAGCAGCACCGCGTCCGCGGCGGCGAGCGCGGCACCGAAATCGCCGGCGAAATCGCGCGTGCGCGTGAACAAGTGCGGCTGAAACGCGACGACGAGCCTCCGACCAGGATACACCGTCCGCGCGGCGGCGATCGTCGCGCGAATCTCAGTTGGGTGGTGGGCATAGTCGTCGACAACGACCACGCCGGCGCTCTCACCGAGGTACTGGAATCGCCGCTCCACGCCCGTGAACGTCGCGAGTCCTCGCGCCATCGATGCGAGTTCGCATCCCCACGCGAGTCCACTCGCAACGGCAGCAAGCGCGTTGCGCACGTTGTGGACGCCCGGAACCTGCAACTGCACGTCGCCGATTGTTTCGCCATCGAACACGACGGTGAATTGCTGACCACGTCCTTCTGCGCGCAACTCCGTTGCGCACAACCGCGCGTGCTCCGCGCTCAATCCATAGCGAAACACTTCCGCGGTGGGCCGCGTTGGCAGCGCGTTTGCAACGGGATCATCGGCGCACAGCACGACAAACCGCGCGCGCTCGATGAACTTCGCAAACGCGGACCGCACGTCGTCGAGATCGCGATAAATGTCGAGGTGGTCGGCTTCGATGTTCGTCACCACCGCCACTGTCGGATCGAGCGCGAGGAACGAGCGATCGTATTCGTCGGCTTCGACGACGAATACATCGCTCGTTCCTCGCCGAAGATTGCCGTGCCACGCCGCGACTCGACCGCCGACGACGCCAGTCGGGTCCATGCCGCCGGCGGACAACGCTTCCGTCGTCATCACCGTCGTCGTGGTTTTCCCGTGCGTCCCCGCAACGCCAACGAGGCGGCCTTTCACCACCGTCGCCAACGCCTCTGCGCGGCGAATCACGGGAATCCCGCGCTCGCGCGCGCGCATCAACTCCGCGTTGTCCGCGTCGATGGCGGACGAATACACGACCGCGCGCGCATTCGCGATGTGCGACGGGTCGTGCCCCGCAACCACGTGCGCGCCGAGCGCGGCGATATCTGCAGCACCTTCAGCGTTGGTATCGCAACCCGACACAGAAACACCGCGACCGATCAGGAGTTCAGCGAGCGCACTCATGCCTGCGCCCCCAATGCCCATGAAGTGGACGGGCCGGCGATCGGTCGTGTCGAGCAGCACGCTCATGTGCGTGATATCTACGCGGGAAGCAGCTGCGCGATATGCCGCGCAATGTCCGCCGCCGCATTCGGACGCCCACGTTTCCGGGCTCCTTCGCTCAATGCGGATAACCGCGCACCGTCACTTGCAATCGCGCGCATGACATTATCAAATCGCTCCGCGGTGAATTCGGTTTGCGGTACATGCACCGCCGCACCGGCCGACTCGAGCGAGCGCGCATTCCACGTTTGATGATCCATCGCCGCAGTCGGCAACGGCACGATGATCATCGGAACTCCCCACGCGCACAACTCGGCGGTCCCGATCGCACCGCCACGCACCAGTGCGAGATCACTCACCGCATACGCATCCGCGATGGGCGCGAGGTACGGAACCACACGCACGCGCGGCGTTTCGCACGAACGAAACTGATCGTACATCCCCTTGCCCGTCGCCCAAATCACGGACCAACCGTCGGGCAGCGACGCGCGCGTCCACGCAGACACCGCATCGTTGATTGCCAGCGCGCCCTGACTGCCTCCAAAAACAAGCAACACTTTCGCACCTGCTTCGAATCCCCACTGGCGCAACATGGCCGCGCGCTCAGGTCGCGGAACCGGAGGCGCATCGATTGCATTACCTGTCGCGAGGTATCTCGCTTTGCCAACGGGCAAATGCTTCTCCGCGTCCGCAAACCCGAGATAGCATTCGTTCGATACGCGCGCGAAGAGCCGTGCAGCTGCACCGGGAAACGCATCGGCAATGTGTTGCACGATCGGCACGCCGCGCACGGCTGCCCACGCAACAGCGATTGCACTCGCGTATCCGCCCGTGCCGACAACGAGTGCCGGTCGCTCCTGCCGCGCGAGCGCGGTCATGCCGCGCCAGCCGCTCATCGCGCCAATAGCGGTTCGCCAGTTATTCCACGGCTGTCGCCGGTACACCGGGTGGACCTTCAACAACGTGTACGGGAATTCGCAGCGCGCGAGTACGTCGCGTTCGATGCCTCGCTGTGCGCCGACGAAGTGCGGACGAACGTCGGCTCGCTGTCGAACCAGCGCGCGCGCGATGGCGAGACCCGGATAAAGATGTCCGCCCGTGCCGCCGCCGCTGAAGATGACTCTCACCGCACGGCGCCCGCCGCGAGCGGATTGGTCGCGCGCACTCCATGCACGCGCTCGCGCTGACTGCCGATGTTGCACAACACGCCTGTCGTTGCGAGCGAGAGCAACAAGTTGGATCGCCCGTACGAGATGAACGGCAATGTGAGTCCGGTCGTCGGCAACAATCCAATCACGACGCCAAGATGCACGTACGCGGTCACGAGCATATTGACGGTGAGCCCGATCGCGACGAGTTGCTGAAACCGATTCGGTGCGTTCGCCGCGATGCGCAGTCCAAGCCATCCGTATAACGCAAACAATCCGGTGACGCCCGTGATGCCGATGAATCCCCACTCTTCGCTGATCACGCTGCCAATGAAATCGGTGTACGGATACAGCACATAACCCCAATGCTGCCGTCCTTCACCAAATCCAACGCCCAGCAATCCGCCTGAGCCCGCAGCGACGAGCGATTGCTTGAGCTGCCACAGTTTGTCTTGCGATCCGCTTTCCGCGGGATTCAGAAATGCGACGATGCGCTGTCTGACGTAATCGTTGGATTGCGCGATCCCCCACGTCACCGGGAATACCGCAACACAGAGAAATGCGAAGTGACCGATGCGCGCGCCACCGGCGTACAAGATCACCGCCGCGAGCAGCGTGAATTGCAGCGCGACGGAAACGTCGGGCTCCGCGACCGCGAACAGATCGAGCACGCCAATAACGATCAGAAACGGAAGCACGCCCTTCGTGAGACGGCGTAGCCCTTCTTCACCTTTCTTGTCGACGAGCATCGCGGCCCAGATGACCACCGCGAACTTCGCCATTTCAGACGGCTGCACACCGCGATTGAACAGGAATCGGCGCGAACCGTTCACTGGACTCACACCGGGCAGCAACGTGACCGCCATCGTCACGAGCGCGATGATCATCAGCGGCCACGCGACCTTGCGCCACTGCTCCGAGTCGAGCTTCGCGAACACCGCGAACAACACAAAACCCACTGCGATGCCGGCGAGCTGGCGTACGAGGAAGAACGAACTCGAGCGCCCCATCTGCATGGCTTCGTACGAACTCGCGCTGTAGAGCACTGCCAACCCAAATGCGACGAGCACTGCGGTCACGACGAACAACGCGCGCGCCTCGACGCTCATGCGCCAACGGACGCGTTCGCCCGTTACAGCGAATGCGGTCATTGCCGTTATTGTGACGCGGCGAGGCGCCGAAATTCGGCGCCTCGCATTTCGTAATTATCGAACATGTCGTAGCTCGAGCAGGCGGGCGAAAGCAGAACCGCGTCGCCCGGTGCAGCCAGCGCACGGGCACGCGAGATGACTGTCTCAAAGGACGACCCGAGCCGCTCAACGGGCACGACGCCGGAAAGATCGGCCTCGACCAGCGCCGCGGCCTCGCCGTACGCCAGTACTGTCTTCACGTGCGACCGGATATCGGCGGCGAGGGACGTATACGGTTCCCCTTTATGCCGGCCGCCAAGGAGCAGGATCGTCGGCCTCCGCATCCCCGCAACCGCGACCCGCGCTGAGTCGACGTTGGTGGCCTTCGAATCATTGATCCACTCGACGCCGTTGAACTCACCCACCACCTCGAGGCGGTGCGCCAGGGCGCGAAACGACCGAAGCCCGGCGGCGATCCGCGATCGTGCATGTGGCGTTCGGTGCACCGCGTCGCCGACCATCACGGCGAGCGATGCCGCCAGTGCATTCGCGACGTTATGGTCGCCGAGCAACCCGAATTCCTCACGCTGAATGAGCGACGATCCAGCGACCATCAACTGGTTTGCCTTTCGGTCGAACCACGCGTCCGCGTTCGCCTCGAGCGCAAACGTCGAGTGATGTCCCGCCACCGGCGACGCCATCGCGCGCACACGATCGCTGTCGCCGTTCCACACCCACTCCGACGACGCACTCGCATTCGCAAAGAGGCGTGCTTTGTCCGCGTAATACTCCTCGGCGCTCGCGTATCGATCGAGGTGATCGGGCGTGAGGTTCGTGAGCACGCCAACCCGCGGCGCCAAGCTCGGCGTGTCGTGCAATTGAAACGACGACACTTCGAGCGCAAACCAGACCGGCGGCTTTGCGCGCAGAGCGAACGTTGCGAGCGGCGTGCCAATATTTCCCGCGGTCGCGGCGTCGCACCCGAGCGATGTCAGCAAATGACCGATGAGCGCCGTCGTTGTGGTTTTTCCATTCGTGCCCGTAATCGCAATGATGCGCGCGTTGGGCAGGAACGCGAGCGCGAGCTCGATTTCGCTGATGATGGGAACGCCGGCACTGCGCGCAGCGAGCAGCGGTGGCGCGCTCGGTGGAATACCCGGACTGACAACGACGAGCGACGCCTTCGCAATGCGATCGAGATCGTGCCCGCCCGTTTGCGCGTCGATTCCGTGCGACGACAGCGCCGTCGCGCCTTCGAGCGCTTCGCGTTTGCTACCTGCGTCTGACGCGTACACTCGCGCACGATTCTTGACGAGCAGTTGGGCCGCGGCACGACCGCTTTTTCCGAGCCCGAGTACTGCGACTTCGCCTTTCCGCAGTAGTTCTTCGATCACCGAATCTTCAACGTCGCGAGGGCGACGAACGCGCAGAGAATACCGAGAATCCAGAAGCGCACCACAACGCGTGGCTCAGACCACCCGCGCATTTCGAAATGGTGGTGGAGTGGCGCCCTCGCAAACACACGATTCGCGCGCGCGTACTCGACACCGTGCTTACTCTTGCGGTATTTGAACACCGATCGCTGAACGATCACGGAAAACGTTTCCGCCGCGAACACACCACCAATGAGCAACAACAGGAATTCCGATTTCAGGAGCACACCCATGACACCAAGCGCGCCACCGAGCGCGAGTGCACCGGTGTCACCCATGATGACCTGCGCGGGGTGACAGTTGTACCACAGGAATCCCATGCACGCGCCGAAGAACGCGAGACAAAACACCGTGAGCTCGCCCGCGCCCGGAAGGTAGAAGACCTGCAGCCACGCGCTCGCATCGACGCGGCCAAACACATACGCAAAGAACGCAAACGCCGCGAACGCGATACCGCACAAGCCACTCGCCAGTCCGTCGAGACCATCCGTGAGATTCACGGAGTTCGTCGTACCCGTGATGACGAACGCAACGAACCCGACGTACAAAAATGCAAAGCCGGCCGCGGCCGGAACAACGAGCACGTTCTTGATGAACGGCAGCGCGGTCGACGCGCCCGGCAATGACGAAATTGGTTGCAGCCAGAGATAGAGACCAAGCGCGAGTCCCAGCGATACCTGCCCCATCAGCTTGTAGCGCTCGACCAATCCTTCGTTACGCTTCCCTTCGCGCTTTTGCTTGAGCTTGAGATAATCGTCGATGAACCCAATCACGCCCATCCACACCGTCGCGAGCAACGCCAGCCACACATAGGTGTTGTCGAGCCGCGCCCAGAGCAGCGTGGGAATGATGCCGGCGGACAGAATGATGATGCCGCCCATGGTCGGCGGTGTGCCTTTTGCCTTGTGCGTATCCGGCGTTCCTTCACGCGCCGATTGAACGACAGCGCTCTTCTGCAGCCAGCGAATCATCGCTGGGCCCACCACAAACGCGACGAGCAATGCGGTCACGGCAGCGCCCGCCGCTCGAAACGTGATGTAGCTGAACACGTTGAACGGCGTGAACCAGTTGCTGAGTGGAACCAGGAGATGATAGAGCACTTGGCTGGCGCTTGGCGTCCGGTGGGAACTTCTACGTTCTGAATTCAGAATTCTGAATTCAGAATTCTGAAGGAAATCCTTACTTCATCCTTCTTACTTCAGACTTCTGCCTTCTGTTATTGGCACACCCGCCCATTCCGAAAGCTTGGGCATCAGGCGCTCCAGTCGTACACCGCGTGACGCTTTGAGGAGAATCGCGGCCCGTTTGTCCAATCGCGGCGCCAACAACGGCCACAGTGATTCAGGATCAGCGGAGCTCACCACCCGGGGGTCCTTCGGCGCGACGCGCGCGAACGCCGCGGCAAACTCCCCCACGGCGCCAATGACCGTCGCGCGCGTCGCCAGCGCGGTTCGCGCAATGTCGTCGTGCAGCGATTCCGCGCGCGGGCCCAGCTCGCGCATCGTGCCGAGCACTACCACCATCGGCCGATCGCCGTGCACGGCTTCGAGCAGCGTGAGCGCGGTCCGCATCGATCCCGGGTTCGCGTTGTACGCGTCGTTCACCAGCAGCGCATCGCCAAGCGCCCCAACCGAGGATCGCATTGGCGGAAACTTTGCGGTCGCCATGCCTCGTGCGATGTCGGCGTCGCGCACACCACATGCGCGTCCCACAGCGATGGCAAGCATCGCATTTGCCGCGTTGTGTGCACCCGGTGCGGGCACTTCGATCCGTACATCACCAAGACGAATCCACCCGCGTCCGTTCTCACCGAGTCCCCATTCGTCCGCGCGCACATCGCCGGCGACCAAACCCGCCGTCACGACGTTTTGCGCACGACTCACGGCTTCGGCGACAACATTGGGCTCCGACGCAGGAACAATTGCGAGTTGCACACCATCGGTGAGTGACAACTCTTCAGCCATGACGCCGGCGAGATCGCCGAAGCCTTCGAGGTGCTCTTCCTGCACCGTTGTAACGACGGCGATATCCGGTTTCACGATGCGGCGCAGTATGGCGATTTCACCAGGCGTGTTCGTGCCGACTTCGATCACTGCGATGTCCGCGTCTTCGTTCAACGCGAGCAGTGTCTGCGGAACGCCGATCTGATTGTTGAGATTGCCGGTCGTCGCGTGCACGTCGAGCGTCGCGCTCAGCGTCGCGCGAATCAATTCCTTCGTCGTTGTCTTGCCATTCGAACCGCCGACGGCAACAACCGGGCGCGACCACGCGGTGCGCATGCACAAACCCAGATCGCCAAGCGCCGTGAGCGTGTTCGGCACAACGAGCGTTGGCACACCGAGCCCCGCGGCTTTCTCTCCGTCATCGACGACGAGCGCCGCCGCACCGCGCTCCACAGCGTCCGCGAGAAAGTCGTGCGCATCGAACTGCTCGCCGCGCAACGCAACGAACAACGCTCCGCGCTCGATCGTTCGCGTGTCCGTCGACACGCCGCTGAGCGCTAAATCATTCGGGCACTTCGCGCCCACAGCTGCGGCCGCGCGGCGCAGTGTCCAGAACCCTTTCATGCCGCCGTTCCGCTCAACAATTCGCGCACAATCGCTGCTTCGTCGAACGGCAGCTTTTGCGTTCCACGAATCTGATACGTCTCGTGCCCCTTCCCGGCGAGCAGCACGAGATCGTCCACCGGATGCGCAAGCGACAGCGCGCGCGCGATTGCCGTGCGACGATCCTCGATGCGCTCGTGCGTACTCTGCTTCATTCCCGTTTCGATTTGATCGAGAATGCGTTCCGGATCTTCCGTGCGCGGATTGTCGCTGGTGATGATGGTGAGATCCGCGCGTCGTTCCGCGACCGCTCCCATGAGCGGACGCTTCCCTGCATCGCGATCGCCGCCGCACCCGAACACCACGATCAGCCGGCCGCGAGCAAATGGACGCACCGCTTCGAGCGCGCGCTCGAGCGCGTCAGGCGTGTGCGCATAATCGCGCAACACAACGGGCGCATCTGCAATGCGCTCGAGACGACCAGGTACCTGGGGCACCGTCCACAGCCGCCCCGCGACTTCACTTGGATCTCGGCCGAGCGCCATCGCCGCTGATGCAGCGCCGAGTGCATTCACAACATTGAAGTCGCCGAGCAGCGGAAGTTCGACATCGTACGATGTGCCGTTTGCATACAACGCCCACGCGCTGCCGTCCGCGGAATAACTCGGATTCGATGCGAGATAGTCCGCGTGCACGCGAGCACCCGAGCGTTGCGCGCGCAATCCAAACGTGACGCGATGCGGCGCTGCGGGGAGTTTGTCCCACGCGCGATCATCCTGGTTCACGACGGCCACGCCCGTACGCGCAAGCAAACCAATGAGACGCGCCTTCGATTCGAAGTACGCGTCCATCGTCATGTGATAGTCGAGGTGATCGCGCGTGAGGTTGGTGAAGATCGCGGCGTGAAATGGTACGCCGTCGAGTCGATGTTGTTCGAGCGCGTGCGACGATGCTTCGATCGCAACCGTCGCGACGCCCGCATCGACGAGCCCACGCAGAATGCGCTGCAATTCGATAGGACCGGGAGTCGTCAGGTCTCCGCCGCCTGGATACGCGACGCCTTCACTGCCGATGCGCACGCCGAGTGTACCGATCGATGCTGACGGCTCGTCGGCAGAATCGAACAAGTGGCGGAGCAACGACACTGTTGTCGTCTTTCCGTTCGTTCCCGTAACGCCCAGCATCGTGAGTGCGCCGGCGGGATCGTTGTAGTACGCGGCCGCGGCGATCGCTGCGGCGCGCCGGCCATCACGCACGACGAGTGACGGGAGCGTCGTGGTACTCGGGTCTTCGACCATCGCCGCAGCAGCACCAGCGAATTGCGCAGCGCCGAGAAAGTTGTGTCCGTCGCGCGATGTACCTCGAATTGCCACAAACAGCGATCCTGCTTTCACTGCGCGCGAATCGTCGGTAATACCCGCGACGGTGAGCGGCAGGTCACCTTTCACACCACTGAGTTGACCTGCTGTTTGAAGTGCTGCCGTGAGCTGCGCGAGAGCGACTGCGGTCACAAGCCGGTCACAAGCCGTACAGGCGAACCAGTGCACCTGCGCGCGTTACGGCGCCCGCAGCCGGTAGCGTTTGTCCGCGCTGTCCGCCGCGCACAATCCGCACACGGAATCCCGCTTGGTGCAACGTGGCGACTGCGGCGCGCATCGTCATGCCGCGCACACTTGGTACGGAACGCGCAGCGCGCGACGGTTGTGCGGCGGCGCTATCGTCGTTCGCAACGAGACTCAGCGCGATGCGCGGCGGTGGCTCTTCGCTGACGTCGGTATCGTCAGACGCAGATTCGACCGCGTCCGCGTCGGCCGCGCGCTTCGTGCGCGAATCATTCGTTGCAACAACCTGTTCGCGCTGCTTGAGCCGCGAACGATCGAGCACCGCATCGCGCGATGCGAGCGCCGCTTCGAGCACGGCTTTGGTCACCGGTGCTGCCACCTGCCCGCCGTAGTACGCCGTGATATCCGGCGAATCGAGCTTGACCAGGACGACGAGCTGCGGTTCATCGGCGGGGAACAGGCCAACGAACGTTGCGGTGTAGTCGCCGGGAACGTACTTGCCGTCTTTGCCCGTGCGCCGTGCCGTGCCGCTCTTTCCGCCGACTTCAAACGTGGCGAGGTCGGCGCGCGTGGCCGACCCGCTGTCGACCACCGAGCGAAGGAGTTTGCGCATCTGCGCGGCAATTGGCGTTGAGATCGCGCGGCGAACGACGCGCCGCTGATGCTCATACACCAGTTTGCCGTCAGGGTCGCGGATCTCTTTTACGAGTGCCGGCTGCAGCAGTTCCCCACCGTTTGCCAGTGCTCCGTATGCCATCGCGAGTTGCACCGGCGTCGCCAACATCTCGTACCCACGCGCCAACGCCGACGCCGTCAGCGCTGACCACGTGCGCGGCTCGCTTACGCGCCCGTTGGCTTCGCTCGGGAACGGAAGCCCGGTCGCGATGCCGAAGCCAAAGTTGCGAAGAACTTCATATTCCTCACGCGGTGTGAGCCGCGATGCAACCTTCGCCATGCCGATGTTGCTCGAATGCTCGATCACTTGCGCGAACGTCATCTGCGGCGCGCGATGCACGTCGGTGAGCTTATACCCGAACTGCGACCATTCACCGTTGTGCGTCTGAATGACTTCGTCGAGATCAACGCGGCCGTGCTCGAGCAACGCCGCGGCGACGAACGGCTTGAGCGTGGAGCCCGGTTCAACCGGCTCGGTCAACGCGGTCGCCGTGCTCGCGCGCGGATCACTTCTCCGGCTCGCGAGCGCGAGCAATTCACCGCTGCGTGGATCGAGCACGACGATGTCCCCACCGTGCGCGCCGGTGTTGCGCATTGCGTCGGCAAGCGCGCGTTCAGAGATGTCCTGCAGATCGAAGCGGATCGTGAGCGTGAGCGAGTGTCCGGGAACCGCCGCGACGGCATGCAGCTCCGGTGTCAGCACTGCATTGCGTCGTCCGTCCAGCACGCTCGCAGACTTGCCGGGGATTCCGCGCAGAAGGGAGTCCAGCGCGAGTTCGACGCCATCGAGTCCGGCGCCCTCAGCGCTCGAGTGTCCAATCAAACCGCGCAGCCCAATCAGCGGAGACGGAACGCGCTCCATCGCGACTTCGCCGTGTACACCGCGGAACGCGGTGAGCACGGCCGCATCCGACGGCAAATAGCGATCGGGCAAGACAACCCACGCGCGCTTCCGGTCCATCGCTTTCGCAATAACGGTGCGCGGCACGTCCGCCGCCGCGAGCGCCTTTGCGAGGCGGCCGCTATCGCTCGGCCGCACGTCGCGCGGTGCGACGGACACCCGCACTAGTTGGCGAGTTTCGACGAGCACCGTTCCGCCCGCGTCGAAAACCGTACCGCGCGGCGCGGGAACGACACGCGACCGCGTGTGCAGCTGGTCAGCTTCGGATTGCCAGGCGTTGGCCTGCCACACCTGCACGTACGCCGCCTTCCCCACGATTGCGAGGGCGAAGACGAGGAAGGACGCGTGGACGACCGATACGCGACTAGGGCGTTTCACGACGGGCTGGCGTACGGGGCAGAGTGATTACCTGACTGTCGCTCGGCACCCGCATGCCCAACCGGTCTTCGGCGATGCGTGCGAGACGAGCACGGCTCGTCGCATCGCGTATCTCAGCTTCGAGCGCGGCACGTCGAGCCCGGAGGTCGGTGCGCTGCTGCTCGAGTTGTTGAATAGCCCGAGCCTGGGCAACACCGGCGCTCCTCCGCCATATGACGCCCACGGCTACCAGGACGAAACCGAGGAGAACGAGCGCAACGATGGAGCGTCCGCGGATAGCGGCAGCCATTAGCCCCGAGCCGTGAGCCGTGAGCCCTGAGCGCGCGGGTACTGGGCACTAGGTACCGGGCCGGTCTTTCGCCACACCCGCATTTTCGCGCTGCGCGCTCTCGGGTTTCGGGCCACTTCCTCGTCCCCCGCCTCGATCGGTTTCTTCGTCAAAGTTTCCCCTTTTGCTACCCCACCGCAGGTACACATCGGCTGTCGCGGAGGGCACACGCATGCGCGCGACCAATCCTGAAACGCGCGCTTCACGATTCGGTCTTCGCCTGAGTGGTACGAGATCACCACCAGGACACCTGCGGGTGCGAGGCGGTCACGAATGGCCGGAAGCGCGCGCTCGAGCTCGCCAAACTCGTCGTTGACCGCGATGCGAACCGCCTGAAAAAGCCGCGCGAAGTCCGGCGCTCCGGAGCGTGGACCGAGCACCGCGCGAATCGCGCCGACGAGGTCGTCGCTCGTGGCGAATGGCTTTGATTGGCGGCGGCTGACGATAGTCTTTGCGAGCCGGCGTCCGCGCCGCTCATCGGCGTATCTAATGAATGCAGCCTCCAGTTCGGCTTCGGGCGTTTCGTTGAGCCACTCGGCTGCGGTCATGCCGCCATTTCCGTCGATGGCGCCACCACCCATGCGCATGTCGAGCGCAACGCCTTCGCGAAAGCTGAACCCGCGAGTTTCGTCGTCGAACTGGTGCGATGACACGCCGAGATCGATGAGTGCACCGTCAAAATGCACTTCGTTGTCGAGCACGCTTGCTGCTGCGTCGCCGAAGGTTGCCGCGACGACTTTCAGTGTTCCGTGTTCGATGTGTGCACGGAGTCTCGTCTCGGCGCTGGCGCGGGCGACGGGATCGCGATCGACGCCGACCACTGTTGCCCCACGCTCGAGTAGCGCGGCCGTGTGTCCTCCGCCACCGAGTGTGCAATCGAACACGCGTCGCGTGTCGCCGAGGAATCTCAGGACCTCAGCGAGGAGAACTGGTTCGTGAAATGACGTTGTGCTCACTGCGTCGGAGCGTACGAACGTGATGTCAGAAACACAACGCCCGCCGTCGCGAAGCGACGGCGGGCGAAGGCTTGCTATCGAATGCTTCCTACGTGCATTTGAGCGTCTTATTCCACTGCTCGAGCCAAGGGAATAGCACCTCTTGGATTGACTGGAATAGCTTCGGTGCATTCGCCGGGTCAGCGCGTCCACCCTGGCCAATCTTTTCGTTCGCCGTATCAATCCAAGCGCGCGCTTCTTTCACTTGTTCGCAGGTCGGACGCACAGGCGGCTTCAGTCGGGTTGCCGCATCGAGCGTCGAAACAACGTCCGCCCCAATGATGTAGGCCGCGTATCCCCAGTAGAACTTTCCGCGGGGATCCGCAGGGTTAAGCGAATCGGCGAACGCAAACAGCGGGATCGCGTTCTTGAACTCTTGCAGGCTGGCCGCTTTTTGCGCGGTGTCCTTCATCTTCGCGTTCGCGCTATTGAACTGCCGAAGCGCTGAACCAATCGCGAGCGAGCCAGCCTGCGGGCGATCCTCAGGTTGCTCACCAGCACGACGAAGCCAAGCGTTCGCTGAGTCTGTCTGCTGAAGTTCTTCGAAATAGTTCGCGATGTACAAACGGATCTGCGCCGTTCGTGGCGCGAGGCCGAGCAAGCGCTTGTACTCGTCGATCGCTGCCTGGGTCTGTCCCATGCGCTTGAGCTGCTGCGCACGCGAGAACGCCATTGGCACGTTCGTCGGGAATTTCTTCGTCCCCTTGGTCAGCCATTCGAGCACTTTGTTGGGCTGGCTGTCGTTCGCATACGCGCTGACAACACGCTGAATGAACGTCGTATCAACACGCGCGGTGTCGAGCATCGCGAGCGTTTCAGCGCGGATGGCCGCTCGGTCCCATTTACCTGCGAAATACTCCAGCCGGAACTCGATGTCGCGCAAGTTCTTGTTCTCAGGATCTTCTTTGAGAATCCTCTCGATCATCGGCAGGGCGATATCCGAACGTCTCCACGCCGCAAGCGTTCCGATGATGCTTTCGACCTGCGAATTCGTCGGATCGAGCGCGACGATTCGGCTGGCGACGCTAGCAAATTTGTTCGTGTCTGTTTTTTCGAAATAGCCGCGCATGGCAAACATGAGCGCGGCAACGTTCAACGAATCGCGCTGAAGTACCTCATTGATCGTGGCCAGCATTGCATCCGTCTTGTGCTGCTGCTCGAGCGCAGACGCGAGGCACAACCGTGAAATCACCGCTTCCGGATACGCCGCAATGCCGGCGCGAGCCGCCGCTTCTGCCTCGGCAGCCTTGTTGGCGCGCACATGACGATAGCACGCCAGCTCGTGCGGCAGCTGCTTGCGCAAATCTTCAACGGACTTCGTGAATTGCTTCGCAGCGCCGCTTTGAGTCGGATCCGCAACGGCGGCCGGCACACGATCACGCAGCCACTGGTCGCGCTGCAGCACGAGCATACCTGAATACTGGAACGTACCGCCTGAATTCTTCATCTCCGACAGCAACACCTCGTCGGCGCGCAGTGGCTGACCAAGCGCCAGCGCGTCGACCGCTGACATCGCGGTGTCAATCGGGAACTTCGATTGCGTCAAGATCCCGTCGGCCTCAGGCTTCGGGATAATGCACGCTTCCTTGGTTGAAATATCGGCCTTGAGCCGTTGGCGCAGCTGATTCTCTGCGTCCTGTCGCGCTCTTAAGCCGCCCGCAACCTGGGGCGTGATGATGAGAAAGCGCGGCGCTTCAGTGCACGGCAGCGGTTGAACCCGGCTGATCTGCGCACCGGCAGACGTGACACTTCCTGCACTCAGCAATGCGGCGCCGCACAACGTCATCGTGAAGCGTAGCCGTGTCATCTCTCCGCGCTCCTTCAAGAATTCCATCGCTCGTTGAACGCACCGGATGGCGCGCCCCTCCAGCATCACATGGGCGAAGAGGGACTCGAACCCCCGACCCCCTGCGTGTAAGGCAGGTGCTCTAACCAACTGAGCTATTCGCCCGTACGAGCTCCTGCCCCCATCGCGAGACCGACAACCTTATCGCAGAATCGCAACAGGTACCAATACACAGTACCCCACCACCAGCAGGATTGGTGCGAGCGTTTCACCGCCGCGCCAGAGATCGGCGTATCCAGCAAGGAGCGTCACTGCGGCTGCAATCCACCATACATACCCGCGCGCACGGACGGTCAAATCTGCGGGTAGTTTTGCGCTCTGCGGAGTCGACGCGGAAGCCATGGAAAAAGGTTATGGATCGTAGAGGGGAGTGTCAAGCAACTTCGGGTCACGAGTCACTGTTTTTGCCGAGCAGCGCGTCGAGTGCGCTCTCGCGCGCCCGCTGCTCCTGCGCGGCTTCATTGTTTCGTAATGTTTCGAGCCGTTTTCGCTCGCGTTTTCGACGGGCGAGGTACACCGGTACAACGACTGCGCTGATCAATCCCGCCACAAGTGTGAGATCCGCCGCCAGCGCGAGCATGCCGTACTTTCGCCGCGTGCGCGAACGCCAGCGATCCTCGAATGCACCCAGTGTGATGCCGTAGGACGACCGGATCGCTGCATCGAGCGACGCCCCCTCACGCCACCGCGCGAAAAACAGCGTTAGCCCGCGGTTCGGGTCAAGCGCGGCCAGCTCTGCAACAGCCCGGTGGGCCAAGGCGTACGCCGCAGTTGCGCGCGTCGTCCCACCAGCGAACGCGTCCTCCAGAGCATCGAATGTGAATGGACCCCGGACCAGGAGCGCGACGTTCGTCGCGAGGATCTCTTCCCGGCCCCACTCGCCCGCCGCGTAGCTCGCGTATCCCTCGTCGAACCACCGCGGTGGCCGGTCGCCGAGCGCCTCCGCGAGCGCCAGATGCGCGAGTTCGTGGCGAAGCACGACCACCGGATCCCCGGCGTCGCTCCCCGCGCGCCGCCCGTGCATGACGATGCGCATCGTCGACGGAAATGCGGCAGCAGCGCCCCACTCCGGAAACCCCGAACCGGTCCACTCGCGGAATCGCGTGTCGTCGGGCGCGAGCGCGATGGTCACCGCCGCCGACGGCCGGGGCAATCCGGGAAACGTGTCACGGGCGAGCGCACGCGCGAGCAAGCTGCGCGCGAGCGTGGCGTCACCTGGGTACGCGAGGATCGTGAATCGCCCGCTCTGAAATCGCTCGGCGTCGTCCTGTGCGGCGGCGTGCGCCGGCGCCAAAAACAGAAGCGCGGTCAGTGCGACCGCGCCCGATACGACTGCGCGCGCTACGCGCACGGTCAACGCGACTCCCGGCGTCACACGCCGCGCGGCGGTGTCCCTCCGCCCTCGACCGTCTTGAGCACTTCCGCGCACTTCTTTCCCCACGGGCTGAACTTGTTGGCCGCGTGTCCGTCGCGCCACGTCTGTTTTGCGGCGTCCTGTTCCTCGTTGAACCACTGCGACCTGCCAAGCTCGTAATACGCCTCGATCAAATTCGGACCGAGTGCGAGCGTTTTTCGAAAGAACGTCTGCGCGTCGTCGTACATCTCGCGCTCGAGATACACGAGCCCGAGATAAAAATGCGCGTACAGCGTCGCCTTCTTGTCGTTGTCGAGTCGAATTGCTTTCGACAAATGCTCGATGGCTTCACCGAAAATCCCTTTCTTCAGGCAGATGTACCCGACGTTGATGCGCGCGAGTGCGTTCTGTGGTTCGCGCATCAACACGCGCTGAAAGTTCATGAGCGCGTCGTCGTATTTCTCCTGCAGCATCTGCGCCCAACCGAGTAGCGCTTCGGACTGCGGATTCCCCGGAGAGAGTTCGATCGCTTTCAGCAGCGACGCTTCCGCGCCTTCGTAATCGCCCAGCGAAAGTCTGCTCCACCCTTTCTCGATGAACGTGGACGCGCCGATGTGATCGGCGTGCACGAGCGGCGCTTCGCCGGCGAACTGCGGCGCGCTGGTCGGTGCCTGCAATGTCTTCCATTTGTCGACGAGCGACTTGATCTCCGCTTTCAATGCGGTGAGATCCGTGATGCTTTGTTCGACCGCCTTGAACAACGCGATGATGTCGTCCTTGATCGCGTCGCGCTCCACCACCGCATCGGGTTCATCCAGTCGTGCGTTGAGCGCCGAACGCCGCGCACGCCACGTGATGAGATCGCTCACCGCGCACCTCCGCTCTGCTCGAGCACGAGCCGCTCTTGTGACGTGAACAGTTTGCCGGCATCCAGAACGATCACAACGCCCTCCGACCGCCGCAGCAGTCCCATGAGATAGTCTTTCGTCAGTCCGCGGAACAGTGCCGGCGGTGCTTCGATGTCACCGCGCGCAATCGTCGCGACTTCGTGTACGGAGTCGACCAGCACACCGATCCACTGCCCCTCGACTTCAAACACGAGCACGCGCGTCGTGGCGGTCGGCGCCGCCGTCGGCAATTCGAGCCGTGCGCGCAAATCCAGGACCGGCACAACGCGATCGCGATAATCGATGACACCGAGCAACCACGCCGGCGTATTGGGAACCGGCCGCGGCTGAGTGTACCGAAGCACACGCTCCACGGAAAAAATGTCCGTCGCAAAACGATCACCGGCGACCGCGAACGTGACGAGTTGAATGCGATCGGCGGTGGCAGTCATGAGGCGACGACCTCGTCCCGGCCGCGCAGTGCGGCCGCGAGCACAATCGGATCGACCACAGTGGCGAGTGAATCGTCGACGTGCAGCGCGCCGAGCACGAGACCCGCCCCGTCGTCAACGCCGTTCAATGCGCGCACGCTCGTGCCCGGAACAGTCACGATGTCTTCGACATCGTCCACAGCGAACGCGACCGGAGGATCATCACGCAAGAATACCGCCGTATCGATCTTCTCGACGGACGCGCGGAGCGTTCCACCCGTCGACCACACCGCGTGCGCTTTTCCGCGCCACGTGACGAGACCGAGCGTCGCGTCGCCGAGCTGCGGAACGAGATCGAGTGACGTGGCGTCGACGACTTCGACCACGCGCGTCATGTCAAATGCAAAACGTTCGGTGCCGATGCGCACAATGAGAAAATTGATCTGGTCATCGAGGTGCAGTCGATCCCGGAGCGGCAATTCCGACATCGCGCTTGGCAGCGCGAGTGTGAGTCGGCGCACTTGCGCGCGTGTCATACCGCGGCTCCGTGCGTAGCGACCCACTCGGCGATCGCGCCGGCAACCGCGTCGAGCGGACGCACACTGTCCGCGCCGGCGCGCTCGAGCGCCGCATGCGGCATGCCGTACACCGTCGACGTCTCACGATCCTGCACGATGGCACCGCCACCCACGCGGCGAATCGCGTGCAATCCATCGGCGCCATCACGACCCATGCCGGTCAGCACAACGCCTACGCTCGCTGCACCGAACACGTCGGCGACACTCGTCATCAGCGGATCGGCGGCGGGACGAACACCCCACATCGGTGGCGCATCATCGAGCACGACGTGCGGCGCGCTTCCGTCGAGCGCGACGCGCATGTGACGGCCGCCCGGCGCGAGATACACGCGTCCGGCGCGAATGAGTGCGCCGTGCTCCGCTTCGCTCACAGGGACTCTGCTCATCGCGTCGAGACGTGCGGCAAACGACCGCGTGAAACCCGTCGGCATGTGTTGAACGACGACCACTGCTGCGCCAAGGTCCCGCGGCAGCATTGGAATCACCTGCGCCAACGCACGCGGCCCACCCGCGGACGCGGCAATGGCAACGCAAACCCGTGCGCCTTCGATGTGTCCGCGCACCGCACCGACACCCGCCGGCGTTCGCGGACGCGCGCGCTGTCCAGTCGGGAACGGTGCGAGCATTCCCGTGCCGCGCATGTTCGTCTGCGCGGCCGCGCGCAGTGCTTCGCCGAGACGCTCGCGAACAATTGACACGTCGAGTGAAATCGGGCCGGAGGGTTTGCGCACGAAATCCACTGCGCCGAGTTCAAGCGCGCGGATTGTGGTGTCCATTCCCGAAACTGTATCAGTCGCACTCAGCATCACGACGGGTCGCGGTGCTTCGCTCATGATGTACCCAAGCGCCTGCAGCCCGTCGAGCTCCGGCATTTCGATGTCGAGTGTGACGATATCCGGATTCAACGCGTGCACTTTCTCGACGGCATCCTGTCCGTTGCGCGCGGTCGCAAGTACGCGAAAGCCGTCGATGGACGCGATCATCTCCGACAGCACTTTGCGCATGAACGCGCTGTCGTCGACGACCAACACGGAGCGGACGTTAGAGGACACGCGTACCCTTCGAGACAGACCGAACGGTGACACTCCCATCTGCAACATCGAGCGTCACCGTGCGACCGTAATCACCGCCGGTATCGCTCCCAACGACCGGTATGTTCGCGCGTTCGAGCGCAGCCAACGCCGCGGCAGTGTTACGTCCGCCGACGTTCTCACCGCGCATTTTCAGCAGCTGACCGAAGAGACTCGCACCACCTGTCAGCGTCGCGACGTATGGTCCGCGCGATCCGCATTCGCGCATGGCTTCCTCGAGCGCGGGCACCGCAGTCGTCGCGAACTTCGCGGGATTCTCGACCGCTCCGCCGGCGTGCGGTTCGGGCAGCAGCACGTGCGCGAGCGCGCCCACACGCCGCGCCTTGTCCCACAGCGTAATCGCCACGCACGAACCAAGACCGACCGTCACAATGCGGCCCGTTTCAGCCAACGCGGCCATGTGCGCGACTTTCACGCGCGCTTCGACAACGTTGGCGCGCGCGAGGCGGCCGTCAGACACGGCGGTAGATACGCTCACGTTGCTTCACAATAGTGAACCGGTCGCGCGGCGCGCCAAACAATGTCTCCGTCTTGCCCAGCACGAGAAAACCGCCGGGTGACAACACCGAATGAAATCGCTCCATCAGCTGATCTTGCGATGGGCGATCGAAATAAATCATGACGTTGCGGCACACAACGAGCTGAAATGGACCGTTCGGTGGCGGATCGTTGAGCAGGTCGCGCCGCTCGAACCGCGTAATCGCACGAATAGCAGCGTTCACTTCCGCCGGATCGCTCGCCGAAAAGTACGCCTTGCGCAGGTCGTCGCGCGTATCGCCGAACGCTGGTGTACGATACGCGCCGCGCTCCGCAGCGAGCAGCGAACGCTTGTCGATGTCGCTGCCGAGCACGTGCACCCGTCCGAGACGCGATTGCTCGCGCGCGGCAACCGCGTGGCGATGAAAGAGGATCGCGATGGAATAGGTCTCCTCGCCGGACGAGCAGCCCGCGCTCCACACGCGTACCGTCGGCCCAGTCCGATTCCACAGCTCCGGCACCACGACATCGGCTATCGCGTCGTAGACATCGGGATTGCGAAAGAGTTTGGTGACGTTGATCGTCAGCGCGTCGAGCAACTTCTCCCACTCGGCAGGGTGCTGGTCGAGAAACGCCGTGTACGTCGCGTACGAGGGCGTCTTGCACGCGCGCATGCGCACCGCGATACGGCGGCGCAAACAACGATCCTTGTAACTCCCGCACGCAAACTTCTTCTCGCGCGCGATTTTCGCGGTGAGTCGGCGGAATCCGGCCTCGTCTTCGCCGGAGTCGGCCCGCGTCATCAGAGTTTGCGCGCCGCATCGAGATTGGCGCGCACGATTGCGTTGTGCGGATCGAGCGCGACCGCGCGCTCCCATGCGGCGATCGCGTGATCGCGGTCGCGGCGTTTGAAATAAATGGTTCCGATTTTCAGATACATGTCCGGACCGAGATCCGGACTGAGCTTCGCCGCGCGCTGGAACGATTCGAGCGCCTCGTCGGCGCGACCACCGCGATAGTGCGCGTCGCCAAGGTTCTTGTGCAATTGCGGAATGCCGCCGTCTTCCTGCACACCGCGATCGGCCACGGCGTACGCCTCTTCGTGACGGCCCAACCGTTCCTGCACGACCGACTGATTGTTGAACAACACCGCGGCGTGCGGATGCGCAGCGATTCCCTCGCCGAGGATTTTGCCGGCGCGATCGAGATCGCCTTGCAATGCAGCCGTGAGCGACGCTGCGTGATACCACGCGGGCGTCGGATCGCGCGGCGCAAACAGCTCGCGTGTCGCCGCCAATTCCTTGTCGGCGCTAGCGATGTCACCGAGACGCAACAGCACGATGCCCAGTGACGTACGAACGCGAGGATCCTTCTCCAGCCCGCGCTTTTGTGCTTCTTCGAGCGCGCCGCGCGCTTCGTCATAGCGGCCCAGCCGTTCGAGCGCGTACGCGAGGTTGTGAAAGATGGACGCCTTTGCGTTGCGGGGCGCCGCCGCTTCATGAAATGCGTTCGCGGCGTCGGACCATTTGCCTTGGCGGATCAGCGACAAGCCCGTGTAAAAGCGCGACGCTTCATCGCCGGGATGCAAATCCATCACGCGACGGAATTCGCGCATCGCTTCTTCGAGCATTCCGGTCTTGTAAAACGCGATGCCCAGATTGCGGTGCTCTTCGACGCGCGCTTCGGGAATCTTCGGTTCGATCGCGCGCGATGTTCCAACGCGATGCAGGAATCCCGCTGTCGCGAGACCGTACAACGCCTTTCCCACTTCGAACTCGACGAGCCCCGACTCCTCAACGATGTCCTGCACGTCGCGCCTGCCGTCGAGCAACCGCACGATGATGTCCTGCTCGTTGGTGAGTACGGCGCTGCTGTCCATCAGACGCCGGTGATCCACCTCGAACACAATGTCGAACGTCGGAATCTTCTTCTCGATCAAACTCCATTCGTCGACGCGCCGCGCGCCTTCGAGCAGCAGCGCATCGGGACTGATGGACACGAGAAAATCCTGCTCGTCCGGCCGCACGTCCGCTTCGAAGTTGAAGCTGCCCTGCGTCCACGTGAACAGGAAATACACGGCTTCTTCGATCTGCACGCGGATCTGCCCGTGCAACTCCTCGCGCGTGATCACGCCCTGTCTCACGAGAATGTCGCCAAGCCGCGTCTCACGGTCGTGTGATTGCGCCGCAATCGCATCTTCGAGTTGGTCCTGCGACAGCTTGCCGCTCTTTACGAGAATGTCGCCGAGCCGGTCGCGACGATTCACGATCGACGCAAAACAAATACGGCCCTTGTCGAAATAGATCGAGCCGAAGTTGTTGCGATGCGTCACCGACAAGCAGCCCGTCTTGAGCCCCATCGACAGGAGCTGCAATACGTCGGGGAGTGACGCTTCTTTGAGTGAGCCCTTGATCGCCATTTAGCGGAGCTCCTCGACGAGTCGAGCTGTAGCCTCGGGCCACTCCCAAATCACTTTCTCAGAATCCAGGAACGTCGAATCCACCGCGCGAATGGACGCGCGCGCGGCGGTCGGCGTGAGGCGCGCGGCCGGGCCGAGTTCGCCACGCGCAAACGCTCCGTTGAGCGCCACCGATTTCGCGTCGGCAGCAGCCATGACGCGATGCACGAGGCCAACGAGTTCGCGCACGTTCTGCACGGATTGCTCCGCGAGCACGCGCACGAGATCCGCGTCGGCCGAGTGCGCGTGATTCCCTAGCGTGCGCGTGATGATCCGTTCGCGCAGCACGCGGTCGGGCGGGTCGATCGGCGCGACGAGGCCGCCGTCAAAACGCGAACGCAAGCGTTCTTCGAGATCCGGAATGCGGCGCGGCGGCATGTCGCTGGTAAACACGAGCTGCTTCCCTGCACCATGCAGCGCGTTGAATACGTGAAAGAGTTCTTCCTGCGTGCGCTCTTTTCCGGCAAGGAATTGAACGTCGTCGAGAATCAGCACGTCGGCCGCGCGATAGCGCGCGCGCCAGCGTTCGACGGTGCCAGCACCGATCGCCGCAATCAACTCATCGACAAAACGCTGCGCGGGTACACACGCCACGACGCTCCCGCGCGACGTCAGTTCGTTACCGATCGCGTGCGCAAGATGCGTTTTGCCGACGCCCGTTGGACCGTGCAACAACAGCGGGTTGAATTTCTCGCCGGGTTGCTGCACGACAGCATCCGCGGCTTTCACGGCGAGCTGGTTCGACGTGGACACTTCGAACAATCCGCGCGCAAATGCCGGTGACGGACCCGAAGGCGGCAGTCGTCCCGCGAGCGCGCGCTCCACCAAATCTTCTGCTTGCGCAACCTGTTCGGGATCGCGAAACACTGCGTTGCCGCCGAGTGACGGATCAACACCCGACGCGCGCTCTTCGAGCGCTTTCAGTTTCTCGATCGCCTTGACGAACGTGTCGATCAGTCCTTCGACGTTCGGCGGTTTGGCGGCCGACAGCGCGCGCTCGAGCATGTGCGTGCGGTATCCCTCGCCTGCCCAATACGCGACCGCTTCGGAAATGCGCGCTTTCCAACTCTCGACGTGTTGCTGCACCGCGGTCGTAACATCCGCGAGAAAGCTGTCGAAGTCGTCCGCCGTTTTTCGTCCGGCCGCGCCCGTCATCTCGAGACCCAGCGCGCGCGCCACGTCCTGCACGCGCAGCGAACCCGACCCGAGTGACTTGTGCGCAACGAGCCGGTTGAGCGCGCCCTGCAATTCGCGCACGTTCGAGAATTCGATGCGCGCGAGTTCGTCGAGCAATTCAACCGGCACATCGAACGAACGTTCCACCGCAACTGCGCGGAGAATCGCAACGCGCGTCTCGTAATCCGGCGACCCGATGTCGACTACGAGTCCGCCGGACAATCGCGCGATCAAGCGTTCGTCAACGTCCGCGATCTCACCCGGCGCGCGATCGCTCGTCAGCACGAGCTGATGTTCGAGTTGTTGCATCGAGGTGAACAGCCGCAACAACTCTGCCTGCGTTTCTTTACGTCCAGTCAGAAACTGGATGTCATCGATGAGCAGGACGTTCACTTCCTGCCACCGGCTCGTCCACGCTTCGGTTTCGCCTGCTGCAACCGCGGCGTGGTACAGCTCGACGAAATCCACGAGCGTGACGTACTCCACGCTCAGGTTAGGCTGCAGTTTTTCCGCGAGTTGTGAAATGCCGCCGAGCAAATGCGTTTTACCCAGACCCGACCCGCCGTACACAAACAGCGGGTTGTACACGGTACCAGGCGCTTCGGCGACCGCGCGCGCAGCCGCGACCGCGAGCCGGTTAGCGGACCCGACGACGAGGTTCTCAAACCGGTAGCGCTGGTCAAGACGCATGTTCAGGCGGCAGGCCGTCCGGGACTCAGCTTTCGCAACACCAATTCTGAAATGCGTCGCAGTGTTTCGAACACGCCCGGACCGTGCAGCGCATCCGCGCCGAACGACGGCACGCCACGAAAGTTCAGCGCGTCATCGAGTTCCGGCGGTGTCATGATCAGCTCGCGCGGCAGATCCTGCTTGTTGTATTGCAACACGAGCGGAACTGATCGCGCGTCGATGCCTTGCTCCGCAAGATTGCTGTGCAGATCCTGCAGGCTTTCGATGTTTTCTTCGAGCTGGCGCGCCTGGCTGTCACCGACGAACACCACACCGTCCGCACCCTGCAACACGAGTTTGCGCGTTGTTTGGTAGTAGACCTGTCCCGGCACCGTGTACAGCTGGAAGCGCGTCGTGAATCCGGAAATGGTGCCGAGATCGAGTGGTAGAAAATCGAAGAACAGCGTACGATCGGTCTGCGTCGCGAGCGAAACCATCTTGCCGCGACGATCGCCGGGAACCTGGCCGTAGATGTAGTGCAGGTTCGTGGTCTTACCGGACCGACCGGGCCCGTAGTACACGATCTTGCACGTGATTTCCCGCGTTGAGTAATTGACGAGCGACACGGTCAGCCTCGGCCGAAGAGCGCCGCGAGGTTCTTGTTGAGATCGCCCTCGAAGTCCTCGCGCAACGCGGGCGCAGACGAATCCACCGACGGAGCGGCTGCTGCCACCCGCCTGCGGAACTCCTCAAAAAATACTTGCACGAGCCCGAGAGAACTCGACTCACCAAAAACACTCAGGAGCAGGAGTCCTCCGCGCTTAGTCGGCACAAGTCCGAGGTGAAGCTGATGCGTGTCCCCCGCGTAGTGGAGTCCCTCGAAGGGCTTGCCTTCCAGCTGCCGGCCCAATTCTGATGCGGAGGCATTGATTGCGGCGGACAAGGCACACGCAGTGACGACGTCGGTGCGGCGGTCGAAACCGCTTTGCCCGAGCACCTGGCCGCTCGGATGCATCAGCACCGCGATCCGTACACGAGAGTCCTCGATGAACTGCCGCAACGGTGCCTCCACCCACGGTTCGGCAACCTGAACGTTCACGCGATGCGCTCCCGCGCCTTCAGCAATTCCACGCGCACCAACCCCGAATTCGCGCGAAGATCGGTGATCGCGACGAGCACCAGCCCCTCGCGGCCCGTCGCAAACACGCGTCCGCGCTCAGCATCCAGTTGCAGCAGCGAAGCCTCGCCCATTCCCGCCGCGCCGATCGACTGCCGCGTTTTCTTGTAGAGCGACGCGACCAGAGCCGCAAACACGTTTCCGCGCATACCGAACTGTAGCGTCGAGTCGATAATCACGCCGTCGCTTTCGTCGACGAGGAGGCACCCCGTCACGCCGCGCTGCTTCATCACGGCCGTCAGCACGGGTGTGAATTGAGTGCTCATGCCCCGTTTCCGTCGAACCACGCGCGGGAACGGTCCGTGGCCCGGGTCAGAATGCGCCTGAGCAGACCAAGCGGCACCGCCTTCGGGGCGGTGATCATCGTCAGCGCGCCGTCACCCACGGGTGAGAGGGCAGCGCTCATTTCGGGCGCCTCGATGACGATGGCCGTCCACGAGCCAAGGTCGAGGTGTCGCATGGCGCGGTCGGCCTCTTCGGACACACCCGTCAGATGCGCGCCGATTTCGGCGCTGCGGTCGACCGTCACACCCGGCGCCGCGCCGGCAAGCACCAAACCATCCTTGTCGACCAGCAACACAGTTTCGGCGCCTTCGGCCAGATCTGAGAACAGCGCGACGCCAATGCTCGACCGGCGCGTGTGAACCGCGGGGGTCGACATTGGCGTGCTTCGCGCGGGACGCGCGGGTGCGCCGTCTTTCAGCGCCTGACGCACGGTTTCCAATGCGAGCGTGAGGCTCGTGTCGTCCGGGTCAGCTTTCGCGGCGTTCGCGAGGTGCTCTTCTGCCTCTTTGAAACGGCCGGCACGGTACGCGATGAAGCCGAGCCCCTTGTGCGCGCCAACGTCATTGGGCTCGAGGTCGAGGACGGACCGCCAGGCTTCCGCGGCCATCGCGGAGTCACCCCGATCAAGTGCGATGCGCGCGCCGAGGTCGTGCGCTGCGGCTAGTCCTGGGTGCCGTTCGCGCCCGCGATTCGCAACGCGTTCCGCGGCCTCCAGTGCACGACGCTGACGGAGCAACTCACCCAGTCTGAGAAACACATGACTTCCGGGGTTGCTCGCCAGTTCGTCACTGAGGCGTCGAATCTCATCAACCATGCGATATCTGGTCCACGAGCGCTCGCAAGCGCGCGACGGCCTCGAGCCCGGCGCGAATGCGCTCCGCGTCAGGATGCGTCGGCGCAACCTGGAGGAACCTGCCCCACGCGTTCACCGCTTCGTCAAACTCGCCGCGCCCCGCCGCGGCGGTACCGCGCAGCCGCTGCACGTCGGCGTCGAGCGGATCGACTTCAGCGGCGGCCCGCAACGCATCAGCGGCGTCTTTCGCGCGTCCCATGCGCAGCATCACTTCGGCCACGGAAAGGTGCGCTTGCCCGCTGCGTGGATCTGCAAGAACGGCTTGTCGTGCAGCATCGAGCGCAGTATCGAGTCTGCCCGATTGTGTCGCACGACGCGCTTCCTTCACATACGCGGCTGGGTCGCCCATGGGGAGACCGAGCGATGGCAATGTCTTCGCGTTGGGCTTTCGCAATTCGATGACGCCCGTGGACACAAGTCCGTAGACAATTTTTGCGACGTCGAACTCGCTGCGCCCAAGTGCAGTCGCAAGACCGCGAAGATCGGTCGTGCCGTCGATGTTCGCGAGCACTTCCCATTCGTTCGGCAGCAAATCGAGCGAACCCGCGTCGCCACTCGCCGATGCCGCGAGCGACGGAACCACTGCGAGGTTCGGCACTTTGTCCGCGATGCGCGACCACTCGTCGATACGCCGCGCACCTTCCATCAGCAAAGATTCCGTTGCAATGCGCACCGGTGCATCAGTCGGCACATCTGCAACGCTTCCCTCGGCAAACGAGAAGAATCCTTCGCGCCACGACATCATTTCGAACACGACGGCTTCGATTTGCAAACGCACCTGTCGTTCGAGTTCGCGCTGCGAAATCGCTCCGATCGATACGAGGATCTCGCCGAAACGCCGGCGATCACCGCGCTCGGCTTGCAATCCGCGCGCACGCGCGAGATCGGCCTCAGTGACTTTTCCCGAACGCAGTAACAGTTGTCCGAGCGGATGCGGATTCGATTTGATCTCGGCGCTCGTGACTTTTCCCTGATCAAACGCGACTTGTCCTTCGTTGTCGCGAAGTTCCGACACGACGCGGAGAACGCCAGTCTTTCTGCTCAGGTCGAGCAACTGAAAGACGTCGTGAATCCCGAGTTCGCGGAGTGGGCCTTCGATCGCCATCAGGCGGCACCCTCGCTCACAGCCTGCTCTTCCTGATAGTCAACGGGCGTCATGTTCTCGCGACCGCTGAGAATGTGCGCGAGATCCTGCGCCGTTCGGAGTTCGCGGCGCGCGCGGCGTCCGTAGTCGCCAGCGGGTTCGAGCTGAATCACGCGCTCCCACGCCACAATCGCATCGCGGTACCATTTGAGTCCCGCCATGACCATGCCGTGATTGAACAACGCGCCGATGTGATCGGGATCGAAACGAAGAATGCGCGTGAACGCAAACGCGGCGTCGTTCACGCGCCCCATTGCATTGAGTGTTTCCCCAAGGGACAGCAAGCCGTCGAGGTTCGCTTCATCGCGCTGCAACAAATCCACGAGCAGCGTGATCGCCTCCGAGTTTCGTCCGCCTTCGCGGCGGAGCGATGCGAGCGCGAGCGTTGCCTCGTTGTAGGTCGGCACCGATTCTAGTGCGGACTCGAGTTCTGACTCGGCCTCGCGCAGCTGACCGCGCGCGCGCAACAGTTTCGCCAACTCGTAGCGCACCACCGCAAAATCGCCATCGAGTTCGAGTGCATGGCGGTATGCCGCCATCGCCGAATCGCTATCACCGAGCGCGCGCGCAATGTCGCCCATGCGACGGTGCACGTCGGCGCGCGCCGGTGATGCTGCGCGCGCCTGCTCCAACGCACCGAGTGCCGCCGCAGGATCACCGGCTTCGAACCGCGCGCTCGCGGCCATCATCAGAATGTCGACGTCGGCCGGGAATGCTTTGAGCAGCGCCTCGGTCACCGGTCGCGCTTCGGCACCGCGCTTGAGCGCGAGCAACGCTTCGGCTTCACCGCGCATTGCACCGGGGTGGTCGGTGTCGCCGCTGCGTGCATCGCGGAAACGTTCGAGCGCTTCGCCCCACGCTCCGCGTCGCGCCATGACGACGCCGAGCAGCGTATTTCCGTCCGCGCGATTCGCGCCGCGCGCAATCGCGCGACTGGCCTCGGCCGCGGCGCGATCGAGCAATCCCTTGTCGAGAAACTCCTCGGCGAGCGCGTACGTGACGACCTGTTCGGCCGGGGTCGGTGGCGGCGCTGCTTCCGCGGCGGGCGTCAGCTCGACGAAAATCTGATCGAGCAGTCGCGGGTCGAACGAGAACTCGTGTACTTCGCCCGTCGCGCGCTGTACACCGCCAAGATCTGGAATGACGGAGATGTTCGCGTCTTCGAACTCCAGATCGATCGCGAGTTCGAATTTTTGCGCGACGTAATACGGATCGAGTTCGAGCGCGCGTTTGGTTTCGCGCAGAGCGCCATCGAAGTCGCCGAGGTTCGACAGCACGAAGCTCATGTTGTAATGCGCTTCGGCGTAATTCGGCCGTGACTGAATTGCGCGCGCGTACGCGTTGCGCGCGTCCTCGAACTTCTTCAGCTCGGTCAGCACAAGACCAATGCCGTTCCACGCGACCGCATTCTCGGGCGCGGCCTGCAGCACTTGCCGATACGCTTCGAGCCCGAGCTGCATGCGCTTTCCGCGGCACAGCAACAACGCGAGGTTCAGTCGCGCCTTGGCGAAGTCTCCGCGCACATCGAGCGCGGCGCGGAATGCATCGATCGCCGCTTCGGTGTCGCCGAGGTGAAACGCGGCAACGCCGACGTTGTTGTGCGCGAGCGCATACACCGGATCGGCCGACAGCGCGCGACGGTAACTCTCCATCGCTTCGCCGGTGCGTCCATCCTGGTGCAATGCAACGCCGCGTTCGTTCCACAGCTTCGGTGAATTCGGACGCGTGAGCAGCAAGCGGTCGTACAGTTCGATCGCGGACGTCGCGTCCTTCTTGAGCAAATGCACTTCCGCCATCGACTGCAACACGAGATCGCGCTCCTCACCCTTGTCGAGCGCCATCCGGTATTCGCGCAACGCTTCCGCGAAGTAACCCTTCTGGCGAAACGCCGTGCCGAGTGAGTAGTGCGCGAGACCGCCTTCGTCTGCGACGGCCTGCATTTGCTGCTGCGATTTCCGCTCCGTGTGGCCGGGGAGCAGCTCTTCGTATTTCTGCGGGTTGTACCGGTCGAGCGAGAGATTTGCCTGCGCGCGTGACAGCGTCGGGTTCAGTTCAATGGCGCGCTTGGTCGACGCCTGCGCTTCGGCGTGCTTCCCTTGGTCGCCGTAGACGAAGCCGAGCAGGTAGTGCGCGTCGGGATTGTCTGGATTGATCGTTGTCGACCGCTGCAACGCGATTTGCGCTTCGTCGTTGTGCCCGCGGTTGTACAACACTTCGCCGATGTAGTAGTACACAAGCGAACTTTGCGGATCGATCTCGAGCGCGCGGTGAAACCAGTGAAACGCCGCATCGAGATCGCCCTTCGCTTTTTCGGCGAGACCGAGCTGGATGATCGTCGGAAGATCGTCCGGATAATTCCGCAGCAGCGCCGTGAACTCGACGACGGCGTCATTCGTCTGACCGAGCAATGCGTACGCGCGGCCGAGTTCCCAGTGCGCGTCGCGATCGTCGGCGTTCGCGCGGAGCCGCTCGCGCAAACTCGCAACGCGCTGGTCGTAGTAACCCGTGTTGAAGTACGCGATCTCCAGGTTGCGCTGCGCAACCTGCATTTTCGGATCGAGTTCAAGCGCGCGTGTGAACGCGTTGACGGCTTCCTCGTGCAGTCCCTTGTTGTAGTAGAGAACGCCGAGGTTGTTGTGTGCACCCGCGTCCGACGGATCAATACGCCGGGCAAACGAGCGCAACACGTCACGGTCGCGCTCCGAGGCGAGAGTCGTCGTCATGGCGCGGCCGTCAGGCCAACCGCACCGCCTTCAGGATCACGCGCAGCGACGGCGGATCCGGCAGCAGCAGGAAGAATCCCCGCAGCCGCTCCGAGCTTCCTTGAATGACGAATTCGCTTTCGACGCAAAACACGTAGTCGCCGCCCATCCCGAACTCCAACTCCTCCGACGTGAGTACCGCCGCCGACATGTCTATCGCGAGATCGGGGGGTGAATTGAGCAACATCATGCCCATGAACTCGCTCAGGGCATTCAGGTACGCACCGCTCAGAATGTTGCCCGCTTCCTTCAGTGCGCTTTCCCCCAGCGCACCTAACCCCGTGTTGAGGTCGAAATTCCGGCGCGTGAGGATACTGGCAAGACGCAGCGCTACCGCACGCGGAAACACCAAAAGCGTCCGTCCGGTGATGTCGCCAAGCATGGCCATCAGCACGGCGGCAACGGGTTCCTCGGGCGGCCCGATTTCGAGGCTCAGTTCCTCGAGCGGCACGACCTTCAGACGCGGAACGGCAATGAGGATCGTGCTGCCGGTCATTTGCGACAGTGCAGTCGCGGCATGGCCGGCACCGATATTCGCCACCTCGCGCAGGGCGTCGAGCTGGCTCGGGTTCAGGTTACGGATGTCGTCGATTGGGACTTCGGTCACAGAAGGCTCCCCACGTCCACGATGAGGGCGGGCGCACCATCCGCCAAGATGGTGGCGCCGCTGAACAGCGGAAGGGCGTCACGTACCGGCTCGAACTGTTTTACGACGATTTCCTGCTGTCCGATCAACTCATCGACCATCACGCCCGCACGGCGGTCACCGCGCGCGATAATCGCCACCTGAGGGAGCGGAACCTCCTCGTGCGGAAGGTCGACCAACGCACGGAGCCGGAGTAGCGGCAGCACGTCACCCCGCAGGACGATCACCTCTTGTCCCCGGATGGTCTGCCGTGCGCCCGGCGTGAGGTCCAGCGTCTCGATCACGTGGGTCAACGGCAGCGCGTAGGTCTCGTGCGCCACTTTCGCGAGCAGCGCACGCACGATGGCGAGCGTGAGCGGCAACCGCAGCGTCCACGTGGTCCCTTCTCCGGGCGCCGTCGTCAGCTGGACGGTGCCGCCGAGTTGTCGGACGCGCGTTGTGACGGCGTCGATGCCGACGCCGCGGCCGGACAGATCCGTCACGCGGTCAGCGGTGGAGAATCCCGGCCGCGCAATCACGCGCAGTAATTCTTCGTCAGAAAGCTCCGGCTTCGACGCGTCCACGATTCCCTGCGCCACGGCTTGCACGCGCACGCGCTCGCGGTCAACGCCACGGCCATCGTCCTCGACGCGCACGAGCACGGCGCTCCGATCGCGCGTCGCACTCAGCGTGAGTCGCCCGCGCGCGGGCTTTCCCGCAGCGGCACGACCGTCAGGCGCTTCGATGCCGTGATCGATGGCGTTCCTCAGCAGGTGCACCAGTGGATCGCCCAATTCTTCGAGCAACGAGCGATCGAGTTCAATGTCCTTGCCTTCGATGCGGAAGTCGACGTCCTTACCGATCGCGCGCGAGGCGTCGCGCACCAATCGCGGGAATCGGTCGAAGACCTGCGATACAGGAACGAGTCGCGCGGCGACGATTTCGTTTTGCAGATCACCGATGAGGCGGCCGGTCTGACCAACAGCTTCATCGAGCGCCGCGAGTTCCGCGCGGCCGGCGAGTTGCGCGAGACGGCCGCGCGCAATCACGAGTTCGCCGACGAGGTTCATCAGTCCATCGAGTCGCGTGACGTCGACGCGAACCGATCGCGATGCTTTCGCAGGTGCGCCCGGCTTTTCGTCGACGACGGGTTTTGCCGGCGCGATTTGTTCGTCACCGACGGCAACGGCCGCGACGTCGGCGGCGCGACGCATGTGCGCGGCAACCGCATCAGGCGTCGCATCGGTCTTGATGCGAAATGCGAATTCCTGCGGCGCGGTCGCGGCCTGCAGCGTTTCGACGGACGGCGACACCGCGAGCACCGTGCCCACGCCTTTCGCGTGTTGCAGTAACAAGAATGCGCGCACGCCAGGCATGTCGGTTTCGGGTGCCTGACGCACGCGAACGAGAATGCCGGGACCAGCTGGGATCGGAAAACGTTTTGCCGCAGGAGCGACGGGCGCCGGCGCAGCAGCCGGTCCGGCGACAGCGCGCAGACGCTCGATGACCGGTGCGACATCGGTCTCCGACGATTCACCCGCGACGGCACGTTCCACCGACGATTCGAGTGCGTCCGCGCCCGCGAGCAAAACGTCGACTGTTTCCGGCGTCACCGAATGCTCACCGCGGCGCACACGGTCGAGCAGCGATTCCATTTCGTGCGCGAGCGACGCGACCGCCGTGTATCCCAGCGTCGCGCTCATGCCTTTCAGTGTGTGTACCGCGCGAAACAACGCGCTGACCGCGTCACCGGGATCGTCGGCGCGCTCGAGCGTCAGCAGCGCGTCGTTGATTGCGGATAAATGTTCGCGGCTCTCAGTGAGGAAGAGCTCGGCGTACTTGGTGACATCCACGGCGAATCTCCGACTCGCCCGTCAACCCAGGACGCGTTGCACCGCCTCCAAAACCCGACTCGGCTGAAACGGCTTGACGACAAAGTCCTTCGCCCCAGCCTGAATCGCTTCGACCACGAGCGCTTGCTGCCCCATCGCGGAGCACATGAGGATTTTCGCGTCGGGATCGAACTTGGTGATTTCGCGAACCGCGTCGATGCCGCCCATATCCGGCATGACGATGTCCATCGTCACAAGGTCGGGACGGAGTTGTTTGTATTTCTCGACGGCTTGCATGCCGGTCTCTGCTTCGCCGACGACATCAAAGCCGGCCTGCGAGAGAATGTCGGCCACCATCGTTCGCATGAAGATGGCATCGTCACAGATCAGCACCGAGTGGCTCACTGAGTGTCCCCGCGAATCAGAGCAGTACGTGCGCGACGAGCGCGTCTGGATCGATCACCACGGCGACGCCGTCATCCAAGCGGGCGAGCGCACGCAGCACTCCCGAAGCACCATCGTCGCGCTGGATTGGCTCGACCGCGTCGGCACCGACCGAACGCACGTCGCGCACTTCGTCGACCAGCACGCCTATCATGCGCGACGCGCACTCCATAAGGACGATCGAACCGCCCGCAGATTGCGCCGCACCGGTGGCGCGAGTCCCCAGCTGCGCCGCCAGGTCCACCACCGTCACCAACCGACCCCGAAGATTGATCAGTCCGACTACGTACGCCGGCGCGCCCGCCAATCGCGTTGCTGCCCGCAGCGGCACGATCTCGCGAACCGCGTCGAGCGGACAGCCGTAGCGGCGATCGTCCGCCACAAACACCAGGACTTTCGTGATGTCCGGTTCAGCCATCGCTACTGAAGAACCCAAGATAGTCCAGCGGTTTGGGGTGTTCAATGAATGTCGCGTCGCCCGCCGCGCTCGCGAGTGCCCGCCGAAGGTCCGCGGGCAACTCGCTACGCACGTCACACACGGCGTCGGTGACGGGATGACGAAATCGCAACCACGCCGCGTGGAGAAAATGCCGCCCTGCGGGCATTTCGACCACTTTGCGCGCCGCACCACCACCGTACGTGTCATCGCCGACCACGGAATGTCCGACACTCGCGAGGTGTACGCGAATCTGGTGCGTGCGGCCCGTGTGCAACTGCGCGCGGAGCAAATCGGCGTGCGCAAACCGCGCGATGCGCACGAAATCCGTGACGGCTGTGCGGCCCGTTTTGACGATTGCCATTCGACGACGGTCGCGCGTGTCGCGTCCGACGTTTGCGTCGACGCGAATCTGGTCGCGCGCAATGTGACCGCGGGATAGCGCAGCGTAGCGGCGTGCAATGCGGCGTGCGGCGAGATCGGCGCTCAACCGCTGATGAGCGCGTTCCGTTTTAGCGACGACAATGAGACCCGATGTTTCCTTATCCAGTCGATGCACGAGGCCGGCACGCGATGCATCTCCGCCCTGTGCGAGCTGCTCGCCGCGACCGAGCAGCGCATTCACGAGTGTGCCCGACCAATGACCAGGCGCGGGATGCACGACCATGCCGGCGGCTTTGTCGATCACGACGAGATGCTCGTCTTCGTACGCAACGACGACTGGAATCTGCTCGCCAACCAGTTCACGGCGCTCGGGCGCCGCCGGAACCTCGATCTCGATGGTCGATCCCGGTTCCGCGCGAAAGCTCGCTTTCTCGCGCGCGCCGTCCACTGTCACGCATCCGTTGGCGATGAGCGTTGCCGCGCGCGTGCGCGACGTATCGAGCGCCTTCGCAACACGAAGGTCGAGGCGCTCACCCGATGAATCGTCGATCGTGACGCGAAGCCGCCCCGCGGCCGGGGGCGCGTCGTTCATCGCGCTTCGGTGCGCTCTCCGTCCGATGGAGAAACGGTGAGCGGCGTCGCGACAACGGCACTGGGTTCGTCACGGCGGCGTCGCTCTTCCTGCCACAACACCACTGCGAGCAACACCGCGCCGCAACTCACTCCAATGTCCGCAACGTTGAACGTCCAGAAGCGCCACACGTCGCGGTAACCCACGTCGACGAAATCGACCACACCGCGCGTCCAGCGAAGCCGGTCGATGAGATTGCCGAGTGCGCCTGCCGTGACCAGCGCGAGTGCGAGCGTGCGTACGCGATCGTCGGCGCGCGTTTCGCGAAACAAATGCGCGAGCATGAGCAGTGCGCCAATCGTGAGTGCGGTGAATACCCAGCGCGACCACTCACCGATGTGCATGCCGAACGCAGCACCCTGGTTGAACACGAGTGTGAATCGCAAAAACTCGCCCAGGACTTCGTACGACACCCGCGGGCGAAGCTGCTGCAGGGCCCACCATTTCGTGATGACGTCGGTCGCAACCCACGCTACGACGATCGCCCAGAACATTCGCTGCTTGCCGCGTGCTTCACTCAATGTCGGCATTCCCTTCTTCTTCGCGCTTCGCCTTGTATGACAGCCGCGCGTGCGGCAGCGCGTCCAAGCGATCGTACTCGATGCGCTCGCCGGTCACTTCGCAAATCCCGAACAGGCCGGGCGACTTGTACATGCGACGAAGCGCTTCGTCGATGTGCCACAGGTAGCGCCCTTCTTTGCTCGCAAACAAAAACGCTTTCTCGCGCTCCATTGCGTCCGTGCCCTGGTCCGCCATGTGGAACGAATACGCGCTCAGATCGCCGTCCGCGTTCTGAATGGTGGAGCGCATGCTCTCGTCCCACTGCGCGAGCTGACGCAGCACGCGCTTTCGTTCTTCCATCAAACGCTGCTCGAAGTGCGCGAGTTCTTTCTTGCCCCACGGTTTGTCTTTGACGGGAACGCCTTTCGCTGTCACGGGACCGCGGTGCTGCGGTTTCGCCGGGCCGTCTTTCGCGACCTGCGTCACGACCGCGACGGCGGGTTTCACCGCCGGTTTTGCAATCGGCTTTGCGACCGGTTTCGCGATTTGCTTGGCAACCGGTTTAGCGACCGGCTTTGCCGCTGGCTTCGGCGCAACAGCGGCCTTCTTCACAGGTGCCGCTTTTTTCGATCGAGTGCTCGTCGCGCTCTTTTTCTTTGGTGAAGCCATTGCTCAGCCGGTCCTCGTGATGGTGATCCACGCTGCGAGTCCATCCAGGTCCACTTCGACCGCGCCGGAAGCTAGCGACTTGTCGCCAAATCGGATGCCAGTCGCCAGCACTTCTCCCGCGATCCAATCCTGATGCGCGCGGGCCGCCGCAACGACCGACGGATCGCCCCCAATCGTCAGCACAATGCGGTCCGATACTGCCAATCCCGATTCTTTCCGCAGCTTTTGCACCCGGCTCACGAGTTCACGCGCAACTCCTTCGAATCGCAGCTCTTCGGTCACGCGTGGGTCAACCGCGGCAAAGCGCGCGCCGTCCTGCGCGATCACGTACGTGCCGGACGCATGACGTTCCACAATGAGATCGTCCGCGGAAAGCGCCTGCGTCTCACCGCCCGCCGATACGTACACCGCTTCGCCGCGTTCGAACGCGAGGAGGCGCGCACTCTCCAGCGCGCGCACCGCCGCGGCTGCCTCATTGGTGTGCTTACCGAACTTCTTGCCCAGCGCGCGGAAGTTCGGCTTCGCCGTGAGCGTGACAAGCGCGTCCGACGATTCGGCAAACGTGACACGCTTCACGTTCAGTTCGCTCGATAACAGCGACGTCAGCGCATCGCGATACACGACCGCGCGGCGCGCATCCTCCGCGCCCTGTCCGTCGCCGTCGGTCCCGCGCGCGGCGACGCACACGACCTCCGCGAGCGGTTGACGAACGCGAATCCCCGCTTCTTCACGCGCAGCGCGACCGAGGCGAGCGAGTTCACGGATTTCCGTCATCACACCTTCGAGCACGGCATCGCGCGCGCCGGACGTTGCGCGGCGGTACGGCGCGAGATGTACCGATGTACCGGTGAGTTCGCGATGGATGTAATCCGTGATGAACGGGCAGAACGGCGCGAGCAAGCGCGACACGACCGTCAACACTTCGTGCAGTGTCGCAAACGCCGCGCGATTATCCGCACCCGCCGTGTCATAAAAGCGCCCGCGGCTCGCGCGCACGTACCAATTGGATACGTCGTTGGTCACGAAATCCATCAGCGCGCGCGCACTCGCGGTTGGATCGAACGCTTCGAGTGCCGCGTCCGCTTGCAACTCAACATCCGCGAGCCGCGAGAGAATCCAGCGATCGATGAGTGGACGCGATTCCACCGCGGGATCGTCGCTGCTCGGCGACCATCCAAAGTTCGCGTACTGCGCGAAGATCCCGCTGTACGTGTTGCGCAGCGTGACCAGAAAACGCCCGGCCTGATCACGAATTGCCTGCTCGTCGAAATTGCGCGGCAAATGCACCTGACTTGCGGTCACCAGGAACAATCGCGTCGCGTCGGCACCATGCCGTTCGAGCACGGCCCACGGATCAACCGTGTTGCCGCGACTCTTCGACATCTTCTGTCCCTGTGCGTCGCGCACCAAATCGTTCACAATCACGTGTCGATACGGTGCCGCTTGCGCGTCGCCATTGTTCGGCAACGCATCGCCAAGCCCGGATGCGATCGCGAGCAGCGAGTAGAACCATCCGCGCGTTTGGTCGACGCCTTCCGCGATGTAATCACCCGGAAACTGTTGTGACACGACATCGCGATTGTCGAACGGATAATGCCATTGCGCAAACGGCATCGAACCGGAATCGAACCACGTGTCGATCACTTCACTGACGCGCCGCATCGTACCACGGCCCGACGGCGCGGGCCACGTGTATTCGTCGATGTGCGGCTTGTGCGGATCAAAGTCCTTCGTGAGTTCGCGTCCCACTTTTGTCGCGAGTTCGGCAAAACTGCCGATGACTTCGATCTCATTGGCGTCCTGGTCGTTCACCCATACCGGCAACGGTGTGCCCCAGTACCGGTCGCGCGAAATCGCCCAATCCACGTTGTTCTCCAACCATTCGCCGAAACGTCCGCTGCCGATTTCCGGTGGATGCCAATCCACGCGCGCGTTGCGCGCAAGCATGCGATCGCGATACGCCGTTGTGCGCACGAACCACGACGTGCGCGCGTAGTACAGCAGTGGCGTGCCGCAACGCCAGCAATGCGGATACGCGTGCGTCAGCGTCCCCGCCTTCCACAGTACGTCGCGCTTTTCGAGTTCCTTGATGATCAGCGGATCGGCGTCTTTCACGAACTTTCCGCCGATCACCGGCATGTCTTCCGGAAACCGTCCGCGTGCATCAACGGGCTGCAGAAAGGCGAGCCCATGACGCTTTCCCGCGGCGTAATCGTCTGCACCAAACGCCGGCGACATATGCACCACGCCGGTGCCATCGTCCGCGCTCACGAAATCTTCCGCTACGATCACTTCGTCTTTCGCGTCCGCAGGATACTCGGCCCAATCAAGTGGGCGCGTGTATCGCGCACCCGCGAGTTCACGCCCGGTCAGCTTGCGTACGACAGTCCACCGCTCTTCCCATCCCTCGCCGAGGACTGCGCCAACCCGCGCTTCCGCGAGCAGAACGGTCCACTCCCTCGTCTTCTCGTCTTCTCGTCGTCTCGTCTTCTGTAGTTCGACGTACACGAGGTCCGGATGCACCGCCAACGCTGCGTTCGACACGAGCGTCCACGGCGTCGTCGTCCAAACGAGAATCCGTCTTCTCGTCTTCTCGTCGTCTCGTCCTCTCGTCTTCTGATCCTCAAGATCCAGCGCCACATACACGGACGGATCTTCGACGTCTTCGTATCCCTGCGCGACTTCGTGACTCGACAACGCCGTGCCGCATCGCGCGCAATACGGGAGAATCTTGTGGCCGCGCACGAGAAGTTCGCGTTGCCACAACGTCTTCAGTGCCCACCACACGCTCTCGACGTAATTGTGCGTGTACGTCGCATACGCGTTCTCATAGTCGAGCCAATACGCGATGCGCTCGGACAAACGCTCCCACTCGTCGCGATACTTGAACACCGACTCGCGGCACCGGCGATTGAATTCGGCGACACCGAATCGTTCGATGTCCTGCTTGCCGCTGATGTTGAGCGACTTCTCGACTTCGATTTCGACGGGCAATCCGTGCGTGTCCCAGCCGCCTTTGCGCGGTACGTAAAACCCATGCATCGCGCGATGGCGGCAAATGAGATCCTTCACGGTGCGTGAAAACACGTGATGGATTCCGGGGCGCCCATTCGCGGTCGGCGGGCCTTCGAAAAACACGAACGTTTTCTCGCCCGCGTTTCCGCTGCGCGCGGTTTGTCCTTGCGCAAACAATCCCTCGTCGCGCCAGCGCTGCAGTAATTCGCGCTCCAATGCATCCGCATTTGCGTCGGGCGCGAGCGTTCGATAGCGCGGCGCCGATGGCGATGTCGTCATGAGCGCGAGAGCACTCCGCGCACGAGCGCCGTCAACCGTGGTTCAGCACGCGCAGCGACCGCAAGAATCTTCTCGAGACTCGCGGGCTCAAGTGTTTCCGGTACGCACATATCTGTAATGATTGAGATTCCGAGTACGCGCAGCCCGGTGTGTACTGCAACGATTGCTTCCGGCACCGTCGACATGCCGACGACGTCCGCGCCAATCGTGCGCAGCATGCGATACTCGGCCGGCGTTTCGAGATTCGGTCCGGTAACCGCGACATACACGCCTTCGCGCAACGTGATTCCCTGCTCCGACGCAACCGCGCGCGCAGCGCGCCGCAGGTCCGCGTCGTACACGGCTGACATATCCGGAAAACGCGGACCCAACGATTCATCATTTGGTCCGACGAGCGGATTGTCGCCCAGCAAATTGATGTGGTCCGCGATCAACATGAGATCGCCGGCCGCCCACTCAGCGCGCATGCCCCCGCACGCGTTCGAGACGATGAGTGTGCGCGCGCCGAGTGCGCGCAGCACGCGCACTGGAAAGGTGACCTGCTGCAGCGAGTAACCCTCGTAGCGATGAAAGCGGCCCTGCATTGCAATCACGGTCTTGCCCGCGAGCGTACCACACACGAGTCGCCCCGCGTGTGATTCGACCGTCGACAATGGAAAACCCGGAATCTCGTCGTACGGAATGCTCGCGCGCACATCGATCTCTGTGGCGAGCGCACCGAGTCCGGTGCCGAGGATCAGCGCCGTTTCCGGAGAGCGATCGAACCGAGCACGTACGACGTCAGCGGCTGCCTCGATCGCCGCACGGGCCGGCGACGCGGGGGCAAGCGCGGTCATTTTTCCGGAACCGCTGCGTCGAGCCAGGTGGGGGTGAGTTTCCGCGCGTCGTCATCGTTCGTCGGCTTACCGTCTTTCTTTTTTGGTGCCGCGTCCGGCGATGCGGGAGGCGTCGTTTTCTCCGCCGCTTCAATCTCCGTCATCTGCCGCTGCACGATGGATCGCAACTGCGCAATGTGTGCGCGTCGCGTTTGTTCGAGCGCATCGATACTCGACTGCAACCGGCGAATCTCCGCGCGCGCCGCGTCGAGCAATCGCTCGGCCTCCGCGCGTGCTTCACGCACAATGAGTTGGCCCTCACGCTCGGATTGTTCGCGGATTTCCGCGCGCAATTGCTGCGCCGACACGAGCGCATCGTTCAGCGCTTTGTCGCGCTCCCTGAACGCGCGCAGTTGTTCGTGAAATCCTTTCGCCTTTGACTCCAGATCGGCAACGAGCCGCGTCATGCGCTCGAGTTCATCCGCAACCTGGTCGCGGAACTGATCAACGCGCGATTTGTCGTAGCCGCGGAGCGCCGAACCAAAGTCGTATCGGCGCACATCGACGGGCGTGAGATGGAATGATTCGTCGACCATCAGGCACGTGCTCCGAATAGGACGGTACCAAGGCGGACCATCGTCGCGCCTTCTTCCACCGCGATTTCGTAATCACTCGACATGCCCATCGACAATTCCGTCACACGATGGCCGGCTGCCGCGAACACATCCCGTGCCGCACGCGCGCCCGCAAAGCACGCGCGCAACACCGATTCACTCGCGTCAAACGGCGCCATCGTCATTACACCACGAACGTCGAGTCCTGTCATGCCGCGCATGCGTTCGGCTTCCGCCGGCAGATCCGCAGGAGCGTAACCACCCTTCGTTTCTTCGCCCGCGACGTTCACCTGCACAAGGGTGCGCATCGGCGTGCCGCGCGACGACGCCCACGTATGAACCGCGTCGGCAAGTGAGGCGCGGTCAACGGCGTGAAGCAGATGGAAATGTTCGAGTGCCTTCACTTTGTTGCGCTGAAGATGTCCGATCAGATGCCACCGCACGGGCACGTCGACCAGCTGTTGCTTCGTTCGCGCTTCCTGGACTTTGTTCTCACCAATGTCCGCGAGACCAGCGTCGGCCGCTGCGCGTACAGCCTCGGGGCCGAACGTCTTCGTCACGGCGATGATCGTAACCGTCTGACCATGCCCACCCCGCGCGACCGCGGCGGCAATGCGACCGGTGATCTCCGAGACGCGGCTGCGGAGCTCGGGGAAGGACATGACGCATGAAGTTAGCGGGTAGATGCAGGATGAGAGAAGAGCGAAAACGGGGCGACGCCATTCGGCGTCGCCCCGTTTTCGCATAACTCAGAATTACGCGCTTACGCCGGACTCGGCTCGGGTCCAAGCAGTGGTGGCTTGCGCTTCGGTTCCGCAACCGCGGCCGCGGGACGAGCAGGCGTCGTCGCGGGAACCGGCGCGATCGCGCGCGGCGGCAACTTGTCGCCGCGTGCGAGAATCGTGATGTCGTCGCGCGCAAGCGTTTCGCGATCGAGCAACGCGCTAGCGAGCGATTGCAGCAGATCCATGTGCTCGGTGAGTACCGTGCGCGCACGGTTATACGCGTCGTTAATCACGCGCGACACTTCCGTATCGACGAGCTGCGCAGTGTGTTCTGATACTTCGCGGCGGCTCATCAATTCGCGGCCGAGGAACATCTCCTGTTCGTTGTCGCCGACGAGAATCGGTCCCACCGCATCGGAGAATCCCCACTGCGACACACAGCGCCGCGCCAATTTCGTCGCGAACTGAATATCTGCAGCAGCACCGGTCGTGACTTTGTCTTTGCCGAAAATGAGTTCTTCAGCAACGCGACCGCCGTACGCCATGACGAGACGTGCCTCGAGCTGCTGCCGCGTAATCGACAACCGGTCTTCTTCCGGCATCGTCCACGCAACACCAAGCGTGCGGCCGCGCGGAACGATCGTGACTTTGTGCAGCGGATCGTTGCCGGCGACTTTGAGCGCGCACACGGCGTGTCCACTCTCGTGGTACGCGGTGAGGCGGCGCTCTTCGTCCTTCATCACGAGCGATTTGCGTTCAGCGCCGAGGAGTACGCGATCCTTCGCGTCCTCGAAGTCGGCCATAAATACTTTTTCGCGATTGCGTCGCGCCGCGAGCAACGCGGCTTCGTTCACCAGATTCGCGAGATCGGCGCCCGCCATACCCGGCGTGCCGCGCGCGACAACGGTGATGTCGACGTCTTCGGCAATCGGCTTGTTGCGCAGGTGAACCTTGAGGATTCCCTCGCGGCCGCGCAGGTCAGGAAGATCAACAACGATCTGCCGATCGAACCGACCTGGCCGCAGCAGCGCCGGATCGAGAACGTCTGGACGATTCGTCGCGGCAATCAGAATGACGCCGTCGTTCGACTCAAACCCGTCCATCTCGACGAGCAACTGATTGAGCGTTTGCTCGCGCTCGTCGTGTCCACCGCCAAGTCCCGCACCGCGATGGCGGCCGACGGCATCGATTTCGTCGATGAAGATGATGCACGGCGCGTGCGCTTTGCCTTGCTCGAACAAATCGCGCACACGGCTCGCGCCAACGCCGACGAACATCTCGACGAAATCGGAGCCTGACATCGAGAAGAATGGCCGGCCCGCTTCACCCGCGACGGCTTTCGCGAGGAGTGTTTTTCCCGTCCCCGGTGGACCAACGAGAAGTGCGCCCTTTGGCAAACGTCCACCGAGCTTGGTGAACTTTTGCGGATCCTTCAGGAACTCGATGATCTCCTGGAGTTCGACCTTCGCTTCGTCGGCGCCCGCGACATCCGCGAACGTGACCTTCGGCGTGTCGCCCGTCAGAAGTTTGGCTTTCGATTTTCCAAACGAAAATGCTTTCGCGCCACCGGCCTGCATCTGCCGCATCAGAATGAACCACACGGCAATCACCAACACCCAGGGCAGGATGCTGATTGCGATCGTGAGGAACGACGGACGCTCGTCCTGACCTTTGATGACCACGCCCGCGGCGCGGAGACGCTCCGCTTCGGCTTCCCAGTTCGCGATCGGGAACTTCATCAGGAAGTTCTTCACTTCCTTGCCGTCTACCGTGATCGATTCCTTGAAGACGCCCTTTGCCTGGCGTCCGCCCTCGACCACGATGCTCGAGACGTTGTGATTCTCGAGCTGGCGCGAGTATTCGGTATAGTTGATCTCGCGGGTGGGCTCCGAGCGCCCGCCCGACAACTGCAAGAACGCCACCGGCACCAGGATGACGAGAATCCAGAACGAAATCGTCTTGGAAACGCGCCGCCAGTCGGATGCTGGTTTGGGTGGCGGAACGATTGGTGCCATGCGCGGAAGCTAGTCCAGACTCGCGACGTATGGCAGGTGGCGAAACTGCTCGGCGTGGTCTAGACCGTAGCCGACAAGGAACTCATTCGGCGCGTCGAATCCGACGAAGCGAACGTCGCTTGCGCCGCGTGTCACGCGTTTGTGCATGAGTGCGCACACGCTCAACGACCGCGGCGCGCGCCGTCCGAGAACATCCATCAACTGCGTCAGAGTGCGGCCCGAATCGACGATGTCTTCGACCAGCACGACGTGTTTTCCTGCGAGGTCGATCACCGGATCGTAGAGCAGCGACACGACGCCACTCGATTTCGTGTCGTCCCCGTACGATGACGCGACAACAAAGTTCACCTCAAACGGCCGTCGGATTTCTCGCGCAAGATCAGCGAGAAAAATGAATGAGCCTTTGAGGAGACCGAGGAGGAGCAACTCGCCGTCGGGAAACGCGGCCGTGATATCGGCGCCGAGTTTGCGTACGCGACGCGCAATGGCGGTTCGGTCGTACACAATGCGCGAAATGTCGCGTCCCAACGTTGGGTCGTCGGTTCGGCCAGTCATTGTCATGATGAGCGCTGCAGTGCCCACAAATGCTCTCCCCGCGTCGGACGCATGGCCGCTCGAATCTCAAACGCTCGCGGGTGACGAATCACCTCATGCCCCCCTGCGAGTGGCACACGGCCGCTGCGGCGCGACCCTGCCCTGTCCGTACTGCTAAACGCGGCCAGGCGTTCGGTTCCCCGACGGTCGAGTGCAATGCCTACGCGCGCCGCCAATGCGGCCCAGATCGGACCGTGGGCGCGCCGATCGACCGCGCACAACGCACCCGCAGGTACAAACACCGAGGACCCCTCGCGATGCGCGCCGAGCGACGTCGCGAACCGCTCGACGTCCGCACGCCACTCCGCGGATCGCCGCGCGAGCGCGAGCAGATCGGCGCCAAAGCCGGGCCGCATCGCTTCGAACGCGGGCAGCAAGTCGAGGCGCACGCGGTTGCGGAGGAACTCTCGCGAGTGATTCGTGGGATCATTGACGAATTGGAGTGCGCGCGCGCCGGCGTACTCCGCGATCTCGTCTCGTGAAACGTCGAGGAGCGGCCGCGCGATGTCATCGCCGCTGTAGAGTGCGGCAAGGCCGCGCGCGCCCGCGCCACGCAGCGCTCTGATGAAAACTGTTTCGACTTG
>DATELA010000065.1:0-21283 GCA_035277145.1 Gemmatimonadaceae bacterium | reverse complement strand
GCATCCCCGCGGGCGCTTCGTGCGTTTCGTTCGTACAGCAGTATTCGCCCTACTCGGCGCTGCGTGCGCCGACGCGATCGGGCCAGGCGGTGGTCCCCCGTATCTCGCAGTGGTCACGTTCGTCGACGCGCCCGCCGAAGTCACGGCACGCGGACCGTACACGTTCCGTGTGCGCGAACTCTCCGGGACGCTCAACATCGACACGACGTTCCGCGCGACGGTGCGTGACACCGTCATCATGCACGTTCCGCCGGCGTCATATCGCGTGGATGTCAGCGACGTACCGTCGACGTGCGGAGTACGCGGTGGCGTGACGCAAACGGCGACAATCCCCGCCAACGCCAACACGTCGCTGTTGCGCTTCTTCATTACATGCACGCCGTCGCTCACGGTCGCCGCGTACGTCGATGGTTACCAACCGGATTCTGCGTTTGTGCTGACGGTGCGTGCGCAAGGCGGCGTGGAGCGCGTCGCGATGCTCGCAGCCAACGACACGCTGCGTCTCGATGGACTGGTGCCCGGCCCGTACGAGGTGACACTCCGGCACATCGCCGCCGAGTGTGTGGTCACCAGTGATGGCGGAGAGCGACTCGATCTCTCGGTGCCGACGTCGGGTGGCTTGTTTGTGCCGTTCCGTGTTGTGTGCGCTGACGCAACACGACGCCCGCGCATCGCATCAGTTGCCGCGAGTTATTGGGCAGGCTCGCTCGCCTACGTATTGCGTGTCGTCGATCCCGACAAAGACGTCGAGCGTACGTTCATCGACATCACGGCGTGCGATCGTCGGAGCGTTCTGCCGGCGGGTGTGCGCATGCGCGGCGGATTCTCGCGATACCCGAACGTCACTGGCCGGGATACAGCAGTCATCATCGGTGCGTATGATCTCGAGCTCTCGGATCAAACGCTCGCGGGAAAATGCATCGCGGTGTGGGTAGGCGATGAACGCGGCAACGTCTCGGAGATTGTCGAAACCCCGATCGCGCATGCGGTGCAGGCGCAACGTCCCACACCGGTTGTAATGAATGCAAAACTCAACGGCACGGCCGGAATCCTGACGACGCTGACGGCGAGCGATCCAGACGCTGACATCGCGGGCATATTCGTCACGTACCTCGTCCGCGACGGCATCGTAGCGTTGCCGCCCGACGGAGTGCTGGATCGCGTTGTTGCGTCGCCGCCGGGAATCATCGGCATGACAATACCGGAGCTGCGATTTGGCGCAGGCTTCGGGCAATGGAACGACTATCTCACCGTGCTTGTGTACGTCGTCGATCGCGCGGGCAATTTCACGCGCGTCGCCGATAGTGACTTGTTCAACTAATAGTCACTTCACGCGCGCGACGTGCACGCGCGCGCCATCGAACGTCACGGGTTCGCCGTCGCCCGAACGCATGTGCAAGGTCGTCGCGCGCTCACCGGCAGCGCGTGTGAGTACGAAATAGTTGCCGGAGCCGAACCACGATTGTGTGTTGACCATCGCTGGTAGCGCCGTGACTGCGAGCGGATACGTCCCGCCCGTCAGTTCGCTCATCACGTCGCGCATCGCCCAGGTCGTGTATCTGAAGCGCGCGTTCAGGCCCGCGATTGCTGGCGCAGCGCCGTGCGCAACGAGGAAGCCGCCGAGCAGGTCGTCGGTTGATGCGCCCGTTCGCGCCGCGAGGTTCTGCACACCGGACTGCGGTCCGGTAACCAGCGCGCGCGTGAACGCTCGCTGGTTTGCGCCGGCGTATTGATCGATGCTGTAGCGCACAAGCGCCCACGCCGCGCCGCGTGACGCGAGCTGCGTTGCCGCGTTGTCGCTCAACGGCGACGAGAGATCGGGGCGCGTCATCCAGAGCCGAAAGCGCAAAAGATTCTGCCGAAAGAACGAATCGAATGCGTCGAGATCGGCGAGCACGTCATTCCACGTGAGCGATCGTGCGTCGCTGTATCCGCGCATCGCGCGGCCCGCGACTTCCTCCGCGAGATGTGACAGCCCTTCGTTCAGCCAAATCGCTTCTGGCTCTGCGCCGCCTGTCGCGCGAACGCCGTAACTGATCATGTGCTGCAACTCGTGCGCCGTCGTGCCGCGCGCTGATTCCCATGCTGTCTCAACGGAAATACGATTGCCGTTGATCGTGCCGTTCGGATCCGGCGCGAGCAAATACAGGATCTCTTGCTCATTGCTCGACGCACACGCTGGCGATTCCGCGGCTGCGGCGCGAGGCAAAAAGTCGGAGTACAGAAAGAACCCGCTCACGTAACCGCTCGACCCCGGTGGTGTGAGCGCGTTGATCTTTGGCGTAATCAGCACCGTTACTCGACTGTCGCCGTTGATGTCGCTCGGGGCTCCAAACCAGTCGATCGTCGTCGGCACAATGGTCGCGTCAAATTGCGCGCTCATCGCGTTGAAGTCGTCGGTGGTGAATCCGGTTGCAGACGCGAGCACATCCTGTGCGATGATCGTCGTCGTGCCGAGTGCGCGTACGACCGCGCGCACCTCTGTGTAGTTGGCGCACTGATCACCGCTTGCCACATCGGCGACGCGATACGTGATGGTGTCGCCCGTTGCCACGGCAGCCGTGATGCCGCGCGGACGGCTCGCATTCGCACGCGCGCGCGAAGGTGCGATCGCGGAAGTGCGCGCGGCGAGCCGTTGTTGTTCGCGACGCCGAATTCTCGCTTCAATGCTGCCGCTTACGTCAGGCAACGCGAGGCTCGAAGCGGCGTTCGCCGCCGCGCTCGGCGCCAATGACGAACTCACGGTGTATGCGCGGGCCTGCGCGCCTTCCGTCACGTTCGCCGTGATGACGATGAACTCACTCGCGGCGCTCGTCCGCGCGATCACAATGCACGCAACGTCGGCCGGCCCGCTGAACGTGCGCACTTCGCCAACCTGGAATGTCGTTGGCGTATCACACGGTGGTTCAGGCGGCGTGCCCGAATCTCCCGTGCATGCGACGAGAACGAAAAGAGTCGAGCCGATGATCAGCCGCACGCACGCACCTGGATCGTGAGTGCGAATCATCGAAGCCGCGTGGACGGTCTTCCAGCGGTGTTGCGGAGATGTTACGAGCGCTAAACCAACCCATCACTTAGAGCCAAAACGCCGTGGCGGTTCTACACCCTACTCGCTACCGCCTACACCCTCGATCGGCGTCGGCGTCGCCACCAGCACCGCCGTCACCACGAGAATCAGCACCGCAAACACCAGCTCTGCTCTCGCCGATCGCTGCAACCGCACCGCACCCTCCGCGCGCTCGAGTACCGGCGCCACGCTCCGCCAGTTGTATGCGCCAAGCGCAGCCATGATTGCGAGCAACGCGAGCTTCGTGAGCAATCGCTGGCCGTACTGCGACGTCCAGAAACCTTCGATCGAGCCAATCTGAAACCACGCTGCCGGGCCACCACTCACGACGAGCGCGGCCGCGCACGTCAACGCGACTGGCGAAAACGCACGCACCACGATCGCAAGCGAACCCGCGGCACCTCCGCCCACGCGCATCGCAGGTGGCACAGCGGCAAACACGATCGCAGCGAGACCGCCAACCCAACCTGCAGCCGCAACTATATGTATGGTGTCGAGCAGAACGCCGAGTTGCGCACGCGTCTCGATCGCAACGGCGTGGCCCGACAATCCCGCCGCGACACCGAGCAGCGGCGCGGCGCCAGCGACCAGCCACCACGATTTCCCGTGTCGCACGCGCGACAACGCCCACACCGCGTACAGCCCGGCGATCATTTCCAACGCCCAGCCGTGTCCCCACGTGGTATTCATGAGCACGAACCGGTACGTCGTCGCGGATTTCAGCGCTTCCGGTCCGCCAATCGTGATCAGCTGCGCAACCAACCGCAGCACCGCTGACGACAGCAACACGGCGGCCCCGCCGTCCGCTAACCACAACGCGCGTCCCGCCACTGCCCTCAGGAACCGCTCGTCCGCTCCGCGTTTTCGTGCGCGCGAAACAACGCCGAGTGCGAAGGTTGCAGCACCGATCAGCGCGATCATTCCCGCGTATCGCGCGAACCGAATGACCACGTACGCCGGCGACTCGACGGTGAGCTCGGCGGCGTCCTGGACCATATCAATGATTGTGGCGGCGATCACGTCACCGAATGTACCGCGCGATTCGACCCGCGTAGATGGACCGACTGCGCACCGTTCGAGGTATATTGGCTACCCCATGACATACCGCATCTCGTGTCGCGTCGCCGCCGCCGCGTTCATCTCACTCGCGGCGCTCTCCGCGACCCCGGTTTCTGCACAGCGCGCTGGTGGCGCCGCTGGCATCACGTCTAACGCCGCGACGGCTGAAGCCGACACGCTTGCACTGGCTCGCGCAGGTGATTCGCGCGCGATTGGTCCCGACTCCGCTATGGTTGTCCTGCTCGAGTTCATGGACTTCACGTGCTCGTTCTGTCGGTCGTTCCACATCGCGCGCATGGACTCGCTCAAGCGCGCCATCGGTTCCGACGTGCGACTCGTATTCGTGAACGCCGTGTACTCCGAGCGGCTCCGTTCGTGGCACGCCGCCGAAGCAGGGATTTGTGCAGGTCTCGCGAGCGGCACCGACGGCTATCTCGGCATGGCTGACCGCTTGTATCGCAACGTTGATACGTGGAAGAACGCGCGCGATCCCGGTGCGACATTCACGCGGTACGCACGGGAAGCCGGCGTCGATACGGTGGCGTTCAACGATTGTCGCGCACGCGATGCGGCCGCGCCGTTGATGCTTGCCGATATCGAGACCGCGAACCGGCTCGGCATCGAACGCACGCCGACGTTCATCATTGCCCCGCGCGGCGCAACTTCCGCCGAACAAACCGCACGTGTTTCCGGTGACGTTCCAATCGCGCAGCTGATGCAGCTCATCACTGAGGCGCGTAAGAAAGCCAAGTAGGGGCGTCGCCGCGCGCGCGAGGGCGAACGTCGCAATGCGTCCACGCGTTGCGCTGAGTTGGAGCAGCGGTAAAGACGCGGCGTGGGCGCTGCATGTGATGCGCGACGCGGGCGAGGTCGATGTCGTCGCGCTGCTCACGACAATGAATTCGCATTTCAATCGCGTCGCGATGCACGGCGTGCGCGCTGATGTCGTTCGTGCGCAAGCAGCGGCGGTTGGCGTTCCCCTTGTCGAAGCGCCGTTGCCGTGGCCCTGTCCGAACGAAGCGTACGAAGCCGCAATGCGCGACGCGCTCGCGAAACTGCGCACCGAGTTCGCAATCACTCACGTGGCATTCGGCGATCTCTTTCTCGAAGACGTGCGCGCGTACCGTGAAGAACGCATGGCCGGCACCGGTATCGGTGCGCTGTTTCCGATCTGGGGCGTCGATACACGCGCGCTCGCCGCGACCATGCTCGGCGCCGGCGTGCGCGCGTACGTCACCGTCGCGGACCCGCGAGTGGTCCCGCGCGAAGTCGCGGGCCGTGAATGGGATGCACAGCTCCTGGCCGAGCTCGCACCCAACATCGATCCGTGCGCCGAGCGCGGTGAATTCCACACCGTTGCTGTTGACGGACCGGCGTTCAAGACTCCGCTGTCGCTCGCGCGCGGCAAGGTCGTCGAACGCGACGGCTTTGTGTTCGCCGATTTCGTGCTGCGTTAGCTTCTTCGCATGACCGATCGCACCCGTGGTACGAGCGCACATCGCGAAGCAGCCCAGGCCACGGCAGCGCGCTGCGCTGTCGTCGTCGTCAGCGATTCGCGCACGGAACAAACCGACGAGTCCGGTCCGCTCGCACGACGCCTGCTCGAAGAAGCCGGGCACAGTGTCGTGCACGGTGTGCTGCTCGCGAACGACGAAGCGCGCGTGCGCGACGAAGTCAGCAAGCTCATCACCCGCGACGACGTCGACGTGGTGATACTCAGTGGCGGCACGGGACTCGGTACGCGCGATCGCACCGTCGAAGCCGTGCGTCCGTTGCTGGAAAAGGAACTTCCCGGATTCGGCGAACTATTTCGTTGGGTGAGTTACAAAGAGCAAATCGGCACGGCGGCAATTCTCACGCGCGCGCTCGCGGGCACAGCGAACAAAACACTGATCGTATCGCTGCCCGGTTCGAAGAAAGCGGTTGATCTCGCATTGAAGGAAGTGTTGCTGCCTGAGCTGAAGCATTTGCTGCACGAGTTGACGCGGTGATACGCGTGGTAGTGCGCGCAGTGCGAAACGCGCTGTCGCGGTTGCCCGGTACCCGGTACCCCGTGCCCCGCACCCCGTACGCGTTGCCCGCGCTCCTGCTCTTTCCCGTCGCACTCACCGCGCAGTCCTGGAATTCGCCACGCGCTACCGAACTCGTTCAGCGCACCATCGACCGCCGCACCGGGCAAATCTCCGCGAACACCGTCGCGTCGTATCGCGCTGAAGCAACCGGCTACCTCACGTTCCTCGCGCAAATCGGCGACACCGCGTGGATTTCGCCGAAGGTCGTCAAGCAAACGCAGCTCGCCGTCGACGTGTACTGGCAAGCGCCGGCGATGTCCAAGCAGATCGTCAAGGGCATGCGCGATACGCTGCTGCTGCCTGGAGATATCGGTTACTACTCCGACCGCTTCGGCATCGTACAAAGCAACTTTCCCGATCGCATTCGACTCGGCGATGGTCGCGATGTGTCCGACGTGTTGCATCCCATGTCTGCGGGTGCACTCGGTGCATACGACTACGCGGTTGTCGATTCGCTGAGTATCGAGACGATCACGGAGCGCATCGACGTGTTCAAGGTTGCGTTCCGTCCGCGCGATGCGAACCAGCCGCGGGTAGTCGGCGCGGCATATGTCGACGTGCGCAATGCGGACATCGTTCGACTCGAACTCGGATTCACGCGCGCCGCAATTCTCGACGATCGCATCGAACATCTCGCTGTTGTGTTGGAGAACGCGCGCGTCGAAGGCGCGTGGTTGCCGCGACGGCAGACGCTGGAAGTCGTGCGCACGCCGGCCGATTTCATTATCGACGTGCGCGGCATCATTCGCGGGCGCTGGGACGTGTGTTGTTACGACATCACGTTCGCGCCGCCGCCGGCCGTATTCAGAGGCGCGCCAATTTCGTTCGCGCCGCCGGAACAGCTTCGCGCCTACAAGTTCGAAGGCAACATTCTCGATGCGCTGCCGCCGGATGTAGCCGTCGTCAAACCCGACGACGTCACGCGCGCGCAGGAAATGGCCGAAGATCTCGTCTCGCGCCGCTTTCGCGAACGTGCGCAACACGCCACGCTCGCGATGCCGTCCATCAGTGACATCGTGCGCATCACGCGCGCGGAAGGCGTCGCGATCGGTGGGGCGGGCGCGTTGCGCTCGGGACCGGCGGCGAAACTCTCGCTCGACGCGCGCGTCCGCTACGGATTTGCAGACGAAGAATGGAAGGGCGAAATCGGCATCGAGAAAGGATTCGATCAGGGCCGCTCCATCAGATTCTTCGCGCTTCGCGACTACGTGGATGCGCGCGTTGCGCCTGAAGCATCGAGCGTTCGCAATTCAATCGCCGCGCAAGAGTTCGGCAGCGACTACACCGATCCATACGATCTTCGCGCCGCCGGCGCGCAAATCACGCTCGGTCGCTGGGCGGGAATTCGCTGGCGCATTCACGCCGCTGCCGAAGAGCACGACTCGGTGAGCGTTCGCGCTGCACCAGAGAACGGTGTGTATGAGCCGACCATCCCGGCGCGCGCAATTGAAGGAACGCGCGCTGGAATTCAGCTCGACGGCGCACGGCGCGGAATGCTCGGCGGCACGCTGCGCGCCGCGTTGACGCTCGAGTATCTCGACCATGACGTGCACGCCGGTCGCGCGTCGCTCGACATCGAATACGATCGTGCGATTGGCGCGACGGCGCTGTCCATGCGCACAATCGCTGCCGGTCTCACCAACGGCGACGTCGCGCCGCAATTTGGCGTCTACTTCGGTGGGCCCGTGACTGCGCCAGGATATCACGCCGCGGAATTCGGTGCGCGGCGCGGCGTCGCGCAGCGCACCGAATGGCGACTGCCCGCGCCATTCATTCCAATTCCGCTTGGTCGATTCGGATCGGTGCCAGCGCGTGCGACGCTCGCGCCATTCGCGCACGCTGTCTGGGTGGACGATGCCCTGACCATCGACGGTGCGCCCGGCGCGTATGTGCGCGCGCGACGCCAGGGTTGGTATCCCGCGTTTGGCATTGCGCTCGAGCCGCTGCTTGGAATCATTCGGCTCGACGTCGCGCGCGGAACGCGCGACGGCCGGTGGACGTTCTCAGCGGATATAGCGCGCTTTTACTGGTCGATCATGTGACTCAGCGCGAATTGCGCGTTACGCTTTCACGCCGTTGACATAGACGTTGACAGCAATCGGCATGGCCTTGTCGAGCGTGTCACGTACCGAGCAGTACTTCTCGACCGCGAGCGTCGCAGCGCGCACGACTTGTTCCGGTTCGATCCCGTCGCCGTCGACGTGATATGTAAGCGAAGCAGAAATCACGCGCGCCGGTACCGCGTCGGCGCGTATACCTTCTGCCTCCACGCGCAACGCTTTCGCCGGCGTTCGCCGTTTTTCGAGAATGCTCAGCACGTCTTCCGACGTGCACGCCGCAAGCGCGCACATGAGCGTGTCGACAGGACCGGGTCCGGTTTCCGCGCTGCCATCGATGCGAATCTTTGGACGGTCCGGGCGGCCGGCGTCAAAGCGATTGCCTCCAACCCAGCGAACTTCAGTACGTGACGGTGGCTTCATGTCGTGCGTGAAATGTTCTGGGTGACGAACGCGTCACCCGATTCTGGTTCCGTTGGCGACCGGCTGCTCGACGGCGAGCAGAACAACATCTTCCGGTGTGGCACACGCGCCGAGTACGAGACACTCGCTCGTGAATCCTGCGATTTTGCGCGTGCCGATATTGATAACACCCATCACCTGCCGTCCGACAAGCGACTCGGCAGTATAGTGGCGCGTGAGTTGCGCGCTCGAGCGCTTGATGCCGATCTCCGGCCCGAAATCGAGCGTCAATTTGTACGCCGGCTTGCGCGCTTCAGGGAACGGCTCCGCGCCGACGACCGTTCCCACGCGAACGTCGATTGCGAAAAACTCTTCGGCGGTCGGCATACTACCGCTGTTCCGGGATCAGCGTGAACCGCGCGTAGTTCGCTTCGTTGAACAACACCTTCGCGAGCGATCGCAAGCTCTCGGCGTCGAGCGCAGCAACCCGTGACGCGTAACTCTGAACTGCGTCCACCGCGTCGTCGCCCCACATCGCTTGGATCTGCAGTGTGCCCATCCAGAAATCGTTTTCCTTCAGCGCGGTCTCGCGATTACGCATGAAGCTCTCCTTCACCTTCGCGAGTTCGTCCGCCGTCGGACCGTTCGCCGCAAACTTTCTGAATTCTTCCAGCGCAACCTGCGCCAGCGAATCGATGCGTTCCGGTGACGAACCAAACGTGAACGACGTGCTGAATCGTCCTCCGGGCCAGCGTTCGATGCTCGTCCCTGCGCCCACACCGTACGTGCCGCCAAGGTTCTCTCGCAATGATTCACGCAAGCGCATCATCAGTATTTCGGAAATCGCACCAGCGCGCAGCGCTGCGTCGCGCGTCCACTCTGCGCGCCCCGTCAGAATCACTGTCACCTGTGCTTTTGGCTCGAGGCCTTTACGAACGACCTTGGCCACAATTCCGGGCGGCGGTTCAATTCCCGGACTGCGCGGTGTCTCTTGGCGTCCAGTACTCGGCAACGATGCGATCCATTGTTCGACGAAGGGTCGCAGCTGTGCCGGCTGCGCCGCGCCGACGATGACAAACGTGAAGTCGGAAAAGTCCTTGAAGCGGTCGCGAAATACTTCGACCGCGACGTTGACGTCGAGCGATTGCACGAGCCGTTCGGTGATCGGCTGCGCGTGCGAGTGTCGCTGCGACATCGTCTGACTCACCGTATCGGAAAACACAGCGGTCGGTTCGTTGGCGCGGTTGCGAATGAACCCGAGGTATTGCTGCTTGAGGGCCGTGACGGCGGCGGTATCTACGCGTGGTGTGAGCACGCGCGCCCACATCAGTTCAAAGAATGTGTCGAGGTCGCGCGGTGCGGCCTGGCCGCTCACACTTTCCGATCGGTCGTCAACATTCGCCGACACGGCGGCTGCCTTACCGTCCATCAGTTTGGTGAGCGACGTCGCATCGATCGTCCCTGCGCCGCCGCGTTCCAGCAGCAGTGGACCAAGCAGCGCGGAGTAGTAGCGATCAGCTGACAGTCCACCAACGCCGCCAATGCTGACGCCGGAAATGAGCACTTGATCCGCCTGAAAATCGGTCGGCTTGATCAGGACGCGGATTCCATTCGACAACGTCCACTCTGTTACGCCAATCGCATCGATCGTTCGTTCGCGCACGATCTTGCCCGGTGTTGGACGCACCGGTACGAGCGGAGCGGACGCGACTGCATCCACGTATGGCGTGACGTTCGCGGTGCGCACGCGAGTCAGTGCTGTGCGCAGCGCGCCTTCGCTTGGCACCGCGCTGCCCGTCTTTTGTGGAGCGGTCGCGAGAATTACGCGGTTGCGCTCCACAAGCCATTCGTTCGCGAGCGCGTTGATCTGCGGAACAGTGACCATCGGAAGGACAGCGTGCGTAAGCATCGAACGAACTTCAATGCCGAGCACGGGATCGCCGGTCAGGAAATGATCCGCGTAGCGCGCGGCGAAAGTCGCGGATTCGGTGCGATCGCGCTCCGCGTACTGAATGTCGTTCGAGCGGAGCAGGTTGAGTTTTTCCCGCTCGAATTCCGTCGACGTGAATCCGTGTCTGCGTACGCGCTCCGCTTCAGCGAGCGCGGCGCTGAGTCCTTTCTCGATTCCGCCGTCTTGCACGATGGCACTCAGCGAGAACGACTCGCTTGCACGAACCAGCCGGCCTTGCCCAACGCCCGCGTCGACGAACGGCGCGTTCGGCTTCCGCACGATTTCGCTGAATCGCCGGTTCAACATCGCGAGAAACAATCCTTCCGCGATGTCGCGCTGAAAGTCGCGCACCGTCGAACGCTTGACCGGAGTTTGCTTCCACACGACGCCGACGTTCGACTCGGATGCTTCCGGGTCAGTCGCGATGCTCACGAGCGTTTCAGTGTGGCCCGGCACGGTCGCGACGTCGCGCGAACGCGCGGTTGCTGCGACTGCAGGGATGCGCGAAAAGCGCGCGCGAATCATTGCGTCGACTGAATCGACGGGAATGTCGCCGACCACGACGACCGCCATCAAATCCGGCCGGTACCAATCGCGATAGAGTCGCAGCAGCGCAGCGCGCGTGAATTTGTCGAGTGACTCTTTCGTGCCGATCGGCCATCGCGATGCGTACCGCGAATCCTTGAACAGCACCGGGAACTGCTTTTGCTGCATGCGCTCTGATGCGCCTTTTCCGAGCCGCCATTCTTCGACGACGACGGGCCGCTCTTTTTCGACTTCGAGCGAGTCGAGCGTGATGCCGCCGCTCGCGATATCAGCGAACCAATCGAGCGCGCGCGCGACGTAATTCCCCGTGTCACTCGGCACACGCAATTCGTACATCGTTTCGTCGAAGCTCGTACCCGCGTTCAGGTCTGCGCCAAACGTCATGCCGGCGCGCTCGATGAAGTCGACGATTTGTTGCTTGGCAAACGTGCGCGTACCGTTGAACGCCATGTGCTCGAGCACGTGCGCGAGCCCGAGTTGATCGTCGTCCTCCACGATACTGCCGACGTTTACGACCAGCCGGAGCTCGACGCGCTTTTCAGGTTTTGCGTTCGACCGGATGTAGTAGCGGAGCCCATTGGGCAACACGCGCATGGTCGCGCGTGGATCGAACGGCAGCACCGTGGCCGGCTGGCGCGCCATCGCTGCGACGGCGGCGCTGTCCGGCACCTGCGCCCGCGAGGGCGCGCTGAGTGCGAGAAGTCCCAATGTCATCAGCACGGGACGGTGCAATCGAGGTGTCATGCTGCTCCAAGGCCTGCGTGGGACTGTAATATGCTCACAGGTCTCGTCCTCTCGTCTTCTCGTCTTCTGTCGTCCTGTGGAACCGTACCGTCGCCACGTTTTTGTTTGTAGCGGAGGTTTTTGCTCGCCGGATCGGCGCGGCGCGGTGTTGTACGCGCAGCTCGCGCGGTTGCTCGAGCGCGAAAACCTGTTGTTTGGTCCCACACGTGTGAAACGCGGTGAAACGCCATGCCTGGGCGTGTGCGACGGAGGGCCAATCGTGGTCGTTTATCCCGACGGCGTGTGGTACAGGGGGGTGACGCCGGAACTTCTTGAGCGTATCGTGGTCGAGCACCTGCGCGACGGCCGCGTGGTGACGGAAGCGGTCTTTCACCGACTCGAATCGTGAGCGATATCCTCTACGAACGACCGCTGGCAGGTGGACCGAGCGTTCGCATTCGGCGCACGAGCCCCGAAGGCGAGACGCCCGTCCGCGCGGTTCTCGAAGTGGATCGACGCGGCGGTCAGCTTCGCCCCGGGCAGACCCCAGGAAATCCGCCACCAATTCTCGAAGCCGAAGGCGAGTCGGATTCCGACGTGTTCAACAAGCTTCTGCCACACGCGATGGAGGATCAGGCGGTGGCGAGGCTCATGCAGACGCGCGGCCTCCGATAAACGGCAATAAGGACGGAAGACGGATAGGGAAATGAGAAGTGCGAGGAGGGCACCGATTTCCTCGCACTTCTCACTTCCCTGTCCGTCCTCCGTCCTCGGTTGTTCCTACGCCAGCGCGAGCAGCCGCTGAATCCGCTCTTCTGTCGAGGGGTGCGTAGAAAACAAATTCGAAAGTCCGCGCCCTCTGAACGCCGCGAGCGGATTGATGATCGCGAGCGGCGCCGCCGCTGGTGCGACGTCCATCGGGATTTGTTTCGACGCCGCTTCGAGACGACGCAGCGCGTTCGCGAGTCCGTGCGGACGACCCACGATTTGCGCGCCGACAGCATCGGCTTTGAACTCACGTTGACGGCTGATCGCCATCTGAATCAGGCCGGCCGCGAGTGAGCCGAAGATCATGATCAGAATGCCCGCGATCGGATTGCTGTTGCCCTCTTCGTCGCGGCCGCCAAACATCATCGCGAATTGTGCAGCCCAGCCAATCGCGCCTGCGATCGTCGCCGTGACTGTTTGCAGCAGCATGTCGCGATTCTTGATGTGCGCGAGTTCGTGCGCAATTACGCCTTCAAGTTCATCACGTCCCATGACGCGCATGAGTCCGTTGGTTACGCACACCACCGCGTTCTCAGGATTGCGTCCCGTCGCAAACGCGTTGGGTTGATCGTGCGGCGCAATCGCGACCGTCGGCATTGGCAGGCCAGCGCGCTGCCGCAGCCGGTCGACCATTTCGTACAACTCGGGTGCGTCGGCCGCGGTCACTTTCTTGGCGCCGTACATGCGCAGCACCATGGAGGCCGAGGTCCAGTAGGCGAAGACGTTCATGAGTCCCGCGAAGATCAGCGCCATCACGACGCCGTTCATGCCTCCCATTGCGCCGCCAATCGCGCACAGCATCGCCGTGAGGGCGGCCATCAGGGTGAAGACTTTGACGTTGCTCATTGTGTGTTCTCTCCAGGTCGCACCGAGACATACCCCGCGCGTGGAAATTGCGCGGAGTTGTTATCTCGATGAGTGGAGCAAACTAGGCGGATTTATCGATGGATGCAAGCTGGGGGGCAGTGGTCGGTAGTCTGTAGTGTGTCGTCTGGCGTGCCCACCGACTACCGACTACCGACTACCGATTACCGACTACCGATTACCGACTACCGACTACCGACTACCGACTACCCACTACCGCCTACCGCCTACCACCTACCGCCTACACCCCTAGCTTGCCCTGCTGTGCTGGACGCCCTCAATCCCCGCCGGCTCGCCCTCGGAGCCGTGAAGCGCTTGCTCCTGCCCGCGGAACCGCGCAGTGACGAATCCGTAGGTCAGGACGTCGAGGCGCGGACCAGCGCGCCGACCTCAACTTCTCAATCGACGATGTCCCGCTCACGCGACCGCATTATGGCAAACCTCGACGACATGTATCGCGAGGCGTTCGAAGCCGCAAAGCAAACCGAAGACGACGCGCAAATGCGCACGCTCGACTTCGCGTATCGGCGTGAGCAACTCTATTTCGAAATCCTGCTCGATATTCGCGATGCAATGGCGCAGCGGCGCTAGTGGTGCACACACACCAAGGAGCACACATGCGTAGTCCGTTACTTCGATCCAGCGCGACGATCGCGTTGGGAGCAGCGGCACTCGTAACACTCGATGCCGCATCGCCGGCCGTGCAGCGCGTCGACGGCTATCAGATCACGATGAAGATGACGATGGAAATGCCCATCAACGCCGCGGCGGCCGGCATGCCGGCCGGTCCAATCCAAATGGACGTCGTCATCAAGTCCGCTGGCGATCGCATTCGTATGGAAATGGATATGGCCAAGATGATGGCCGGCCGCGGCGGCGGCGATCAGATGGCAGGTGCCGCGGCAATGATGGGCGGCATGTACATACTCGTGCAGCCCGACAACAAGATGGTCACGGTCATGCCGAGCATGGGCATGGCGATGGTTGCGGATCCCGGCGCGCTGTTCGGAGGCGGCGGTGGAGCAATGGGCGGCATGATCAAGATGACGGTCGACACCCTGCCTGGCTGGCTCAAGGTCACCGACCTTGGCGCAGGCGAGCGGATCCTTGGCTTTGCAACGCGCAAGTTCCGGGTAGAAACGAAGTACAAGATGACGGTCAGTGTAATGGGAACCGCCACCACCGAGACGATCGAGTCGACCACCGAAACGTGGGTGACGTCGGATCCTAGCGAGGCGTTCGCCGCGCTCCGCAAGTATTCGCAAACGATGGCCCCGCAGATGATGGGCGGTGCAAAAGACATCGTAGAGATCTCGATGAAAAAACTTCCGCCTAACGCGGTTGCGTTGCGCTTCGTCTCCATGTGGACCACCGAAAAAGGCAAATCGTCCGTCACGATGGAAGTCGCCGAGATCAAGAAGGCAACGTTCGAGGCCACCGAATTCGAAGTCCCCGCCGGCATGCAGGTCATGGATATGAGCGCGATGATGGGCGGGCGTGGACGCGGCGGGCTGAACTAGTTGAGTAGCGGAGGTCGAGTTATGAAGCGTTTCCTGGTTGGTGCTTCGCTGTTGATCGCTGTGTCGGCTGGCGCTCAGCAGCAGCAGGGAACTGAGATGTCGTGGCGCATGACGAGCAATCAGACCAACGGCACACCGGTCGAATGGACCGTGTTGTCCGCCGGCGATCGCATGCGCATGGACATCGATCTCGCGCGCTTCGCTTCTGCGCGCGGTGGCGGTCCTGGTTCCGGTCGCGGTGGCGACGGCGGCATGGGTCGCGGCGAAGAAGCCATCGGCAACGTCATCAGCAACATGACCGCTGGTTTGTACGTGCTCGTGACCGGTGACGGAAAAATGACCGTCGTCATGCCGGGCATGCAGATGGCTGTTGCCGCCGATGTGGCCAGTCTTGCGCAGGGTAACCCGATGGGCGGGCGCGGTGGACGCGGGGCCGAAGTCGAGCGCGCGCGCGACGTCGAAGCAGCGATTGGCGCGATCGAAGACCTCGGTGTGGGCGAACGGATTCTTGGTCATCCCACACGCCGCTTTCGCTCGACATCGAAAGGTGCGCGCGGAAACACAGAGGGAACGATCGAGATGTGGATGGCGAACATTGGCACAATGGGCGCCGCGTTTCAGAAATACAGCGATCGCTTCAGCGGAATGTTTCTCGGCGGCTCGTCAGCGTCGGTGAACCGCGCGTTCGAAGCGAAGATTCCGAAGGGATCAGTGCCGCTGAAGATGGTGATCATCAGCAACTCGAATCGCGGCAAGGACACGACGACGATCGAGACGATCGATTTCAAGCAAGTGATGTTCGATCCCGCGGAACTCGAGTTACCGCCGGGCATGCGGGTGCTCGACCCCAACACGATGATGCAGGGAATGCGAGGACGTGGGCGCGGGGGGAACTACTAAGGAACGAGAAGCGAAGACGAAGGGTGTAGAAGCGAGTTGGAGGGTACGGAAAGAAGAGAGGAGGAGAACTCGGTTCTCCTCCTCTTTTCTCATTTCTCCTTCTCTCGCTTCTACACCCTCATACTCGCTCCTCGATCCTTTCTTTTAGAAGGCCGCCACCTGCTCAATCGCCTTCACAAAGTCCGCGGCCTGGGGAAGAATCGCGTCTTCGAGCTGCGGCGCATAGCCGACGAACGTGTCCGTGCTCGCAACGCGATGCACCGGTGCGTCGAGCCACGGGAAACATTCGTCCGCAATTGCGGCGGCGATTTCGGCGCCGTAGCCCCACGACATCGAGTCTTCGTACGCGACGATCACGCGATTCGTCTTCTTGACCGACGCCATCACGGTTGCACGATCCCACGGTGACAACGTGCGCAGGTCGATCAGTTCAACGGAAATTCCACGCTCGGCAACCTCATTTGACGCAACAAAGGCGCGTTGCACCGTCGCGCCGTACGTCACGAGCGTCACATCCGTGCCCTGACGCACCACGCGCGCTTTGCCGAACGGAATCATGAAATTCGGTCCGGGGTACGCGGCTTTGTTGTACGTCTGCCGGTACAGATGCTTGTGCTCGAGGAAAATCACCGGATCGTCGCAGCGAATCGCGGTGCGCAACAATCCGTTTGCGTCGAGCGCCGTCGACGGACACACCACGCGCAGGCCGGGGCAGTGCGTGAATAACGACGCGCCCGTCTCCGAGTGATAAATCGCGCCGCGGATGTATCCACCATACGTGGTGCGCACGACAATCGGCGAACTGAATTTGTTGTTCGAGCGCCAGCGCATCGTCGCTAATTCGTTGCGCAGCTGCATGTACGCCGGCCAGATGTAGTCGAAGAACTGAATTTCGACGACCGGTTTGAACCCGCGGTGCGCGAGACCAATCGCGCGGCCAATGATGTTTGCTTCAGCGAGCGGCGAGTTGTACACGCGGTTGCCGCCGAATTCCTTCTGCAGGCCCCACGTCACCTTGAACACGCCGCCTTTGCCCTTCACGCGGCCCATGTACTCTTCGCGCGACACGTCGGCGACGTCTTCACCGAACACGACGATGCGATCGTTGCGGCGCATTTCGTCGCGCATGCACACGTTCAGCAGGTCGACCATCGTTGTCGGTTCGCCGCTGAACTTGGGATCGTCTTCGGTATCGAACTGCTCGCTCGCCGGATCGACGTCCGGTGAATACACGCCGTAATAGACCGTCGACGCATCGGGCTGCGCTTGCGCGAGCGCGTCGTCGGTTGCAGCGAGTACTTCCGCGTCCACCGCTTCGCGAATCTTTGCAATGTCCGCTTCCGTCGCGTGCCCTTCGCCAATCAACCACGCCGAGTACGTGTTCAGCGGGTCGCGCGCGGCTTCGGCTTCGCGTTCTTCCGCGGGCTTGTACAACACTTCGTCGTCCGACAGCGAGTGCGAATACGGACGAATGACGTGCGCGTGTACCAGTGCAGGTCCTTTCCCCGCGCGAACGTGGTCGACCACGCGTCGCATCACATCGAGCGACGCGAGGAAATCGCAACCGTCAACCTGTTCGATCAACAGGTTCGGGAATGAACCGACCAGCTTGGAAATAGAACCGCCCGCCGTATTCACCTCGACGGGCACTGAAATCGCATAGCCGTTGTCTTCGACGAGATACACAATGGGAAGCTTGAGATTGCACGCCGTGTTCAGCGATTCCCAGAACTCGCCTTCAGATGTTTGACCTTCGCCCGTTGTGACGAGCACAACTTCGTCGTTCTTGAATCCGTCGCTGATGCCTGCCTGTTTCGCGCGAACCGTCGCTTCCGCTGCACCGACTGCCTGTAGGAATTGCGTGCCCGTCGGCGACGAGCACGTGACGATGTTGAGCTTGTCGTGCCCCCAATGGCTCGGCATCTGGCGTCCGCCAGAATTTGGATCCGCTGCTGCGCCGACGGCTGAATACAACATTTCTGCCGGCGTCATGCCGAGCTTGAGACACAGCGCTCGGTCGCGGTAGTACAGATAGAACCAGTCGTGAGTCGGCTTCAGCACGTGGCCTGCAGCGGCCATGATCGCTTCGTGCCCAGCACTCGAGATCTGGAAGAAAATCTTGTTTTGCCGCTTGAGCTGGATCTCCTTGTCATCAATGCGTCGTGACAGGAGCATCGTGCGGTAGGCGTCGACGAGTGCTTCGCGCGAAAGGCCGTGCGCGGTGCGTCGCTCCGCTTTTGTCGAAGTGGCCATGGGCAAAAGCTACCCCCGCCGCCGCCGCGAGGGTATCGTGCGCGCCGTGACTGGCACCACGCCGCCCGCCGCGCCCGCGCCGCAGCCCGCATCGCCGCGCGCGTCGCAACTCGCACCCGACACCGACCCACGACGCTGGCGCATGCTCGCGCTGCTCGCGCTGGCCGAAGTGCTCGGCATGTGCGCGTGGTTCGCAGGGAACGCGGTCGCACCGTCGCTCGCGGCAGAGTGGGGACTTACACCGAGCGAAGTCGGTGGACTCACGACGGCCGTGCAGCTCGGCTTCGTATTCGGCACCGCGGTCATCGCGGTCGCCAACCTCGCTGATATCGTACCCGCGCGCGCTCTCTATGCAGTGTGCGCCATCCTTGCCGCTGCCGCGAACGCCGCACTGCTCGGCGCGAACGGATACAGCGTCGCGCTCATGACGCGTTTCGCGACGGGCGCGTTCCTCGCCGGCGTGTATCCGCCGGTGATGAAAATGGCGGCCACGTGGTTCCGCGCGCGGCGCGGTCTTGCGGTTGGCACAGTCGTTGGCGCGCTCACCGTCGGCAAAGCGCTGCCGTACCTGCTCAAGAGTTTTCCCGCGCTCACCGCGACGCACATTGTGCTGAGTGCATCGGCTGCTGCGGTGATTGCCGCGGCATTCGTGTGGCTCGAGTATCGCGACGGGCCGTATGCGTTTCCGTCGCCGCGTTTTTCATGGACGCTCGTCCGCGACGTACTCCACGGCCGCCGGTATCGCCTCGCACTCGGCGGCTATCTCGGTCACATGGCCGAGTTGTACTCATACTGGACCTGGATCCCCGCGTTTCTCGCGGCGAGCGCGATGGCGCGATCGGGCACAACGTCGTCGTGGGTGAACCTGCTCGCGTTCGCGACGGTGGCGATCGGTGGCGCGGGATGCGTTTGGGGCGGGCTCGTCGCCGATCGCATCGGCCGCGCACGACTCACCATCGTTGCGATGGCGGCGAGCGGCGCATGCGCGCTGCTTGTCGCGCTCTCATTCGGCGCGAGCTGGTTCATCATGACGCCGCTCGCGCTCGCGTGGGGATTCTTTGTCATCGCGGACAGCGCGCAGTTCAGCGTACTCGTCACCGAGAGTGTTCCGCCGCACGCCGTCGGCACGGCGCTGACCATGCAGACGTCGCTCGGATTTCTGCTGACGACGATCACCATTCAACTCGTGCCGCCGGTCGTTGACGCCGCAAGCTGGAGCGCGGCGTTTGCGATGCTGGCAGTCGGTCCGGTGCTGGGGATCTGGTCGATCGCACGACTGATGCGAGAACCAAAAACTGATGCTGCTCGGTAACAAAATGTTGCGCGCGTGGACCGAGTTGAGCGGACGCACCATCAACGGCGGAGTGCGCTGGAGTTTCTAATCCGGCATCGTGCTTGCAACCAAGCGCTAATTGCGCAGAGGTCTTGCGCGGCTCGTGTTACGGAGCAAGACTATGACTCGTCGTACGGTCGCAGGCTGGCTCATTCAATCGCGAGGCGCATGTACGCTCCCGATCGAAGACGACAGCACGGGCTACGACCGCCACGCTTACGTGCGCGTGAGCTCGCCAGCCGCAGCCAACACGTCACCCCGCCAAAGAGTCCGGGCTCTTGGCGGGGTGTCGTCTTTTCGGGCGAGGGGCAATGGGCTTTCGGCAGCATTTCCGCGTCTTTGCGCCGCGCGGTTCGCGCGGCCCAACCCGTCGCGCGCGCCGGCGCGCGGCGCGTCACCATAAATGGGCGGTCAAACGCGCCACGATGCGTGATTGCGGCCGGCGCTGCGTCTATTGCGCGACGCTGCTGACCTCAGAAACCGCGACGCTCGATCACGTACAACCGCTCTCGCGCCGGGGCACGCACGATCCCGGCAATCTCGTGATCGCGTGCCACGCGTGTAATCAACTGAAGGGCGACGCGCTCCCGTTCGAGTTCTTCACGCGACACCCGTGGGCGGGCGCGAACTTCATGCGATATGCGCGCGCGGTGCATCGCGCGCTGAAACGCGGAGCTCGTCGAGTTGTGAGCCTGGCGTTCGCGGCCTGAACTGCGAGAAGCGAGGAACGAAAACAGAGGGGCGAGCAAGTCAGAAGCGAGACACGAAGAAAAAGAGGATGAGAACCGAAGTTCTCATCCTCCTTTCTTCCCGTACCCTCTAAACTCGCATTCTCGATTCCTTCATTTTCGCTTCTCGATCCTTGCTTGTTCCGCGCTAACTCGTCTCCTCGCTTCCTTCTTTTCGCTTCTCGATCCTCGGCTGTTTTTGCAGCCCTTCCCACACGAGCATCGCGCGCTTGCGCTCGGTGCCCCAGGCGTAGCCTCCAAGGCCGCCGTCGCCGCGCAGTACGCGGTGACACGGGATCAACCACGAAATCGGATTCGCGCCGACCGCTGATCCAACGGCGCGCTGCGCCGCTGGTTCGCCAATGCTGTTCGCGATGGTCGAGTACGTCGTGGTTTCCGCTTGCCCTAATTGGAGCAGCGCGTTCCACACACGGAGTTGAAAGTTCGTTCCGCGAATATGCACAGAGAGTGGACCGCCCTTCTTCACCGTTTCGGGAAACGCGCGACGCGCAAACGGTGCGAGTGAATCGTCGTCGCGCTCGATGCGTGCAGCGGACCATCGTCGCTTCAGTTCGCGCAACGGTTCCGCGCGGTTCCCGCCCTGCACGAACGCGAGATAGCACAGTCCACGCGCAGTAGCGGCAATCATCGCTTCGCCGAACGGCGTTGGATACAGCCCGTACTGAATCACGAGTCCGGCGCCGCCGGTCTTGAGTTCGCCGGGCGTTACGGCTTCTGCGTGAACTGCGAGATCGTGCAATCGCGATGGTCCGGAAAGCCCCGCGTCATACGCGGCTTCGAGCGTCGGCTTTCCGTCGCGCAACAAGCGCATCGCCGTTTCTGCGGTGCGCGCCTGAAGAAAACGCTTGGGAGAAATGCCGGCCCACTGTGTGAACAGACGCTGGAAATGCGCCGGGCTCAGTCCCGACGCACGCGCCGCGTCGGACAGCGATGGTTTCTTACTCGCGTGCTCGTCGAGCCACTCGATGGCGCGCGCGATGCGGGTGTAATCGGAAGGTGCAATCATGACGTGGATGCTA
>DATELA010000064.1:0-86837 GCA_035277145.1 Gemmatimonadaceae bacterium | reverse complement strand
CGCGCGCCCTCAAGCAACCCACTAGCTCGCGCGCGCCCCGAGCCCTCAGTCCTTCGCTCGATGGTCGTAAACCCCCAGTCACCCTGGTCACGTCCAACCATTGTGACCGGCTACCACGCGCTCGCCGTCGCCAGCGACATGGCTGTCGTCGACGCGTTTCGACGAGACCGCTCCGAATCCGCCGCACGAGTGCTCATCGACCGGTTCTCGGCGCGAGCGCTGCGTACAGTGGTTCGAGTACTCGGTCCGCATGGCGACGTCGCGGAGGATGTGCTTCAGGACGCGTGGATCCGCGCGTTCGGTTCGATCGCACAGTTCCGCGCTGAGTCCGCGTTCGCAACATGGTTCACGCGCATCGCGATTCGCGCCGCGCTCGATCACCTGCGCAAATACGAGATGCGAACGCCGCATCTGACGCTGGATGATGCGCCGGCCGTCGCTGCCGTCGAACGCGATGTCCACCTCAGCACTGACCTGGAGAACGCGCTCGCGACACTCAGCGCAAATCCGCGCAGTGTAATCGTGATGCACGACATCGAAGGCTACACCCACGAAGACATCGCCGAAGCGCTCGGCATCGCCGTTGGAACATCGAAGGCGCATCTGCACCACGCGCGCAGAAAGCTGCGCGCGCTGCTCGATCCGAGTTCACACGAGGAGGCATCCGCATGAGCGGACACGAACACGATCATGATCCCGTCGTCGAAGCTGCATTTGCCCGCGCGTCTCGCGAGCTGGCGCCGAGCGCGGGATTCACGGACAGAACGATTGGTGCATTGCGAGACCGAGCGCTGCTGCGCGCGACGCCGGCGCGGGTTCGTCGATCGTTGATCGCGGCTGCGTGGTTCGTTGCTGGTGTCGGTACGGGTGTTGCCGCAATGGAGCTATGGCGTGCGGCTTCACCAGCGAACCCGCTGCTCGCCGCGGTCGATGCGAATCAACCCGATTTTGTGGAGTGGTACTGACATGCATGCACGAACGCTGACTGCGTCGCTTGTGCTCTGCTTTTGCGCGGGAGCGATGGCGCCGGTGGTCTACAGTTCACAAACTGCGCAAAGCACGCGCGCGCCCGCGGCTGCGCAGGAGTCGCGCGATGGGTGGTTTGGCATCGCGCTCAGTTGCGAAGCGTGCGACGCACCGGCACCCGATTCGTCCACGCGCGTTGGCCCGCTCATTGTGCGCAGCGTCGCGCGCAACGTGCGCTTCGGCCCCCAGCCTGGCGATACGATTGTCGCGGTGAACCGCACGATCACGGATCCGCGGCGCATGCGCGTGGTCCTTCGTCAAACGCCGCGCGACGGAGAGATCGTGCTTTCGCTGCGTGGCGCTAAAGGTCCCTACGTGGTTTCGCAAACCAAGCGGTACGTGCTGAGCGCGCGAGACAGGCGCGACACGCTTCCGGTGCAATACCAGGCGGAATTCAACAAAGTCAAAGTCGAGGTACTGTCGACCGTGGCGCCAGTGGTGCGGCGCGAAAGGAGCGGCGACCTCGTCATCACCGTGGACAAGCACGTCGTCCGGCTGTCACCGATGGAGAAAGTTGCGTATCGACTGACGACGGAAAACGGGCAACGATAACGACTAGCCACGAGAACGACTAACAACGAGAACGACTAACAACGAGAACCACTAACAACGATTACGACGAACAACGACCACTCGGCAGGGCGTACGCGCTGTAATCGCAGGTAGTGGTAGTCGTAGTCAGTCGTACTCGTACTCAGTCGTCGTCGTAGTCAGTCGTAATCGTAGTCAGTCGCAATCGTAGTCAGTCGTTATCGTACCTAGTCGTCATCGTCGTCAGCAGTTGGTGTCGCGCACGGGACATTGAGGTCGAACATGCACGGCGGTGGTGGGGGATCGCTCGTCGTCGGGCTGCCGGAATCGCGCACGTGCCACGCGCCGTGCGCTTCGCGGAAGAATCCGCGGCCGCTCTCCCTGAACGAAAACCGGAATGGCGTGTCGGCGTTGCTCGCGTCCGGCGTGAGCTCGAACCGCCGGTGTATCGCGTGACCATCGCGGATCTCAAAGATCCACGGATCACGGGGAAACTCGCGTGGTGTGTACAGCCCCATCCGCGGACATCCGTCAACTGGCGAGCTCTGCGATGCAATCACCGATGGCAGCGAATCGGCGCGCCCATCCCATGTACCCGCTGCGCGCGCAGTCTTAGCCAAGCGTGCAAGACACTCCGGCATCGCGAGCATCGCGGCCAGCGATGAGTCCGTAGAGAATGCTGGCGCATCGCGCGTCGCGCGGCGAAGAATGTCGTGACCGCGCACTTCAAACACCGGACCTTCGCGCTTGAGGCGCGGATCGACAAACACAATCGTCCGGCTCGGCGACCCAGTGATTGTGTTCCATCGCCAGCCGTCGTCGCCGAGTCGATATGCGCTCGTGTGTTGCGCGACGGAATCTTCGCCGTTGCCGTAGTGTTGCCACCGAATCGTTTCGCATCCGCCCGCGAGCTGACAGGTGCGCACTTGCCACGCGAGTGACAGGCCTGGCTGCTCAGAGAATCCGTACCGCTTGAAGAAGTTGATTCGTTCCGCAGCCCACGCATCGCGTTCCGACGCGCGCGTCGGTTTCACTACTGGGCGCGGACCGTAGAGGATGAATGCGACCCAACCCGGGTACAGCGCGATCAATACAAGTGTCGCAACCGCGAGCATCCCGGCATAACGCCTGTCGCCTTGCTGCAGTGCGCTGGCGATGAACACGCCAACAATCGCGCCGACGACGAGAGCGGCTGCCGCGGCCATGATCGTCATGACCGGCGTCACCGGATCGAAATTCTCCGCGCCGGATTGCGGGTAGACGGCCACTACAAGGGCCACCAACAACGTTGGCGCGAGAATCGCACCGAGAATGCCGCCGAGAATCTTCATGTGCGGTTACAAGGTGCGGTGCATGATGTGAACGGCAACGGCGCCGCGCTCGCGATGCATGAACGCACCGGGCACAGTGCCGACAATCGAAAACCCCAAGCGCTTCCAGAGTTCGACCGCGCGCGTGTTTGTGCTGACAACGAAATTGAATTGCATTGCCGCGTAGCCCGCCGCGCGTGCGGTGTCGAGCGCATGCTGACCGAGCGCCGTGCCGATACCGCGCCCCGCGTAATCGCGATGCACCATGAATCCCGCATTCGCGACGTGCGCGCCACGGCCGCGCTGATTGCGCCGCAACGTGTACGAGCCAACGACTACCTCGCCATCGACCGCGACGAATGCAGTCATTCCGTCGCCGCGCCAGTGCGCGAGCGCGTCCGCTTCGGTCGCATCTTCGGTGAGTGTGTAGGTATCGCCGCCCGCGAATACATCGCGCATCAACGCCCACAGCTGCGGCCAGTCAGCGTCTGTGGCTCGACGAATCTGAATTGGTGAGGACGTCACGCGCCTCAGGTTAATTCAATCGCGGCGCAGGCGCAGGGTGGACGTGTATGGCAGCGGCGGTCGCAATCAGTTGAAGTGCACACGCGCTGATTGCGCGATGTTATCGCAAGCCGCCCATGTGCAGGCTGACGAGTTGCCAGCCCAGCGGTCCACCTCGGATGTACACAGCCGCGTAGCTCCGCCGTACTGTCGATCGTTGCCCGCGCGAGGTGTATGCCCAATCGGCGACGCCCATCACAACGCCAGCGCCGGCGAATGTCTCAATGCGCACGTCGGACGTGCGGAAGTGAAGCATCTGCACATCCGCTGACGGCCGGATGTCGCCCATCTCGGTCGCTTTGTCCTTGATGCGGCCGTCGGAGCTGGTCATCAGAAAGCGCTCTCCCATCACGGCCGCCGCGAGCACGGTGTCGTTCGTCGCGTATGTACGCGCCCATGCACTGTCCAGCGCGCGAACGGAATCCACCGCCGCGGCGATGCCGGCAGGTGTTTCGTCCACCCAAACACTTCGGCCGCCGATTTCGCGTACTGCGCCCGTGATCCGCCACTGACCGCGCGAGCGGACGAGCGGACGTTCGTTGATCACGGTGTAAACCAGAACGCGCTCCGGTCGGCCGGGGACACGAACAAGGCCCACGAACCGTTGCGATGCATAGGTGAGGACGCTGTCCGCGGTGACGCGCCGAACGCTATCGAGCACTTCCGCAACCGTGTCGACGCGCGTAGTAATGTCCATGCGACGCTGAAGATCGGCGCGGAATTGTGCCGCGTTGAGCGTTCGTCCGTCGGATGTGCGAACGCTCATCGTGGAGTCAGCGGTGAGCGCGCTCGCGCTCTTCATGGACAACGCCTGTCGCGTCGCCGTCGCGATGCGCGCGATCTCCGCGGCGAGCGCCGCCGTGTCACGCGCGGTGAGGCTCACTTGCGCGACGCTCGTTGCGGGAAACACGAGCAGCACCGCTAGAGTGACGGACGACAGTTTCGAAATGGCGCGCACCGCTATCTCCGGATGACGGTATCCCGTCTAGACACCGTCGGCGGTCGCAGGGTTGGGGCCTTCGCGCTACGCCTTGTTCCAAACAATGTCGATGCCGTCTCGCCCACGAAGCGCCGCCCGCAGCATGGTCACGAGTCCGACCGGTGCGCCGTCCTCTTCGAGCATGTCGATGGTTGGCCCGTCGATCCAGTAATCGGTGTCGCCACTGGATTCCTCTTCGAGAGCGTCAATCAAGAACTGCAGTTCGTCGTCAGAGATGCTGCCGACGTTCGCACCAGAATCCTTCTCACGGAGTGTGATCATCGCAAAAAAGTACCGCGGACGGCCCCAATCTGTCACGCAACCAGACGCGTGGGGCGAACTGGCGCGACGCCGACTCCATCACGTATCGTTTTCACCATGACCATGCTCCGATTCGACACGATTCCCATGAAAGCGTTCGCGAGTGCCGTGTTGCTCCTGGCGAACGCTGCGTGCCACCGCTCGCCAGCGGCTGCGTCCAGCGCGTCGCCGGTACCCGTGAATGCACCGCCACGCGACCCGGTCAACGCCGGCGCTCAGGTGCCGGAGGCAAGCCTCCCGTTCACGATGACACAGGTCGCAACGTTCAACTTGCCGTGGCGCATCGCCTTTCTTTCCGATGGACGCATGCTGATCACGGAAAAGGTTGGTCCCGTGTGGCTGGTAACCCAGGAGGGCCGCAAGACGCCTGTGCGGAACGTGCCGGCTGTCTTAGCCGCCGGACAAGGCGGAATGTTGGGCGTCTATGCGTCGCCAAACTACGCGAGCGACCGCAACGTGTACCTCACGTACTCAGAACCTGGTGATGGCGGGTCGAGTCTCGCGTTGGCGCGCGCACGACTCGCGATTGCAGACACAGTGGCCAGCCTCGAAGGGCTCGAAGTCATCTGGCGCGACGCGCAACGCGGTCGCGGTGGTCAGTTCGGCGCGGCAATCGCATTCTCTCCCGACAAGCGGTATCTCTTTCTCACAGTCGGCGACCGGCAGCGCATGACGCCTGCGCAGGATCCCGACTCGCCGTTGGGGAAAATCCTGCGCCTCACGCTCGACGGGAAACCGGCGCCAGGGAATCCGCAGGCGGGAAAGAACGGCGCTGACTCGCTCAGCGTGATCAATCCGCCGCGCGATACGGAAGCCGCAAAAACGGCGGCCGTCGCATACACGTACAAGTTTTCCGGTCCGAACCCGACTCCGTCAGAAACATGGGCGACGGGTTTTCGAACGCCGTACGGTTTGGCGTTCGGGCCCGACGGCCGGCTGTGGGAAGTCGAGCACGGACCGCGCGGCGGCGATGAGTTGAACCTGATTGAGCCCGGAAAGAATTACGGGTGGCCGCTCGTTGCATACGCCGTCAATTACAACGGCGTGCCGATTCCGAGTCCCGATACGCGCCCCGACCTCGTGAAACCGGTGATCTACTGGACGCCGATCATCGCGCCAGGAAGCCTCACGTTTTACAACGGCGCGATGTTCCCGCAGTGGAACGGCTCAGCGCTGATGGGCGGGATGGCGACGCGCACACTCAACCGCATCACGTTCGACAAAACCGGCGGCGCGACTTCTGCAGAACGCTGGAGCGTCGCTCACCGGATTCGCGATGTGGCCGTCGCGCCAGACGGTGCCATCTGGATGATCGAGGACAGCAACCCGGGCGGACTGTTTAGAGTCACACCAACGGCGCGCTGATCACGTCGCGCGCCGTTTATTCGTCATGCAGTGCGCGAACGGGATCAACAGCCGTCGCCCGGCGCGCGGGGATGTACGACGCGATGAGTGACACGGCGAGCAGCACGAGCGGCACTGCGACGAACGTCATCAAGTCCCTGGCGCTCACGCCAACCAGATAACTGCTGACCACGCGCGTCAGTACAACGGACGCGACGAGCCCCAGCGCGATACCGACCACGGCCAGCACCAAGCCCTGACCGAGAATCAGCTTCAGCACATCTGCGTTGCTGGCGCCGAGCGCAATGCGCACACCGATCTCTCGCGTGCGCTGCCGCGCCGAGAATGAAATGACGCCGTACAATCCGAGCGCCGCGAGCACCAACGCTAGTCCAGCAAATGTTGCCGACAGTGCGAGCAGAAACTTGGTCTGCGCCATCGCTTTGGTGACGAACGTTTGGAATGGCGCCAGGTCGGCTACCGGTACATCAGGATCCAGCGCCTTGACCTCCTCACGAATCCGATTGAGCAGACTCGATGGCGCCGCCGCCGTGCGTACCGTGAACGTCACCGGCAAGAACGCCTGGAACACGTACGGCACATACACAGTCTCTCGGCCCTCCGCAGCGAGCGATGCAGCGCGCGCGTTACCGACGACGCCGACGATCGTGATCGGCACTCGCTCGATCCGGAATGTCTTTTCGTTGAAATGATCGACGTGAATTTGCGCGCCGATGGGATTCTCTTTGCCGAACACTTTTGCTGCGAACTTTTCATCGACGACGGCGACATCGAGTGCCGCGTCTTCATTATCTGATCGGATAAACGTGCGACCGGCGACGAGTTTGATCTTGAGCGCTTCGAAATAGCCGGGAATTACTGCTTTGAAATCCGCCTTGTTGCTTTGGTAGACGTCTTCTGCGTCGCCGATCTTGCCATACGACCCGACGGAGTACTGTTCGCCGCCGGCGAGTGGCAACGGCGTTGCACCGCCAACGACTTCCACACCGGGCATCGCCGCGAGACGGTCACTCAACTGGTTGTAGAATGTCGCGCGTGCTTGTGACGTCAGGTATTTCACGAACGGCATCGGCGACGTAAACGTCACGACGTTGTTCGCGTCGAATCCCGGATTGACGCGCTGAATGGCGGCGAAGCTGCGCACCATCAGCCCTGCGCCGATGAGCAGCACCAGCGACAGCGTCACTTCGCCGATCACGAGCGCAGTGCGGAGTTTGTTCTTTTTCGCGCCACCCGTATCGGTGCCACGATCGCGCAGTGCGTCGGACAAATTGGTACGCAACGCGCGCAGCGCGGGCGCCAAACCGAACAGCAACGCCGCGACGATCGTCACGAGCGCGGCGAACAGGAACGCGCGTCCGTCGAGCGACACGCTTTCAATTCGCGGTAAGTCAGCCGGGCTCAGCGCTTTGATGACGCGAATGCCTTGCCACGCGAGCAACAGACCGAGCAACAGACCGCCGGCACCGAGTGTCAGGCTTTCGGTGAGCATCTGCGCGACGATGCGGCCGCGTCCGCTTCCCAGCGCCGCACGCACCGCGATTTCACGTCCACGTTCCGACGCGCGCACGAGCAACAGATTTGCAATGTTCGCGCACGCAATCAGCAACACGAAACTCACAGCGCCGAGAAGCGCGAGCAACGCGGGCCGCGCGTGTTCGACAATGTCGCGATGCATGCCGGCGACGATGATCTGGAGATCCTGTGTTTTGTGGAACTGGTGCCGCTCTCTGAGCACGCCGGCCAGGCGCGACATGTCGCCCTGCGCCTGCTCGAGCGTGACGCCGGGTTTGAGTCGCGTGAAGACCGTGAGGAACGCTGCTTCGCGCTGAAACTCGGAGAGGTTGTTCGGCAAGATGCCCCATGCGTCGATGTTCGACGGCATGCCGGCATCGGGCGGCAAATAGATGCGGAAGTCACGCGGCAGAACGCCGATGACGACCGATCCCCAGCCATCCATTTGAATTGTCTTGCCGATCACCGACGAGTCGCCACCAAAACGCCGCAGCCACAAGCCGTGGCTCAGCACGACTTTGTTCGGCGGAATATTCGGATTCGGCTGTCCGAACTCTTGCGGGTTGATCCGGAATGAATCGTCTTCACGGTGCGTGCGGCCGAGTATTGGGCGCACACCGAGCAGGTCGAGCGTATTCCAGGAGACGTACGCGTTGACGATGCGTTCCGGCGTTCCTTCTCCAGTGAGCGTACCGGCGAGCGCTACCGCTGCACCGAATCCCTGAAATCGTGTCGTCTCAGTCCCGTAGTCTTTGAGATCGGGCCCCGATACGAGCGAGCGTGCAACGTTGGTTTTCGGTTGCCGGGTCCAGACAAACGCGAGTTGTTCAGGATTCTCAAATGGCAACGCGCGGAAGAGCACCGCGTTCGCGACGCTGAAGATGGCAACGTTGCTTGCGATGCCGAGTCCGAGCGTCAGGATGATGACGCCCGCAAAGAGCGGTCGCTTCGCGAAAGAGCGGATCGCGAACTTCAGGTCGTGCAGGAATGCTTGAATCATGTCAGCGTCGCGTGAGGGGCGGTCAGGATACTAGCGCAATCAGGGCGCGACGACCACGGATGCGCGCAACGGCCTACGGCACGCGGTACAGAATCCAGGTGATTCGACCCGTGTGCGAGTGCGTAACGCCGGGCGGCATCGCGGAAGGTGACCAGTCAAAGGTTTTCTCGCCACGGATCTGGATGGCGGACTTCGCCGTGCTGTCGTCGACGGCAATGGACGTACCAGCAAACGGTTCACTGAGCGACGCCGTGCCACCATTCGTGACGTCGTGCGCGGGATCGCACGAGCCTCGCACACGCAGCGACGATATCGTCGTTCCGGTACCCTGAGAGTCCGGGACGCGAATGGAGAGTGAATAGCTGCCGGTCGTGGAATCGAAACTGAACGACGCCTCCGCATCGGCCTCGGTGAACGCACTGATTTCATTCTTGGTCGACGACGTCGTATACACCGTGCGCTCTGCACCCATTGAACCGGCGAGTCCGCCGCGACACTGAGTTTTCGCGACGCCGGTGGATCCCATTTCGTCGATCTTTCCGGCGCGCACGTTCAGCAGTGGTGTACCGTTTGAGCGAAAAAGAAATCTCGCGGCGCGCGTAAAGTCTGACTTCGTTGTTTGCGTACCGGACACGCGCGTGTTTGATGGGCCCAGCGTGATGGTCGTCGCGAGCGCGTTCTTCTCGTAGAAATAGATGAACCCGACCCATTCGCTTTGGCACTCGGGCGGTAGCGACCTGAGTATTTCGCGGATCTTCGCCATCTCGCGCTCGTAACCGCGGATTTCCTCCTTCGCGTACGCGACCGCTGTTGCCACAGGCCGATTGCCGAGGACCGTGAACGCACCAGCCTTCTCTTCGGCTTTGCACGCGTCGACGTGCACATCCTGCTCGTGCGCGGCAATGACTTCGTTGAGGCACGGCGTTCCATCGGCGTCGACGGTCATCTTGCATTTCGCGTCCGTCTTTCCGCCGCCCGTTTTCACGCCCGCCATCTGCACACTGCTCATTGCTTCGTTGATGGTCGCGGCGATCTGGTCGTAATTGGATTGGCCCGACGCGTTGCGCTCGTCCATCATGAATTCGCGGCCCGCCGCACGCTGCGCTGCTTCGATTTGCGCGACTTGCGCGTACAGCACTTCGGCCGCTGCCTGCGCCATGTTCAGCCGGTTCACGAGCGTAACGAGGTCGGAGCACGTACACACCGTTCGCACCTGCCGCGGCGCTTGGGTGCGCGGAGCTCGTACCGCGGCGACGGTAACAAGCGGAACAACGAACGCGAGGACGATCGAGCGAAGCCGCATGATGAATGTGTTATGCGGGACGGACTGCGAACGCTACTTCGTGGGTGCCATCGAGAACGTCACGACGATATTGGTGTTGCGCACTTTGAACGTTTTCGTGTTCGTCACCTTGCCCGGATCGCCCTGCGCTCCGGTCACCGATAGCGCCGATGGGCGAACCGCGCCCACGTTCGGCTTGTACATGGTCGTGGGACTGCTGCACTTGAACGCGGCATCCGGTGCGGTCACCTGCAGCATGTAGTCCGACGCGCCGCTCAGCGCAACGCCGACGCGTCCGCGCGCGGGCCCGTCCGCGGTACACGTTTGCGAGACCGGCGCGCCGGTTTCGTCGACGCCTTTGAACGCATACGTCGCAACCACACGCGCCTGCCACGTGTCATATGCCGCCGCCAGCTTCGTCGGGTCAGACATGAGTTCGATCGACGGCTGCGGCCACATCACGTGATCGCCGTCGCCCATCATGTCATCGGCGATGGTGAACGGACCGGTCGCTTTGTAGGTCATGAACACGCTCGAGTTCGCCGTGCGGCTCGAGTCCGTCGCTTCGATCGTGAGTGTCCCCGTCCATGATTTCACTTTGCCCCACCCGCCTTGTGCGAACGCGTTGCTCGAGATCAACGACATCGCTGCTACGAGAACCACGGGCGTGACTTTCATCGCGTCTCCGAAGATGGGTGGGGGCTTGGCCATGTATATGCACTCCGTACCAAAGCCGTACAACGTGCCGTCCCACCGAGACATCCAATAATCGCGGACCCATGCAACATTGTCGGCGCGGGGCCGAGTCATTACAGCACACTCCGGAGCACCTTCGATGGAAACGATCCTTCAGGACATCCGTGTCGCGCTGCGCTCATTCCGGCGCTCGCCGAGTTTTCCGCTCACCGCCATCGCCACGCTTGCGCTCGGCGTCGGCGCAACGACCGCGATTTTCACCGCGCTCAGCGCGGTGCTCCTGAAGCCGCTTCCGTATCCGAATCCCGACGAACTCTACAGTCTGCGCACGGCGCTAACGGATGGTCGCGTAACCACGGGCATGCTGTCCGGCAGCGAGATCTTCCGGCTCAACGATCCCAAACTCTCGATCGAACGCGCGGCCGGTTTCATCCCGGGCAATCTCACGTTGCTCGCGTCTGACGAGACGCCGACTGCGGTGAAGGTCTATCAGGTGAGCGAGGGATTCTTCGAGCTGTTCGGTTTGCCAATGACGGTCGGTGGATTGAAACACGAAGACCACGTTGTGTTTCAGCCCGTCCCAAACGCGCCTCCGCAACCCGGTCCGCTCCCTGCGGTGATCATCTCGACGCGCTTGTGGCGGCAGTTGTACAACAGCGATCCGCAGGTGGTGGGTAAAGCCATTCGTTTCGCGGAATTCGCATCGACCGTGTCCGGCGTTGCGCCCGCCGACTTCGATATTCCGCACAGCGCAGACGTGTGGATCGCGCAGCGTGTTCCACCGACGGACGTAAATCATTCGCAGGAAGGTTTCATGCGTCTCAAGCCCGGCGTAACGCTCGAGCGCGCCGAGGCGGAGATGTCGACAGTGATTGCGGGAATCGCGGCGGATTTTCCGGCGTCGGCGCGCAACCGCATTTATGTCACCAAGCCTTTGGTCGAATCGATCGTCGGTGATCTCGGTCCGATCCTGATCATCGTGATGTCGGCAACGGCGCTGCTGTTGTTACTCGCGTGTGTGAACGTCGCGAACCTGTTGCTCGCCCGCGCTGCGGGCCAAGCGCGCGAAATGGCTGTGCGCGCCGCACTCGGTGCAGGTTGGGCGCGTCTGGTTCGGCAGCTGGTCACTGAATCGCTCGTGTTGTCTGCTCTGGGTACGATTGCTGGCGTCATCGTCGGCGCGGTGGGACTGCGTGCGCTGTTGTCACTCGGTGCAGCAAAACTGCCGCGGCTCGACGCAACGCCATTCGACATGCGCGTGCTCGCGTTCACGCTCGTCACGCTGATCATCACTGGTGCAATCATTTCGCTTGCGCCTGCGGTGCGACTGATGCGCAGCGACATGAAGACGCTCATGAGCGACAGTTCACGCTCCACCAGCGCGGGGCGGGGTACCATGCGCTGGCTCACGTGGATGACCGTTGCCGAAGTTGCACTTGCGATCATGCTCGTGGCCGGCGCGGGATGGTTGGTGCGCGGGTTCTCGAATCTCCGTAATACCAACGCCGGTTTTGTTGCGAACGATCGCGTGATCTTCGACGCGACGTTCCTCGGACAACGTTTTCCCGACGGTGTGACGGTGTTGCAAGCGCACGCGAACTTGCTCACCGCATTGCGCAACGTTCCCGGCGTTACTGGTGCGGGGCTCGCGTCAAACTTCCCGTTACGCGGCACGCTCGAGAGTTCGTTGCTCGCGCAATTCCACGGCGAAGCGTTCGATGCCGCCAATCCACCCGGCACGCGCCAGCGCTTTGTGAGTCAGGGACTTTTTTCCGCGATGGGCACGCCGCTGCTCAAGGGGCGCGACTTCGGTCCTGAAGACACACCGACGAGCACGCCTGTCGCGATTGTGAATCGCACGTTTGTCGACCGGTATCTCAACGGACGCGATCCCATCGGTGTGCAATTCGCCGCGGGCTATCCTGCGCCGAATCCGCAAAACGAAGTGACCATCGTTGGCGTGGTTGAGGATGTTCGACAAAAGACGATGGCCGACGCCGCAGAGCCTGCTTACTACTCACCGTTGTCACAGGCACCGTTCCGTCGATTGACCGCCGTCGTGCATACGGCCCCAGGTAACACGGCTGGTGTGCAAGACGCGATGCGCGCTGAGGCGCGCAAACTCAACCCGACGATGGCGCTGGATTTCGAGAAGGTGTCCGACTTGGTAGGCGGAACGCTTCGCCGTCAGGAACTCGGCATGATGCTGATGCTGATCTTCGCCGGTATTGCAATTGTGCTGGCCGCCGTTGGCATCTACGGTGTTGTGTCGTACGCGGCATCGCTTCGCCGCGACGAAATGGCTACACGCCTCGCGCTCGGCGCGAGTCCGCAGTCGGTGTTCGCAATGGTCATGAAGCGCGGCGCCACGCTGGGCGTGATCGGTGCGGCGATCGGCGTGAGCCTCGCCTATGCCTCCGGGCAGATCATTGCAAATCGTGTGTACGCAATTCGTGCATCCGACCCGCTGATACTCGGGAGTGCGACGTTGCTCATCACGGCAATCACGATCCTTGCAACGGTGATTCCTGCGATGCGCGCGGCGCGGTTGAGTCCGGCGAGCGTGCTGCAGTCGGAGTGACCGCAATTGCGTAACGCGTCACACGCGCGACGCCATTGACAGTGCCAGATGGTCGCGTTACTCTCTGCGGTAGAGAGGAGCGTGCTGATGGCGGATCTGCTGCAGGGAACGCTGGACATGCTGGTGCTCAAGTCGCTGCAGCTCGAACCCATGCACGGGTGGGGAATCACCGAGCGCATCGAGCAGTGGTCCAAGGATGCACTGCGCGTGAACCAGGGCGCGCTCTATCCCGCGTTGCACCGGCTCGCACGACAGGGATTCATCACGTCGTCGTGGCGCATGACTGAGAACAACCGCCGCGCTCGCTATTACGCTTTGACGACGTCAGGCCGGCGCGCGCTCGCGCAGGAACAAGAGGAGTGGGACCGGCTCTCGCGCGCGGTGAACCTCGTGATGCGAGCGGAGCTCGCCTGACATGCCGACGATGTCGGTGTTCGCGCGCGCACTCGCGACGCTGAAACTCGCCGCTGGATTCAGCGGTCGCGCGTCGCAGGACGCTGAACTCGACGAAGAGCTCGCATTTCATATAGAGAAAGCGACGGCGCGACACATCGCGCGCGGAATGTCTCCCGCTGACGCCAGACGAGCGGCGCTGATCGATTTCGGTGGCAAGACGCAGTGGACTGAGGCGTCGCGCGATCAGCAGCGCAGCGCGGTGCTCGACGATCTCGCGCGCGACGTGCGATACGGCGCTGCTTCGCTCGGCCGCAATCCGGGCTTTACCGTCAGCGCAGTGATCACGATCGCGCTCGCGATCGCGGCCACGACGACCGTGTTCAACTTTGCGAGCGCCGTGTACATGCGACCGCTCGCCGTGCCGGAAGGCGAGCGGCTCGTGCACGTGCAGGCCGACTATCCCGCGACGCGTTCAGGTACGATCGGTTATCCCGCGTTCGAGAGATTGCGCGCACGCACGAAAGCATTCGACGCAATTGCTGCGCACTATTCGACGGCGCCGCTCTATGTGACCGCGCGTGGTGAATCCGGCGAACTGCCCGGTGCCGTTGTGTCGGCCGACTATTTCCGCATGCTCGGGCTTCGCCCGGCGATCGGCCGCTTCTTTCTCGCGAGCGAAGATTCGGTTCGCGATCGCGACGCCGTCGTCGTGATCGGACATGGTTTGTGGCACGCGCGATTCGCCGGCGACTCGGGTGTGATTGGCGAACACATCACCGTCAACGGTCGGTCATTCACAATTGTCGGTGTCGCACCGCCTGGCTTCGACGGCATCACCGGTGGTCTGGTGAACGTGTTGTGGATTCCGACGATGATGTTGCACACAGGCTATCGCTTTTGCGATGGCTTCGACTTCGCGTGCGCAGTCACCAGCACCATGGCGCGACTCGGCCCGGGTGTTGAGCTTCGCGATGCACAACGGGAACTCGATGGACTCTTCACGACGCTCGTCGAAGGCGTCGACACCGCCCGCGTTCCGCCGCGCATCGTCGCGGCGCCCGCACTCGGCATTCGCGACATCGAACAATTGCAGTACCGAGGCCTGAGCAAACTCCTCTGGGCCATCGCGCTCGTGCTCTTCGCCGTTGCATCGGCGAATCTCAGTGGCTTGTTGTTGTCGCGCGGAATGGCTCGACGGCGTGAGTTCGCGCTCCGCTCGTCGTTAGGCGCGAGTCGCGGGCGCATCGTCCGACAGTTGCTGACGGAATGCCTCATGCTCGGCGTCATCGGCGGCGCCGTGGGCATCGCGCTCACGCTCGGTGCATCGCGCGTGCTAGCCGACTTTTTCGTCACGAACAATCGCCGCATCGGATTGCCCGTTGACGGCAACGTGTTGCTGTTCGTTGCGTGCGCAACGCTACTGACTGTCGTGATGTTTGGGCTCTTTCCAGCGTTGCGCATGTCGAAGGTGAGCGCGTCGGAAGCGCTCAAAACAAAGAGCAGCCGCGAAGGGAATCGCGCGCGATTCGTGCTCGTGAGCGTGCAAACCGTGCTCGCTGTTGTGTTGTTGGTCGCTGCGGGCCTGCTCAGACGAAGTTTCGACCGCGCGGTCGCAGGAGGCACGCTCGATCCAGCGCATCTGGTACAAGCGCGGCTTCGTCCGTCTCTCGTTGGCTATTCCGAAGAACGCGCAGCGCGCTATCTCCACGATGCAGTGGAGCGGGTTCGCGCATTGCCTGGTGTTGTCGGTGCAACGCTCAATCGTTGGTCGATCGATGTGCGCTGGAAGGGTGGCCCCATCTTCGCGTCTCTTCCCGGCGAACCAGTGCCGACTGATCCGGCATCGCGCGTGAACTACATGGATGTCGGCGATCGGTATTTCGAAACGCTCCGCGTTCCTATGGTCGCCGGCAGGGATTTCACCAACGACGACACGCCCGGTGCACCGCTCGTCACCGTCGTCAATGAAAGCCTCGCGCGACGACTGTGGCGCACCACCGACGTGCTCGGCCGCAGCGTAGTGCTGAATGGGAGCACGTTCCAGGTCGTTGGCGTGGTGAAGGATTACCACTCAGTCGCGGTTGGCGAACCGCCGCTGTACGTGGCGTTCGTCGCGTTTTGGCAAATGCCGTTCGGTGCGCAGCGCGAAGCGCGACTTGGTGTGCGGGTTGCCGGTAATCCAAATGACGCGCTACGCGCGATTCATCGTGCGCTCGCATCCGTTGATCCGGACGTTCCAGTCGCCGAAGTCGCGACAATGCAAACGATGATGTTGACGAGTTTCGCCGAGGTGAGGCTCGGACGAATGGTGCTGTTGGTGAGCGCCGCGTTGACACTGTTCCTTGCCGCGGTCGGGTTGTACGGCGTCGTGTCGTATCTCGTACTTCAGCGCTCGCGCGAAATCGCGGTGCGCCTTGCGATTGGTGCGGCGCCGAGTGGTGTCGCGGGGATGGTGGTGTCGCAGGGCGTGCGGCCAATTCTTGTTGGCGGTGTGATCGGGCTCGCCGTGAGTGTGTCCACCGCGCCGTTGCTTGGAAAATGGCTCTATGGTATCGGGCCGACGGACCCGATCACGATCGGCGCATCGCTCGCGCTGGTGTTGATTGTTGCGGTCGTTGCGTGCACGGTGCCGGCGTTGCGGGCGTCGGGGACGGATCCGGCGACCGTACTCAGAATGGACTGACGTCGCTAAGTGGTTGCACCAGCGCGTCTTTGTCGCGTGACAATACTTAGGCCTTGACCTAAGTATCAGGCGCCATTACACTCATCCCATCCGATCGGGCCGCTCAACCAATCGATGGGTGTTGCGATGGTTCAAACTGCAGTCACCGACGACGTCTTCTACGCCCTGTCCAACACGACACGGCGCAAAGTCCTGGAGCAGTTGTCGACAGGGCCGGCCACGGTCAGCGAGTTAGCTGCGCCGTTCGACATGAAGCTCCCGTCGTTCGTGGAGCACCTCTCGGTGCTCGAACAGAGCCGGTTGGTGAAGTCAAAGAAACGTGGACGCGTACGCACGTACGAACTCGCGCCCGAACGATTCAAAGTCGCCGAGGATTGGTTGACCGCGCGCCGCAAAGAATGGGAAGCACGCCTGGACCGCTTCGACGATTACGTCAAACAACTCAAGAAGAAGGAATCGCAATCATGAGCAAGCAATTCGCGTTCAATCCGAAACTCGATTTCGCCATCGAGCGATTCATCGACGCGCCCGCGCGGCTTGTGTGGGAAGCGCTCACCAAGCCGGAGCATCTCAAAGAGTGGTACATGCCCAAAGCGTGGGGACGCGTCGCGCGCGCTGAAATGGACCTGCGGCCAGGCGGCATGTTCAGCATCGACATCGCCGGCGAAAACGGCCAGGAATTTCCCAACCTCGGCTGCTTCCTAGACGTCGTGCCAATGCAGCGGCTCGTGTGGACGTCAATGTTGTTTCCCGGCTATCGCCCCGCGGTGTTCGACGACATTCCCATCACCGCAATCGTGACGATGGAAACTGTGGGCAAGGGAACTCGCTACGTGTTCACCGCGTTGCACCGCAACGAAGCGGATTTCACAACAAACAAGACGTCAGGTTTCTACGCAGGCACCGAGATCGCGGTCGATCAGTTTGTGGCGCACGTCGCGGCGATGAAATGACAACGAAGGCGCGAGCACCAAGTCCGAGCGCGCAGTTGTCGGCGTTTCTGTCGCGCTTTCCCGCGGACACCGTCGCACTGGCGAAGCGATGCATGCCGAAACTCCGGCGCACGTTTCCCGGGTGCTATCAGATTGTGTACGACTACCCGAACTCTGTGGTGGTGGCGTTCAGTATGTCGGAGCGCGGCTACGAAGCAATCGTCGCGATGACAGTTGTGCCCAGCGGCGTGAAGCTGTATTTCGACAAATCCATCCCGGATCCGAAAGGCCTGCTCGAAGGTTCGGGCGGCAAAGTGCGCAGCGTGAACGTCGAAAGCGCAGCCGACATCGATCGCGGCGACATCAACGCATTGATCAAGGCGGCGATCAAACATGCCGGGGTGAAATTCGTGCGCACGCGCACGGCGCGCATGATCATCCAGACCAAGAAGCGCGCAAAGGCTTGATGAATCGCTGAGGGGCGCCAAATTCACTGCGACGTATTTGACAAACGCCCCGGCTCCAGGAGACGCGATGCGCACGAAGCTGATGGTTCTCATGACTATGACGCTGTTTGCTGCGAGCGCTTCGGCGCAGCGCGGCGGCAACCCGGCGCCGGACAAGCCGCGCACGATCGCGGGCGTCAACACGGTGTGGATCGAAGAACTCACGCAGCCCGAGCTTCGCGATCTGATCAAGGAAGGCTACACGACGGTGCTGATCATGACGGGTGGCGTGGAGGACAACAGCGCCAACCTCGTGATGAACAAGCACAACATCAACAACAGACTGCACGGCGAGATGATTGCGCGGAAAATGGGCAAGACGCTCGTCGCGCCGCTCGTAACGCTCGAACCGGGCAACGCCGGCGCCAACATTCGCGCGGGCCGAGCAGGTCCGATGATCTCGCAAGCCACATACCTCGCGTTGCTCTTCGATATCGGCAATTTTCTGCGAAGCATGGGCTTCAAGGAGATCTATTATCTGGGCGACAGCGGCGGAAACACGCGCGGCATGCAAGGCGCCGCCGACTCGCTCACGAAGGTTTACGCAGCGAGTCCGGAGAAGGTCTACTTCAAGCACATCGCCGAGTATTACAACCACACGTCGCACGTTCAGCCGTACATACAGAATGAACTGAAGATTCCCGAGCAGATTCGCATCGGTGCGAGTCAGGGCAGCAGTGGCTTGCACGAAGAGCTTGGCATTGATGCGACGCTTTCGCTCGCCGATCCGCTGGCGATTCGATATGAACAGCGTGTGAAGGCCGGCGAAGCGTCGATCAACGGCATCAAGTTCGAGTCGCTCGCGTGGCTTCAGGATCTCGGTCGCAAGATTTCCGACCTGCGCGTGACGACCGCGGTCAATGCGATCAACGCGTACCGAGCGACGTTGCCAAAATCGTAGAGCTCGAGGGGGTCACGCGTTGTCTTGTTTTGGCTGATGATAGCGCTTCCAGAACTCCTTGTGGTATTTCTTGAGCGCTTTGTCGTATGCCTCTGCGGTCACGTACGTGGCGCCCAGCGCGCGCGGAAACTCTGCTTGCGACGACCACTCCTGCGCACCGATCGCCTTTGATACGATTTCCATCGGTGGGCCAGGTGCGACGAGCGCGAGCGCTTTTGGCATCGCTTTGAAACCCTCAGGCGCAACTTCGACAAACCCTGCGCGTACCAGACGTCCGATCCCGCACTCGAGTTCGCCGCGGGTCACGATTGCTTTGTTCAATGCGTCGGCCGTCCAAATCAGCTTCCACAACGGAATCGGAGCGTCGCCTTCGGCAGACCACGCGACCGCAGCGAGAATCCAAGCGTCATACCACTCGAACTTAAGATCGCCTTGCTCCATGACGTCCGCGATTTATCAGCGTCGGAACGCGCTAGGAGCCATCGCGGCACATCGCGGACACGCCGAAGCTGTGGACGACGGCGCGGTGCACGCTTCCGTCGCACGACCATGTGAGTTCGCTCCATGCGGTACCACGACGAGCAACGGCGTGCACCGAACCGTCGACTCGTTCGGCGACAAAGACGAACGCGCTCGAGTCGCGCGGCACTGTTGGCAGCGCACTCACCGCCGCCAGGCTGTACGCATCGATTCGGACACTACACGCATCGTTGCATTCGACGGTGGCGTCGATCCACGCGCACCCTGAATCGCAGTGACCAGACCAGCCCGTCGGGGTTGATGCGATCGTCATGCGAAACGGTGCAACCTCGACTTGCGGCCGCTCCTTCGTCGAGCCGCTGAGCGTGAGTGCAGCCAGACTTACGAGCGCGATCTTGATCACGAAGTATCTACCGATGCAAAGGGTGGACTCGTACCTAACGCGACAAACGTGAAGCTATGGTGCGCTATTGACGAGCAGCTGCCAACGCTTCACTCGCCGTTCCGCGATAAAACGCAACGTTGTGAAACGCTTCGCGCGCGAGCGCTTCCGCAACGTAACGCGAATCCTGTACAGTTGAACCGATCACGATGATGCGCGTGTTGTGATCGTTCATCGGAAGCCGGCCATCGTCCTTCGCGCGACGCACTTCGCCGACGTCTTTCCCGTCGAGCACTCCGCTTCGCGGAATGTGCCGCGCATTGGAAATCGTGCCGGCGCGAAACGCGGTGGAATCGCGCGCATCAACCACAACGGCGGTTCGATCATTCGCGAGAACGTGACGAAGCCCGTCAGCGTCAATCTCCGTCACGCCGCCGAGTGCGCGCCATACGGGGATGCCCAGTTGATAACGGCGGATGCTGGTGAATCCTGCAGCGAGCAATTCGTCCGCGAGTCGTTTGCTCTTTCCGCAGTGCGGCCCATTGCAATACAACACGATCGGCGCCGCTTTGTTGTCGTTGACCAGCCGGCCAACTTCGGCCACATCAGAGATGTACATCGACGCAGCAACGTTGGGCTTCGCGGCAACGTTCAGTGCGCCGGGGATGTGACTGATTGCGTACTCGAGATGCGGACGCGCGTCGAGCACAATCGCGCTGCGTTCCGCGAGAATGCGGGTGAGCTCGCCGGTGGAAACTTCCGCGGTGCGTTGACCCGGTTCGCCAAGTATGGCGTCAGCGATGTTGGAGCCCTGAATGCGCGTCGCGGCGAGCAGCACTGGAACGGCGAGTGCTGTCAGTACGAGCACACTGCGTGTGATGCGCGGGGTCATGGGCGCCTCCGATTGAGAAGCGGAGATGAAGCAGCGTATCTAAGGTGCGTTAGGCGAGCGCTCCCATCCAGCTACAGGGCCCGGTTTGACGCGAAAAAGAGGATGGGCACGCGGGCGAGGGACTGCACGGATCGTGCGGAAGTGCGCGGGGCTTCGACGCCGCAGCTTATGTAACAGATGTGTCCACTCGAAGGTCATTTGTCCGCGCGTCGCGGGTATCGGCGCAACGGACCGCGCGCGGCCGAGTTTCCCGACATCAAAGCGGTATCCACGGCGTTGGCTCTCGGCGTACACTCCGTGCAGGTACGCGTCGAGAGCGCCAGACGGATCGGGTGCATCGCGAAATCGTTCGAGTTGCGGATGGTGTCGATAACCGCGCGTCTTATTGGCTAACACGGCCTTCGCGAGCAGAGCTTCGCGCCAGAGCGCGACGAGGCCGCGTGCGTCGAGATATGCGGGATGGATCGTCCAGAGTCGCACAGGGAAGTGTGTCGCGACGCGTACTACGTAGTCGTCGCCGGAGCGTTCTTGCGCGAGCGGTACCAACCGATCGTGCGCCATACAAGAGCGAGACCGAGAAAGCCAGCAGCATTACCGTTCCACATTTCATCTCGCACGCGACCGCGCTCGTGAAGTCCGAGCGGGTCAGGCGGGACATAGACGTATGCCGCGATCGAGTCACCATTCGCCGTGCGCACCGAGTCCGCGCGCGCAGCCGCTGCGGCCGAGTCGCGTTGGAGGGCTTCGAATTCGCGTTGATACCTAGACTTGTACGGCACGAGGTCGCGCCCCAAGAGGGCGAAGCTGGCTACGACAAAACCCAGCACCCACATCGAGAGAAGCCGCTTAGCGGTCATGCAACGAATGTCGGCAGTCGCTCCAACGAATTGGCGTTCCAATGACGGCGGTCAAATAGAACGCGCCCGCGAAGCGCGCGCCAGCACAACGCGATCGCGCGGAGAAATGGTGAACTGGACAACCGATTCTGCTGGAGCGAAACTCGTTGACTCAACTCCATCCCGAAACCGAAAATGACGACACGACGACGTTTCGTTGCAGCGGCATTCGCGTTTGCCGCCGGTGCGTGCAGCCAGCAGCCGGCTGCAACTTTTACAGCCGCTGATGAGGCGGCCGTTCGCGAGGTTGGCTCAGCGGTCGTGCGCGCGGTCAGCGCAAACGACGCGGCCGCGTACGCAGCACAGTTTGAACCAAACGGGGAAGTGCGTCCGCCAAACGGTAAGGCGGTCACCGGCACCGATGCGCTCGTCGCGTGGTTCAAAGGCTTCCCGCCCGTCGAACACTTCGCGTTCAACGACGTAGCGATCAGCGGCGACGTGAACACCGCGATGTATCGATCCGCCGTCGTTCTCAAAATGAAGGGCGTGCCCGTCGATACGGCGAAGCAACTTGCCGTCATACGTCGACAGCCCGATGGGAAATGGCTGGTGGTATCGGTCAGCTTCAATTCAGATCTGCCGCTTCCCGCGCCGCCGGCTCCTCCAGTCAGGAGATAAAGTCAACGCATCCTTAGCGGATGCTGAACTCCACCGGATAGTTCAGCACGCGAATGGAGATGCGGCGACCATTGAGCTGAGCGGGCAGGTAACGCGCGGTTTTCATGTGCGCGCACACCGCGTCGCCTAGCATGCGATGGGTTTCCGAGTGGATCCAGGCGCCGCCAGGCGGAACTCTGCCGAGTGTATCGACGACGTATGATGTGACGACTTTGCCGGAAATGAGCGCGTCGCGCAACGTCGCCGGGTACACCGGAGGTCTGAAATCCGGTGGGTACAATTGTTTTGCGAGCTCATCGGCGAAATCAACCGCCGTGTCCGCGACGGCATTCGGCAATCCGTCGCACGAACGGTCACCGGTTGCAGATGATGCGTTGCGGGACGCGACGGGACGCGTCGCAGCGCAGCCAAGAACGGTCAGGCAACACGCGATGGCTCGCAAGAACCGCGCGTTGGATAGCGAAAGAGAAAAGGAACGCATAGTTGCCGCGAGACGCGCCCTAACGGCCGGAAAGCGCCGCCGCGCGCCGCATTTCAAGCATCATCCCGGTTGGTTGTCGTCGGCCTAACGAATGACGTTGAACTGCAAACGCGGCCAACGATGCGGCAGACGCGCCGCGCGCCAGCCAACACAAACGTTGTGCGCTGCAGCGTGAGGTTCCCTCGCTACTTCGCCGGCGGAATGGGAATGTCGCTGTTCCAGATCGCATACGAAAGCATCCATGACTTGTCCGCCTGGCGCCGCCAAATCCACATACCCTTCCCGCGGTCTTCAACGCCAGCGCCACCAGCCTTTGGTTTCACCGATATCGTGTACTCGTAACGATCGAGCGCGATATTTCCGGAGCCGGTCAGCGCAGGCGCCGAAATAGTGACCTTCACGACGTTCAGATCCATCATGCCTTGGTGCCACGCACGGAGCTGCGGGCCCACTGGGAGCGTTGGTCCGTTCGGTGGATCGGTGATGTGGTCAGCAGAGAACCTGTTGTAGAGATGGTCGAGTCGCGCTTGGCGCGCATGCAGCAACACCAGCAGCAGCAACTGCGGCGAGTACCAGACGTCGAGTGAGCATTGTGCCTCCTTGGGAGGTGAGGTGCCAGTCGGCTGGCACCTGACAGGGCCTAACGAACGTGTTGAGCTGCAAACGCTATTAATGAATGCGGCACGCCGACGCAGTCCGCCAGCCGCAGCCGAAATCACGCCCGCCCCTTGCACCCGCCTCTATGCTGATTTACACTGAACCACATGGTTCAGTCACAACGAGCCCACCTGGATGCCGCATTTGCCGCGATCTCGGATGCCACGCGTCGCGGAATTCTGGAACGGCTCGCCGATTCGGACGCTTCGATCACCGACCTCGCCGAGCAGTTCCGAATGACGCTCACCGGCATGAAGAAGCACGTCGGTGTGTTGGAGCAGGCGGGTCTCGTCACCACGGAAAAAGTCTGGCGCGTGCGGACCTGCAAGCTCGGCGCGCGCCGGCTGCGCGAAGAGGCCGCATGGATTGCGCGGTACGGCCAGCTCTGGGACGCACGCTTCGACGCGCTGGACAACGTCGTCGAAGATTTGAAACGGGAGAAAAAAAGAAAATGAGCGCGACTGTGAAGAACCCAACGACTGTAGCACGAACGTCTGAGCGTGAGTTGACTGTTACGCGCACGTTCAACGCGCCTGCACACATCGTGTTCGAGGCGTGGAGCAAACCCGAGCTGATTATGCGATGGTGGGTGCCGGAATCGTTTGGATTCTCCTTCGTTTCGTGCGACGCCGATGTTCGCACGGGCGGCACGTATCGTTTCGTGTTCCGCCACCCTGATTTCGAGCAGCCCATGGCGTTCTTCGGCCGATATCTCGAAGTGATTCCCAACGCGCGCATCGTCTTGACGAACGAGGAGGGCGGCGATGGTCCGATTACCACGGTGACTTTTGAGGAGCGAGACGGCAAGACACTGCTGGTTCTGCGCGAACTTTATCCGTCCAAGCAAGCGCTCGACGACGCGATCGCCTCCGGCAGTTCAAGCACGGGCGGAGCAGGCGAGCAGTTCGACCTGTTGGACGAGGTTATTGGGCGGCTTACGCACGTTCAGCACCCTCACGGAACTCGCTAAGCTCTATTGGCACAAGTTCGACTACGGGCGCCGCTCGCTCGCCAAACCAAAGGTGTAGTCGCGGGCCGTCGCATCGGGCATCGGGAAGCGCCATGCCGCCTTTGGGCAGCACTGGCCATTCCGCGCGAAGGGCCTGCGCAATGGCATCTTGAACGCCGTTGAGAACGGCGCAACTGGCGACCTCGACCTTCTCCTCGAGAGACCGGCCGTCGCTATCATCGACGATTGCTGCTGCTGCGGAGGCAGGGAAGCACTCGTTCCCATCGAAAACGTCAACGCGGTGGCCGTGCGCGCGCACGCCAAGTGTACTCGGCACGACGCGGCTAAGCCGCGACGCGAGCATCGCCGCAAGTTTGTGGGCGTTGGTTAGGCGCACGTGTCGCCGCCAAGCGAAAGGGCGTTGCAGAGCATCAAAGCCGTTCGCGTGATAACCAGAGCAATGGCATCACAACCAACGCCTCACGCTCTTTTTGTAACGCAAATACTCTTCGCCGAATTTGTTCTCCAGGTATGCTTCTTCCGCTACAATCACTGCCCAGTAGAGCACGAGTAGCATCGCGGCGGCTACTAAAAGTGCAAGCACACTGGCGCGCATCAATCCTCTGCCTGCAAGTAATACGAACCAACCCAGATATATGGGATTCCTCGAGTATGCGTAAATCCCGGACGTGACGATCTTCGACGTGTGCACGTTTGGATCAATTGTTGTTTTGGCCCGAGCCATCCTTCCGTACGCCAGCACGAGCGTTGCAACTCCGACGACCACGAGTGCAACTCCAACGTATCGAAGGATCGACAGACTTTCTGCATCCAGACTCAAGCGCCACGTATTTCTCGCAAGGACGCTCAAGAGAACGCCGCCGGTAACGATCACGGCTGGATGCAGTCTTACTCGAGCCAGTTGCGGGTCTTTATTTGACGACACTGGTCGTGCGTTGCTGGTTGAGCGCGACTCCGCTCAAGATCAATGCACCTGCGATGGCCATCGTGATCGTGAGCGGCTCGCTCAAGAACAACCACGCCCAAATGACGCCGAACAAGGGAACGAGATAGGTCACGGTGGCCGCACGCGGCGCGCCGATTCTGAAGATGAGCCGGTAATAGAGCAAATACGCAATGCCGCTGCACACGACGCCGAGCGCGGCCGCGCAGATCCACGACAGCGTGGGAATCGAAGTGCTCGGCCATGTCGCGATGGCCAAGGGCGCCTGCAACACGCCGGCGCAAACGAGCGTAGCGGCTGCGACCGCACTCGGCGGAATGCTGGAAAGATGACGGCGTATCCAATTCCCACCGACACCGTACATCAGCGCTGCGATGGTTCCCGCCAGTGCTGCCGGCCACACGCTCTCTCCGTGCGTCTTTCCGCTTGCCAGAACCGCCACGCCCACGAACCCGAGCAACAAGCCGATCACTCGCGGCGGGCTGATGCGTTCGCCGTACAGCACAAACGCCATCAGCGCCGTGAACATGACGGCCATTCCGTTCGTGATGGCGCCGATGCCTGCGGGCGCGCGTTGCGCGGCCCACGCGAACAGAGTGAATGGGATCGCGGTATTCACGGCGGCGATGCCGATCAGTTTCCACCAATGCGTCTTCGTCAGCGATCGCCGCGCGCGCAACAAGAATGGCAGCAGCACGAGCGCGCCCAGCACCAAGCGAACTTCGACGAGCGCAAACGAACCGAAGTCCGTTGCGGCAATCCGCATGAAGAGGAATGACGCACCCCAAATCGCGCCGAGCAAGCCGAGTTCGACGGGCGTGATCCAACGGCTCTCGCGACTCGCGACCGCAGGTGGTTCCACTTCAGCAACGCCTCTTAGGCGGCAACCTACTCATCGAAGCAGACGCGCGACCTTTCTTATGTACTGCGGTGCCTCCAGTTCATTGACAATGAAGTGGGCAACGCTTGCGCGCGACAGAGTCGGGACCGGTACTCGCGTCGTGATGTCTAGTCCCACTCGGTAGGTCGTGCGTGGCCCATTCGTCAACTTTGGCGGTCGGACGATTGTCCAGTCGGTAGCGCTGGCCTTGATTAGCGCTTCCTTCACTTCGTGATCGGCAATCTCATGTCGCAGCGGAAGCGGTGCGATGAAGCGAAGCACGAATCCGACGGCGGCCCGGCTGTCCTCTACGCCGATGAACGATTGGTAGATCAGGCGCTTCAGCTTGGCGACTTGCATGGCGGCCAAGATGTGCTCGATGCCGGCGATCACCTTCGGATCGTGTCGTAGCGGTGTGCCGACGCCGAGCGTCGAGACGACCGCATCATGCCCAGGAACGGCCTGTGCCACCGCCGTCGCGTCACCCACATCGCCGCGGATCAGACTGAGCGCTGCACCGAAATCCCCGAGTTTTTCGGGATCGCGGGCGAACGCACTGACCCGATGGCCGCGCGCGAGAGCTTCGCGTATGACGTGCCGGCCGGTGTGTCCCGAAGCTCCGAAGATGAGCAGGTTCATTGAATGTGGGACCGTTGCCGTCCAACGAGTTGGCGTTGTGCTCGAACGCGTAATAATGAATGCGGCCAGCGAGCGGAGCGAGCCGGCCGCATCCGAAATTCTGCGTTCGACAGCGGCAGCGCGCTGTTGGGCTGCTCCTAGACTGCCCGTGCAGTGGACCTCGTCACTGCGGTGGTGGCCCCATTGGCGGAAGGCGGCGCATCCACTCCTCACATGTCGGTGCGGGCTCGCGTCGCGGGAACGTCGGCAGTTGTTTGAGTTCCGCGGGCTCACCAAACTTGAAGTACTCAACCATGTCGAAGAAGCACGAGAACGGAACCGTTGGCATCATCACCAGTTGGTAGCCCTCTGGTCGCCGCTGTTGCCCGGGGATACTCGCCAGCGTGTTGAACGCATCGAACAACCGCGCGAACCGCACCGGACCGGCGTCCCAAGGATCGACGCCAATATCGAACAGGATGTTCGCCACGGCTTCACGGGCCTTGGGATCGTTGCCCGCGACGAACACAGTCGCTCGTGTCTTCGTGACGAGCGGATCCATGAAGTAGACGATATTTGGCAGGTTGATCCTGACCACGCGCATCGTCGGATGCCGGACCTGAATCCGCTCGGCGCGCGCGCTGTCGGACGTCAGTTCCTGATAGCCATCCGCCGCCACCCGTCTCTCAGCACCGCTGACGTCGATCACGACCTTGCCGCTCAGATCGCCAAGCGTGGCGGCGACGTCGACCACGACTTCCCCGGGAACGGCGAGCACCACCACGGGGGCTTGAGACGCCGCCTCCGGCTGACTGACCGCCGTCGCATTTGGCCCGGATCGCCGGACCAATTCCTTCACGGCGCCGCGACCAGGATCGCGACTACCGTAAATGACGCGATATCCCTGTGCCCCCAACGCCGGTCCAAGCGCTCCCGCGAGGGTGCCCGTGCCAATGATGGCGACAGCCCCTTTCCTCGCTGGGCGGACGGGAGGGCTGCCGTCAGGAGTCTCGTCGCGAGGAGGCGCTCCGCAGGCGGCGATGCTGGCCCATGCCGCGAGGGCGATATGACGACAGTGACGCCGAAGGAGCGTGCGAAACCTTGTGGGCACAGGAGCGGGATGATGGCGTTGTGCTGCGAACGCTTAATAATGAATGCGGCCAGCGAGCGCAGCGAGCACGCCGCATTCAAAATCGCGCGTTCGGAAGCAGCAACGCGGTGTTCTCCGGCGTCTTCTCAGGGGTTCGATCATTCTACCGGGCAAGCACCGTGCGCAGCTCCGCCACCAATCGGTCCGGCGCCTCGATGCTCACAAAGTGCCCCACGCCAGGCAAAGGCCGCCACTCGACATCACAATGCGCTTGCTCGTGACTCTTCTTGGCCACGTGTTCGCTCAGGAATTGGTCTTTGTCCCCCCAGATGAGCGTGCAGGGAACAGGAATGGGCCGCGCAAACTCCGTCATCAACCGAGTGCGCTCTGACTTGCTGAGCAGGTTCCGCAGGAACTCGCGATAGTAATTGAGGGGGCCGGTGACGTCGCGGTTTGTCTTGAAACTCCCCACAAGCTCATCGACACGAGCCGCCGTCATGGCCCCCTTGCTCCCTTCAGCCCACTTGAGGCCTCGTCGTAGCAACCAACCATCAGCGCCTGTGATCACGGTCTCGGGCAACCAGGGAAGCTGGATGAACAGCATGAAGCTGCTGCGGATGCGTTGCCAGTCCTGTCCTTGGATGATGGCGTTGATAAAGACCTGGGGGTGAGGACAATTGAGCACGACCAACTGGCGCAGCGTCTCTCCAAAGCGATGCCCATACATCCACGCCAGTGCGCCGCCCCAATCATGACCCACCAAAGTGATGGGTTTGTCCGCGAGCTGTTTGACGACGTCATGAACATCGTCCGTCAACGCCATCATCCCGTACCCGTCCGCAGGTTTGTCGCTCTGTCCGTATCCTCGAAGATCGGGCGCAAAGAGGAAGTAATCATCCGCCAACACTTCCATGATCGGTCGCCAGGAAAACCAGCCCTCGGGGAAACCGTGGAGGAAACATCACAGCGGGCTTCTTGGGATTCCCCGCGGTGGCTACGTGCAAGCTGATGCCGTTGGCCTGCACCTGGCGATGTTCAAATGAAGTCACGGCTGCTCCCGCGAAAGCGCACCGTCGAGAAGCGCTGGCACATGTCTCTACGGTGGGCTCACCCTGGTACGATGCAGCGACGTCCGGAGAACGAGTTGGCGTTGTGCTGCGAACGCCTAATAATGAATGCGGCCAGCGAGCGCAGCGAGGCGGCCGCATCCGAAATCATCTGCGTTCGTCAGCAGCAACGCCCGGTTATGCGGCTCTCGCGCAACGGCCACGTGGGACGCCGAACACGTTAAGGCCGCGGAATGCGATAGCGTTCGAGGTGCTGCAAGTCGTCGTCGTCGGTGCGCACGACGTAGAGCGCCTCCGCACCGAATCCGATAAGTCGCGTCTTGCGTGGCAGCGTGAGGCGAGCAACGGCGTTGCCTGTCGCGTCGAACACATCGAGCACTGGCACGCTGTCACCCGCTGAACGAAAGCGCTCGACCCAGAGGCGCCCGTCGGGCGACACGATGGGGCTCCTCGCGCGAAATGCCGGCAGCACCTCTGGCCAGTCATCGAATTGCGGCGTCGGCATGGCCGACATTGTTGTCGCGCCGCCAACGTTTGTGCTCGCTTGTTTCTGATTCGCTGGACTCAGGACGTCGGCTTTGTCTGCGTCGCGGAGAGGAAGGCGTGGGATTCCGACGGGCCGGCCGCTCACACGTTCGCCGCGCGCGATCCAGTCGACGTGATAGTCCGCGGCGCGCACGAGCGCGATCCGTCCATCGGGCGCCACTGCCCAACCGTCACGAGCCGCAAGCGGATTGGGACCTGCGGTGGTCCACGTCGTGCCGTCGGCCCTGAATTGGTTGCGCGGCTTCGCCGGTGGCGTCACGATCGACGTGATCGAGTCGGCGCCGGTTGCCGTCAATCGAACCACGAGCTCCGTTGTGCCAGGCGGCGCGCCGGGGGTTGGGGCAGGCACCGCGCTTGCGTACAGCACGCCGCGTGCGTCGGCGAACTCCGGTGCGCGGACAGCCATCACACGGCCTCCGATGGTGGCGGTCGTCGACAACGCGCGTTGTCCCGCCGGTTTGCCCGCGTCGTCGATCATGACGATGCGCCGGTTCCCCATGTCGAGCAGCATCGTCGAGTCGCCCGGTGCCGCGAAGAGGCCGGATGCAGAGTTGTACTCGCCGGGGCCCGCGCCCTGGCGGGAGAATTGTGTTGCGGCGCCGGTCGTGAAGTCACCGATCCAGACAAGGCGATCCTTGGCGTCGGCGACGATCACACGTCCGTCCTTCAACTCGCGCACTGCTTGAACGACGGAGAATGCCTCGCGCAGCTCGCCGGTGCGAGGTCCGAGGGCGAGAACTCTTGGGGTCTGCGCGCCGACGTTTGGCGTGGCGATCGCAAAGGCAGCGCAGACTAGTACGCAGCGCGATATGCGGAAGATGTTCGCTATCTGCATGGAGATCTCATTCGAGTACGAGCCCGACACTGAGACCGGCGAGTCCGGCATAGGGTTACGTGATCTGGCGTTCGTAACTATGACAGACCAACACGCGACTCTCGTTAGTGCCACTTACAGTGCTCCGAACCTGGTGGCTGCATAACGAACGGCGTTGTGCTGCGAACGCTTAAATGAAACGCGAACGGGCGACGCGAGCAAACAAAGGATGTCATCGCGAGCGGCGCCCGTTCGCTTCCCTGATTCGCTGCGTTCGGCAGCAGCGACGCCTGGTTAGGCGGCGTCGCGCCGAACTACGAAGCAAGCTTCCAGCTCGCAGTGATGAGGCCGAGCGCGACGACAATCGTTCCGAGGATCGCGACCCACAGATCTTCGATTTCAACGTCCTTTCGCTCACGATATCCGCCGCCCAGGAACGGCGGTCGATACTGCAACTCAAGGCCGCACCCCATCCCCGCCAACAGGCCGAGCCCAACACCACCCGGCACTCCTGCAAATGGAATCGCGCCGACCGCGCTTGCAACGAGTGCAACGACCAGGCCTGCGAGGCCCAAACCGCTGATCCAACGCAGCAGGTTGCCAGCGGGCCCGTGCGATTCCCACTTCTGCGTCGCGTGCATGACCGCGCCGGCGATGCCGCCGCAGACTGCTCCGCCGCCCAGTACCCAAAGTGCCATCTTGGCGAAGGCGGGGTCCATCAGCGTAAACGTTGCCATGAACAGCCCACCGCAAGCACCGACGAGGATGTAGCCGCTACGTGAATGCATGCGCCCCGCAGTCTCGGGATCGAGCCGAACTTAGTCGTCCGCCTAACGAACAGCGTTATGCTGCAAACGCTCATACGAAATGCGTGAGCGCGAGCGAACGCTACCGCAATTGTCCGCGTTTGTCAGCATCAACGTGCGTTAGGTAGGTGGCACGCCGAGCCCAATGTGCATCGGCCCATTCGCTCGACTGGCTCACTACCGCCACGAACAGTCCGAGCGTCGCGAGCAAGAAGAGGCTCGCGGTCCGGATCGAAACGCGATGGCGAAGCCGAACAACACCGAGGATCAGCAGCGCATTGAGCGCCAAACCGAGCAGCGCGGTTTGCGTCGTTCGACCCCAAATAGAATCAATCTCGGCGGTCGTGGCCGCTATGAAGAAGGCTGCCCATCCGAGGAGGAAAACGGGTCGCACGTTTGGACTCTGCGCTTCGTGAGGTGCGCGCGCGGCTTCGAGCATGGTCGGCCTGCCGTGAAGGTCGTGACCTACCTAACGAGTTGGCGTTGTGTTGCGAACGCCTAATAATGAATGCGGCCAGCGAGCGAAGCGAGCAGGCCGCGTCCGCAATCGCGCGTTCGTCAGCGCCAACGCCCTGTTATGCCGCGGGCGCGCTGGCGCTTTCCGGCGGACTTCTGGCGCGTCGAGGGTTGCGCGTTCGCTGCTAGTTGGAGCACATGATTGACTTCTCGGCGCTCGGCGGCCGTTACGAGCTTCGTAAGCGCACGGATATTCCGTTCGTAGACGCGACGGGAAAGCGTCGGAGCCAGCTGCGCGAAGCTGGGGCCGTTCGATCCAAAGAACCGAAACCGATCGAACGTGACGACCGGGCCGCGCTTGCCGCGCGCAACGCGCTTGCGTGCGCCGATGCCTATCCAATTCACCTTGCCGTCGAGACCGTGCCGAGCCGGCTCGTCACCGATTCCGCCAACGCCGATCACCGAATCAAACTCCCATGCACGAACGCGACCCATGCAATCGTACACGCCGAACTCGCCCTCAGGCCCAGGATCGCCCGCGTGAGTTCGTTTGTAAATCAACGTCTTGCTCATTTCGACTCAGACGCGGTTGTCGTCGGCATAACGAGCTGGCGTTGTGCTGCGAACGCTTAATAATGAATGCGGCCAGCGAGCGCAGCGAGCCGGCCGCGTCCGAAATCGCGCGTTCGTCAGCACCAACGCCCGGTTAGGCTGACGGCCATCGACGCTTTGCCTTAAGCTGGTTTTGTGTGTCGTGCATCAGCCGTCCTCGTTCCACGGTAATCCAGCTGTCATCCGCTAAGAACATGGTCCACGCCGGTTGACTCTGTTCCGTCATGAACGTCTTGATGCGTCGCCGATCCGACAGCGCGAGCGTCAGTTCCGGTAGTTCGCCGTCGAAGTGAACGCTCTCGATTGTCGGGCCAGCTAGCAGCAAGATGCCAACGTCGATGCGGGGATTGGTGCTCCAGCTTCCGAAGTCAATCGAGCGAGGTTTCTCTACTCGCCAGCTCCACTGAATCATTATGTGAATCTCACCGCGCGGGTGAGTAAACCATTTCTCGCGGTGGCCTCGTACGCGTCGCAGTCGGCCGCATTCCAGGAACATTGCAGAACCGTAGCCACGCCAGGTATATGATATCGGCATGCCAACCAGTGGCGTTGCAAGCGCGGTTGCCTCGTCGACAGAAAGCGGCCGAATAGTTTTGCGTCTTGGCAAATGTGGATGGTTGTGGTCAGCCTAACGTCAGCTTCTGCTGTGAACGCTTCAATAAGAAGCAGTTGTGGGGCGGCCGCTAGGCCGTCCCATACTTCACGGGGCGGCCGCCCCACAACTGCATCCGCACCGCGTTCATCAGCAGCAAGCGTCGTTAGCTGGCAGCGGCGCGAACGCTCTAGGTTGTGATCGAGTTAGACACCAGTTCATCCCCACTGAACTGCATTGCAACGTAGATCCACTTGTGACGGTCGAGCGTCTGGAAGCAGACCTCCCACTCCTCAGCACCCCAAGCGAACGCGGTGACACGATAGAGTTCCCGAATTGGGAGACCCTTGGGAATCGAGTCAAAGCCTTCGGCGATGAATCGCAGGTCCGATTCGCACATCGTCCAGTAGCGATCAACCTCTCGCTGGCGCGCGACTAGGGATGCGACGGCGGATTCATCCGGGCCAGCAGCAGTGCCGGGAAGTCCGACAAACGATACTTCGCTCTCGCCCGCAGTACTCCATTCACCGGCCGCGGCGTTGAACTCGACAACTCCGATCTCGGGATGCTGCATCTGAGGTGCGCTCACCGCCGCTGTTCTTCCCGTGAGCAAGTTGATGATTGCGCGCAGCATAGTCTGAGAGTGTAGTGCCTGAGTGGGCTCGACAGTCGTGCGTCCAGCTAACGAGTTGGCGTTCTGCTGCGAACGCCTAATAATGAATGCGGCCAGCGAGCGAAGCGAGCCGGCCGCGTCCGAAATCGCGTTCGACAGCAGCAACGCCCTGTTAGCTGGCGGCTCGCATGAGCTCGCCTGCGACCTCTGCGGGCGAGCGAAATTGGAGCGGTTTGCACGGCGTGTCGGCCAACCACCGATCGAGCTCCTGGAGCGCAACCGAGTCGCGATCGCCGCGAAAGTACGCGTCGACACTAAACGCAAAATCGTTCATCGAGCCGAGGACGGACCGACTCTCCGTTCGCGCCACTTGGATCCATTGCATCTCACGGACTTCGGCACGAATGAGCTCGTGGCGAACGCCGAGCGACGCGAGCAACACTGCAGCGGACTCGGCGACGCGGCGAGGCAGGTCTGTGAGGTCGCGTGCAGGGACAACGACGGTCAGCAAGGAACGCGCGCTTGTGCAGAGGATGAGTCGATGACGACCGACATTGAGATCGTTGGCGTACCAGTCACCAAGCACGGTCGTTGCCGGCGACGGCGATGCAATCTCGTCGATTGACGCTTTGCGGAAGCGAGCGAGGAGCGATCGTGTACAGCGCAAGGCGTACATCACATCATCCGGTGGTCCGTCCAGCTAACGAACAACGTTATGCTGCAAACGCTCAGATGAAATGCGTGAGCGCCAGCGAACGCTACCGAAATTGTCAGCGTTTGTCAGCATCAACGTGCGTTAGACCGCCGCCGCGACAATGAACGGTCGCTAGTAGGGACGCCGGAGAAAGCGTCGGTTGAAGAACGGTTGCAACACACGCTCTAGCGTTTCTTCTGTCGACGGTTCTTCCGGATTGCCGCGCGCCCACTCGTCCGCGGCGTGGCGCAGCGCTGCTAGCGCTTCGCGCGTGGCCTCGTTGAATTGCGGTGCCGCGTCCGTCGCCATCTGGGATTTTGCTTGAGCCATGCGAGTCAACGAAATGTCCACAACTCAATCGAGAGGTTGTGGTCGGTCTAACGAGATGGCGTTGTGCTGCGAACGCCTAATAATGAATGCGGCCAGCGAGCGAAGCGAGCAGGCCGCCTCAGAAATCGCGCGTTCGTCAGCACCAACGCCTGGTTAGGTCGCGGCGCGCCGAAGGTCAAGTAATGATTCCCGGCAAGGCGGCGACCAAGTCCCACTCGCCACTCGCCGTGCGGCGAAGGAAGTACGCGCCCGTTTGAACGTAACCGCACCCTGGATACGGACCGGGGCCAACCGTCAAGTAGTACGTCACAAACGCAACCTGCAGCGATGGATCGAATCCAACGCGCGTGAGCGCGAGTTCCCGACGAAGTCGACAGCGGTCCTCATTTCCTGGACGTGGCGCCGTCGGCGCGAAGCTCTTGAGGCGCTCCGCCAGGGCGCGTGCGGTACCCGTGGTGCTGTCTCGACGCAGCTGGAAATCGGCAGCAGCCAGCGGGATGCGCGCTCGCAAGCTGTCGTCCGGCGGAACATAAAAATGAAGATCGCTAGAATCAGCGACGCAGGCGTGAAGGGTTTGATGACGACACGAATAACCCGCCCGCGCAGTGATCGTTACCGTCGCTGAGTCCCGAGGCATCGTCCTTCGCGCTACGGTGCGCAGCACCGCAATCTCCGCTGAGTCGCGCGTGATCGGTGTCTGCGCCAGACCCGGAGCACTCGCAAGTGCGAAAGCAGTGCCGCCGAGAACAGTTATCCGCATAGGATCGTGTCGCGACCTAACGAGTATTAGGTGGATTCAAAACTCGCCATGTTAGGCTGCAAACGAAAGTAAAGGCTGCGTCGCGCTTGCAAGGATTCACCGACCGAAAAACGTCCGGAGTTTTGCAACGCAGCCAGTGACACGATGTTAGCAGCGCGTGAGTCGGGAGGGCGCCGCGATAGGCTGCTTCGGCGAGTCTGCATAACGCCGCTGCATTTGGTTTGGGGTTTGGAGCATCGCGGGGAGCACAGTGCTACAGGTCTGCCGGGCTCCGAACGCCGCGTCCGCCACGGTTCAGCACATGGGTGTAGAGCATCGTCGTGCTGACATCCTCGTGGCCCATGAGCTCCTGGATGGTGCGAAGGTCGTAGCCCGCCTCGAGCAGGTGCGTCGCAAACGAGTGTCGCAGCACGTGACAGCTGACGCGCTTACCCAATCGAACAGCCCGAGCAGCGTGCGCAACCGCCCGCTGAATCGTTGTCGGGTGCGTGTGGTAGCGCGTCCCGCGATGGCGCACGCGACCGGGAAACGCCCAGTACCATTCCCACGAGCGCGGGGCGCTGGGAGCCTTCGCGCCAAATGCGCCCGGCATCGGCACGGCGAACGCAGGGTCACCAAGGTCGCCACGCCAGAGCTGTTCAACTCGCTCGAGATGCACGCGCATCGCGGGCACCAGCGAATCGGGGAACACGGTCACCCGGTCGCGCTTCCCTTTGCCTTCGCGCACGGTAATCGTGCGCTTCGCCAGATCGATGTCTTTGATGCGAAGCGAAACGCCCTCCATCACGCGCAGGCCCGCACCATACAACACGGTTGCGATGAGCCGGCGCGTACCCGACAGCGCGCCGAGCAGCCGATGCACTTCGTCATGCGTCAGCACGGTCGGCACACGTTTTGGCCGCTTCGCGTGGACGACACCATCCAACCACGGCAGCGCTTGACGAAGCACGTCGCGATACAAAAACAACAACGCCGAATGCGCCTGATTCTGCGTCGCCGCGCTCACGCGACTCTCATTTGCCAGCGCACTCAGAAACCGGCGGACATCGGACGCGCCCAGCACACTCGGGTGCTTCATGTCGCAGAATCGGACGAAGCGCCGCGTCCACATTACGTAGGCCTCCTCGGTGCGCGGGCTGAATCGCCGAGTGCGAAGGTGGCGCCGAAGTTGCCCAATCAATGTCAGCGGTTTGTCGTCGAGCCGTGCGCGCGGAAACGTCATGCGGCAACATGCAACCGCATCGTCAAATGTGTGCAACCGTTCCTACGCGCCCATCATCATTTGTTCGCGCCACCGCCACCAGGTGGATGCGACGCGCGATATCGCTCGCGCCACAGCGCCACACGCGCCAATACGTCCTCCACCGAAATCCGCTCCATCCGATCGTAGCGATACTCCATCGTGATCGGATAATCCTCGCCAGGATCGCCGTACGCGTCGATCATCAAATCGCGAAACTTGTCGTACGGCCCCGCACGCTTCGCGTTCGTGTACCCATACATCCCAATCACAGGACGGTTCAGCGCGACACTCATGTGCAACGGACCCGTATCGGGTGACAACGCCAACGCGCTCCCATCAAGAATTCCTACCAGCTTCCGCAAACCGCTGCCGAGCGCAGACACCACCGGCACTTTCGCGGCGCCTCGAATCACAGACTCGGCGTGCAACTCGCGCGGCGACTTGCCGCCGACAAGAATCGGCTGCAAGCCAAAATCCCCGTACAACGCGTCACACACACGAGCCCACCGCTCCGGCATCCAGTCCTTCTCAGCCTTGCTCGTCGCCACAACAATCGCCGCAGCCGGACGATCGAACGGCGCAAAAAACTCGCGCTGCCACGCACGCTCATCCGCCCAGGGCCCAAGCCCCCACGTCACCGGCTTCGACGCCACACCAAGCCAATCCAGAAATTCGAAATACTGATCCTGCACGTGCTGCTGCGCGTGCGGCGGAATGCGATCCGTCGTGAACAACCAGTTCGCATCGCGCGCACGCTCACGATCAAATCCCAACTTCACCGGCGCGCGCGTAAACCACGTCACAATCCCCGCCTTGAAATACACCTGCAGATTCAACACCACATCGAACGTGCGCCCACTCAACGCGCGACGCACATCGCGAAATGCGCGCCACCCATTCCCGCGCTCGAACACGATGATGTCGTCGACATCAGGATGCCCGCGAATCATCGACGCCGGACCCGGCTGCAACACCCACGTGATCTTCGCGGCAGGGTTGTGTCGCTTCAAAGCGGTCACTACCGACAACGCATGCACCGCGTCGCCCACCGCGCTCATCATCACAACACAAATGCGATTCAACGGAACGCGCGTCATACCGAAAGCGCCCTGATTTCCGCGTCGGTCACCTGCGCTCCGCGCGTCGCGCGCCACTTCCGCAACGATCGACCCAGTCGCGCCACATTCGCTTCGGCCACCGTCGGACCAGGGATATCGAACAACACACGATCGAGATCGAGCACCGCGGCACGCGGCGGGGCAGAGGGCTCCTCGATCAAATAGATGTTCTTCACGTTGAGATCGCGGTGCCACGCACCCGTCTCGCGCAGCGATTTCAGCAACACACCGACCGCGTGCCACACCGCGTCGCGTTCAGGCCCACCGCTACCGTGCAACAGCACTTCGCCAAGATCACGCCCCGCAGGAAGCAATCGCGTCACCACATCAATGCGACGATGCAGCCAATTCAGGGATTGCGTCGCGTGCGCCAGCACTTCAGGCGTAGGAATTCCTTGCTGCGCAAACACGCGAGAAATCGCCAACTCGATCGGCGCGCGCGACAATACAAAACGATCGCCGAGCAACGGACCAAACAATCCGCCGTGCCGATTGCGACGCACGACCACGTGCATGTCGGTGTTCGGTAATTGCACCGCGTAGGCCGGCGCGCGTCCGTGCAATTCACGACGCAACGGAAGCGTCGCGGCCCATTCATACAAGGAAACTGTTGCCATCGCCGCCATGATCGGCTCGGCGACATCATCGCGCACAACGAGCACCACGCCGGGCCGCGCAATGCGCGAATACCCCGGCGGTACCAACGCCACTCTCACCAAATGACGCGGAAGACGGGAACCGGCTGGCTCTTGCCCTTGAGTTCCAGTGGTTCGCTTTTCTCCACGTTGGCTTTTCCCGTGAGCGCTTTCATGAGCGACTGCGACACGAGGATCTCGCCACCCGCCGCCGCGCCACACAAACGGCTCGCCGTGTTCACAGTGTCACCAATGACGGTGTACTCGAGGCGCCGTTCCGAACCAATGTTGCCCGCGAACGCTTCGCCGGTGTTGATGCCGATGCCCATTTGCAACTCGGGCCGGCGCTCCGCGCGCCACTGATCGTTGAGTTGCTTGAGCGCTTGCATCATCGCGATGCCCGCTTGCAATGCACGATCAGGATCGTCGGGTTCGCCAAGCGGCGCGCCCCACTGCGCCATCACCGCGTCGCCGATGAACTTGTCGAGCGTGCCACCGTGTTGGAACACGCACTCCACCATTTCGGTGAAGTACTCGGTGAGCAATCGCGCCATGTCATCCGGATTCATCGTCTCTGACAACGACGTGAATCCGCGGATGTCGCTGAAGAGCACGGTGACCATGCGCTTGTCACCGCCGAGTTTCACCGCGTCGGGCGCGTTCGCAATACGCGCGGCGAGATGCGGCGTAAAAAACCGTTCGAAGTTGCTGCGCACCACGGCTTCACGACGAATGCGCTCGCCAAACTGTGAATTCTCGATCGCAACCGCAGCGATACCCGCGAACGCAATCAAAAACTCGAGATCATCGCCGGCAAATCGTTTCGTGAGCGAGTTCGAATCGACGTAGAGCACGCCGAGTAATCGTTCTTCGGCACCCATGAGCGGCGCGCACATCGCGGAGCGCACCTGCTGCATGAGAATGGATTGTCCGCCGAAGCGCACGTCTTCGCCGGCGTCGTCGGAAAGAATGGCGACTTTCTCGTCCATGGCAGTGCGCGCAATCGATTGCGGCACCGCGCGCGGTGCGTCGCCGCCGCGCTTGTCTTTCGAAATGCGCGGCACGAGTGCGCCGCGATCGTCGAGCAGGAGAATAGCGGTGCGATCGACTTCGAGGACGTGGAACGCGTACTGCGCAATCTTGTCGAGCAGTTTGTCGAGCGTCTGCGCCTTGGTCAGTCCCTTCGACACTTCGAGCAGCATCGCAAGCTTCTGCTGGAGCTTGTCTGCGGGCGACATCTGCGATTCGTGTTCGCCCGACGGCGAGGCCGAACCTTTCTCCAGCACGGCGGCGAGTTCGCCCGTGCGTCCTTTGACCGCGATTTGCCGAACGATGGTCGCGCCCGGCCGATCACTCAGTGCCGATGCCGCCGGTGTCGGCGCCGTGCCCGCGACGAGCGTGAAGTTCAGTTTGCCGAATGTGACCGTGTCGCCGGCCTTCGCGCTCTGCTGCGAAATCTTTGCGCCGTTGATGAACGACCCGTTCGACGAGCCAAGATCTTTGATGGCGAGCAAGTCGCCCTGCACCGTGAGCTCGGCGTGTTTGCGCGAGATGGTGGGATCGACGATGGAGATGTCGCACGTGACCGCGCGTCCGATGACCTGGAGTGCGCCGTCGCGCAGCTCATACGTCGAGCCACCATCTGCCGCCACGAGCTTCATAGGCATGGCGGAAAACTACTGAGGAGCGAGGAGCGAAACAGGAGGAGGGAGAGGGGAGGATCGAGAACAGAGTGGGGGAGGTGGAGCCGCCAGTGTCACCGCCGGCCACTATCGCGAATACTCGATTACGCGTGCGTCGAAATGGTGACGGAGGTCGTGAGACCTCGAGGTATTCTCTCCGCCATGACTTCACGACCTGAGCGTTTGGAGCATCGGCTGTCCGACTTTGGGCTTGGCGTGTGCCGGTTTACGCGCCGGATGCCGCGTGATCCGGCAGGGATCAAGCTCGCAAGTCAGCTTGCGCGTGCCGCCATGGCACCGGCGGCGTTCTACGCCGAAGCGCGCGATGCTGAGTCCGCGCGCGACTACATACACAAGGCGAAGCTGTGCGTCAAAGAGCTTCGCGAAACTGCGGTCTGGCTTCGAATGGCGATTGGACTTTCGGGTCACGGCCCGAACGCGTCCGCGCTGGCGACCGAATGCAACGAGTTGACCGCGATCATGGTGACGTGCGTCCGCAAGGCTCGCGACAACCCACGCCCGCGTCCCGACGAGGGCGATGATGGCACAGGGCGAGCGCGCTGATGGAACAGCGGGAGCGCAATGATGGCGCAGCTAGAGATGCGGATGGGTCACGACGGCGTGCTCCGTTTTCTCTCCCTCGCGGCTCTCTTCTCCTAGCATCCCTTCTCACTTCTCACGTTTCGCTCCTCGCTCCTCACTTCTCGCAGTTCTCGCGCGCCCGATCGCGAGGAGCATTGCTCTCGCCTTGTTCTCTGTCTCTTCCCACTCGCGCTCCGGGACGGAGTCATGCACAATCCCCGCGCCGGCCTGAACAGACGCAACGCCATCCGCGATAACGCACGTGCGAATCGTGATCGCCAGGTCCATGCGCGCGTCGTTTGCGGAGATGTAGCCGAGTGCGCCGGCGTAGGGCCCGCGCCGCTCGGGCTCGAGTTCGTCGATGATTTCCATCGCGCGCACTTTCGGCGCGCCGGTCATCGTGCCCGCGGGAAAAACCGCACGGAATACATCCAGCGCCGATCCGCCGCGCTCGAGTTTGCCTTGGACCTGACTCGTGATGTGCAGGACGTGCGAATACCGCTCGACGCGCATCATCTCGGTCACCGCAACGCTGCCGAATTTCGCGATGCGCCCGATGTCGTTGCGCCCAAGATCCACGAGCATCACGTGCTCGGCGCGCTCCTTTTCGTCGGCGAGAAGATCCGCTGCGAGCGCGTCGTCTTCCGCAATCGTTTTACCGCGCGGACGCGTACCTGCGATAGGACGCACGGTTACCGTTTCGTCTGCAACGCGCACCAGCAATTCCGGCGACGAGCCCACGATTTCGACGCCATCGAGTTCGAGATGGTACATGTATGGCGACGGATTCAGCGAGCGCAGAATTCGATACAGCGTCGACGCATCGAAGTCATGCGCGACCTTCATGCGGCGCGCGAGCAACGCCTGAAAAATGTCGCCCGCTTCGATGTATTCCTTGATGCGCGATACGCCCGCACAATACGCCTCGCGCGACATCGTCGATTCCGCTTTCGGCAGCGGCGGCGAATGGTCGAACGAAATCGCCGGCAACGACGCACCGCGCAAACGCGATACGGTTTCTGCGACGCGCTCTTTCGCGCGATCGTACTCTTTGCGCAGTGCCGCGTCACTCGAATCCGTGATCGGAACCGCAGCAACAACGTTCGCCGTACCGCGCAAATTGTCGACGATCACCACGACATCGGTGAACACCCACATCGCGTCTGGTGCATTGACGCCACGTGGCGGCGGGGACTTCAACCGCTCGATGTGCCGCACGGCATCGTACGCGAAATACCCAACCGCGCCCGTCCAGAACGCACCCAATTCCGGCGCGGCGACGGGCGTAAACGCGGTCATGCGCTCGCGCAAATCGGCGAATGGATCAGCCGGCGTGCGCGTGCCGTGCCAGCCCTTTTGCGGGGTCCAGTCGTCGACTTTCCCATCCACCAACCGCCACGCGGCGCGCGGTTCCGTGCCGAGAAACGTGTACCGCGACCACATCTCACCGCCCGCGGGCGCGGATTCGAGCAAGAACGAGAAGGGCGCACGCCTCAACGACGCAAACGCGGCAACCGCCGTCGTCGCGTCGAGCAGAATTTCCTCGGCGACGGGCACGAGAATACGCGTACCTGCGCGCGCTCGTTCGCGAAAGGCTTCGAAGGTCATGGAAGGCACGGCAACCTATGGAGGAAGCTCACATGGCGGCAGGGCTCCTCGGGGTTATTTTGCCGAGTGACGGCGCCGAGCTGACGCTGAATGTCAGCCGGCGCCAACTTCCGCCTATGACCAACCCCGCGCGTACTGCCCGAGACGAGTGGCTGCTGGCCACGCTCGAAGGCATGCTCACGCCCGAGCAGTTCGCGGAATTGCAGAACATGCGCGAGGACAGCTTGTGGGCCGCGGCGGTCCGCAAGGAATGGGTGAACGACGATCAGATCCTGACCGCGCTGTCCACGCGGTTCCGGATGAAGATTGCGAACGTCGGGCAAGTGTCGCCGCAAGCACTCGAAGACGTCACCGAAGATCTCTCGCGACGCTACAACATTCTGCCGCTCGCGATCACGGATTCGACCGTCGAAATCGCGACGTCCGATCCGCACGATCTCGATTGCGAGCGCACGCTTGCGTTCGTGCTCGGCCGCACGGTGAAGATGGCGCTCGCGTCGCCGTCGCAGATCAAACTCAAACTCGACGAGTTGTTCACGCCGGAAACGGTGATCGAGAAGATTCTCGACGAAGGGTTTGAAGGCGTCGAAGAACTCGAAGCGGTTTCCGAAGAAGCGCCGGACGAATTCGAGCTGTCGCTGGGGCAGGCGAGCGATCAGCCGATCATTCGCCTTGTCGACCGCATCATTGCGAAAGCGATTCAGCTGCGTTCGAGCGACATCCACCTCGAGCCCGAAGAAACGGGCATGATGGTGCGGTACCGCATCGACGGCGTGTTGAAGGACGACTCCACGATTCCGCGTCCACTCGGCACGCCGCTTGTTGCGCGCGTGAAGATCATGGCGACGCTCGACATCGCCGACCGCTTGCGTCCGCAAGACGGACGCGCGCGTGTGTCGGTCGGTGGTTCGCGCGTGGACCTGCGTATTTCGACGCTGCCCGTTTCGCTCGGCGAAAAAGTCGTCATTCGTATTCTCGATGCGCGGCACACGGTGTTGTCGCTCGAGAATCTTGGTCTCACGCCGTTCGAAGTCGAGCGCATCAACACGATGTTGCAGGTGCGCGAAGGCATGATTCTCGTGACCGGTCCGACGGGATCGGGCAAGACGACGACGCTGTACTCGATGATCCGCTCGATTCAAAAACGCGGCGTGAACATCGTGACGGTTGAAGATCCGGTCGAATATCGATTGCAGGGTATCGTGCAGGTGCAGGTGAATGAAAAGACGGGACTCACGTTCCCCGCCGCACTGCGATCGATCTTGCGTCAGGACCCCGACGTGATTCTCGTCGGCGAAGTGCGCGATCGAGAGACTGCGCAAATTGCGATTCAGGCCGCGCTCACGGGCCACCTGGTGCTGACGACGCTGCACACGATCGACGCGGCAAGTTCGGTCACGCGTTTGACGGACATCGGCATCGAGACGTACAAAACGGCGGCTGCACTCAAGGGTATTCTCGCGCAGCGTTTGTTGCGCCGTTTGTGTCCGCATTGCAAGCAGCTCGTCGTCGAGGAAATGCCGGAGCGGTTGAAGAAATATTTCCCGCCGGGCTCCGCGGTGTATCGTCCGGGCGGTTGTTCGGAATGTTCGAACACGGGATATCGCGGACGGCTCGCGATTACGGAAACGCTGATTCCGAACGCTGAAGTCGAGCGGCGCGTTGCAGCGAACGAATCGCCCGATCGCATTGCTGACGCGGCGCGCGAAGGTGGCATGCGCACGCTGTGGGAGTCGGGCGTTGAGCACGTCAAGGGCGGCATGACGAGCGTCGACGAGCTCGCGCGCGTGCTGGAGATTCCCGACGAGCCTGCGCCGCGTCCGAGTGCGTCGGTGCCTGCGCCTGCGGCGCCGTCGCGTCCGTCAGGGATGACGCCGGCGTCCGCAGTGAATACGGCCGCCGCGGCGCCACCGTCCATCGTTGATGCGCCACCGCCTCCGGCGGTCACGCACGACGATGCGCCTGCGCGTCCGTCCACGCCGATCCCGCGTCATTCAGGCCCGCACACGGCCAAGCGCGACGGCACGCTGCACGGTGCACCAGCGCGTCCGATGTTCGAGGGCAGCGCGTTCGATTTGCTCGATGAGCACAAGCCCGCGGCGCGCACCGGTGTTCCGCGCTCTGTATTGCTCGTCGAAGACGAAGACGCGTTGCGTCGCGTGGTGCGCGATTTGTTGGAGCGCGACGGATTCATTGTGCACGAGGCGGGCGACGGTGTGGTCGCGCTGGATCAGATCGATCGTTCCGCGCCGGATGTGGTGGTGCTCGACCTGAATCTTCCGCGCCTCGACGGATATGGTGTGCTGTCGCATCTCCGGTCGCGTCAGGCGACGCGCGACATTCCGGTGATCGTGCTGACCGCGAAAGGTGACGAGGACAGCGAAGTGCGCGTGTTCGAGTACGGAGCGACGGAATACATCACGAAGCCGTTCCGTCCGCGCGCGCTGATCGCGCGCTTGAACGCGCTGCTCAGGCGGTAGCAATTCTTCGCGTCGGCGTCGTCGACGTCTTCGTGGTTTCACCGCGCGGGGGCGCGTGGCGTGTGCTCGCGCTACAGCGCGCGCCCAACGCCACGCGCCCCCGCGCGTGGGAAGCGGTGCACGGCAGCATCGAGCCCGGCGAAAAACCGCACGAAGCCGCGATTCGCGAAATGCGCGAAGAGACGGGACTCACGCCCGACCGTTTGTACAATGTGACCGCGCACGCGTTCTATCTGCATATGCGCGGCACGGTCGAAGTCGCGGTGGTGTTTTGCGCGTTCGTGAAGGGCACGCCGCGCGTCACGGTCGGCAGCGAACACACGAAGGCCGCGTGGGTATCGCGGACGGAAGCGCTCAAGCGTTTTGTGTGGCCGAGTGCGCGGGAGAATCTCAACCGGGCATATGCGCTGCTCAAGCGCGGGAATGCGGGGCCGGTGGAGGATGTGCTGCGAGTGGTTTGAAGCGAAAGCGTTAACGCTTCTGCGCTAACGCATTTGCCGCCTTCACGTGTCTTTGTCGAGCAACCGATCCCTTGCTGCCGGTGCATTCGGTTTCACCCGAATCGACTTTGCCGGGATTCCCACGTTCACGTGATAAGGCCGCACGTCTTTCGTTGCGACCGCGACCGCGCCAACCATCGCATTCGTTCCAACGCGCGTGCCCGCGAGCACCGTCGCGTGATACGTGATGCGCACGTCATCCTCGAGCGTCGTCACCGCGTTGGTCACATCCTTCTGGTCGACGATGCTGTGCGTGTGTGAATAGATGTTCGCGTAATCCGAAATCGACACGCGATTGCCCATCACGATGCCGCCGCGATCGTCGAGCAGCACGTGCCGGTGCACGACCACATCATCGCCGCATTCGATGTTGTAGCCGAACGAGAACTCGACGTGCTGAAACGCCTTGAAGCGTTCGCCGCATTTTCTGAAAATCAGCGGCGCAAGCACGCGACGAAAACGCACGGCAAGGTCGACGTTCTGCGCGCCGGGCACGAGCCGGTCGAACGAGTACCACAACCACAGCAGCGGTTTCACGCGCTGGAACGCGGCGTCGTCGCACTCTGAATAAAACTCCGGCTCGAGCGTCACGTTGCGCGGATCGAGCGACGCGAGCGCGAGCCGTGTGCTCATCGCGAGCTTGGCATCGTTCACCGCATGCTCCCAATCATTCGCGTACTGCGGATACGCCATGTCGCACAGCGTCTCGCGGCACAACACCGCGCGCGATTCGACGAGCGCATCGTCGGACTTTGCTTTTGCGTTCAGTCGCGCGCTGATCTGTTCGATCCACGACTCGATGAGCTTCGCGGATGGCGCTGCTGCCGCAAGTTTGCGGAGCGGACGAAGTACCATTGCTATCTCCCCGCTCTGGCTCGAATTGTTGCTCGTTCTCGCTCCACTCTCAACAGCACCGTCTGCCAGTCGCCACCGCGCGTTGTCTCGACCGCGAGCGTGAGTACCTGATTCGGATCGAGCGCGCCGTCGAACACATAAATCGCGGCGTGCAATTGGCGCTGGCGGACGCGGTATTCGCCGAATCCCGGCGTCAGCGGAAGTATCTCGAGCGGACGAAAGTCGCGTCCTTGATTCGTCAGCAACACGTCGCGCGGCGAAAAGCGCGCCTCGCCAGGTTGTTCATTGAAGAACGACACGTACCAGAGATCCACCGACTGCGTTCCCGTGCGCCGCGCAATGCTGTCGATCGCGGCGCGCTTGCTTTCGCGCTGGCCGAGCATGGTGCGGTACGAATCGGGCGACAGCGTGCGAATGAAATTGTCGTCGAGCGGTAGCGCGCGAACGATGAGTCCGTTCGTGTTGAGCGTGAGCGCAATCTCTTCCTGGCGCAGCGAGCCGTACCCCGCGGGAATGAGTGCGCTCGTGTCCTGCTGCTGCGCGCGCGGCGCCGCGGGCGTCGCAGCAGGTTCGCCCGACGTTCCGCCGCTCGCTGCGCACGCCGAACTGATGATGACGGCACACGCGATGTTCGTGATTCTCATTGTTCTCGCCATGGCGCTTGCTTGATGAGATCCAACACGGCCGCCGCGAGTTCGTCGCGCCCCGCACCGGTCGTGCTGCTGTGCGGAAGAATAGCATCCGGATCGAGGCCCAGCAGCGTCGACAACTGCGCAACACGTGTCGCGACCGCCGTCTTCGACACCTTATCGGCCTTCGTCGCGACGATGAGCGCCGGCGCGCCGAGCGTCGCGAGCCAATCGAGCATCTGGAGATCGTCCGTCGTTGGATCGTGGCGGATGTCGATCAACTGCACGATGCCACGCAACTGCGATGACGTCGTGAGATATGCCTCGATGAGCGGCTTCCACTTTGCTTTCTCTTCCTTGCTGACCTTCGCGTATCCGTAGCCCGGTAAATCGGCGAGCACGAACTCGTCGTTCACGCGAAAAAAGTTCACTTCGCGCGTACGACCAGGTGTGTTGGAAACCCGTGCCATCGCTTTGCGACGCACGAGCGCGTTGAGCAACGACGATTTGCCCACATTCGAGCGGCCGCTGAACGCGACTTCGGGCAGTGTGCTGTCGGGGCGCCAACCGCCGGGCTCCGCCATTCCACCAAGAAACTCAACGGATCGAATGACGAGCGGGTCCACGGGTTTAGTGAGTGGTGACACTCGCTGCGACCGCGACACTCTTCGGCGAAGCGCGCAACGCGACGGCCAGCGCTTCGTCCATCGTTTTGACCGGATGAAACACGGTCCCCTCGCGCACTTCAGCCGGAATCTCTTCGATGTCGCGCGCGTTGCCATGCGGTATCACGACGTTCTTCAATTCGTGCCGGTGCGCGGCAACAGCCTTTTCCTTCAAGCCACCGACCGCAAGCACGCGTCCGCGCAGCGTGATCTCACCCGTCAGCGCAACGTCACCGCGCACTGACACGCCGGTAACAGCACTGACGAGCGCCGCTGCGATTGCAATACCGGCCGACGGTCCGTCCTTCGGCGTCGCGCCCGCGGGAATGTGCACGTGAATGTCGTGGCCTTTCGGAAAATCGCGATCGATGCCGAGTGCCACCGCGCGCGCACGCACGTAACTCAGCGCGGCGCTCGCCGATTCCTTCATCACGTCGCCCAGCGTTCCCGTCAACTGCAATCGTCCGCGGCCCGGAACAATGCTCACTTCGATATCGAGCTTTTCACCACCCGCATTCGTATATGCGAGTCCTGACGCAACGCCAACGCGATCCTCAACCGTGTTCTCGTCATCGTCATATGGCGGAACGCCGAGGTAGTCGTGCAACGACGTCGCGCGCACAGTTTGATGCGCGGGCGCGTTGGCGCCGGCGGCAATCCGCTCGCGTACGAGCTTGCGTGTCACGCGCGCAATACGACGCTCCAATTCACGAACGCCTGCTTCGCGCGTGTACCGCCGCAGCATGCCGATCAGCGCATCCGCATCCCACGTCACGCTCTCGACGGGAATCCCGTGTGCGGTGAGCTGTCGCGGGATGAGATGTTGTCGCGCGATCGCGAGCTTTTCCTGATCGATGTAGCCGGGCAATCGCAGAATCTCCAACCGATCGCGCAACGGTTCAGGAATGCCGCCGAGTGAGTTCGCGGTCGTGATGAACAAAACCTGAGACAGATCGTAGTCGAGCTCGAGGTAATGATCGCTGAATGCTTTGTGTTGTTCCGCGTCGAGCACTTCGAGCAATGCCGACGATGGATCGCCGCGCCAATCGGCGCCGAGCTTGTCGATCTCGTCGAGCAGAAACACCGGATTCACGACTTCCGCGCGACGCATGCCTTGAATGATCCGTCCCGGCATCGCGCCGACATACGTGCGCCGGTGTCCGCGAATCTCGGCTTCATCGCGCACACCGCCGAGCGAAACACGAACGAACTTGCGTCCGAGTGCGCGCGCGACAGCGCGGCCCAGCGATGTCTTGCCGGTACCGGGCGGGCCGACGAGGCAGAGCAGGGGACCGGTGAGCGTTCCCGCGAGCGTCAGCGCGGCGAGGTAATCGAGAATGCGCTCTTTGACTTCGTCGAGTCCGTGGTGTTCTTCGTCGAGAATCGCGCGCGCGCGCACGAGGTCGAGCACGTCATCCGTGCGTTCGCGCCACGGCAACCCAATAATCCAGTCGAGATAGTTGCGCGACACCGCATGTTCCGGTGATGCCGGCGGCGTGCGTCGCAGCTTGCGCATCTCGCGCGTTGCACGTTCGCGTACCGTGTCGGGCAAAACTTTCTCCGCGAGTTGCTTCTCGACGTCGAGGAGATCGTCGACGTCGTCCTGGCCCAGCTCGCGGTGGATCGCCTTGAGTTGTTCCGTGAGAAAAAACTCGCGCTGATTGCGCACCACCGCGCCGCGTACTTCGTCTTCGAGTTTCCGTTCGAGGCCGAGCAAATCGAGTTCGCCGCGCAGGATCTCGGAGAGCCGCATGAGAAACGCCGCGAGCGTCGGGACTTCCAGCAAACTCTGGCGGACCTCGTGCCGCACGCCGATGTGCGCCGCAATGGCGTACGCGCGCCGCTCGATCGAATTCCCCGCCTGAACAAGTGCGGCGACTTCGGACGGAAGCTTTCGCTGCAGCGCGACGTATTCGTCGAACAGCGACGCAACCGCGCGTTCGAGCGGTTCGACTTTGGCGTCGTCGTCGCCGCTCATCAGCGGCATCGGCTCGACGTTCGCGCGAATCATTCCGCCCCGCGTCCCAAATCGCGTCACGCGTACGCGCGCGACGCCTTCGAGCATCACACGAATGGTTCCGCCGCCCGACGCCATCGACGACTGCGTGCGCACGCGCGCGACCGTCCCGATGCGGAACAGATCGGCGGCGCCAGGTTCGGCGCATTCGGGATCCTTTTGCGCGACCACGAGCAGATACCCGCCGTCCCCGGCCGTAGCGAGCGCAGCCAGCGATGCCGGCCGGCCCACCATCAACGGCATCACCGCGTAGGGAAAGAGCACAACGTCCCGGAGTGGCAGCGTCGGCAGCCGCTCCGGGACGTCAAACTCGTCCGTGTCGCGCGTCAGGCGCAGCGTCAGAGGCTCAGGCTTCTTTGCGCTGCTTGCGCGGCGCGATTTCGAGGAGTGGTTGCGTCGCGTTGGTGACGCACGATTCCGTCACGCGCACCTCAACAACGTCGTCGCGACTCGGCAAATCGAACATCGTGTCGCGCAAAATCTCTTCGAGAATTGCGCGCAATCCGCGTGCGCCCGTGCCGCGCTTGATCGCTTTCTGCGCAATCGCGCGCAACGCGGCGTCGTCGATCGCAAAGCGAACGTCTTCGAGACCGAGCAGGCGCGTGTACTGTTTCGTCAGCGCGTTCTTCGGTTCGCGGAGAATGCGCACCAGTGCGTCTTCGTCGAGCGCTTCGAGCGGAACCGCGACGGGAAGACGCCCGACCAATTCCGGAATCATTCCATAGCGCAGCAAATCGTCCGGCTCGACTTCGGAGAACGGATTCTTTGCCGGCGCAGGATCGCCGGGTTTGACTTTGGCTTGCGGCGCGAACCCGATCGCACGACGGCCGACGCGCGACTCGATGATCTTCTCGAGCCCGTCGAATGCGCCGCCGCAGATGAACAGAATGTCCTTCGTGTTGATCTGGATGTATTCCTGCTGCGGATGCTTGCGGCCGCCTTGCGGCGGAACCGACGCGATCGTGCCTTCGAGAATCTTGAGCAGCGCCTGCTGCACGCCTTCGCCCGACACGTCGCGCGTGATGCTCGGGTTTTCCGACTTGCGCGCGATCTTGTCGATCTCGTCGATGTACACGATGCCGCGTTCGCAATCGGCAACGTTGAAGTCGCCGGCCTGCAGCAATCGGACGAGGATGTTTTCAACGTCTTCGCCGACGTAACCCGCTTCAGTCAGCGTGGTCGCGTCGGCGATGGTGAACGGTACGTCCAGAATTCGAGCGAGCGTTTGCGCGAGGAGCGTCTTGCCGACGCCCGTCGGGCCAAGGAGCAGGATGTTCGACTTGTCGAGTTCGACTTCGTCATCCCGCGTCGACGCCGAATTGATGCGCTTGTAATGATTGTAGACCGCGACCGAGAGCGCCTTTTTCGCCTCGTCCTGGCCGATCACGTACTGGTCCAGAACTGCCTTGATCTCCTGCGGCGTCGGGACCTGCGTGATGGCTTCGGCTACCTCGCGCTCTTCGTCCTCGGCGAGAATCTCATTGCACAGGGCGATGCACTCATTGCAGATGTAGACCGAGGGCCCGGAGATGAACTTCCTCACCGAGTCCTTGGACTTTCCGCAGAAAGAGCAGCGTAGGTGTTTGTCTTGTGACATCACGTCATTCTACCCCCGTCTCAAAACGACGGTCAAGCAACCAAAAGGGTTACGCGCGGAATTTCATACCCCGGGAACCGACCGTGGCCCCGAGGCTCCCACGCCTTCTTCCGCTTTTTCGAGCACGTTGTCGATCAGGCCATACCCCCGTGCCTCGGCGGCAGACATGAAGTTGTCCCGATCCATGTCCCGCTCGATCTGCTCGACGGGGCGCCCGGTGTGCTTCCCGAACAGCGTGTGCATTTGCGCCCGCATGTACAGGATTTCCTTGGCCTGAATCTCGATTTCGGCCGCCGAACCCTGTGCGCCGCCCGACGGCTGGTGGATCATGAGGCGCGCGTGTGGCAGCGCCGAGCGTTTGCCTTTGGTACCCGCCGCGAGGAGCATCGCCGCCATGGAGGCCGCGAGTCCCACGCAGATCGTGTTCACCGGCGACTTCAGGTATTGCATGGTGTCGTAGATCGCGAGGCCGGATGAGACGGAGCCGCCGGGCGAATTGATATACAAATGAATGTCGCGGCCCGGGTTGTCCGCCTCGAGGAAGAGCAGCTGTGCGATGATGAGGTTCGCGACGTCGTCGTTGATCGGTGTTCCGAGAAACACGATTCGGTCCATGAGCAGCCGCGAATACACATCGTAGCTGCGCTCGCCGCGACTGGACCGTTCGATGACGAATGGGTTGGGAATCAGCGCCATTTTTTTCTCTCTACGCTTCGGGCACAATCGTGTTCCGCTCGAACAGCCACGCGAACACACGATCTTCTGTGATGGATCGTTCCAGTTCCTTGAGACGTCCCGCTTTTTCGAGGGACGCGTACAGCGCACCAGGTTCGGTGCCGCGCTTTTGCGCGAGTTCCGTCACTCTATCATCGACATCCTTCTCGGTCGCCGCGAGTTTCTCGCGCTCAGCCAGCGTTTCGACGACAGTTTCGCGGCGCACCTGACGCTCGGCGGTTGCCGCAAACTCCTGCACGAACTTTTCCTGCTCGCCTTCGGGTACGCGGAACATCTCCATGTAACCCGCAATGAGACGCTTCACCCAGCTTGGCGGCACCGCGAAGGAATTCGCCGCGAGAATCTCGTCGAGCAATCGTTGACGAACCGCGGCATCTGCATCGCGCGTCGCGCTTGCGCCGAGATCTTCGCGTACGGCTTTGGTCAGAGCGTCGAGCGAATCGAAATCGCCGAGCTCGCGCGCGAACGCGTCGTCGAGCGTGGGCAGTTCTTTTCGTTTGACGTCGACGAGCGTGACGCGAACAGTTTTCGTTTTTCCCGCCTGCGCCGTGTCCGGGAAGTCGTCGGGCCAGCGCACGGGCCGTTCGATGGTCTCGCCGGGCGCGCACGTCATGATGACTTCTTCGACCCCCGCAATCGCCTGGCCGGCGCCGAGTTCGACTTTGTATTCGGTTTGTTCGCCCATCGCGCCCGATTCTTCGGCGGACGCGAGCATGACCGTGACGAGATCGCCTTCCTTGGGTTTGTCTGTGGTTGGCGTCCACGCCGCGCGCGCGGAACGCAAACGGTCGATTTGTTCGGTGACGGCGGCGTCGGTGACGTCGGTTTTCGGACGCACCACGCTGAATCCATGTACGCGGTCGAGCTTCACTTCGGGCCGCAGTTCACAATGCAATTCGAACGTGAGCGCCTGGCCTTCGCCGAACTTCACATCGTGTGCGTGCGGTTGGGCGGCGAGCTGTAATTGTTCTTTGGAAACGACGGACTCGTACGCACCGCGCAGCAATTCTTCGAGCGCTTCCTGCTGGATTTCGTTCGCGAATTTCTTGCGAACCATTGCGGGAGGCGCTTTCCCTTTGCGGAATCCGGGCAGACGGGCGGCGGTGGCGTAACGACGGGCGGCGCGGTCGGTCGCAGCACTCACTTCATCGGCGGGGACGGAGACGCGTATGCGGCGCTCGACGCCCTCGGATTTAGTAGACTCTATCGTGACATTCATGGATCGGGGAATCTAACAAGGAGGGAAGACGGACATTGAAGTGAGAAGTGAGAGGAACGCGTCGTTTTCCTCTCAGTTCTCACTTCAGTTGTCCGTCTTCCGTCCTTTGTGCGGATGCGAACGGTGGGAGTCGAACCCACACGGGTTTCCCCACAGGATCCTAAGTCCTGCGCGTCTGCCAGTTCCGCCACGCTCGCGAGCGCTCTGCGCACTCAATCTACGAGCGCACAGGTCCAATCGTAAAAAAACAGGGCGGCTCTTTCGAGCCGCCCCGCTGTCCTGCTCCCCGGCTTGCTGAGCTATTTGTTGCCAATCCGGACGTTCGCGATGCGCGTCGTCTGCCGGTCCAGATCGTAGACCTTGAACGACACGACATCGCCTGGGCGTTTGCCACTCAGCGCCTTCTGCAGATCCTCGGGCGTGCGGACGCGTTCACCTGATGGCAACGCCGCGACGATCACGTCGATGGGCGCAAGCTTCTCACCCGACGGACCTTCTGGATCAACGTCGACAATGCGCAGACCGCGGAACTCCGCGGGAATCTCGTTCGTCTTGGCGAACTGCTCGCTCACCGCTTCGACCTGAATTCCGAGCGGACTGCCGACATTCTTTTCGACCGCTGTTGAACGAGTTGTTCCGGCGTCCGCAACCCGGCGCGCCGATTCCATCTCGTTCAACTTCACGTTGAAGTTCATTTCTTTTCCGTAGCGCATCACCGCGACGCGCGCACTTTCGCCGGGTTTTTTCGAGCGCACGGCGCGTTGCAGCGTCGACACGCGATCAACCGATTTGCCGTCGACAGCCACAATCACGTCGCCTTCGCGGAGTCCCGCGCGGCATGCGGGCGATTCGGTCTCGCTCGGATTGCAACCCGACACCATCGCGCCGCCAATCGATCTCAATCCGGCGGCCTGCGCATCTTCAGGCGTGACTTCACCAATCGACACGCCGAGTTGCGCGCGCACGATGCGGCCGTGTTCGATCAAGTCCTGCCACACGACGCGCGCGAGACCAACCGGAATCGCGAAACCATAACCGGCGTTGTAACCGGTCGGGCTCGCAATCGCCGTGTTGATGCCGACGACTTCGCCGCGAATGTTCACGAGCGGTCCGCCGGAATTACCCATGTTGATCGCGGCGTCCGTCTGAATGAAATCCGTGATCGACGACGTCGATTGTCCGACGCGCACTTGTGAGCTCGTGCGTCCCTTTGCGCTCACGATGCCCGCGGTCACAGTGAAATCGAGTCCGAGCGGATTGCCGATCGCGAGCACCCACTCACCAACACGCATTCGCTCGTCGTCGCCGATATCGATCGTCGGAAGATTCTTTCCGTCGATCTTGATGACGGCGACGTCGGTCTGTTCATCCTGTCCAACGAGCTTCGCCGCGTACGTTTTGTGGTCCGCCATCGCGACGGAGATCTGATCGGCGTTGTTCACCACGTGCCGGTTCGTGACGATGTAGCCGTCGGGCGAAATGATGAAGCCCGAGCCGCTGCCTTGCTGCGGCGGAATCACTTGCGGGCCACCGTTACCCTCGCCGAAGAATCGGCGAATCTCCGGCGGAAGATTGCGATCTTCCTGCGAACCGCGCTCGACCGTTCGCTGCCGCGTGCGTGTTTGAATTGCGACGACCGCAGGCGTGACGTGCTCCGCAATCGCCGCGAACGCGTTCGACGTTTCCTCGAGTCCCTTCAGCGTTTGCGACGCGTTACGCGCCGTGACTGGACCGCTTTGTTGTGCCTGCGTGCCTGGCGTCCAGTCCATCGCGGACGCGAAAAACACACCGACTACGAAGAACATCGCTGCGGTCCCGATCGGGCGTTGGCGCAGCGCGGAAAAGTTGGGAAGTCTCATGATCTCCTCATCAGCGAGTTACCTGTGATACACCGGCCGTCAGGATTTCTTCGTCTCATCGACGATTTCGTAATCCGCCTCTGCAACTTCGTCACCTTTCGCCCCACCCGCAGTTTCCTGAGCGTTCGGTGCGCCCTGGGCTCCGGAGTCTCCCGGAGTACCTGACGACTGCTGTGAAGAAGCATAGAACGAACGACCCGCTTCCTGATAGGCATTCGACAACTCTTCCTGCGCGGCCCTGACTTCGTTCATGTCGTCACCGCGCAGTGCCTTTCGGGCCCGCTCGACTGCCGTATCGAGACGCGTCTTGAGCTCGGCCGGAATTTTGTCGGACCACTCCTTCGCGTTCTTCTCGACTTCGTACGTCATCGAGTCGAGGCGATTGCGTGTGTCGATTTCTTCGCGCCGTTTCTTGTCTTCGGACGCGTTCTTCTCGGCTTCATTGACCATCTTCTCGATGTCTTTGTCCGAGAGACCGCTCGACGCTTCGATGCGAATCTTCTGCTCTTTGCCCGTCGCCTTGTCGCGTGCAGACACGTGCAGAATGCCGTTCGCGTCGATGTCGAACGTGACTTCAACCTGTGGCATGCCGCGCGGTGCCGGCGGAATTCCGGTGAGCTGGAATTTTCCAATCGTGCGATTGTCGCGCGCGAGCTGGCGTTCGCCTTGCAGCACGTGAATCTCGACGGTGGTCTGATTGTCGTCCGCTGTCGAGAAGATTTCGCTCTTCTTGGTCGGAATCGTCGTGTTGCGCGGAATGAGAACCGTCGTAACGCCGCCGAGTGTCTCGATGCCCAGTGAGAGCGGCGTGACGTCGAGCAGCAACACGTCCTTCTGCTCGCCGGTAAGCACCGCGCCCTGAATCGCTGCGCCAATCGCGACGACTTCGTCGGGATTCACGCCCTTGTTGGGATCTTTGCCGAAGAAGTCTTTGACGATCTGCTGAATCTTCGGAATGCGCGTCGAACCGCCGACGAGAATCACTTCGTCGATTTCCGACGGCTTGAGTCCCGCGTCGCTCAACGCCTGCTTCATCGGCGCAGACGTACGCTGAATGAGATCGTCGACGAGCTGCTCAAACTTCGCGCGCGTCAACTGATAGTTGAGATGCTTCGGTCCGCTTTGGTCAGCGGTAATGAACGGAAGGTTGATGTCCGTTTGCAGCGTCGACGACAATTCCATCTTCGCTTTTTCAGCGGCTTCCTTCAGTCGCTGCAGCGCCATCGGATCTTTCGAAAGATCGATTGCCTGATCGCGCTTGAATTCGGCGACGAGCCAATCGATGACGCGCTGGTCGAAATCGTCACCGCCAAGGTGCGTGTCACCGTTGGTGGATTTCACTTCGAACTGGCGCGTACCGTCGACGTCGTACAACTCGAGCACTGAGATGTCGTAGGTACCGCCGCCAAGGTCGAATACGGCGACCTTCTCGTCTTTCTTTTTATCGAGTCCGTATGCGAGCGCTGCGGCGGTTGGCTCGTTGATGATGCGCAGCACTTCGAGGCCCGCGATCTTGCCGGCGTCCTTCGTCGCCTGACGTTGCGCGTCGTTGAAGTACGCAGGAACGGTCACGACCGCCTTCTCGACTTTATGTCCGAGATAGTCCTCGGCGGTCTGCTTCATTTTCTGCAGAATCATCGCCGAGATTTCCGGCGGCGTGTACCGCTTGCCCTGAACCTCGACGGACGCGACCTCGTTCGGACCGGCCGCGACTTTGTACGGAACGCGCTTCGTCTCTTCGGAGACTTCGCTGACGCGGCGCCCCATGAACCGCTTGATGGAGAAGACCGTGTTCGTCGGGTTCGTGACGGCCTGGCGCTTCGCGATTTGTCCGACGAGGCGCTCGGAATCCTTGGTAAAACCAACAACAGACGGCGTGGTGCGGCCGCCTTCAGCGTTCGGGATAACGACCGGATCGCCGCCTTCCATAACTGCGACGACGGAGTTCGTGGTGCCCAGGTCGATACCGATAACCTTCTCAGCCATAGGTCAGTTTTTGAGAGAATGAGAAGACGAGAGGACGAGATGTACGACAGTTGATGCCAGCGGCGAAGTGCAATCCCCAGGCCAACATACTGCGCCATTCGTGCCGAGGTTTCGGGCGCTCAGCGCCATTCTGGCGGGGGGCCAAGCCGCCCGCGCTAAGTTCTGACGACGGCAGTATCTCCAGCCTACACCCTACCGCCTACAGCCTGCTTGTTTCCTCTCTCCGACGACAACCCGACCTTCAGAACTCCGGTTGCGACCATCGGGATTATCGTCGCGCTGGTTGGGATCTGGGTGTTGGTCCAGGGAGGCGGTTTCGACCCGGCGCAGCTCGCGATCACGGTGTGCAACTGGGGGTTAGTGCCGGCCGAACTCACCCACATGCGGCCGATTGGGTTCGCAGTGCCACTCACCAACGACATGGTGTGCGCCATCGACGACCACGTCGTGAACTATGCGACACCGGTGCTGTCGATGTTCCTGCACGGCAGCTGGGGCCACGTGCTTGGGAACTCGCTCTTCCTGTGGGTCTTCGGAAACAACGTCGAAGACGTCATGGGGCGCGGCCGGTTTGTCATGTTCTACGTGCTGTGCGGGCTGCTCGCGGGCGCGGCACACCTGATCGTGGAGCCGTCGTCGCCAGTCCCGACCGTCGGTGCCTCGGGCGCGATCTCCGGCGCGCTGGGCGCGTACCTGGTGATGTATCCCCGGGCGTTGGTGCGGACCTTCTTCCCTCCGTTCTTCCTGTTCCGCATTCCGGCCTTCGTGGTGCTGCTGCTGTGGTTCGGCATGCAATTCCTGTCCGGACTCCCACAGCTCCTGTCCCCGCGGCCGACGATTTCCGGAGGCGTTGCAGTGTGGGCACATATCGGCGGCTTTTTTGCCGGCGTCGTCCTAGGGCGGCTCTTTGCAAACCCGGAGCTGGTGGCTGCCCACAAGGCGAGCCTTCGCCGATAGACCAATAGGAGCGAGGATCGAGTTTGAGGATCAAGTAGTGAGGGGAAGGATTAGGGCACGGATAGGAGCGAGTCCTAACCCCTTTGTGTTCCCTAATCCTTTCCCTTGGGCCTCGTTCCTCTTCCTAGATCCTCGCTCCTAGTTGTTGATGACTGTAACGCTCATGTAACTGGCGGTACCTTTTCGCCCGTCCATTTCCCGCCGCCCGTGAGACTGATCCCGAAAGACGAAGCGTTCTTTCCCATGTTCGACCAGCTGGCCGACCGCGTGGTCGAGTCCAGCCGACTTCTCCACCAGCTCTTTGCCGAACCTGCGCGGCTCGCGCATTTCGCGGCCGAGGTGAAGCGCGTCGAGCACGAAGCAGACGAACTCACGCACTCGATCATCGAGCGTGTGGACCGCTCCTTTGTCACTCCGCTCGATCGCGAGGACATTCACGAGCTCACGACGAATCTCGACAACGTCGTCGATCTCATGGACGGTGCGGCGCGTCGGGCGGTGGTGTTCGACATCCGCCAGTGTCCCCCCGAAGCGGTTGGCCTGGCCGCGCTGCTCGAAGATGCGTCGCGCCACATTCAGGAAGCGGTGCGGGGAATCAAAGATCCGCGACTCGTGTTCGCGTGTATGCGCGACGTCAAGAAAATCGAAGAGCAGGGCGATCAGTTGTATTCCAAAGCGCTCACGAACCTGTTCGCGGGCACGCCCGACCCCATCCACGTCATCAAGTGGAAAGAACTGCTCGACCATCTCGAGCATGCGCTCGATGAAGCCGAGGACGTAACGAACGTCCTCGAGAGTATCTCCATCAAAAACAGTTAGCGGACCGCGCCGTGATCACGTACGTCCTGATCATCGTCGCATTCGCCTTCATTTTCGATTTCATCAACGGGTTTCACGACTCGGCGAATTCGATTGCGACAATTGTTGGCACGCGTGTTCTGTCGCCGCTTGCCGCGGTCGGCTGGGCGGCGCTGTTCAACTTTGCGGGCGCGTTTGTTGGATCGACGGCCGTTGCGAAGGCGGTCAGTTCGGGATTCGTCGTACAGAGCGTCGTCGACGCCAACGTGATTCTCGCCGGACTGCTCGGCGCAATCATCTGGGACCTGATCACGTGGTGGTTCGGTATTCCGACGAGTTCGTCGCATGCAATCATCGGCGGATTCGCCGGCGCTGCGGTGTCCAAGGGCGGTACGGACGCGCTGCTGTGGGGCACCAAATGGATTCAAACGCTCTCGGCGATCGTGATTTCGCCGGTCATGGGTTTGATTGTCGCGCTCGCGCTGATGATTCTGGTGCTCAACCTGTTTCAGCGCGCGACGCCGTCACGCATGGATCGCGTGTTTCGCCCGGGACAGTTGCTGAGTTCCGCGTTTCTTTCGTACGCGCACGGGCAGAACGATGCGCAGAAAACGATGGGCATCATCGTTGGTCTCCTTGTCGCGACACAAGCGGAGTTCGCGCAACAGACGGGATGGTTGCGGTTTTTCTATTTGCAGAATACCGATCGCGTGCCGTACTGGGTTGAGTTCGGCGCGTACACGGCGATTGCGCTCGGGACGTTATTTGGCGGATGGCGCATCGTACACACGATGGGATCGCGCGTCACGCGTCTGCGTCCGGTGAGCGGATTTTGCGCAGAAACCGGCGGTGCGATGGTGATGATGACGGCCGCGCACTACGGCATTCCGATTTCCACGACGCACACGATCACTGGATCCATCGTTGGCGTCGGGACGACGCAGCGTTTGTCGGCCGTGCGTTGGGGAATTGCGCGGCGAATCGTTTGGGCCTGGGTGATTACCATCCCCGCGGCGATGACGATCGCCGCCGTGAGCTATCGGCTGCTGGCATTGTTCAACAAGAGCTGAGGAGCGAGAAGCGAAAGGGAAGGACCGAGAAGCGAGAACCGAGACGCGAAGGGCACCGAGAGAATGAGCGAGCTACTCGCTTCTCATTCTGTCAGTGCCCTTTTGTTTTCGCTTCTCGAAGCTCGATTCTCATTTTCGCTTCTCGCTCCTCTCTGTGACCGGATCGTTACACGAGATCGTAGCCGCGTTACACGACATGCTGAGAATACAGCCGTGGCCGCTCACCGTGACGTGTTTTTTGCACGCGCGTTACACGCCTCCTTCACCAAGGACTGACTCAATGATGTTCTCCAAGCCGCTGTCGCGTACTGCGCTGTTGCTTGCTTTCGCGTCGTTTGCTCCGGCGCCTGGTGTGGCGCAGCAGAGTGCGCCACCACCGATCGACTTCAGCGGCGTTCTGTTCGCCAACTTTCAGCGCCGCACGGATTCCATCGCCAAAGCCACAAACGGCACCGAAGCCTCGAGCCGCTTCGACGTCGAACGCGTGTACCTGACGTTCCGCGCGTCGGCCGGCGATCGCGCGAGTGTTCGCATCACGACCGACATCTATAACAACACCGACGCCGCGACAAACGGTTACTACAAAGGATGGACCGCGCGGCTCAAGTACGCGTACCTGCAGATGAACGTCGCGAACAACATCGGCGGTCATAGCGGGTTCAACGCCGTCGCGCGGCTCGGCATGTTGCACAATGTCATCCTCGAACACGAGGAGACGTATTGGCCGCGGTATCTCAGCACCGCCGGCCTCGAGCGCAGCGGAGGTTTCTTTTCATCTGCGGACGTCGGCGTTGCGGCGCTCGTTACGCTGCCGAAAAAACTCGGTGAGATCTACACGAATGTTGTGAACGGGCCCGGCTACACGGCGAGCGAAGCGGATCGGTTCAAGGATTTTGGCGCGCGCCTCACCATTACGCCGTTTGCCAATGGCACGACGCTCGGTACGTGGGGACAGACGCTCGCGATTTCACCGTGGTTCTACGCGGGACAAACGGCCAGCCAGTTCCAGAATGGTGGTGTCGGTCAGGTCGGTCCAGTGAGTGACGGCTTGAAACGCAATCGCGCCGGTGTGTTTGTTGGCGTTCGCGATCCGCGACTGTCGCTCGGCGTGAGCTTCGGCCAGCGCACGGAAACAACGGAAGCGGGCTCGAACACCGTTGGTGATCCGCGCACGACGGCAGACAACACGGGTCAGCTGACATCGGTCTTCGGTATCGTGCGGCCCGGGCTGCTGGCGAAACAGACCGGCCGTCTCGCGAAGATCGGCGTGCTCGGCCGCGTCGATTCATTCAAAGCCAACACCGACGCCGACCCCTACACGCAGCTCGCGATCTTCTCGCTGTTCTACGAACCGAATTCGCGCATCACGCTGTCGCTCGACACGCAGACCATCTCGCGGAAAGACGGGTCCACCGCGAACGAATTGAAGGCGTTGTTCCTCCACCTGCAGGCGTCCTACTAGGGAAAGTCTTCGTCACCGATCCGTTACAGAGATCGGGTAGCATTTGACATCAACTCCGGAGCTATTCCGTGCACACTATGAAAAACAGAATCACGCGGGTTGCAGCGCTGGCGCTGCTCGCCCCAATCGCGGCCGGCGCACAAACACAGGTGACCGGTGCAGGCGCCTCCTTCCCGTATCCGATTTACGGGAAGTGGATCTCGACTTTCCAGACGGCGAAGCCAAACGTGCAGATCAATTATCAGCCGGTTGGTTCGGGCGCGGGCATTCGGCAGGTCACCGACGGTATCGTCGACTTCGGCGCGACCGACGGTCCAATGAATGACACGCAGTTGGCCGAGTTCAAGACAAAGCGCGGCAGCGACGTGCTGCACATTCCGACGGTGCTCGGCGCAGTTGTGCCGATCTACAATCTCCCGTCTGTGACCGCGCCTTTGCGATTCAGCGGCGAAGCGCTCGCAGGAATCTTCCTCGGCACGATCACCAAGTGGAACGACCCGATCATCGCAAAGGCGAATCCCGGTGCGAAGTTGCCGAACGCGGACATCATTGTCGTGCACCGTTCAGACGGGAGCGGCACGACGTTCATCTTCACGGACTATCTGTCGAAAGTGAGTCCGGCGTGGTTGGAGAAGGCCGGTCGCGGTAACTCGGTGAACTGGCCCGTCGGACTCGGTGGTGCGCAGAACGCGGGCGTTGCAGCCGCGGTGAAGCAGACGGAAGGTGCGGTTGGTTACGTCGAGTTGATCTACGCACTGCAAAACAAGATTTCGTACGGCGTCGTGCAGAACGCAGCCGGCGAATTCGTGTCGGCGACACTTGCCAGCGTGAGTGCAGCGGCGAGCGGCGCGGTCGCAAACATGCCGGCGGATTTCCGGGTGTCGATTACAAACGCACCCGGCAAAGACGCGTATCCGATCGCGAGTTTTACCTGGCTGCTCATTCCGACGAAGATCGCCGATCCGGCCAAACGCACTGCGATCGTGGATTTCGTGAAATGGGCATTGTCCGATGGGCAAAACCTGACGGAGTCACTGTCATTCGGTCGCCTTCCCCCGGCGGTAATCGCCAAGGAGCTGAAGGCGCTGGAGCAGGTGAAGTAAGGAGCACGTGACCGCAGCGAATACTGCGTCGGCCATCAGCGCAGCGCGCGCTCCCACAGCGAAAACGGGGGCGCGCGCTTTTGCGCGCCGGTTCTTCAACGGCGACGAAATCGCGCGCGCGATCGTTACGATCGCCGCGGCCGTCATTCTGCTCGTCACGCTGCTGATTGTTTTTCAGCTGTGGACGAAATCGGATGCAGCGCGCGAACGATTCGGCTGGGGCTTTCTCACCTCGACCACATGGGATCCGTCCGGTGAGGTGTTCGGTGCGCTGCCGTTCATCTACGGGACGGTGGTGACGTCGGCGCTCGCGTTGTTGCTCGCAGTGCCGATCGGCCTTGGTGCCGCGATTTTTTTGTCGGAGCTCGCGCCGCCGCGCATGTCGAACGCGCTGACCTTTCTCATCGAGCTGCTCGCGGCGGTGCCAAGTGTGATTTACGGATTGCTCGGCATTTACGTGATGGTGCCGTTGTTGCGCTCGTCCGTTGCACCAGTGATGAAGTCGCTGTTCGGATGGACGCCGCTGTTTTCAGGCCCATTCTACGGGTACAGCTATTTCGCCGCGGGGCTCGTGCTCGCGGTGATGATTCTGCCGTTCATCGTGTCGGTGTCGCGACAAATCCTTCTTGCCGTTCCGCCGGAGCAGCGCGAGGGCGCGCTTGCGCTCGGTGCAACACAGTGGGAAACCACGTGGCGTGTGGTCGTGCCGTTCGCAAAACGCGGCATCGTCGGTTCGGTGTTTCTCGCGCTCGCGCGCGCGCTGGGCGAAACGATGGCGGTCACGATGGTGGTCGGCAACACGCCCAAGATCGCTGCGTCGCTGTTGGGTTCCGGCTACTCGATTGCGTCTGTGGTTGCGAATGAGTTTCCAGAGTCAGCAGGATTGCACCAACAGGCGCTGATCGAACTTGGCCTCGTGCTCTTCGCGCTCACGATCATCGTGAACGGACTGGCGCGCTTGCTCGTTGCGAGCACGTCGAAAATGGAGGCGCGCGCATGACGGAAGCAGCGCGCCTTCGCTATCGTCGCGGAATCAACTCCGTGATGCTCACAGCCACCGGCGTGTGCGCGGTCGCGATTGCGAGCGTGCTGCTCTTCATCCTCGGTTACCTCGTCATCAAAGGCGCGCGCAGTCTCGACCTGGCGCTGTTCACGAAGCTTCCGTTGCCCGCCGGCGAGATCGGTGGTGGGCTCGGAAACGCGATCGTTGGAAGCGCAAAGATTCTCGGTCTGGCAACACTGTTCGGCGTACCGGTTGGTTTCCTTGGCGGTGTGTATCTCGCCGAGTATGGGAATCGCGGATTTGCGTTCGCGGTACGGTACACGACCGATTTGCTCAACGGCGTTCCGTCGATCGTGATTGGTATCGTCGCGTACACCGTCATCGTGATGAACATGAAGACGTTCTCCACGCTGGCTGGTGGCGTCGCGCTCGGCATTATGATGATTCCGATCGCGGTGCGCAGCACGGAGGAGTTCTTGCGCGCCGTACCCGACGGTTTGCGCGAAGGCGCACTCGCGCTCGGCACGCCCAAGTGGCGCATGCTGGCGACCGTGGTAATTCCCGCCGCGAAAGACGGGATCATCACCGGTATCATGCTCAACCTGGCGCGCGTCGCGGGTGAGACGGCGCCGCTCGTGCTTACGGTTTTTGGAAGCCCCTACTGGAGTCCAGGTATTTCACAGCCGACAGCGTCGCTGCCGGTATCGATTTACCGTTACGCAACATCGCCGTACGACGACTGGCATCGCCAGGCGTGGGCGGCGGGGTTTGTTTTGTTGATGCTCATTTTGATGACGAACATTGTGGCGCGACTCATCGTTGCACGCGCCCGTCCGCGAGGGGGCCGCTGAGTGACGCCGGTACAAGTCAAGTTCGATCCGCCGCCGCATGGCGCACCTGCTCCGCGCGCGGAGGGTGACGACGTCTTCGACGCCGATGTGCAGGAGAAAATGCGCATCGACCGTCTCAACTTTTTCTACGGCGCGTCGCAGGCGCTGTTCGACATTTCGCTGCGCGTCGCGTCGCATCACGTCACTGCGTTCATCGGTCCGTCGGGCTGCGGCAAGTCGACGTTCTTGCGCACGCTCAACCGCATGTCGGACACGGTGCGAAACACGCGCGTGAACGGCAGCGTGTTGCTCGACGGCGAAGATGTGTTCGCGCTCGACGTCACGACCTTGCGGCGACGGGTTGGTATGGTGTTCCAGAAATCGAATCCATTTCCCAAATCGATTTTCGAGAACGTTGCGTACGGACTGCGCGTCAACGGCGGCCTCACGCGCAATCAGATTGCTGAACAAGTCGAGAAGAGTCTTGTGCGCGCGGCGCTGTGGGACGAAGTGAAGCACAAGCTTCACCAGTCGGCGTACGGATTGTCGGGCGGCCAGCAACAGCGCTTGTGCATCGCGCGCGCGCTGGCCGTGGACCCGGAAGTGTTGTTGCTCGACGAGCCGTGTTCCGCGCTCGACCCAATTGCAACGTCGAAGATTGAAGAGTTGTTGCTCGGCCTCGCGAAGACCTGTACGATCGTGATTGTGACGCACAACATGCAGCAAGCCGCGCGTGTGTCCGATTACACGGGATTTTTCCTGCTGGGCAAGCTCGTGGAATTCGATCGCACGGAACAGATTTTTCAGAATCCGCGGAAAAAAGAAACTGAGGATTATGTGACGGGGAGATTTGGGTGATGCGAGCGAGGGTTCAGGCGGTAGGCTGTAGGCGGTAGTGAACTGCCACAGCGCTGCGGCCGCCGCCCTCCGCCCACTACCCTCAGCCCCACTACAGCCTACCGCCTACAGCCTCAACCCTACTGTGCCTGACACCGAATCCCCCACCACGCACCGATCCTTTCACGAAAAGATCGACACACTCAAACAGCGCTTGCTGCAGATGTCGCAGCGCGCTGAAGAGTTGCTGGCGCTTTCCGTGCAGGCGTTTTTGTCGCGCGATGCGGGCAAGGCGGCCGCGGTGCTCGCGGCAGACCGTGAGGTCGATGCGCTCGAAGTGGAAATCGAAGCGCTCGCCATTTCATTACTCGCGCTGCAGCAACCGATGGCGCGCGACCTGCGGTTCATCGTCAGCGCCATCAAGATCACCGGCGATCTCGAGCGCGTGAGCGATCACGCGGTCAACATTGCGCAATCCGCGCAGCGCATGGGCGACATGCGCGCCATGTTGCAGCCGCCACCGGAAATCAAAGACATGGCGTCGCGCGCGAGCGCCATGCTCAGCGACGCGCTCGATGCAATGGTCCGCATGGACGGTGCACTCGGCCGCGCAGTGTGCAAGCGCGACGACGAAGTCGATCGCCTGCACGAATCGGTATTCCGCATCATGCTCACGCACATGGCGGAAGCACCAAAGTCAATCAGTACCGCGCTCGAAATGTTGCTCGTGAGTCGCAACCTCGAACGCGTTGCCGATCTCGCGACCAACATCGCGGAAGATGCGGTGTACCTTGCTGAAGGGAAAAACATCAAGCACCACTTCGAGGATCGCGCGGCCGGGAGCGCGCCCGCGTCCGCGTAGCGCACATGTCGCAGGCCACGTCCATTCCAACTGCCGAAGAGGCGCCGTCGTTGTTGTTGAACCGCGAGCTCTCGTGGCTCGAGTTCGACGCGCGTGTGCTTGCCGAAGCGTTCGACGAACGCAACCCGCTGCTCGAGCGCGTGAAGTTCCTCTCGATCTTCAGCACCAACCTCGACGAGTTCTACATGGTGCGCGTCGCGGGATTGCGGCGACAGGTGTCGGCGCGTGTGCACGAACGGTCGCCCGACGGGCTCACCGCGCGCGAACAGCTCGATGTCATCGATCAGCGCGTGCACGACCTGCTCGTGCAGGCGCGTTGGTGCTTGCACGAAGAATTGTTGCCCGCGCTTGAAGAACGCGGTGTTCGGTTGCTCACGACGGACGAGTTAACGGCGCCCGAGCGGTTCGCGATGGAAGCATTCTTCGACGCCGAAGTCTTTCCGGTGCTGACGCCGCTCGCCGTCGACCCGGGCCATCCGTTTCCGTACATCTCGAACCTGTCGCTGTCGCTCGCCGTCGAGTTGCGCGATCCCGACAAAGAACTCACGCACTTTGCGCGCGTGAAGGTGCCGAAGTCGCTCCCGCGCTGGGTGCCCGTCGCCGAGCGTCCGAATCATTTCGTGCCGCTGGAGAGCGTGATTGCGTCGCAATTGGCGAAGCTCTTCCCGGGTATGGAAATCGTCGGCTCGCATACGTTTCGCATCACGCGCTACTCCGATCTGGAAATCGAAGACACCGACGAACCGGAAGACTTACTCGCGATGATCGAGGAGTCGGTCTTTCGCCGGCGCTTTGGTGAAGTCGTTCGCCTCGAAGTGCAGCGCGGCATGCCCGATTCCGTGCGTCAGCTGATTCTCGACGAATTGCGCGAGGGCGAAGATCCGGAGTTCGAGCCGATCACGGTCGGTGAAGTGCAGGAGCCGGGAACGTTGCTCGACATCGGCGATCTGATGTCGATTGCGACGCTCGACATTCCGGAACTGCACGACGCGCCGTTCGTACCTGCGGTTCCGCAGGAATTGCGCGACCCCGAACGGTCGATCTTCGATGTGATTCGCGAGCGCGACCTGCTCGTGCACCATCCGTTCGATTCGTTCACGGCCAGCGTCGAGCAGTTCATTGCATCTGCCGCGCGCGACGAAAGCGTCATGGCGATCAAGATGACGCTCTATCGCACGTCCGGTGACGGCGCGATCGTGCGCGCGTTGACCGAAGCAGCGCGACGCGGCATTCAGGTTGCGGTGCTCGTCGAGCTGAAAGCGCGGTTCGAAGAGACTAACAACATCACGTGGGCGCGCACGTTGGAATCAGCGGGCGTGCACGTCGCCTACGGACTGCAGGGGCTCAAGACGCACGCAAAAGTCGCACTGGTAGTGCGCAAGGAACCCGACGGCATTCGCCGCTACGTGCACATTGGCACGGGCAACTACAACTCGAAGACCGCGCGCACGTACACCGACATCGGTTTGTTCACGTGCGACGAAGACATCGGTGCCGATGTGAGCGACTTCTTCAACACGCTCACGGGGTTCTCGCGCCAGAGCGAGTACCGCAAGCTCGTCGTCGCGCCGTCGGGCATGCGTCAGCGCATCGTCGAGCTCATTCAGCGCGAAGCCGGCCACGCACGCGCGGGCAAACCGGCACGCATCGTCGCGAAAATGAACGCGCTCGTCGACGCCGAAACGATCGACGCGCTCTACGAGGCGTCGAAGGCTGGTGTCGAGATCGACTTGATTCTTCGCGGCATTTGCTGCCTGCGCCCACAACTCCCCGGCACGTCCGATCGCATTCGCGTCATCAGCATTCTCGGCCGTTTTCTCGAGCACACACGTGTGTGGCATTTCGCGAACGATGGCGCACCAGAGTTTTACATCAGCTCCGCCGACTGGATGCCGCGCAATTTCAACAGCCGCGTCGAGTGTGCCGCGCCGGTCGACGAACCGTACTGGCATCCGCGTCTCATGGGATTGTTGGAGACGTGCCTCGCAGACAATCGCCAGGCGTGGGAACTGTCGCCCAACGGCACGTACGCGCAGCGAGATCCTGGGAAGGCCACAGAAATCGCGACGCACACGGTGCTGAGAAGGGACTCGTGGGGAATGACGCGCGATGCCACACCGACGCCGAGTTCAGTTGCAGTGGTGCCGCCTTCCGTCGCACACCCGGAAGTGCGTGAGCGCAGAAGCGTGAGCGCGGGCGCTTAGAGGCCCGACTCCGGCACGTCCGCCGCGGTCACGACTTTCTTATCCGGCCCAATCACTTCCACGGGCCGATCGGCAATTCGGGCGAGCAATTCGGATTTCCGCGTTCCGCCCCAGAGCTCGAGGCGAATCGAGGTTGCTTTCGTTTGCGGTACGGGCGTGATGCGCACCGCGCGCCCCATCCAGCGCACTTTCAATTGCGCGACCGCGCCGACGTGTCCGCGATCGAACCCGTCGGCGACGCGCAGAATCGCCGCGAGTCGCGTGATGCGCTTGCGCGTTTCGCGATCGAGCTCCGCGAAGTCGCGATGCTTCTCCTTACTCGGCTCACCTCCGCGGTGATACCGCGCTACATGTGCAACGACGATTTGATCGGACGGTGAAATGCCGAGCAACTCGGCGTGGCGAATCAAGTGCAGGGAATGCTTGTGGTGTCCGTCGTAGTTGATGTGATAGCCCACGTCGTGCAGCAGCGCGGCATCGGATAACACCTGGCGGTCATCCGTCGTGCATCCAATCCGCCAGCCAATCGCATCGAACAGTTGCAATGCAAGCCGCTGCACGTGCTCCGCGTGCGGTTGCTCGTAGTGACAACGCTCGGCGAATTCCCGCATCGACCGCGCACGCGCTTCGCCGGGATCTGCCACGGTCGGCGTGACGCGTGCGATTTCGAGCAACAACCCTTCGCGAATACCGTAGGCTGATGCGGTGACTTCGCGCGGTTCCACGCGCGCAAGAACTTCTGCCGCGACCGCGAGTCCCGCGACGATGATATCCGCGCGACCAGAATTGAGCCCGGGCACAGCGACGCGTTCGTCGAGCGTCATGGTCTGCAACATGTCGAGCACGTGCTCGACTTCCACGCGGGGAATACGCGTGCCGTGTACCGAGCGCGCCGCGCGAATGCCTTGTCGCGCGAGAAAGATTCCCGCGAGGTTCGTGAACGTTCCGCCGGAGCCGATGACTTCCGCGCCGCGCCAGTCGCGCACGGGAAGCACTTTGCGCAAATCGTCGCGCACGAATTCGCGCAGGTCGCGCACGTTTTTGGACCGCGCACCGCCCGTGAGAAAACGTTCGGTCAAACGCACCGCGCCGAAGGGCAGGGACACGAGCCGCTCAACGAGACCTTCGGCGGACAGTGCGAGCTCGATCGATCCGCCACCGATGTCGAGCACGACTGCGCGTCCGCGTCCGAGTTCGAAGTGCGCAAGCGCGGATCGAAACGCGAGACGCGCTTCTTCTTCGCCGGAAAGAACGCGGACCTTGAGTCCGGTGCGCTGACGCACGCGCGTAAGGAAGGACTGACCGTTGGATGCGTCGCGCACTGCGCTCGTGGCGACGGCTTCGATGCGATCGGCATCGAGTTGCTTCGCGAGCGTCGCCATGCGCGTGAGCGCGTCGATCGCGAGCTCCATTGGCGCTTCGCCGAGTTTGTTGCCTTTCGCGAGGCCGCTGCCGAGTCTCGGCGCGGCTTTCATTTCGTCGATGACGCGAATGCCGCCGGCTTTACTGACTTCGGCGACGATCTGACGGATCGAGTTGGATCCGATATCGATTGCCGCGATGCGTTGCACCGCTTCAGACGCGCGTGTGCGCGACGCGCCGTTGGCGCGCGCGAGGCGAAGGTGCGATGACGACGTCACGAGCGACCGAGATGCATGGTGCGTGAGTCGAAGAGTGGTGGATGTCGCGCTCCACAAATGGTAGTCGGGTGTTCGTCGTATCGGCAGCGCCGCGCGCTCAGTACTGGTTGGCGTAGCTGTAGAACTTGAACAGCCCGCCGCGTTCGACGATCGAACCGAACAGTTGCTCGCGTGTCTCGCTACCGTCGGCCTGACGAACGCGGACGACGCAATCGTTCCACAGAGTGCTCTTTCCGTTGCGCGCCGGCGGCGTCGGACACTCCATGCCAAGCGCACCGAGCGGTTTGCCGCCGCGTCGCGTCATGAGGCGGGTCAGTCCCTGCGACGACCCCATTTCCATGAGCCCCCACCGAATGCGTGGCGATTGCCGGTATGGAGGGTGCGTGTATGGCGACTCCGGGTAGATGAGGTCGATGAATTCGCGCGGGGAGACGAGCATTGCGCGAAACGCGGACGTATCGCTGCGTTCCAACGCGCGCACAAATCGCGCATAGAGTGAATCCCGGCTCCGGCTCGCGTTGCGAAGTGCGGTGACGCGTTCCCCGCCGATCGTCACGCTGAAGCGGCGGATCTCTTCGTCGATCGGAAGCAGCGAGTCGATGATGTAGCCCGGCTGAGCGCGGTTGATCGAGTCTTGTCGTGCGCGCGCGATGGAGTCGGCGTTCCTCGTCGGTACGTGCTCGGCGCCTGCGGCCTCAAGCCGGTTGTTTCGATCGCACGCCGCGAGTCCCACTGCCGCGAGGGCGAAGATGTATGTCAGATGCTTGGTCATTCGAGTTATTGAGGGGAATTCTGCCTGTTGTGCAAACGGCCGGCGCAGATTCGCGCCGGCCGCTTGCACAACACACCAACGTGACTAGTTCCGCGCGTAGATAGTCCAACCCGCCCACCACTTGGCGCCGGCAGGATCGGCGGCACCGAGGTACGTGGTCGGTGTGACGAAGGCACCGGCCGCCGTCAGCAGCTTTCCGGTGAACGTGCTCATTCCGCCCGACGCGATCGCTGAGCCACCAGCGGGCGTCCAGTCGAACGCAGCCGCGTTCAGCGGATTCGATGCGGCCGCAGGCAGCAGCGTGAACAGCGATGCCGTCGCCGCACCGCTCGCCGTGAGCGAGTTGCCCGCGAGTTCGAACTCGCCTGCTTGTCCCGTTTGGAAAACCACGGGTACATCGGCGAACAACACGTTCTTCACTGCGAGGTCTGCGGTTGCAAGATCCGGGATCGTCGTATTACCTGCTCTGACCGTGTACGTCTCGGCATCACGAATCGAAACGCCGAAGCGCGGGAATCGCGCTACCACACCGTTGACGTAGTAACCACCCGTGCCGCGGCGGAGCATCATGCCGATTCCGCCCGAAGCGTTAGACGTCGCGACGTCGTTCGTGCCGATCAGCGTAAAGTTTGCGACAACCGGAATCGTGAGCGGGACTGCGTTCACGCCCGCGCACCCGGCTTCCATTGGATTGCAGTTGTCGTTCTCGATGCCCTGTGGGTCAGCCGCCGGCGATCCTGCGCCGGTGCGCGCCGGGATTTGCAGCGTGTTATAGCCGATCAAGTATTGCAAACGGCCGGTGAATCCGGTCGACATATCGAACATGTCGTCGCTCGTTTCATACGCGACCAGGTGATCGTAGTCGCCGCTCCCGCCGAACCACTCGAACGCGTCATCGAGTGCCGCGAGGGTCTGGAGATACGAACCGCGCGTTCCCGAGCCCACGCCGGCGAACGTGAACGCGTTCAGTTCATTGTTTGTGCTCGGGGCGTAACCCGCGAACTCGACGCGCACATACGCAAGCGTTCCGGAGTTGTCCGTCGGCGTGTTTCCTTCGGAGAATATGACGTTGTAGTTGTTGTTGACGTTCGTGCCCGTGCCTTCCACAACGATGGTCCCGGTGCGGTTGATCGGTGCGTTGCCCACGATGATCAGCCCGCCCCAATCGCCGGGTTGCCTGCTGCCGGCACCGCGCGACGACGTGAATACAATCGGAAATTCGGCCGTGCCCACCGCCTGGATTTGAGAGCCCCGCATGATGAACAGCGAAGAGCCGAGCGTGTTGAAATCACCCTGGATTTTCGTTCCAGGCTGAATTGTCAGGACCGCGGCGTTCACTACGTGGATGAAGCCTTTCAGCGTGTAGACCGTGTCGGCGTAGAGTGTTCGGCTCGCCGAGATGTCCGCCGTGATGTCGGCAGTTGCGTTCCCGATGTCGAGGGTCGTCGTCGACACTTCGGCCGACGGCGCAGACGTTTCCGCGCCGCGCACTGTGATCACGCGATAGCGATACAGTGTGGTAATGTCGAGGTCACCATCCGTGTACGTGACCTGCCCGGTGATTGCCGGTGCGTCGACGGTGCCGATCTGCGCAAAGACGCCGGCGAGACCTTCGGCGCGCTCGATGTTGTACGTGTCGTCGCCGGAGCGCGAGTTAAAGGTCAGTCGAATGGATGTCGACCCTATCGCGAGCGCAGAAACGCCCACGACGGTTCGTGCGCCCGGTGCCGATGGGTCGTCGGAGCATGCGCCGAGCGCGAACGACATCGCGAGCGCAGTCGTGACAAGCCAACGTGTACGTGCCATGTCTACTATTCCTCAGCTTGAGTGTGATTCAGTCCGAGGAAAGAAGTCATCGAAGGTTCTCAGTCGTATGTCGGTCGTGTCACAGGGGAGTCACGTCGCGTGCTTGCGTCGCATTTCGGTGACGAACGTGTCTCCGTGTTACGGCTTCCAGACGACGCCGGCCTGAATGACCCGACCGATCCGGTATTGCTCGCGCACCACGGTTCCCTGAACCGTGCGCACCGGATTGTCGAGCAGGTTCTTGGCGTCGAACCGTCCCGACCACGCGCCAACAATCGGGAATCGCAGCGAGAAATCGAGTCCGTCCCGCGCTTCCTGCACGACATCGGGTAGCGGCATTTCACCTGCAGCGTCAATCCGCTCCCCGACACGATTGTAGAGAAGCGTTGCGGAGGTAAGCCCGCTTGGAGTCGCATACGTCAGACCCGCATTGAACACGTAGGGCGCTTGTCCAACCATTCGGCGCTTGAAGTTTGTCGCGCTCGTTTGCGATGCCGTATCGAGCGTGATGGCGCTGTTCATGAGCGTGAGGTTCGTGAAGTACGTAAACGGCTCCAACGCTGAGCCGAGCGAACCAAGCCGGCGCCGCCACTCGACTTCAATTCCATAGTTGTCCGCGCGCAGCGCGTTCGCAAAAAAGACCGTGTTTGCACTGGATGTTGCGCGATACATGCGTTCGATCGGCTGGTCAAAACGCTTCGCGAAAACTGCGACGGACAGAACCTCAGCTTCGCTGGCATACCATTCCCAACGCGTGTCGATGTTGAACACGCTCGTGCGTTCGAGATCTTCGTTGCCCTGCGTATCAACGCCGTTCAACACTTCGCGCGTGGTGATCGGTGTGAGCTCCCGATACTCCGGCCGCGCGAGCGTCTTCGACGCCGCGAACCGAATCTGCTGATTGTTCGTGAGCTGTACGTTCACAGTGAGCGACGGCAACACATCGTTCCACCGCTTGGTGACGACAACCGGAGTTCCAAGCGTCGACTGCGCATCCACGCGAACGCGATCCTGCTCGATGCGCGCGCCCGCAATCACTCGAACACGATCCGTGACGCCGTACTGCACCATGCCGTACGTCGCCAGCAAGCGATCGTTCGCGGAATAATTGCCGCCTTGACCAAGCGGAACGATGTGAAAGACGCTGTCCCCCACTTCCGTATTGCGTCCGTCGAACAGTTGATCGGCGGGCAGCGAACGCACGGCCGTCGTAGCCGTCGTCGAGTAGATCGAATACTCACGATTGCTGGCATCGCGATCAGTAACGCGGTAGAGCCCGCCGACCGTGAGCACGTGCGGCCGTTCCGACGGCCCGAAATTCCACGCGTAGCTTCCGCGGCCTTCATTACTGTGCTCGCTCAATGCGGAGAACGTGCGTACTGCGCCGCGGCTCGTCAGCCAGCGAAGAACTTCGGGACCACCAGGCGTGTCCTGTTCGATGACCTGAATGAACTCCGAGCGGTCTGGTTCATCGCGCGTTACGCCGCTCGACGTGAGCGCCCAGTCCATTTTGTGCGCACCAAGCTGGTGCTCACCGGCGAGCTGCAGCGAGCGAACGCCGCGTTCGACGTAGCGCATGCGCGTGATCTGCACCGGAATCGCTTCGACTTCAAACGTGCCGCGTTCCACGCGCGCTTCATTGTCCGCGGTACGGTTGTACATGGTGTTCAACGTCAACCGTGTCGACGTGCCAAGCAGCGTGCTCGCGTTCAGGATCCCGCCCCACAACACGCTCTGGCTCGTCGTCTGACCAACGAACCGGTCGACTTCGATCGTTTCACCAACATTCGTGCCGCGCCCCGCGAGCGCGCGCACCTGATTGTCTTTGAGGTCGGTCCCCGACGAGAGCGTACCGGAGAGCAGATAACCCACACGATGACCGAAGAGCAGCGGATCATTCCCGCCGAGCGACACAGACCCCGACAGGTTCGGGGGTGCCGAGACGCCCCTTGGTGTCCACGCGTTACGGAACTGACTAATCAGGAGGTTCTCATCGTCCTGTGAAAGCGTGAGACCCTGGAAGTTGCCCACGTAGCGAATCAGTTCGGGCAAATCACGCTGCGACCCGGCAACCGCGAATCGCTCGCCGCCAACCGTCTGGCCAGTGAGCAGCCGCGAGCCCGTTACGCCCGCCGCGTATCCCTGGCCGATTTGCGCGCTCCACATCCGCTTCGCCGGGAATTCTCGAGTCTTGATATCCACGAGAGCGCCGGCAAAGTCGCCCTGCAAATCGGGTGTGAATGTCTTGGCAGTCGTGATTGACTGCAGCAGTCCCGACGGAAACAGGTCGAGCGGGACAATGCGGCGTTCCGGTTCAGGACTCGGGATGCGCGCACCATTCAATGAGCTGATCGTGTACTTGTCGCCGAGTCCGCGCGCGGTGACTGTACTGTTGTCACCAAGGTTGATTCCGCTGACGCGCTGCACAGCTTGCGCCGCGTTGGCATCGGGGCTCTTGGAGATTTGTTCGGCGGTCGTCGCGTTCAGAATACCAACCGATGTTCGCTGCGCATCGAGCGCCGCGGTCACCGAACCGCGTTCCGCTTCCGCCGTTACCACCGCCGGCGCGAGGATCTGCACCGCCTGACCCATTGTGACGTTCTGCTCGATCGCCTGGCCGTCATTCATATACAGACCAGTGACCTGCTTCGGCGCGAATCCAATCCGCTTCACCAGAATCGTGAGCGGACCGGCGGGAACTTTGAGCAGTGTGAAACGTCCGTCGACGCCCGAGTTCGTTCCGACAGTTGTACCCACGACCTGCACACCGACGCCAACAACGCCGAGTCCCGATGCAGAATCGACGACGCGTCCTGTTACACGTCCGAAACCTTTGATTGCGGTGCTATCCTGCGCGCTCAGCGATGCGCTGGCGAGTGCGGTCACAACAAACGTCACAACAAACGACACAACAATTGAGAGACGTCGCATTGGGCGTCCGGTTGGAGTCTCTCCAGATTGTCGTGAACGCGTTTCGGAGCGACGACGGCCCCGCAACGAACGTGTAACGGCGCCTATGTCAGGCCGCCGGCCTCGCAGGGAATTCGGCTGTTACAATTGTGCCCGATCCAACCGTGCTTTCCGCACGCACGCGACCGCCGTGCGCATCAACGAGCAATCGCACGACCGCGAGTCCGAGCCCGGTGCCGCCTTCATCGCGCGACCGGCCCGGATCGACGCGATAGAACCGCTCAAAAATCCTCGGCAAATGCTCCGCGGAGATTCCGGATCCCGTATCGCGCACGCCGAGCTCGATCGCGCCATCGGACTTCGTGCGTGAGAAGATCGTTACACTCCCCGCGCTCGTGTGCCGCACCGCGTTGTTGACCAGGTTGCCGAGTATCTGACGAATCGCCGTGACATCGGCGTCCACCGTGCGCGCATCCGCCCCGATCTCGGCTTTCAACGCGATGCCTTTGCCGACCGCGACATCGCGCGCACCCGCGAGCGCTTCGGCAGCGAGCACGTCGAGATCGACGCGCTCCGGATTCGGCACCCATCCGCCCGACTCGATGCGCGACAAATCCAGCAAGTCGTCGACGATGCGCTGCATGCGTCGCGTGTTCGCGAGAATACGCTCGGAAAACTCTTTACGTCGTTCCGGATCGAGATCCTCGCCGACCAGCGTTTCCGCATAACCGCCCACGATCGTCAGCGGAGTGCGCAATTCGTGCGAAACATTCGCGACGAAATCGCGTCGCACGCTTTCGAGGCGGCGCACGCGCGTCAGATCAAATAACGCGAGCACCGCACCACCCGACGCGAGCGGACGCGCGGTCACATTCACCGTGCGGCCGAGTAAAACCGTTTCGCTGTCTTCGGTCGTGTCACCTGCAAACGCGGCGTTGAGCGCGTCGCGCAATGCGCGATCGCGCGGAATGAGATCGATCGAGAAGGGCAGGGGATCCTTGATGCCGAGCAGTCGTCGGCCGGTGTCGTTGATACGTACCACGCGTCGCGCGTCATCCACGCCGACCACGCCTTCGTTCAGCGATTCCGTGAGTTGCTCGAGCAACATTTCGTAGTCGTGGCGCGCTGCATCGCGCGCCGCGAGTTGTTCCGACATTTCGCGCAGCGACAAACTCAGCTCTCCGATTTCGCCGCGCGTCGCGATCGACGCGCGTTTGGAGAGATCACCGGCTGCGATTGCTGCGGCGACGTCGCGCAATTCAACGAGCGGCTGCGCGAGCCGATGCGCCAAGGTCCACGCGACGATCAGCGCAATCACCAGCGACAATGCTCCTGCCACTGCAGCGACGCGCTCGGCGTTGTCGATCGCCGCGGTCAGCGAAAACGCAGGCATCGAGACTCGCGCAACGCCATGCGACGTTTTGATCGCGACGTACAACTCTTCGTCGTTGCGCGACGGACTCCGCCGCGTCGAAACGCCAACGCCGCCGCCCGTGGCCTGCACCACTTCCGGACGCGACGCGTGATTCTCCAGCTGCGCGAGTCCGTCGCGATCGAAGTCCGTATCGCCGACCACAACGCCGTCAAATCGAATCAGCGTGACACGATGTCCGATCGCGCGGCCGTCCGTGTGCGCGAGTTCGACCGGATCCACAGCCGGCGTCCAATGCGCGCCAACGAGTTGCGCTTCGCGCGTGAGCGCGGCGACGGCGTCGTCGTGCAGGTGCGTGCGCAATTGTTGCTGCACGAGCACCACCACGACGATCACCTGTATCGCGACAACCGCGAACGCGCCAAGCAGCAGTCTGCCGCTCAGCTTCACGCTGTGGTCACTCCTCGCGTGCCCGCGCCGCCTTCATTCGGTAACCGAATCCGCGAACCGTCTCGATGAGCGGTCCCGCGTCGCCGAGCTTCGTGCGCAGACGCTGGATGTGCATGTCCACCGTGCGCGTCTGAATGTCGGGCGCCGCTTCCCATACGGTCTCGAGCAAATGTCCGCGCGCTTGCACGCGCCCGCGCCGCTCCGCGAGCATCAACAAGAGTTTGAACTCTGTCGGTGTGAGTTCGACGTCGCTGCCCGCAACGCTCACGCGATGCGCAGCTTTGTCGATGTGCAACGGACCCGCGGCGAGTACGTCGCCAGTTTGCTGGCGCGCCGCGCCGATGCGGCGCAGAATCGCGCCAACGCGCAACACGAGTTCTGGCGGCGAAAACGGTTTGGTGAGGTAGTCGTCGGCACCCAGCGAAAGCCCACGAATGCGGTCGGGTTCGTCCTTGCGCGCGGTGAGCATGAGTACGGCGATCTCGCGCGTCGCGGGGTCGGCGCGCAACTGCTCCAGCATGTCGAAACCCGACATTCCCGGGAGCATCAGATCGAGTACGACGAGCGACGGACGCTCGCGCTGAGCCGCGCCCAATGCGTCGGGCCCGGATCCCGCAGTCGAAACGCGGTATCCAGCCTTCGCCAAATGGTACGCGACCAGTGCAACGATATCCGGCTCGTCGTCGACGACGAGTACCCGCTCGCCGCTGGTTGTCCCGGTCGGTATTGTGCTTGTCACGATGCACTGATTTTTCGTTACACGCCATCAAAACGGAAGCGCGCCGTGTCACGATCGTGTAAGTCTCGATGAGAGTCTTCGTAAATGGTACTGCAGGCGACGCTCCCATCGGTGCCAGTGCGCTGGATGCGGTCCGCCTGATCGATCCGGCTGAAGCAACGGAAATCTCTGCTGGTCGCCGGGCTATTGTCGACAGCCGGGGCCTTCCGGCCGACCCGGCTCAACCCGTCTTCGCCGGCGCGATCTATCGAACCGTCCGCGCGAGATCGGCTTCGGGTACCGAGTGAACGAACTGGGCGCCGCGGACGCCGCGCGAGCGGCTGCTGAAATCCATGCGCGTCTCCAGCTCCAGGCACCACCGGTCGCTGCGCTGATCCTTGGCTCCGGCCTTGGTGCGGTGATCGAGCGATGGGAACGCCGCCGCGGGCTGGCGTACGACGACGTCCCGGGCCTTGGGGCCGCATCTATTAAAGGGCACGCTGGCCGCGTGGTTGCCGGCGCATGCTCCGGCCAGGCCGTCATTGCGTTCAGCGGCCGGCTCCACATGTACGAGGGTCATTCCCCGGCAGCTGCTGGATTCCCGGCGCGCATCGCGGCCGCGCTCGGTGTGCGAGTGTTGCTCGTTGCGAACGCGGCCGGAGGAATTCGCGAATCGCTTGCGCCCGGCGACCTCATGATCATCGACGATCACATCAACCTGAGCTGGCGCAATCCGCTCGTTGGTCCCGTGCAGCGCGGTGACCAACATTTTCCCGACATGCTCGGCGCGTACGATCCAGCGTTGCGCGACATACTCGATGGCACCGCAGTCGCCGATCGAGAACGGCCAATCGCGCATGGAGTGTACGCGTCGGTGCTTGGACCGAGCTACGAAACGCCTGCGGAGATTCGCATGCTTGCCACGATGGGTGCAGACGCCGTCGGCATGTCGACGGTACCGGAGGTGCTTATCGCTTGCGCAGCGGGATTGCGCGTCGCGGGGATCTCGGTGATTACGAACCGCGCAGCGGGTTCAACCAATGCACGGTTGACGCATGACGACGTCGTGCGCGTTGCATCGAGCGCCGCAACGCGACTTGCGTCAGTTGTCGAGCAATTCGTTGCGCGCTTATAGACGTTCACGCGCCGTGATTCAGCGGACCGTGCCCCGCGCCCAAACCCGGCGCCGTGAGAATCGCTTCGTGCACGTAGTCCAGCGCTTGTTGCACCGCGCGTAACAGCGGTTCGCCGTCGGCGAGGAGCGCGGTAATTGCGCTCGACAGCGTGCATCCTGTGCCGTGTGTGCTCGTCGTGTCAATGCGCGGGCGCGTAAACACGTGCGCGACGCCGTCGGCGAATAACACGTCGTGCATCGTATCTCCGGTCAGATGGCCGCCTTTGACGAGCGCCGCGCGTGCGCCGTGCTTCGTCACCAATTCTTCTGCCGCGGACTTCATCGCGTTCGCGTCGCGCACCTTCGCACCGACGAGCAATTCTGTTTCGTCGAGATTTGGCGTGATCAACGCAGCGAGCGGAATGAGTTGCGTCCGAATTGCGCCGACGGTTTCCGGTGTGAGGAGTGGATCGCCCGACGTCGCGACCATGACCGGATCGAGCACATACGGCGCAAACGCATGCTCACGCAGTGAGCGTGCGACCGTCTCGACAATCGTGGTGTTCGCGAGCATTCCGCTCTTGACTGCACCGGGTCGCAAATCCTTCGCGACTGCGTCGATCTGCGCGCGCACAAGATCCGCATTGACGGCTTCCCACGCGCTGACACCGACGGTGTTCTGCGCAGTAATTGCCGTAACGACCGACGTCCCGAAGACGCCGAAGCGCTGGAACGTCTTGAGATCAGCCTGAATGCCCGCGCCGCCGCCCGAATCGGATCCTGCAATGGTCAGCGCGATCGGCGGCGGTACGCGCGTTCGGGTTTTCACGAGCGAACTTTCCGTTGCTATTTCTTCGCGGGCGGAGGCGGAGCCGGCAATGCTTGGACGCGGCGCTTGAACTCCTGGAATGCGGCGTCGTCGCGCCGCATCGCGCGAACGCTCGCGGAGTCGTACGCCGCGATCATGCGCCGTGCGTTCGCGACGCGCTCTTCTTCGAGCGGGTGCGTGGCAAACATCGCGTCCAGCGTGCCCGGCGACGACTTTCGCGCCTCGAGCAGGATCTGAAACATCTCCGGAATCCCGTTCGGGTTGATCTTCGCTGCGACGAGATTCTTCACGCCTTCGGCATCCGCTTGGCGTTCATCATCACGACTGAACTTTGCGAACGCGAGCGAGCCACCCACGTTCACAGCGGCCTGTCCCACTTGCGACTCGCACGTGCTGGTCAGCGTGCATAACAGCACGACGCCGACGTTCGCGCCCTGCGCTTTACGCATCTGTTCAACGGAATGCCGGCGCGTGACGTGGCCGATTTCATGACCCAGCACACCCGCGAGTTGATTCATCGTCTGCGCGCGCTCGATGAGTCCGCGGTTCACGTAGATGAATCCGCCCGGCACGGCAAACGCGTTGATCTCCGGCGCGTTGACGACGTGGAACTTCCATTCGAGCCCGCGCGAATCGACGAGCGCGGCGAGCGAATTGCCCAGGTCCGTCACGTAGCCGACTACACGCGCGTCAGTGACAAGCGGCAGTTGTTTCGCGATCTCGCCGGAATACTGCTGCCCCATCTGAACTTCTTGTTGTGTGGAAACAGCGCACGCGGTCGCAGCAAAGGCGAGTCCGAGTGTTGCGATATATGCTTGTCTCATCGTAGGGATACTCCGTCAGTGAACAAGATCAGGTTGCCGTCCCTCTCACTTCTCACTTCTCACTTCTCACTTCTGATTTTCTTCCTTCTCGTTTCTTACTTCTCATTTCTTACTTTTCGCTCCTCGCTCCTCGTCCAATCTGCCCTGCGCGCCATCCCTCGTGAAGCTACTCTCCCTCGCCCGTGACCTCGGCCGCCGCAAAGCGCGCGAACGGCGGTCGCAGTTCGTCGCCGAAGGGGTGCGCGCGGTCGAGGAGCTCGTGCGGTCTCCGCTCACGATTGCGGGAGCGCTCGTCGCGCCGCAATTGCTCGATGCACCTCGCGGTGCCGCGCTCCGCGACAAACTCGAACAACGTGGCGTGAACGTTGAGAGCGTCGACCATCAGGAATTCGCGAGTGCCGCTGAAACGGAATCGCCCCAAGGCGTGCTCGCGATCGCCGATGTCCCCGCCCGCGCTCTCACGCAAATCCTCGACTCACCAGCGCCAATACTCGTGCTCGACGGCATTCAGGATCCCGGCAACGTCGGCACGATTCTGCGCACCGCGGCGGCACTCGGTGCACGCGCAACCATTGCGTTGCCTGGCACCGTCGATCTGTGGAATGCAAAGGTCGTTCGTAGCGCAGTCGGTGCGCACTTTACGCACCTCGCGTTTGCGTCCTCGTGGGAAGAACTCTCCGCGTATCTCGCCGAATCCAAAGTGCCGCTGTGGACGGCCGCGTCTGACGGAGATTCGCTCGGTGACGTAGCGCGACCTTCACGCGTCGCACTCGCGCTGGGTAACGAAGGCGCGGGCGTTTCAGCGACGGTGGCCGCGGCGTCTGCACGACGCGTGGCGATTCCGATCGGTGAACACGCCGAATCGCTCAACGTCGCAGTCGCGGCGGGAATCTTTCTGCACGTTCTGCGTTCGTCATGACGCCAGACTATCTCACTGCGTTCACGGCCGGCATCTTCGGCGCATTGATTGGTTCGTTCCTGAACGTCTGCATTTCGCGTTGGCCCAAGGGCGAATCCATCGCGAAGCCCGCGCGGTCGCGGTGTCCAAAATGCGGGCGCGAAATCACGTGGTACGAAAACATTCCAATCGGGAGTTGGATCGCGCTCCGCGGCCGCTGCGCAGGATGCGGCGAGCGCATTTCGTGGCAATATCCGCTCGTGGAACTCGCGACCGCCATGATCTGGGCCGGCGCGTTTCTTCTTCCCGAACTCTCGACGCTCACCGCAATTCGCGTTGCCGTGTTTACGACCGTGATGCTCGGTGTCGCCGTCACCGATGCGAAATCCTACGTGATTCCCGATGGATTCACGGTGTTTGGGCTGTTCTTTTTGCTCGCGACATCCGTTCTCGCTGCGATGCGCGGTGATCTGTCGTCGTTCGCGTCGCCGGTCGATGCATTGTTCGGCGCGTGCGTTGGCGCGGGCGCAATCGCGATTGTTGGGTGGCTCGGCGAAGTGGCTTTCAAGAAGGAAGCGATGGGGTTCGGCGATGCCACCTTGATGGCGGTATGTGGCGCGGCGCTTGGTCCTGAACGCGCACTCGTCAATGTCCTCGTCGCAGCCGCGGTTGGTTCCGTTGCTTTCCTTGTGATTGTTGCGCCGATTGGCGCGCTTCGCGCACGACGCGCGAACAAACCGTTTGAAATGCCGCTTGTGCCGTTTGGGGTATTTCTTGCACCGGCTGCCGTGCTCACGCTCGCGTACGGTGCACAACTCATCGAATGGTACTTTGGCCTGATCGCACCATGACCCTCCGCTCTTCCGCTCTCTGCCTGCTCGTGGTCGTCGCCCTGGGCTGCGCGCGCGATACGACCGGATACGACGGCGTTTACCGCCGAAGCGTTCGCAGTTCGATCAGGTCCATCGAACGCAGCACCGGCCGCACGTTCACGCAAACGCCGAAGCTCGAAGAACGCACGCGCGATGAAGTGCGCACGTTCATGGAGCAAGCGTTCGCAGAGCAGATCTCCGCGAACGAACTGCGTGGAATCGAGTCGGCATACAAACGCCTCGGCATGATTCCGCAGACGATGGATTTGCGCGCGGTGTATCTGGAACTGTTGGCTGAGCAGGTGGTTGGCTATTACAACCCTGCCGACGACGTGCTCTACATCGTACGCGATGCGCCTCGCGACTTCATCGGCGTCACGATCGGCCACGAACTCATCCACGCCCTGCAAGACCAGCACTTTCCGCTGGATTCGCTGGAGCGCCTCAAGAAGAGCAACGATCGTCGCACTGCGGCGCAGGCCGCCGTCGAAGGGTATGCGGTCTGGGAGCAGCTCGCCGCGTCGACGGGGTTGTCGAACTTCGCCAACGCTACGCCCGGTGGTTGGGAGGGTGTGCGTCGCGCCATTCGCGATAATCAGGAAACCATGCCGATTCTGGCGTCGGTGCCCACACTGCTGCGCGAGACATTGATCTTCCCGTACCTGAGCGGCGCCGAGCATATCAAGTCCCTGAAGGAACGCACGTCGAGCACGTGGCCATTCGATTCGCTGCCGGAATCAACCGAGCAAGTTCTTCACGCCGATCGTTATTTCGGGAAGCGCGACCATCCAACCGAAGTCACGTTCCCGGCGCCACGGACCGGCAGCGCGTTCTACGACGGAGACCTCGGCGAGTTCGAGACACGCATGTTCCTCTACGAGCATTCGCGCGACCTCGAACTGTCGGCACGTGCGGCTGCCGGCTGGGACGGCGACCGGTACGTGCTGGTGACTTTGCCCTCCAATCGCGACGCGATCGCATGGGCCACGGTCTGGGATTCGGCTGTCGACGCCGCTGAGTGGGTCGACGCGCTCGAAACGGTGCTCCCGAAACGCTACAAGGGACTCAAGCGTGTGACGGCCAACACGACACTGCGGCGGTTTGAAGGCGCCGGGCGAACGGTTGAGGTGCGGGTCGTGACCCGCGGTGGGCGTCCAGTCGTCCTCCTTACCGACGTCCCCGCCGGTGTCGCCGCTGATCTGGTAGACCCCGAGCGGATTCAGCTTTCCCCCGAGGTCTAGTCCGCGCTCGCACAGCGAGCGGAGGCACCTGTGTCGACAATCCTGAATTCAACGCGCCGTTCCCTTCGACTGGCGTTCGCGCTGGTCGCGACGCTTGGCATCGTTTCGGCGTGTATCGAATGGGATCGCTCTGGTCCCGATGAACTCGCGGACATTCGCGTCTTCATCTCGGGGGTGCAAACCCAGACCGGTGAGCAGGCCACCTACGTTGTAGGCGCGGCCCCGGCAGCCGGTGTCGCCGGTCAGCTCTCGGCCAACATCCCAGCGATCGTTCTGCGCGGCGGCTCAGCGCTCGTCACATTCACGTCAGCGACGCCGTTCTCGCGGGTTGTTATCTCCGTGGATGACGTCACGGGTTACTACGATCTCACGCTGCCGGCCAACGTCACATCGGCCGAAGTCCTCATCATTTATGCGCAGCAGGTCGGCGGTGACGCATTCACTATGCAGTATGCGGGTGGCGCGGCCGGCGTGGTCGGACCCTACTCGAGTGCAAACACGGCCTTCCTCGGCAACGGTACCGGCGAAGTGCAGGTCAACATCACGTGGAATAGCGTCGCCGACGTCGACTTGTATGTGGTTGATCCGTCTGGCGAAGAGCTCTACTACGCCGATCGCAATTCGAACTCCGGCGGCATGCTGGACATCGACTCCAATGCTGGCTGCCAGTCGGATGGCCCGCGTTCGGAAAACGTCTTCTGGCCGTTCGGCATTGTCGCACCACGCGGTTCGTATCAGGTGCGCGTGAACTATTGGTCGTCGTGTGGTGCGGGTTCGACCGATTACGTCGTCACGATCCGTACACAGGACGGAATCCCGATCATCTACACGGGCCAGTTGACCGGCGCCGGCGTTGGTGGTGGTGCGGGAGCCGGCCAGCAGATCGCCACGTTTACGTACTAGTGAGGCAGCCGACGCGCTGGGTACTCACAACGACGTTGTCCCAGTAGCGCGACTGCTCCACCGGAGTTCTGTCGTTCCAGTAGTTCTCAAAAAAGATTGCGTTGATACCGTACTCAGCGAACGCACCGAGCCAATTCAGGCCGGTGCGTTCTGCTTCTGGGTTACCGTCGATCCACAGTTGAAAGACGCCATTCGACGCGCCGACATCGTTGAGTCGCGCGTGCACTTCCACGCACACCCATTTGTTGAGGTGTGTCCCGTCGAAAATGTTCGTCGTGCTACCGGCGCCACCGAGCCAGCGCAGGTTTGCAAAATCGTTGTAAACAGTCGTTTGTAGCGCGCCGAGCACGTCGGTGCCCGAGGCGGGATCGATATACAGCGAATTGTCGCCGGCGAGTCCATCCCACACGTGCGCAATCATTGCCTGCGCCCACTGCGCCGACACCATACTCGTCGCGCGCGTGAGTTTGTCGGGACCGTCGCCCGCCCAGCCCGATGGATGCTTGATGTACAGACGCCAGTAGACGTCGCGATACATCGTGGTTCCGGCGTCGACCGGCTTGAATGACGCGCTTGGTGTTTTCCCGAACGCAACCTTGAGCGATCCCGCTTCGCTTTCGGCAGTCGTATAGCGCGCGCGCATGCCGTACGAGCCGTCGCGTCCCGCCGCGTTAGTGCGCGTAAATCCGCCGCCCGCGGAGTTGTATTCGAAGTACGACGCGAGACGATCCGCTTCGAAATCGTCGCACCATATCCACTCGGGTTTGGGCGATGCACACTCGCGCACTCCAACCGTATCTCCCGGGGGATTGATCACTAATGGCGCGTCGCCTGCTTTTGCGCACTGAGTACCGACAACACCGAGAACGCCTGCGCTCACCACCACCGCGATTGTGCGGGCGCGATGAATCATGGTGGCGCTCATGCGCGCGCCATAGGGAAGTACCGCTTTAGTGAAAGCATCGGTTGCTCCAGAACGAACCAGGACACAACCGCGAGCGCCGACGATACGACGAACACGCATCCGACATACGCCAGAAGTGCGACGAATCGAACGTTGCCACTCGACGCGGTGGACAGACTCGCGGGTATGTGCCGCTGCAGCACAATGTGTACCGGCAAATGAAACATGTAGATCCCGTAACTGAACTTGCCGGTCCACGCCAACCACTTCGCCGAGAGTGCGCGCCGCAATGCGCGCCGCACTGTCGCAGCGCTGCCTCGTACATCGGCGTCGCTCACGCACGCGAGGACCACGAGCGCGGAGGCAATTGCGCTGAACGGCATTCCCACGATTTCGGTTACGCGTCCCCATGCAGGCAGCCCGCGATTGACGAGCGTGGTGACAAATAGCGTTGCAATCGCAAGACCGAGCACAATGTGAAAGCGCGATGTGAGTGCGAACGTGGCGCGCGCGTCGCGTTGCAGCAGCGCGACGAGCGCGCCGAGCGCAATCGCGTCCCATCGTGAGATGGTGAACGTGTACGCCGCGTACTCGGCAGCCGCCGGCGGAAACAACACATGCAGCACGCCGCGTACAACGAATGCAACGCCGACAATGGCGACGCATGTGAACGCGAGGCGACGTGGCTTCAGCGCAATGAGTGCGAGCGGCCAGAGCAGATAGAACTGCTCCTCGACAGCCAGCGACCAAATGTGCGGGAGTGCAGGGACCATGCCGCCGAATGGCGTGAGCCAGTTCGACAAGTACGCCCAATACCAGAACTGACTCCGTGTGCCCGGATCCGCGATTGGTGACAGGAACGACACTTGCGGTGTGACGTAAAACACAAAGAGCAGCGTGGCGTAGTACAGCGGCACGATTCGCAGGAAGCGCCGGACGTAGAAGCTCCGCAGTGCACCCGGCTTTCCTGCGTTCTCCAGCAGGATGCGGGTGATGAGGAATCCCGACAGTGCAAAAAACAATTGAACTCCGATCCAGCCGGCATTCGAAAACAGCGCCCATGCTTTCAGCGCGGCGCTGTTACGCTCACCCCAAACCGCGCCCGAGTTGTGAATAACAACCACGACAATCGCGAGGCCGCGCACGCCATCGAGCGCGCGGTATCTCGCCGTATCAGTGGCAGGCGCGCCGGCCGAACTCGTTACCTCTGCGTGCACGCGTGCGATCGATGGAAAGAGGGAGAACCGTGGTCGTCGAGCGTCGCACTACGATAGCCGCCAGCCCGGCTTCGCGGACACCCGTGCGGGCGCGCCGCACAGTGAATCGGTGGCTACGGTCACTCGACGTGTGTCCTGGGAACGCTATGTTTTATGCCCGCCCATTCGGGGACCGTGTATGCGAGCGATGACGCCCAGCAGGTACTCGATCGCGCTGATCGCAGCGTGTGCCTTCGTCGTGTCATGCGGAGGAGGCGGTGCCACATCGCCCGGCTTCTCCGACGCCCCGAACATCGCGGGCATGCAGCTCCTGACGGAGCAGAACTTCGACTGCATCAAGTCGGACACGTGCCCGACCGACTGGTTCTTCGCGCCGGGAGTGACGGGCGCGTTTTCGGCGGTCAGCGACGCTGGCGCGCCGCAGAGTCCGTCGGGCGTGCTCCAGCAGAATTTCATTTTGGGGCTGGAATCAGGTGTTTCTCCTGGCGCGATCGGGCGCGATTTCCCGGACGCGTCCAAGAAGCGCACCATCTACGCCTCCATGTGGATGAAGCTCTCGTCTGACTTCGTCGGACATCAGAGCAACATCAACAAGTGCGTGTTCTTCGTGATCAACAACTACAACCACGTCTACACCATGGTGCAGGGGACCGGCAGCGGCCCCATGCGTGCGGCGATCGGTCTCCAAAACCTCCCGGCGGCATACACTGTTAACGCCGATGGCGAAACCATCACAGGCACGGCAGTGAACCTGGTCCCGAACGTTGCGAATGTGCCCGTCATTCGTGGTCAGTGGCACCGCTACGAAGTGCTGTTTGTAGCCAATACGCCGGGTCTCAAAAATGGCACTGCCGAGATGTGGCTGGACGGCACAAAGATCATGCAGTACAGCGGCATCATGTTTGTCGCCGGCGGGCAGTCAGGCAAATGGGATGCAGTCAACTGGGGCCCGGTCTGGGGCGGCGCCGGCGGACTCAACGCGCAGCTGTTTTACGCGCAAATGGACCACATGGTCGTTCGCGGGCGGTAGATTCAGCCCCCCTTTC
>DATELA010000063.1:0-19996 GCA_035277145.1 Gemmatimonadaceae bacterium | reverse complement strand
CACCCCTTACCCCTCACCCCTCAGGGTAAGGTTACCGGCTCATGTCAATGACATCGTAGTACGACCGAACCTCGTCCTCGCGGAACGCTCGAATCAATTCGGCCATCGGCACCGTCAACTGCGTCATCCGCGCATTCGGGTGCTGCGAGCGCCGCGCGAATCGCGATGTGACTGAACGAATGAACATGCTGCGGTCGGTCACGGGCAGCTTCGACACGTTTTCATAGAAGCGGCTCCACGCATCACCGCTCTGAAACAGATACTGCTCGACGTTCGACGTATAGAACACACCAATCGTCGCGCCGTGTGAGCGCACATAGTCGCCGACGGAATGCAGCGCCTTTGATCCGGCGAAATCACCGACGACCGGTACGATCGCGTTGCGACGCTGCATGTCCTGCACAAAACGGAAGTTCGCTTCGGTTGCGAGAAATCCGCGTTCCACACCTTCGCCATCGTCTTCCGTCATCAACCAGGCGAACGTCGGCATACCGAACATGCCACTGCCGTAACCGCTGAAGTTCGACCCGCGCCTGACGCCGGCGCCGCGCCCGGATGAATACGTGAGTTGTGGCCCGCCATGCACGAACGCGCCCAGCACATACTCGATCGACTCGAGATCCTCGACGCTGAGCGAGTAACCTGGTTGTGCGCGCAAATGCTTCGCGATGTCCTCGAAGCTTCGGCGAAACAACAATGTGTCGAGCGCCACTTCGGTGAACTCATCCATGAGCTGAGCCACCGATGAGTTCGTGTCGAGCCCGCGCGGACGCGCGCGCGCAAACAAGCGCGCCAAAAAATCGGCGCGATCAGACGACAACTCGAACAGCGCCTTGTACATCAGGTGCGCGAGCGCGTTTTGCCGGCGAATGTCGACGATGAACGCGAGCCGCGGACGGAACGCCGCGAGGTACGTGAAGTTCTGCTCGGGTCCGACACCGACATACACGCTTCCCTGACCCACGCGGTCGAGCACCGTCGGAATCACGTACTGCAGCGCGGATTCATTCGAGACGAAATTGTCGGAGCGGAAGAAGCCGCCGTCTTCGGACATCGACTCGAACATCTTCCAGAACGTCGTATCCGCGAGCGCATTCGGCAGGTCCCCGACCACCGCAACTCGCGGCGGTCGCGCCATCAACATCGCGCCAATCACCACACCGCCGACGACCGCAACTGACGCGATGACGGTGCGCATTCGCGTCGTCATGAACGTTTGCGTTTTCACGCTTTCGAAGCGAGAATGGCACCGACGAGCCACCCTCTCTCAAACATGTCCATGCGTCTCATGACTCGAGCATCCGCTTTCCGATTCCTCGCCTCAGGCCTGGTAACGCTCGCACTTCCAATCGGACTCGCCGCGCAAAACGGAAACGGCACCACTGCCGGCGGTCGCGGTGGAACACCGCGCGATCCCATGATGGAATCGCTGCAGCTCAAGCCGACGCGCACCGTCACCTTTACAACGAACGTCGGCCACTGGATGTCCGTTGACGTGAGCCCCGACGGCCAGACGCTCGTCTTCGATCTCCTTGGTGACATCTACACTGTGCCGATCGCGGGAGGCAAGGCCACCGCGCTGACCCGTGGCATGGGCGTGGACGTGCAACCGCGCTTCTCGCCCGATGGACGCAAAGTCGTGTACGTGAGCGATCGCGATGGCGGCTACAACCTCTGGACGCTCTCGGTCGACAAGAAAGACACCGTGCAAATCACGCGCGGCAAAACCAACACGTACGAATCGCCAGACTTTTTCCCCGACGGTAAGTACATCGTCGCAACGCGCGGAACGAAACTGTGGATGTTCCACACCGACGGCGGCGCGGGACAGCAAATCATTGCTGCACCCGCGGCGGCGGCTGGTGGACGCGGCGGCGGTGGTGGCGACGCCGATGTGCTGCGACAAATGGGCGCCGCGGTGAGTCCCGATGGCCGGCACATCTGGTTCTCGCAACGTCGCGGCAGCTGGATCTACAACACTCCCATGAGCGACTACGACCTCGTGTCGTACGATCGTGAAACGAGCCAGATCGTTGCGCGCGAAAACCGGTGGGGTTCTGCGTTGCGCCCAACACTGTCACCTGATGGACGCTGGGTCGTGTACGGCACGCGCCGCATCGACGAGACGTGGCTGCGCATTCGCGATCTCGCGACGAACGAAGAGCGTTGGCTCGTCGGCCCCATTCAGCGCGACGATCAGGAATCGCGCGCGTCGCTCGACGTGTTGCCGGGCATGACGTTCACACCGGATTCGAAGTTCCTGATCACCACGTGGGACGGCAAGCTCTGGAAAGTGCCGGTGACGGGTGGGGCACCGGTCAACATCCCGCTCGAAGTCGAAGTCGTGCAGGCAATGGGCCCCGCGGTCAAGCACGAATACCCAATCAGTGATTCGGCGACGTTCGTCATCAAACAAATTCGCGACGCGGTACCGTCGCCGAACGGCAAACAACTCGCGTTCGTCGCGCTCGATCGCTTGTACGTGATGGATTATCCCGGCGGCACACCGCGCCGTGTGAGCAATCTCGAAGTCAACGAACACGAACCCGCGTGGAGTCCTGACGGCCAATCGATCGCGTACACGACGTGGGACAAGGCGAGCGGCGGCTCTATTTACAAGGTAGCTGCATCCGGCGGAGCACCGGCGCGACTCACGCGCGCCGACGCATTCTGGCGCACACCCGCATTTACGCCAGACGGACGACGCATCGTCGCCGTGCGCACATCGTCGCGCAATTTCCGCGAGTCGTCGGGTGGCAGCGGTGGTGGTCAGGACATCGTGTGGATTCCGTCGGCGGGTGGCGAGGCAACGATCATCGCGCCGGCGAACGGCCGCGGCAGCCCGCACTTCACGTCGCGCGATTCGTCGTCGCGCATTTATCTCACCGCGGGCGGAACGCTCGTCTCGATGCGCTGGGACGGTACCGACGTGCGCTCGCACGTCACCGTGACCGGTGGCGGCGGATTCCTGCAGGTCTCGCCCACCAATCACGAGCAAGCGCTCGTGCAGGCCGGCATGGATCTGTATCTCGTCACGATTCCATGGATTGGTTCGACGCCCGCGACCATCGCCGTTGCAAATCCTGAAAACGCGACGTTCCCGGTCAAGAAACTCACCGACATCGGCGGACAATTTCCCGCGTGGTCGCAGGACGGAAACTTTGTCCACTGGTCCATCGGCAACGCGCACGTCGTCTACGACATTGCGCGCGCAAAAACATTCGACGATTCCGTGCGTCGCGCGCGTGCTGCACGCGGCGGTACAGCAGGAGCGCCCGCTGATTCAGCTGGTGGCGGCGCTGGACGCGCCGGCGCCGGCGGTGGTCGCGGTGGCGCCGCACCACAGTTCCAGCCAACCGAAACGCGCATTCGCGTTTCTGCACCGCGCGACATTCCATCAGGCACGGCGGTGCTGCGCGGCGCACGCGTCATCACGATGAAAGGCACCGAAGTCATCGAGAACGCGGACGTCGTCGTCACGAACAATCGCATCACTGCGGTCGGCCGTCGCGGAAGCGTACAGATCCCCTCCGGCGCACAAACCATAAACGTCGCCGGTAAGACCATCATGCCAGGCTTCGTCGATACGCACGCACACCTGCGCGTCGCAAGCGGCATTCATCGCGAGCCCGTGTGGAGCTACGTCGTCAACCTCGCGTACGGCGTCACCACCGCGCGCGATCCGCAAACCGGCAGCACCGACGTGCTTTCATATGAAGACCAGGTGCTCGCTGGCCGCGCAGCGGGCCCGCGCATTTACTCCACCGGCCCCGGCGTCTTCGCCGGCGAAAACATTCGCGACCTCGAGCACGCGCGTAAAGTGCTCAAGCGTTACAGCGACTACTACGACACCAAGACACTCAAGGAATACGTCGCGGGTAATCGCGAACAGCGTCAGTGGATCATCCAGGCCGCGAACGAACTCAAGTTGATGCCGACGACAGAAGGTTCGCTCGACATCAAAATGACGATGACGGAAATGATCGACGGCTACAGCGGCCACGAACACTCGATTCCCACGTTCCCGCTGCAGAACGACTTCATCCGCTTACTCAAAGAATCAGGTACGGCGTACACCCCGACGATTCTCGTCGCCTACGGCGCACCATGGGCCGAGAACTATTGGTACGAGCACGAAGATTTGCTGAACGACAAGAAGTTGCAGCTCTTCACGCCGTGGTCTGACCTCGAAGGAAAGATTCTGCGCCGCGGCGGTTCGCCCGGTGCGGTCACGACCGGTGCCAGCGCGGGCTGGTTCCACGACAATCAGTATCAAATGAAGGGGATCGGTGAATCCATCCGCGATCTCGTCGCTGCCGGCGGCGTTGCCGGCGTTGGCTCACACGGCCAACTGCAAGGACTCGGCTACCACTGGGAGCTCTGGTCGATCGGCATGGGCGGCATGTCCACACACGATGCGCTGCGTGTGGCAACGATTCTTGGCGCGCAAGCGCTCGGTCTCGAGAAAGACATCGGCTCGATCGAAGTTGGTAAAATGGCGGACCTCGTCGTGCTCGATCGCAATCCGTTGCAGAACCTCAAGAACACGAATTCGATCAACATGGTGATGAAGAACGGACGCATGTACAACGGCAGTACGCTCGACGAGACGTATCCGCGGCAGCGCAAAGCGGGTCCGTTCCCGTGGAACGTGGACGAGGCGCCGGTGAGCGTACGCTCGAAGTGAAACGCGCGGTCGTTGTCGCAGTTCTCTACACCCTACTGGCTACACCCCAGACCCTGCTCTCACAGGATCATCGCGCTCTCGAGCGCGATGTCCTGCGAGAGCTCGTGGTCATCAATACCAGCGATTCCGCCGGCCACACGCGCGAAGCCGCTGATGCAATGGCGCGGCGGTTGATTGCCGCCGGATTCCCTGCGGGTGACGTGCGCGTGATGGGCGAAACGCCCAAGTACCAGTCGCTCGTCGCGCGATATCGCGGCAGCAACGCGAGCGCGAGACCCATTCTGATGCTGGCGCACCTCGACGTCGTCGATGCGCGCAAGGAAGACTGGACCACTGATCCGTACGCACTCGTCGAGAAGGACGGCTGGCTGCACGGGCGTGGAACAACAGACAACAAAGCGGGCGCCGCGATTCTCGTCGCGAATTTCATTCGCCTCAAGCGCGAAAACTTTGTCCCCACGCGCGATCTCATCATCGTGCTCACGGCGGACGAAGAAACCACGAGCGGCAGCATCAAATGGTTGCTCGATAAGCATCGTGATCTCGTCGACGCAGACTACGCGCTGAACACTGACGCAGGCGGCGGCGAATTGCGCGGCGACAATCCGGTGAGCTTCAGCGTACAGACCGCGGAAAAGGTCTACATCACGTACGAACTCGAAGTGCGCAACAAGGGAGGGCACAGTTCCCTTCCGGAATCCGACAACGCGATCTATCGACTGAGCGCCGGACTCGCGCGATTGTCGCGGTACAAGTTTCCCGTACGGCTGAACGAAACAACGCGCACGTTCTTCGAGCGCGCTGCGAGCACGCAACCGGCGGCAATTGCGCGCGATATGCGTGCGCTGGTGCAGCGCGACGACACGGCGGCCGCGCGACGGTTGTCCCTGGTACCGCTGTTCAACGCGACCATGCGAACCACGTGCATCGCAACGCGACTCACCGCGGGCCACGCCGACAACGCGCTGCCGCAAATGGCGCGTGCGACGGTGAACTGCCGTCTGCTGCCGGGATATCCGCCCGATAGCGCGACGGCAACGCTGCGACGGGTGCTCGCGGACACCGCGATCGTCGTCCGCGTGAGTGACGAACCAACGCTGAGTCCCGCGTCGCCGCTACGCGCGGATGTGATGGGACCAGTCGAAGCCATCGCGAAAAAGATGTGGCGCGGTGTCACCATCATCCCGGAAATGTCCACCGGCGCGACCGACGGACTTTATGTGCGCAATGCGGGTATTCCCGTATACGGAGTCGGCGCAATCTTCGAGCGCATCGATGACATCCGCGCACACGGCAAGGACGAGCGCATCAACATCAAGGTGTTTCACGAGGCGGCCGAATTCTGGTACGACCTGGTCAAGCAACTGGCGTCGACCCGCTCGTAAAGCACTCGGTGGGACAGACCGCGTGACGCGAACGGTGCCGTTCGAGTAGTTCCTACCGAACGATCCACACTTTTCCAGGGACCGCACCAATGCATTCGCGTCGTTTTCCCATCGCCATTGCGGCGCTCGCGTTCATTGCCGCTTCGTGCGAAGACTCCGCAAGCTCGAACGGAGCGCAAGCAGAGCTCACCGTCATCCACGCAACGCAGGCACTCGGCGCCGTCGAGGTGCTCGTCGATGGCGAATCCGTGATCGCCAGTCTCGAATTCGGATCGGCGTCAGGGCCGATCGATGTTCCGTCAGGCACGCAGCGCGTTGTCGTGCGCGCAGGAACCGATACCGTCGGCGATTTCGAGACGAACCTCACGACGGAGCACGTGAACGCAGTCGTCATCGCAAACGGTGCGGCACAAGTTGCCGGCACAATCATTCCTGATACCGGTGCGGTTGCTGTTGCGCGCGCGAACTTGCGTCTCGTGAACGTGGTCGGGCCGAACGACGACGCGCCGGTCAACCTCGATATCCTGATCAACTTCCCGGGCGTCGGTCCCGACTCAACCGCGCGACTCGGCGGGCTCGACACGCGCATCGCGAGCTACAGCTCGTTGCTTTATTTCGACGCGGGAAGTTTCCGGCTTCGCTATGTGCCGCAAGGTACGACCGACGTCCTCACAGAAGCAGAGTTCGACATTGCCGTTGGTGAAGTGAAGGTCGCCGTGCTCGAGCGCGCGGAGAACGGGACCTACAAAGTCACGATCGTTTCGGAGAACGAGTAGCGGGTAGCGAGTAGTGGGTAGTCGGTAGTCACTACAGACTACCGACTACAGACTACCGACTATTCCGCTCGCAACGCCGCCACCGGCTCTACCGCCGCAGCGCGCCGTGCGGGAAGATCCGACGCTATTGCGCTGATCAACATCAGCACCACCGCCGAACCGGCGAATATCAGCGGATCGCGCGCAGACACTTCGAACAGAATCGTCTCCATCAGCCGCGTGAGCCCCACAGCGGCTGCGAGTCCCACCGCAATTCCGCCGAGTGCAACGAATACGCCCTGCCGTACGACCATCGTACGGATTTGACCGGGTCGCGCGCCGAGTGCCATGCGCACACCGAATTCGTTGCTGCGTTGCCCCACGACGTAACTGATCACGCCGTACAAACCGACGACGCCCAGCGCGAGTGCAACGAGCGCGGCGATCGTGAGCAACGTCATGGTGAATGCGGTCTGCGCAACCGACGACGCAATTACTTCGTTCATTGTGCGAATCGCGACGATCGGCACCGATGCATTCGCGCGCGACACGATCCCGCGAACCGCCGCGCCAACTTGTGCAGCATCACTGGTTGTTCGAACGACGAGCGTCGAGCGGGAAACCTCGACACCGTTCGCGCGAACGCCGAGCGGGTAGAACGCCATCGGCTGAATCTTTTCACGCAGCCCCGCGTGGCGAACATCGCCGACGACGCCGACAATCTCTGACCACGTCGAATCATCGCCAAAGCGAATGCGTTCGCCGATTGCGCGTCCGCCGAGGAACTGTTTGACGAACGTTTCGTTGACCCAGATCACCCGCGGACGTCCCTCGCTGTCGCGCCACTCGGGTGCACGCCCTTCACGAAGCGGAATTCCGATGGCGTCGAAGTATCCCTGCGTGACTGCGGAGTAGTACGCGACTGGCGGCAACGCATCGTCTGGACGCGGCCTGCTTTCGATCGAGAACGAACTTCCGTTGATGCCGGTACGCTCGACCGGAAGACTGTTCGTCACGCCCGCGAATTGCACACCCGGCAATTGCGATGCCTCGTTCGCCACTTGCTGGTAGAACTGCGCGGCGACGTTCATCTGCGTTTGCCGGTCGAGGCTGACGCCAACCGTCAGCGCGTCGTTCGCGCGGAACCCCGGATCGACGTTCTTGAGATGCCGCACGCTGGAAAGCATGAGCTGTGCGCCGACGAGCAACACGAGCGACATCGCGACTTGCGTGGCGATCAGCAGTTTGCGAACGCGATGGCGTTCGCGGCCCACCGTCGCGCTGCGACCGCCCTCGCGCAGCGACGCTGCGCTCGAGCGGCGGCGCAGCGCGGCGAAGGGCATGAGTCCGAGTACCGCGCTCGCGGCGATAGTAATGATTGCGGCAAACGCGAACACCGTCCCGTTGATCTGCACTTCGTACAATCGCGGCAGCTGCTCCGGGCCGTTTGCGACGAGCAGCCTCACACCCGCCCACGCGATGATCAGGCCGAGTACACCGCCGGCAACACCTACCACACCGCTCTCGGCGAGAAACGTTGCCGCCATGCGCCAACGGCTTGCACCGAGTGCAGCGCGCAACGCCATTTCGCGCTGACGCGACTCCGCGCGCACGAGAAACAGGTTTGCGACGTTCGCCGTCGCGATCAACAACAGCAATCCCACGCCGCCGAGCAGAATCCACAACGTCGCCCTGATGTCACGCACATTGCGTTCGTGCAGGGTCACGAGCGTGGCATTCCAGCCGGCGCGCTTGAGAAAATCAGCAGTCGCTTGCCCCTGAAATCGATCGGGAAGCCGAGCCTGCAGCGAGACCAGTTCAGCGCGAGCCGACTCCAGCGTTGCACCCGGCGCAAGTCGCGCGAGGCCGACGAGTCCGAACGCACCGAATGGTTTCGCTGCGCTCATATACAACGGGAGCAGCGCCTGCACCGACGGGTCGGGAAACGCAAAACCTTTCGGCATGACACCGATGATTTCCGTTTGTTGTCCGTCGATCTCGATGCGGCGCCCGAGAATGCTCGCATCGCCGCCAAAGCGGCTCTGCCACGATGCATGCGTGAGAATCACGACGCCCGCGGCACCTTCAACGACATCCTGAGCAGCGAACGCGCGTCCGCGCGCTGGGTACGTCGCGACTACATCGAAGAACTCCGGTGTCACGCGCTCGACTTCAATGCGCTCGGCGGGGCCGTTACCTGTGAGATTGACCGACGGGTTCGATACCGCCGCCATTCTGGTGATCGTTTTCGCGGCGTCGCGATAGAACTCGATCATGCCTTCGGAACTGCTGAGTTCCGGCAGATTGAGTCCTGGCGCATGGTGGTTCACCATCACGATGCGTTCTGACGACGGATACGGCAGCGGTCGCAAGAGCACCGAGTTCACAACCGCGAAGATCGCGACGCTCGCGCCAACACCGAGCGCCAGCGTGGCGATCGCAACGAAGGCGTAGCCTGGACGCCGCGCGAGCGAGCGCGCAGCGAGTCGAAGTTCGTCGATCCATCCCAGCGTTTTCATCCGGCATCCTCATAGTGAAATGACGTCAGTGGTCTGACACCCGGCGCGTCCATCTCGTTGCTACGTCACTGAGCGCCCGCACGTGCCCGAAATCACGCACGTTACCATCGCGCGCGGTGCGTGTCCGCATCATGAGCGGGCGAGAAGTGGAAGTGATAGCCGTCACCCGACGCCGGGGGACGAGAAAGGACGCCCGTTCGAGAAGGTGCGCCGCAGGAGGCTACCATGCGTAACACGCATGCTCCGTTGCACCCGATGTCAGTTGTCTCATATGTGTGTGTCGCGCTCATCGCGCTGACCGCGTGTTCAGACCCAGTTACGCTTGCGACGGGAAGCTCCGGCGCCGGCGCGATGTCGTCGGCCGCGAATAACAACAATCCGTGGACGCCGCCGATCACGATTCTGGTTTCGCCGGCGTCGAAGGAACTCGAAGCCGGCGACACGGTTCAGCTCGAAGCTGTGGCGATGAACCGGCCGGGGCACATGGTGCACGGCCACCTGCGTTGGTCGTCGCAGGATACGAACGTCGCCGTCGTTTCAGAGAACGGACTGGTGACCGCGACCGGACCGGGCACGACCATGATCGATGCATCGATGGGCGTGTTCTCGGGTTCGTCGACGATTACGGTGCGTCCGATGGACTTTGCGTTCGGCGTGAGTGTTACCACGCTCACGAACGGCGGTATTTACGGCATCGACGGTGTGTCCGCGAACGAAGTGTGGTTCGGTTGCGGATTCCGTTGCGCAATGCGTTTTGATGGCACGCAGTGGGTTCGCTTGTCGATTGGATTCGGGGGCAACCTGTACGGTGCCAACGCACGCGGTGGTGGCAATGCGTTCTTTGGCGCGCAGGTCGGCGTCGGCACGGGTCACGTCGTTCGCTGGAATGGTGGTTTCATTCAGCAGACGTCGGTGCAATCGGAATTGTTCGGCGTGTGGACGGATAGTCCGACGTCGGGCTTTGCGTGCGGTGATGCGAAGTTCTATCGATTCCAGCAGGGTCAGGCCACGATCCAGATTCCGACCGGGCTCAATCAGACGTTCAATGGTCCGGATCGCTTTGACCAGGCGTGGGGCACGAGTGCAACGAACGTGTTCTGCGCGGGTCGCTCGGGCTTGTATCGCTACAATGGCACGACATTCACGCGCGTCGCGACGGGTACGCTCTCTGATGTGAGCGGTACATCAGCGTCGAACGTGTGGGCAGTCGGCCGGCTTGGCGTCGTGCATCATTTCGATGGTACGAATTGGACGAGCGTTGACGCGGGCCAGGGCGCGATCGATGTGCGCGGGCTCGCGGTGCTCGACAATGGTTGGGTCGTGCTTGCGACGCTCGACAATCGCTTGCTCGTATACAACGGCAGAGTGTGGCGCAGCCAGACGCTGCCTGCGGGCTACACGATTGCGCCGGCGGGATTGTATGCGCCGAACAATCGCACGCTGTTCATCGCGGGTTCACGAAACTCGGACAACAAGGTCGTGGTGATTCGCGCGGTCAGATAGCGCATCACCACAACACATTACTCAAAACCCATCATGCATTGGCTCTTCAAAAGCCAGTGCGTGATGGGTTTGTTCGTGTTCGTGAACTCGCGAGCGACCAGCGCACGCACGCATTCCGGTACATGGGGGCGTCTATTCATCGTCGTCCTCCTTCATTGTGTGCGCAGTTGCACTCGCCAAATGTCGATGAAAGGCTGGCCGTCGCGGTCTTCGCGAAACCCAGCTATCAAGCCGTCGGCCAGAAAAAACTGCAGATACGCGTCCACTCGTTGCGACGCCAAGAGCGTCCCGGTTTTGACGTCGATGACGTCGATGACCGTATCGTACGACTGCGATCGATTGACGTTGGGGAATATTGTCGGGCGGCCCGGCGTCGTCTTCGCTTGCCCAAGAGCGGCACGCCAGTCGCGCGCGGCAACGCTTGCGAAATACCATAACCGCCCGTTGGAATCCTCCCGCACCGCGCGCGGTTCAGGAGTTGGCTCCTCGCCTCGATGAATGATCGCGCGCGCGGTCGTTGGCCGTGCGAACCACGCCGGAGTGCGCACGAACACTCTTGTGAGGGCACCGCTTAGCGACCACCGCTCCAAGCGATATCGGTCCGGAAAGAAAGTCCAAACCGCATCAGAGCCCGCGCTCCCCACCACTCGATTCCACCGCCAGGCTTCAGCGTCTGGAAGTGGCTCATTTGACGCACCAAAGGCGGCAACGTGATTGCCGATTGAATCAACAACGGTGATTGGGGCCGGCCGCCCGTCGCGGTCCAATGCCGATGCGCCGAGTATCTGACGGTCGCCCGCGAGCACTAGCAGAGTGCCGGCCGACTGAATGTGCTGGCGGACAAAGCGGTAGTCCGCGTCGAATAGCGTTGCGCGACGATCGATGTCCCAAATGAAGATCCGATCTCCGCGGCCAACATTAATCGTCACCGGATACTCGAACTCGCCCGGTCCCTTACCCTTGCGGCCGAGTTCCTGGAGAAAACGCCCGGACGAATCGTAGACTGCGACAAGTTCGGGCCCGTGACCGTAGTTTTGCCACGTTACGTAAATTCGGCCGCGGCTGTCACGCGCCATCCAAATCGGTTCGCTGCGGACGAAACCTGAGTCGCCGCCGCCTAGCGTCGCGACTCGCGTCAGGCTGATTCGACAGCTCGCGCACGTCGGAGTGGCCGCAAGCTGCGTGCGCTGGGCGATTCCGTCCGGGGTGATAATTGCGCCTGCGATAAGTGCGCATGCCGCACGGAATGCGACCCAACTTTGTTGCGCCGGCAGCACTGCGCACGATCCTGCTCTGAACACGCAGACCTCCACCTAATCCCCGCGCGCGGCATCGTCACCGACTGCGCTCACCACGGGTGAAACACAATCGAAATCGAACCGTTCCGCAAGAGGACCAGCACGCGTGCATGTGCAGGTCGTGTTCGCGACACTGACCTGATTTGATGCAGTTGCGTACACGCCACTATGTCGTAGTGCTAACCGCCGCTGAAACGCGAAACCTGGCGCGCCAGTGCCATGCACTGGGTGCCAGGTTTCGATACCACACTTCTTTCTTCACAATTCAGAATTCAGCCTTCGCAGTTCCTAGTTCCCCGGTCCCCCAGCATTCGCAGCCGCCGGTGCACCGCGTCCTGCACCGAGATCGTTCCAGTTCAGGATAGCGTTGAAGCCGAAGATGTACGTGCCGTGTGTCTGCCACCGCCAATACGGACGGATGCCGAACATCACGACGTGACCCTGACCAATCGGCGCATCAACAAGCATCGCGCGACCAGCCAATTGGCTCTGACCTGAGATACCACCGGACAACAGGATCTGCGTTGAATCCTGCGGGAACGCGAGCACAACGCGCGGACCCGTTGCGGCACCACCTGCGCCGGCGCCCGGTCCACCTGCTCCACCGCGACCGCCGCGTCCACCACCGCCGCCGCCACCACCAGCACCGCCGCGACCTGCAGCTGCGGCTGCCGCCGGATCGATCCCCGGCGGAAGCTCACCAGCGCCCGCGCCGCCGCGACCACCACCACCGCGACCGCCGCGTCCACCACCCGCGACCGCCGGCGCAGCAACCGTCACGCCGCCCGGCGAGAAATGATTCACGCCCGGCGGGTCCGTGCCCATCGGCGAAATGTTCTGCGCCGTGCTCGCGCGTCCGCCACCACCACCGCGCCCGCCAAATCCGCCGCCACCACCGGCGTTCAAGATCGGACCGCCTTTGTACATCACGCCGATCGAGTTGTAACCAATGCCGTACGCCAGCGGACTGCGATTGTCCTGCACATCACCGCGCACAATCATGCCGTTCGCAAACAAACCTGGCTCCGGCGGTTGAATCGTCACGCCCTGCGTGAAGTTGTATTCAGGGAACAGCGTCGACGTCGATCCTTCGGTGATGACCGTCCCGCCCTGTTCCACGAAGCGATACAGGTTGAACAAACCCTGCATGCCCATCGATCCACGAATGTCCGACGTCGAATCCGGAAGTCCGAAGCTCGGCGTCTCCGGGCGTCGGAGGTACGGAATCGGCGTGCCACCGGTCACGGGACCCGTGCCGACAATTGCTGTGCCGCTCTGGCCCGTGTGCGGATAAATGATCACGTCGTAGTTCTGACGCAGGTTCGGCATGTTGGCGACGTCGCGGTCGCCCATGTACGTGAACGGCACACCGTACGTCTCGAGCGCCGCACGCACCCAGCCTTCGTCCTGCGTACGCGACCAGCTGTGCAAATACAGAATGCGCGGAATGTCGAGATCGTGTGAACGCACCGTCGGCGCGCTCGCCATCGCCCAACCCGACAAACCAAGCCGCGTGAGCTCCGCGCCAACCTGCTGCGCGTTCGCGTTCTGGATGATGATCGAACCCGCGCGGAAACGTTTGCCACCCGCGTCAAAATCTTCTTCTGCCGCGGCCATCTTCACGTCTTTCAGCTTGTAGCGGAACGTGATGATGTTGTTGTCGCCACTGTGTTCGACAACGATCACCGGTCCAGTACCACTCACGCCGCCTGGCGCGGTGACTTTACCGACCACCGGCTTCATTGGCTGCGTGAGTGCGCTCTTGTCCGTGAGCGGTACGACCGCGACGTCACGCGTGTACTGCAACGTCCAACCCGTATCGTCGTACGGCGACGGATTCGCATTCGAGTAACGCTGCACCGAGAAATAAATGTCACCGATGGTGCGGAACGGCTGATCGCCGCGCGCAATCCAGTCACCCGCTTTCACACTCACGCCGCCCGCTGTGAAGTCCGATGACGCGGTGTGGAATTCCATGCCCTGATCCATCATGTCGTTCACGAGCTGCGCTGCGTCCGCTTTACGGCGCTGCGACGCGGGAATCACCCAGCCGAAATTCGGTCCGTCGGTTCCCTTCGCCACCGCGCGCTGATTCTTGCGCCAGTAATTGTCGAGGTACGTCGTGCGATCCTTCGCCAGCGTGTTGAGCGAGAACACGAGCGCCGACTGTTGCATGTTCGTGTTCGCACGGGGGCTCCACTTGAACGTGCCCTGCGCGGGATTCGGACGATACCACTCCTTGCTCTGATTGAGAGTCATGTCCGACGAGTCGCAACAATAGCTCTGCACTTCGTAGAAGCGGCCCGTTGCGTTCTTGCCGTGCGCGATGAAGAACATGTAGTTCGGCGTCCATCCGTCGTAGAACCCGTAGGTCCACACGCCGGGCACGCCGCGCTTCGTCATTTCCATGACGTCGTTCTTCGCGAAGATCCACCACTCGTCGACTGTGATTGCGTCGATGCCTTCGTTGTACGGGCCGGTGCCCGTCGACGAATACAGCAGCGTTTGCTGCTCGTGCAGGTCGTGCAGAATCGTCGGATGCCAATCGAGCGCGAACTTGCCGAGGTTGCGCGTGAGCGCGAGGAACTGCCCCATGCCGTCGCGATTGTTGTCGTGCTGCACGTACTTGCCCCAGTACATCATCAGCTGACCGCGATTGACGCCGGTCTTCTTCTGATAGTTGTACGCGTCGACCACGCGCTCGCGGCCGTCGGTCTCAACGACCGGCGTGATCATCGTGATCACGTTGTCGCGAATGTTCTTGATGGTTGCGTTCTCGGACACGATGAGGCGGTACGACAACTCCATCAACGCTTCCGGTCCGCCCGTTTCTGTCGAGTGCATGCCGCTCGTGAGCCAGTAGATCGGCTTCGCGCGCTTGATGATCGCTTCGGCTTGCGCTTGCGTCGTCTTGCGCGGATCAGTCAGTGACGCGATGTCGGCCTTGTACTTGTCGAGGTTCTTGATCGTTTCTTCGTTCGCGATCACCAGCAGCGACATGTCGCGGCCTTCTTCGGATTTCCCGATCGTCCAGTACTTCGCGCGCGTGGGCGCGGCTTTGGCGAGCGATTCGAGGTACTTGTTCATGTCCTCGCTCTTGTCGAGGACCTGATACTCGCCGATGATGTGGCCGAAGTGCTTGAGTGGTGACGGCACTTTGTCCGACGCCGGCAGGTAGTCGACGAACTCGGTGAGGAACCGCTTGTCGCGGCTCGTCTCGAGAATGCGTTTCGTGTACGCTTCGTCGACTTTGTCCGGTCCGCGCGTCTGTTGCGCGCCGGCCAGCGGTGCGATCAGCGCGACTGTCAGCAGCGTCGTGATCGACCGGGCCACCGTCCTCATGTGGTGCGACATCCTGGGTCCGCCTCGTTGCAGGTGTGTGGGTGCTTTCCGCGCCTCGCGGGAGCATGAAGGTTACGCTCTGGGGCGGCACTCTGCTCGCTGAAAAAAGGGGTGAGGGGTGAGGGGTGGGGGTGAGGGAATGATTGTGCGTCTGTTTGAAAACAGACGCCTATTCCTTCCCTCACCCCTCACCCCCCAGCCCTCACCCCTCACCGCGTCGTACCTTCCCTCGATGCAACGACGCGAATTGCTCACAGCCATTGGCGGTCTCGCTGCCCTTGCCTCGCGCCCCAATGCGCCGCTCGACGCGGAGCCAACCATGCCGCAGACCTCGCCGCAAACCGCAGGTTTCCCTCGAAAGGCCGACTTCGCCATCCCCGACGGCTACACGTACATCAACGGTGCGTACACGCACCCGATGCCCAAGGGCGCGACGGAAGCCGTGCGGCGCCATCTCGAACGGCGTTCGCGCCCCGGTGCCGACCTCCCCCCCGAGCCTGCCGTCGACCTCAAGGCGGAGTTCGCGGCACTGATCAACGCCAAGCCAAGCGAGATCAGCTACATCACCAATACGAGCGCCGGCGAGAATCTCATCGTCAACGGACTCGGCGTTCGCAAGAACGACGGCAACGTGGTGACCGATGCACTGCATTTCGACGGTGCGCTTGTGCATCTCAACGAGCTGAAGAAGCAGGGGCTCGATCTGCGCGTCGCGCCGGCGCGCGATGGGCGCATCGACATGCGCGACCTCGAACGCCTCGTCGATCGCAAGACGAAGCTGATCGAAGTGTCCCTCGTCGCGATGTACAACGGATTCCAGCACGACTTGAAAGCGGTTTCCGATCTCGCGCACGCGAACGGGGCGTATGTGTACGCGGACATCGTACAAGCGGTGGGTGCAGTGCCGATCGATGTGCGCGCGACGGGCGTGGATTTTTGCGCGTCCTCGAGTTTCAAGTGGCTGATGGGCGATTTCGGCGCGGGATTCCTGTATGTGCGCCAGGATCTGCTCGATCGTGTGATTTCGCGTACACACATCGGATATCACTCGACCACCGCAATGGATTCGCACTTGTCACCGTTCGATCCGGAGCGCGCGAATCCCGTGACGTGGACCATGCGCGCCGACGCGACAGGCACGTTCGAAACCGGAAGCACCGCGCAACCCGCCGAAGCCGCGCTGCGTTATTCGCTCCCGTACATCCGTGGACTTGGCGTCGCGAACATTCAGGCGCATCGCCAGCCATTACTCCGGCGCATTCGCGAAGGCATGACGAAACTCGGCTTCACTCCGCAGACGCCCGAAGGAACGACGTCGCCGCTGATCACGTTTGCCATGCGCGACGGCGCTGCGGTTGCACAGAAACTGCAACGCGCGCGCGTGAACGCACGCGTGAGTCAATACTGGATTCGCCTCTCGCCGTCGGTCTACAACGACATGGTCGATGTGGAACGTCTGCTCGAAGCCCTCGCATGAGAACTGACATTCGCGCCGCGGTCGTTGTTAGTCGTAATCGCTTTCTTGTCGTCATCGCTGTCTGGTCTTTCGCTTTTGGCAGTTTGCGGGCTCAGCCCGACGCGATAGTTGCCACAAGACATACCGCAACGGTAAACGGAGCGACGCTTCGCTATACCGCACGCGCGGGCCTGCTCCCAATTCGAGACAATGAAGCCGGCGAAGTGCGCGCACACATGTATTTCGTTGCGTACACCCTCGACCGCGCACCGGGCGCTGCGGCGCGACCACTCACGTTCCTCTGGAACGGCGGACCTGGATCCAACGCGGGTCTCTTGCATTTGCTCGGCTTCGGCCCCAAGCGCATCGCACAAGCAACCGGCAACGCGCCGCGGTTTTCGCCCAACGGTACCACGCTCATCGACAACGACGGCACGTGGCTCGACAAAACCGATCTCGTGTTCGTCGATCCCGTCGGCACCGGCTACAGCCGTCCGGTAAAAGCTGAGGACGGTGCGGATTTCTACCAGTCGCGCGGCGATGCGGAGTCGGTCGCGGAATTCATTCGCACGTATCGCACGCGGTTCGACGCGTTTGCGCAGCCACTGTTCATCATGGGAGAGAGTTACGGTGTTACGCGCGCGGCGCTCGTATCCGAAGCACTCGAGCGCCGCGGCACCACGCTCTCCGGTGTCATCATGCTCGGCCTCGCGCTGCCACTCGGCGACGTCCCTGCACCGACGCGCGCCGCGCTCGGCCTGCCGACGTTTACCGCGGCGGCGTTCGCGAGCAAGAAACTGCCGGCTGAGTTGCAAACCGATTTGCAAAGCGCATTGAAAGCAGCGCAGGAGTGGAGCGAGAAAGAGTACGCACCGGCACTCGCGCGGCGCGACAGTCTGAACGCAACAGAACGCGACGCGATTGTCGCGCAGGTTGCGCGCTTCAGCGGAATGCCCGCCGCGCAAGTCGACCGCAACACGCTGCGATTAACGATGGAACGTGTGTCCGCGGGATTGCTGGAGCGCGAAGGGCGCGTCGTCGGCCGCTACGACAGTCGCATGACCGATGTGCGCGACACCACGCAAACGATCTACGACCCAACGAAAGATCCGAGCCTCAAGGACATTCTCGACGGGATCTCCGTCATTCGTTACATGCGCAACGTGCTCGGCTACAAGAACGACATGAACTATCAGGGACCATTCGGCGGCGGTTACCCACCACCGACGGCGTTTCGCGGCGACTGGATGTCCGTGAAATGGAATCGCACCGTGCCGGTCAACGCGACGGCGTCGCTGCGCGCCGCGATGACATCGAACGCGAAACTCGCCGTGTTCATTTCGTGCGGATACTACGACATGGTGTGCGATTACTACGGCAATGAATACACGGCGCGCACGCTGGAACCGGCGCTCGCGAAACGCGTGACTGCGCGCAGTTACGCCGGCGGGCACGCCGTGTACACCGACGATCGCGCGCGCCTCGCACTCAAGCGCGACGTCGCGGCATTCATCGACGCGAACAAATGACCATGCGCGCGTTTTGCACACTTGCTCTCATCGCCGCCGCGACGACCGCAGCGACGACCGCGGCCAACGCACAGGACAGCACTGAATCCGTCACGCGCCGCCAAATCGTGCTGAACGGAAAACCGCTGCGCTACACAGCACGCGCTGGCCTGCTGCCGATTCGCGAGAACGAAGCCGGCGAAGTGCGCGGTAACATGTTCTACGTCGCGTACACGGTCGATCGCGCGCCAGGCGCGCCCGCGCGTCCGCTCACGTTCGTCTGGAACGGTGGACCTGGCGCGAACTCCACGCTCGTGCATCTCGTTGGATTTGGTCCGCGACGCGTACGCATCAGCGACGATCCAGCAGCAGGCGCACCGGTCACGCCCGTCATCGAAGACAACACGGAGACCTGGCTCGACGTCACCGATCTCGTGTTTGTCGATCCGATCGGTACGGGATACAGTCGTCCCGCGAAGCCGGAACACGCGACCGAGTTTTACAGCACACTTGGCGACATCGCGTCGGTCACGGAATTCATTCGCACGTATCGCACGCACTTCGATGCGTGGGATGGCCCGCTGTTTCTCGCCGGCGAGAGTTATGGAACGTGGCGTGCCGCCGGTGTCGCTGAAGCACTCGAGAATCGCGGGCAACGTGTCGCGGGCGTGTTGCTCATCTCGGGCGGCATTCCGTTTGGTCCGGTTGCAACCGACGCGGCCCGTACCGCGATGTTTGTTCCGAATCGAACGGCGACCGCGTTCTATCACCGCACGCTCGCGCCCGATTTGCAGCGCGACCTTTCCGCGACGCTGAAGCAATCGGAGCAATGGGCAACGGACGTGTATGCGCCCGCCGTTGCACGACGCGATTCACTGGGCGCGGTGGAAAGGGATTCCATCATTGCAGCGCTCGCGCGTTTCACCGGCGTGCAGCCGAGTGACGTCGATCGCAACACGCTCGCGATGTCATCGCCGCAATTCACATCGTCGTTGCTGCGCGCGCAGCAGAAAACGCTCGGCCGCTACGATATGCGACTCACGGGTCAGGGCTCGTCGCCCGATCGCGCACCAGTCATGCTCGCGTATCTCCGCGACGAACTGCGATTCAGAACTGACTTGACGTATCAGGGTTTGGAGCCCGCGGGCGCAACCGCGGGACGCGGTGCGTCGGTTGGCGCGCGGTGGAACTGGAATCAGGCGCCGCCGAACGCACCGCGACCCAGCGCGGGATCGGGCGACGGACCGCCCGGAGGTCCGCAACCGTGGCTGCGCCGCGCGATGATGGTGAATCCAAAACTGAGAGCGTTCGTCGCGGCGGGACTCTACGACTCGCTCAACGGTTGCGCGGACAACGCGCACATCATTTCGCGCATCGACGCACTGTTCCGCGCGAACTTCACCGCTGGCTGCTACGGCGGCGGCCACATGATGTACGACGTGGCCACCGCGCGGCGCGAACTGAAGCGCGACGTGGCGGCGTTTCTGAGCGCGGCGCGCTAGCGGGGGTGAGGGTCGGAGTCAGGCCACCCCGTTTTTCCCTC
>DATELA010000062.1:0-71758 GCA_035277145.1 Gemmatimonadaceae bacterium | reverse complement strand
AGCCGCGCGCCACCCTCGATCTTCACACTCTGAGATCCGCCTTCTTTCAGTGCACGGCCCGCGTTGCGTACTGCGTCGTCTTCGCCCGTCTGATAACTCATGAACGGCATGTCGAGTACAACGTGCGCACGCTCGCTTCCGCGAATCACCGCTTTGCAATGGTGCACCATGTCGTCCATGGTGACCTCGAGCGTCGTCTGCATTCCGAGCACCGTCATTCCGAGACTATCGCCGACGAGAATGACGTCCACGCCCGATTGCTCGGCGAGTCGCGCCATCGGCGCGTCGTACGCGGTGAGCGACACGATGCGCTTGCCCTTCGCCTTCATCGCAACGATTTCAGGTACGGTCAGTCGTGGCATGAGTGTGATTCGTCGTCTGAACTATTCGCTGTCGCGAAGCGCCGCTCGCAAACGCTCGGCCGTTGCATCGTCGATTCGTCCGGCTCCGTGCACCAAGGCAATATTGTGCGCGGCGTGCATTCGATATAGGTCTTGCGCTTCACGCGAAAGCGCGCCGGCCGCCTGCGCCTGGCGCCGTACGCCATCGGCATCGCCCCGTGCAACCGGACCAGTAAGTGCATCGGCAGGCGTTTGTGTGCGCGCGATGTTGCGCGCCACCGTGAGGAGTAAGTGCGACGACCCGCTGATCGCGATGTCGTTCGGCGCACCGGCTTTTCGCATGCCGTCCCACGTGATTTGCGTCAGCCCACCCGCGAACGCAGCAAGCATCGACGCGCCGAGATGATACAGCGGCTTGTCGCTCGCGACGATCGGGAACGGATTCCCGCCCAGCGCTGTTGCGATCGATGACAAACGGCGCGCAACATCGTCGTCACCTTCGATGGCGAACGCCGCGCCTTGAAACGTCGCGACGCACTCGGTCGCGCTGAGACGTGGCGCGCCGTCACCGCGCGCAACGGCTGCCAGTGGGTGCATGCTGCCCACGCGCGCACCCAGCGTTCGCGCGGGCTCCAACGCGCCGACGTCGCGAAAGCCGCTCACGTGCGCAACCAACGCCCCGCCCGTCGGGCGAATTGACGCACAAACTTCCTCGATGGCCGAATCCGAAACCGTCAGCAGGATGACCGGCGCCGATCCACCGACAGCGTCGAGCGCGACCGCCGCGGAACCGTGCAGCTCAGCCGCGAGCGACTCCGCCCGTCCCATCCGGCGACTCGCAACGGCGGCGACAGGAATGCGAGCGGCATCCAGCGCGCGCGCGAGCGCAGCACCCATCGCGCCGGCACCGACTATTGCGACCGAGTCGCGGCGCGGAACCATGTTGGAAAACTACGAAGGAAGAAGGCAGAATGCAGAAGTAAGAAGTGGCAAGTACAAGGTGCGAAGTAAGAAGCAGGAAGTAAGAAGTGTCTCTCATTCGCTTCGACCCTCCGGGCATTAGCCTATGGGCGTGAGTTCGCCAATCCCGACGGTCCATGCAATCGCCGACGAACGCGTGCTGGCCGGGGCCGATTTTCTGGCCCGCGCTACCGCCGTGTTCGACGCGCTCGGTGGCAGCGGTGCGGTGCATCTGCGAGCGCGCAACCACGGGCGGCGCGTGCACGCGCTCGCCGAGCAGCTCGTTCCCGTGCACCAGCGAACGAAATGCTGGCTTGTGATCAACGATCGCGTCGACGTCGCGCTCTCCTGCGGTGCGCAGGCGGTCCAGTTGCCGGCGAAATCGTTTGCGATCAATGACGCGCGAACACTCAATCCGTCGTTTCGAATCGGCGTGAGCGTGCACAACGCGGGCGAAATCGATACCGCGTCACGCGACCGAGCCGACTGGGTAATAGCCGGATCTGTCTTCGAGACCTCGTCGCACCCGCACACAGCACCGAAAGGCGCGTCCTGGATCGGCGAAATTGCGCGCATTGGACCGCCGGTCATCGCGATCGGTGGCATCGTCCCTGAAAACGTCCAGCGCGTCATCGAAATGGGTGCTCACGGCGTTGCTGCGATCGCCGGAATCTGGGGCGAAAAGGACCCCGCGAACGCTGCGCGTCGGTATCTTGAGAGCGCGCGCCGCACGACATCGAAAACACGCTGAATTGCTATGCCGACAAGCACCTTAGTGACCATTCGCCTCAACGGCGAAACTCGCGACGTCCCAATGGGTTGGACGCTCTCCACGCTCCTCGCCGACCTGGGCCTGGACGCGCGTCTGATCGTTGTCGAGCGGAACCGCGAGATCGTGCGTGACCGTAACGCCTTCGACGAGGTAACGCTTCTGGACGGAGACGTCCTGGAGTTGGTTCACTTCGTCGGGGGCGGGTAAGGAATGGCGGCTCTCACGACGCCGATGGTCGATAAGCCGCTGGTTATTGCCGGACGCGAGTTTCGCTCGCGTTTGATGGTCGGCACCGGCAAGTACGCATCACCAGCACAGATGACCGAGGCCATCGAGGCTTCGGGTGCCGAGGTTGTCACGGTCGCCGTGCGCCGCGTGGATCTCGCGCGCCGCGACGCAGGAAACATCCTCAATCACCTCGACCCCACGCGGTACTTCCTGCTCGCCAACACGGCCGGCTGCTACAACGCCGACGACGCGATTCGGTACGCGCGCCTTGGTCGCGCGGCGGGCTTCAATGAGTGGGTCAAGCTCGAAGTCATTGGCGACGAAGGCACGCTGCTTCCCGACACCGCAGGTCTCATCGAAGCAACGCGCGTGCTCGCCGCAGAAGGCTTTCAGGTTCTCGCGTACACCAACGACGATCTCATCACGGCGCTGCGGCTCGAATCCGCAGGTGCCGCGGCGGTTATGCCGCTCGCATCACCGATTGGTTCGGGGCTCGGCCTGCTCAATCCGTACGCGATTCGCACGATCAAGACGCGACTTCGTGTTCCCGTCATCGTTGACGCGGGCGTCGGCACTGCGTCCGATGCGTGCGTCACGATGGAGCAAGGCGTCGACGGAATCCTCATGAACACAGGCATTGCCGCCGCAGGAGATCCGGTGCGCATGGCAAACGCGATGCGGCTCGCCGTCGAGGCCGGGCGCAACGCGTATCTCGCGCGTCGCATGCCGCGCCGCGAAATCGCGGTCCCGTCGTCGCCTGTCGACGGGATGCTGGAATGACGATGCCCGACGGCGCCGCCTCACTCGTTACCGCAACCCCGCGCGCTGCGGCAACGCCGTCGCGCGTTGCGGCCGCCGAGATCTTCACGGATCTGCGCGGCGGTGAGCTCCTCGATTGGTCATTCGAGCGACGCACCGCGGCGCTGGATGACCGCGACCGTCGCTGGACGCAGGAGCTCGTGTTTGGCGTGCTTCGCCGGCGCTCGTGGCTCGACATGTTGCTCGCCGATCGCGTGCGCGGCGGCCTGGTGCGCCTCGATCCCGACCTGACCGATTTGCTCCGCGCGGGCGCGTACCAGTTCTTGTACATGCGCAGCGTGCCGTCGTACGCAGCCATCGCACAAACGGTCGAACTCGCGAAGATTCGGCACGGACTCGGCGCGAGCAAACTCGTGAACGCCGTGCTGCGCCGGCTCGATCGTGAGCGGCAGGACATGGTGCGCGCGCTGCCGCCGGATCCTGTGGAGGCGTTGGTGCTGCAGCATTCACACCCGCGATGGATCGTGCAACGGTGGGTGGCGCGATTCGGCCGCGATGGAACTGCGGCGCTGCTGGCGGCGAACAACGAGGAAGCATCGACGTTCGCGCGCCCGTTCAACGTCGTGCGCGAGCAACTCGAAGCCGCGCTCGAGGCAGACGGCGTACAGGTGAGCGAGTCACCACTCGTGCGCGATTCAGTGCGCCTCTCGGGCGGTGCGAGCATTCGCGAACTCGGCGCGTTCCGCCAAGGTCAATTCTTCGTGCAGGATCCCGCGGCTACGCTCGTCACGAAGTACGCCGCGTTTGCGCCAGGCAGTTTGGTCGCCGATCTCTGCGCGGCTCCGGGCGGCAAGACGCTCGAGATTTCGAAATCCGCGTCGGGTGTCGTCGCGTCTGACCGTTCCGCCGCGCGGCTCTCGCGACTCGCGGAGAACGTGAAGCGACTGGATGCCACCGGCATCGAGCTAGTCGTCATGGACGCGCGTGTTCCGGCGATTCGCCATGTCGATGCGGTTTTGCTCGACGCGCCGTGCACGGGAACGGGCACGTTCCGCAGGCACCCCGAGGCGCGCTGGCGCCTGAAAGGCGGCGACGTGGCGCGCATGGCATCGGCTCAGCGGTCATTGCTCGACTCTGCGGCCAACCTCGTGAAACCCGGGGGGCTGTTAGTTTACAGCACGTGCTCGCTCGAACCCGAAGAGAACGATCAGCCGGTCGATCTGTTCCTCTCAACGCACCCGCAATTCGTACTGGAACCGCCTCCGGCGAATACAGTTCCGGCCTCCGTCCTCGACGAGGGTCGCCTCCGGGTGTTGCCGCACTTGCATGGCACAGACGGAGCGTTCGCGGTGCGGTTGCGTCGCACACAGTAGCGACGGCTGACTTTCGGGCGCACGCATCATGAATCGCGTGCGCATTGCTCCATCGCTGCTCAGCGCGGATTTCGCGCGCCTAGCCGATCAAATCGCGATGTGCGAAGCCGGCGGTGCCGATTGGCTCCACCTCGACGTCATGGACGGCCGGTTTGTACCGAACCTGACGTTCGGCGTGAAGATCATCGAAGCGTGCCGCCGCTGCACGAACCTCCCGCTCGACGTGCACCTGATGGTGGTCGAGCCGGAGAACTATTTCGACGTGTATGCAAAAGCGGGCGCGAATGTGCTCACGTTACACGCGGAAGCAGCGCCACATATGCACCGTCAGGTGTATCGCATCAAGGAGCTCGGCGTGCAGGCCGGCGTCGCGATCAATCCGGGCACGTCGGTTGCGGTCGTCGAAGAGTTGCTGAGCGACATCGACTTGCTGCTGGTGATGACGGTGAATCCAGGGTTCGGCGGTCAACAGTTCATTGAGAGCACCGTGGCGAAGATTGCGCATGCGCGCGACATGCTGAACGAAGCCGAGAGCCACGCCGTGCTCGAGGTGGATGGCGGCGTTTCCCGCGACACCATTCGTCGTTGCCGCGAAGCCGGTGCGGACACGTTCGTCGCGGGCAACGCGGTGTTTGGTGCGGACGACCCAGCCGCGGAAATCGCGCACCTGCGGTCCATCGCAGAGTCATGACGGCGCGCGGCCAGTGGATTCTGGTCGCGGCAATTGTTGCCGCGGTCGGTGCTGCCGTCGCAGGTGGCGTGTACGTGATGCGCGGCGAACTCGCACAAGTCACGGTTGGTTCGACGGCACCTGATATTCGCGGAGTCTCGATGGATTCGACGGGCGCAACGCGAACGCTCGCGGACTACAAAGGCCAGGTCACGCTCATCAACATCTGGGCAACGTGGTGCGTGCCGTGCGAGAAAGAGATGCCCATGCTGCAACGCATTTTCGAGGAGTATCGTCCGAAAGGGTTGCGGTTGGTCGGCGTGAGTATCGATGTCCCCGGCATGGAACCGGAGATCCGCCGGTTCATGAGCCAGTACGGAATCACGTTCGACGTCATTCATGACTCGAACGGACGGATTAAGCAGGACTACATGACGGCCGGCGTTCCAGAGTCGTTCATCGTCGGGAAGGACGGCGTGATTCGGTACAAGCAAATTGCCGCCGTCAACGAACGCGACGCCGCGCAGATCCGCGCATTACTGGACCGGCTGCTGTCGGAATAAGTGCTGGTCCTCGGCATAGAGACATCGTGCGACGAAACGTCCGCGTCCGTGCTCGAAGGCGCGGGCAACGATGTGCGCATGCGATCGCTGGTGATTCTTTCGCAGGACGTGCATCGCGTATTCGGCGGCGTCGTGCCGGAGATTGCGTCGCGCGCACATCTCACATCGCTCGTGCCGGTCGTCGAACGCGCGCTCGCTGATGCGCAGTGCGGCATCAATGACATCGATGCCATCGGCGTCACGCACGCACCGGGCTTGATTGGCGCGCTGCTCGTCGGCGTCAACTACGCCAAGGGCCTCGCGTTCGCGCGCGGGATTCCGCTGCTCGGAACCCATCACCTCGAAGGTCACATCTTCGCGCAATCGCTCGACGACGCGGAAGCGGTGCCGCCGTTTACATGTTTGCTCGTGTCGGGCGGGCACACGCTGTTGCTCGACGTCGCCGCGTGGGGTGACTACACGCTGCTCGGCAGAACGCGCGATGACGCTGCCGGCGAGGCGTTCGACAAAGTCGCGAAGCTGCTCGGCCTCCCCTACCCCGGCGGACCGCACGTCGAACGCACCGCACGCACCGGTGACGCTGCGCGTTTTCGTTTCGCGCGGCCGATGTTGCACGCGGGGCAAACGGTAAGCGACGCGGACTACTACGACGTTTCGTTCAGCGGACTCAAAACCGCCGTTCGACGCGCAGTTCAGCAGCAGGTCGCAGCGCACGACGGGATCCCGGTGCCTGACGGGATTCGTGCCGATATTGCGCGCGGATTTCAGGACGCGTTGATCGAAACGCTGGTTGAAAAGACCGTGCGAGCAGCGCGTGCGTATGGACGCACGCGCATTGTGCTGGGCGGGGGCGTCGCTTGCAACAAAGCACTGGTCGACGCGATGCGGACTCGCGCGTCATCATTTTCCGCGCGAGTCTTCGCGCCGTCGGCGCGGCTTGCGACGGACAACGCGGCTATGATCGCGCGGGCCGCGATGTTTCATTTCGAGCGTGGCACCGCGTCGGACATGAGCCTCACGGCGCACGCGGCGCGCGACATTCCAGGACTTCGGACGGCGGCGTAAATGGACGCGATCATTCACCACCCATTCAAGTTCAACATCGGACTGCCGCTGACCGGCTTCGGTCTCGCGATGGTCGCGGCGTTCCTCATTGCGCAGTACGTCGCGGAAACGGAGATGGCGCGTCGCGGTTACGACACCAAGCCGTACGGCGATATCACGCTTGGCGCGCTCATCGGTGGTTTGCTCGGCGCAAAGATCTACTACGCGATTCTCACCGGTGATCCGAATCTCTTCAGCCGGGATGGGTTCGTGTTCTGGGGTGGTTTGATGGGCGGCGTAATCGGTACATGGGTCGTGATTCGCTATCAGCGACTGAGCTTCATTCGCATGAGTGACTTTACCGCACCGGGATTGGCCGCAGCGTACGCTGTTGGCCGCACGGGTTGCTGGGCAGTCGGCGACGACTACGGACGACCGTACGACGGATTGTTCGCCGTAGCATTTCCCGACGGAACGCCTGCGTCCACCGCGCAGAACCTTCGCGCGTTTGGCATGAACGTCCCGCTCGACGTTCCACCGACGGAAGTGCTGTCGGTTGTTCCAACGCAACTCATCGAAGTTGCGCTCGGCACGGTGATGTTCTTTGTGCTGTGGCGCCTACGCGATCACAAGCACGCGGCGGGCTGGCTGTTCGGCTTGTACTTCGCGCTCGCGGGTCTGGAGCGTTTCGTCGTGGAGTTTTTCCGCGCGAAGGACGACCGCTTCTTCGGACCGCTTACGCTTGCCCAGCTGTTTGCGACTGGGTTTGTGGTTGCGGGACTGTTGTGGATGCGGGCTCGATGGACGGCGGGCCCTGGCCGTCCTGGGATTTACGCCGAGCGCGCCACCACGGCGTAATGAACGTGTGACCGCAGGCCAGCAGGAACAGGCCTGCGAGTACCCACTGCGCAGCGAGCGTCTCGACGCTCGGATGAATTCCCAGCGCGGGAATGCTCGGCCAGCCGACCAGTGGCGTGTTGTCGACCACTCCGCCGGCTTGTAACTCGCGGATGCCGTTTCCGGTGAAGACGAACGCCATCAAGTAGAGCAGCGCGCCCGTGCCCGCGAAAAAAACGCGGAGCGGTACGCGACGACCAAACTTGTTGAGCGCGAAGTACAGCGCCGCGAGCGCGACACCGCCGATTGCGATACCCGCGAGCACCGGCGGCACGGTGTGCGCACCCGGTGTGAGCAGTGCCTGATAGAACAGTGCAGACTCGGCGCCCTCGCGATACACAACGAGAAACGCGACGCCCGCGAATGCCGCGCGACCACCACGCGCCATCGCGGTGCTCACGCGCTCCTGGATGTACGCGCGCCAGCGCTCAGACTCGACTTTCGAAATGATCCAGTAGCTGACGGAGAACAACACGAGCACGGCGACCAACATCGTCGCGCCTTCGATCACTTCGCGCGTCGCGGGCAGCGAGCGCAATGTTGTCTGCAATACGACTGCCGTCACGGCACTCGCGGCGAGAGCAACGGCAGCGCCGAGCCAAATGTCTTTGGTTCGCACGGCGTTCCCGGTCCGAACCAGCATCGCGACGATTGCACCGAGAATCAGGATTGCCTCAAAGCCTTCGCGAAGCGCAATCAAGAACGACTGGAGGAACGTGGCCCAGCGGCCACTCGATGCCGTCGCGATGACGGTCGCGCGCGAAAGTCCGTCGCGAACTCGCGCAGCGGCGACGATCGCGGCAGTGGTGTCGCCCGAACGCAGAGAGCTGCGCAACGTGAGGAAATCCGTTTCGAGTGCTGCGACGAATCCGGCGTCGCGCGCGCGGAGCGTTGCTTCGAGCGGCTCAAACGCGGCGTAGGCGTCGAACGCGTGATCCGCCGCGTCTCCCGTGCGGCCGGCGCGCGCAGCTTCAAGCGCACCGTCGATGTACCGAAACACGTCTCGCTGAATCGCCGCGGCAGCGTCAACGCCCTGTGGTGCGCCGAGCGCGAGGTCTGTGTTGCCGGTGCGGAGCGAATTCACGTACGCGACCACATCCCAACGTTGATCGGACGTGAAGTCGTTGGCCCAACCCTTCATTGCCGTCCCGTTTACGCCGACTGAGAGAACACGGTACAGCAAGCCGGGCGCGAGGCTACGAGCCTCTGCCCCGGCGAGGTGTGCAGGAACGGGATCGAGCGTGTGCGCGACGGGCCCGTCACCAAGGCCGGCCGGGCCGTGGCAGCTCGCGCAGTGCTGTTCGTACAATCTGCGGCCAGCGGCAAAATCGAAATCGCGGCTGGGCCACTCGAGCGCTCCATCGGGACCAAGCGCGATGACAAAACGATCGTAGAGTGCGGCGACATCGCGCGGGCTGCGGATTTTGACAACCGATGTTGCGAGCGAATCGACGAGAGCCTGCACCGCGGCGGCATTGTCGCCGGTCAGTCGCGCGGCAACGTCACGCGCGTCCGCGAGAAACGATTTTGCTTCTTCCAGCTCGATGTCTGAGACGATCTTTCCTGTTGCGTCGACTCCGAGTTTGTACTCGGAGACCGCGACTGCGACGACGCCGGCGAGTCGTTGGCCCGGTGTTTCCTGCGCCGCGGCGGAATGCGCCAAACCAGCGCCAAACAGGGCGATACAACAGTTGAGAATCGTTCTCAATTGCATACACTAGCAACCTAATCGGGATTCTCCGATGGCTGCCAGTGGCGGCTACCGAGACGTTACGCGACCCCTCCGCGGCCTAGCGCTGCTTGCTGGCCGGGGCTCCGGGTCCTGGAGGAGCGGTGAAAAGCCACGCGCCCGCGACAACTTCCATTTGCTTGCCTGGCCCTTCTGTGTTGAGGACGGCGCGAACCGCGTAGGTCTGATACGAAAGCGAATCACCGAGGATCGTGGTCGCTTGGCGTACACCCGATGTCAGCTCTTTGGATTCGCCAACGCCGATGTTCAGCGTGCCCTCTGTTGTGCTCCCGCAGGCAAGCTTGGTCTCGTCGTACACCCTGAACCCATCCGCCGGGCGGTAGAGACGAATCCGCACGGGGCACGAAACGAGGTAGGTGCGGTCCTGCGGGGCGCTGCTCACGTTTTGCAGCGTCGCGATGACGTTCACGAATGCGCCGGTGCTGACCGCCGCGTTGAACCGCGCGCTGTACTTCACGCCGTTCACGGTGTCGGTGGACGTAACTCCGCCATCGCCACCGCACGATGCAGCAGCGCTCGCAAGGAAAGCCAGTAAAAGGGTGCGTCGGTGCGCCATGCGACTCCTCCACAGTATCCAAAACCGCGAGACCGGCCGGGCCATCAATCAACACTCTTACGCGGGGGTTCAGGAAGTAGCTGTGTCGAACCCCACACATGCCACCGCGGCAGTCACCCCGCCGAGTCCTGTAGAAGTACCACCGCGATTGCAATCGCGTCACCATGCGACAGTGAGACGAGGGCGTCGGTGACGCCAAGCTCACCCGCCCGCGATCGCGCTCGCCCGTGAAATACCAGGCGCGGTGGCCCGCCCGGCGTGCCGACCACCTCAATCTCCTTCCAGCCAATCGCGCGCGCGTCGTCCGTTCCGGCCAGCGCCTTGAACGCCGCTTCTTTCGCAGCGAGACGTACGGCCAGGTGCTGTGCACCGTCCGCGTGCGACTTGATGTATTCGGTTTCGCCGGCCGTACAGACGCGCGCAAAAATGCGATCTCCGTAGAGCTCGCACATCCGCCTCGCCCGCGCGATGTCGACCAAGTCGACGCCGAGGCCAATGACCATGCTCTACCGCGCCGGCCTGCGCCCGCGGCGATGCCGGCGTGAGCGTCGTTCGCGTGGCGCTGCGCCGGGATCGAGAAAGTGTTGCGCCTCTTCCCAGCCGCGGTCGGCGGCGGCGAACACAGCCCTCAGCGCGACGAGCCACGCCTCCCACTCCTGGACGCGCGCGTCGTCGTCGGGCGCTTCACGCACGGCGAGAGCGCACCGGCCGAGTGATTCGAGCGCCGCGAAGAACTCGCCGCACGCGTCCTCGAGTTCCGCGGACAGTCCGCGTTGGTCGGGCTCGCTGCGCGGAAATCGTTCTGTGGCAAACGTGCGCAGCGTTCCGCGCATCACAGCGTCGAGGCGTTCGGCGTCGAACGCGGTGAGCCTCCCCTGCCACCGGCCGGCGGATTGCGCAGAGCGACGCGCGTCGACCAGCGGAGCGAAGAACCGATCATGCGTGCCGCCGATCGCACTCGGTGAGGCGAACGACCGCATGCCGCGCGTCATCTCGGGAACGAGGAACGGATCCGTCACGCCTGATCCTCGCGGTAGCGATAGTCTCCGCGCAACTCTCGCGCGCTTAGCGCCGCGCGCACACCCGTGCGAGCCTGGAACGCTTCGGCGAAATCGGTGAGGCGGCCGGTGGTAAACGTCGAGCGCAAAAGCCCGGTCTGTGCGATGGCGTGTTCGATGGCTTCCGGCGTCCCTTCGACTTCGACCAGCACATCGAGTCGCGGATAGCGCTCGATCCGCACCGTCGCTGCGCCCAGCGAAAACATTTCGATGTCGCGGTCGATCTCGCGCGTCACTTCAAACCCGCGCGACTCGAGACTCGCGACGTGTGCATCGAGATCTTCGATCGAGGTCGAGTGTTCTTCGCGGACTTTGTATCCGCTGGCGTACTCGGTAGGGCCCTTACGATCCTCGAACGCGCGCACCGCGCCGTCAGCGGGGCGATACACCCGGATACGCAGCACTTCGTCGCGCGCGAACAGCGACCGATCGGGCGTGTCGTAGCGCCGGTCTTCGAGCGCGCCAACGTAGGTGCGCGTTGCGCCCGCGGCGGCCAGCCTCGCGCGCAAGGCGTCGACGTCGGGCACGACCGCTTTGAGCTCGACCTCACGCACGAACGATTGCCTCCACGACACGCGGCGTATCGCTCAGGTCCGCAAAAACCGCCGCGGGTTCATGCGCCGACAGCGCGTCGACGCTGTAGTGCCCGGTCGCCACAGCAATAGCGCGCGCCCGCACACCACGTCCGCACGCGATGTCGTTTGGTGTGTCGCCGATAATGACGAGCGCGTCACCGTTAACAGGTGTGCCGAGGAGCTGGGTCGCACGCGCCTGCGCGATAGCCGGCAACGCGTCGCGCCGCTCGTCGTCCGATCCGAACGCGCCCACGCGAAAGCGGTGCGGACCGAGTTGTGCCGCCGCGAGTTTGGCGTGTGCACCATCTTCGATGTTGCCGGTCAGCAATCCAACCACGACATCAGTGCGCGCGCAGAGCGCTTCGATGAGCGGCGCAACGCCCGTGTGCACCTTGATGACATCGGGCGACGTGAGTTCGTCGCGCAGTCCTTGCAGATACTGCGTGAGCACCGAGCGCATGCGCGCATCGATCGTCTCGTCATCGAATCCGGACGCACGCATGAGGTCGCGCGCAATTTGTTTGTCCGTTTTCCCGTCGTAGCGATAGTCCGCCGGACCGGATGTACCGAAGTGATCGACGAGCGCGGTCTGCATTGCGCGCTTACCGGCGCCGCGCGTCGAGAGCAGCGTGCCGTCGATATCAAAGAGCGCGATCTTCACCGTCGTGACATATAGAGGCCTGTAATGACGCATGCCGCGCCCATGAATTGCCACGCGGTCGGCGTTTCGCCCAGCGTGATCCACGCGGCGGCGAGTGCAATAATTGGTTGCAGGTTCGCATACATCGACGTGCGCGTCGGACCGAGACGCTGGACGCCGCGATACCAGAACACATACGCGAGCACATAGGCCATCAACCCGCTGTAGGCGATCGAACCCCACGCAGCCGGCGTGACGTTGCTGAAATCCGTCGCGAGCAACGACGGAATACCGGCAACGACCAGCGGGAGCGCGCCACCAAACAAGGTCCACGCCGCGATTTGTACACCGTCCACCCGCAACGAGAGCGGGCGCAGACCCATCGTGTAGAGCGCCCAGCACACGGACGCGGTGAGAATGAGCGCAATGCCAAGCAGTGAGTCGTCATTGCCGGACACTGCGGCCGCGCCAAATACGACGCACGCGATGCCCGCCATCGACAACGCGATCCCGGCCGCCGCGCTTTTCGAGACACGTTCGTAGCCAACGATGCGCGCAAAAATTGCGACCAGTGCCGGCGTGCCTGAAATGACGAGTGCCGCCGTTCCCGCGCGCGATCGGTTGAGTCCGTTCGCGAACAAAAACTGGTACACCGCGTGGCCGAGCAAGCCGAGCAGCATGAGACGTCGCGCGTCGGCCGAAGACGGACGGCGCGTCCCAGGCGCAAACGCGACCGCCGCAAGCGCGGTGACAGCCAGCGTGACGCGCAGCGCGTTGAACGCCAGTGGCGAGAACGCCACAAGGCCGTACTTCATGACCGGGAAGTTCAGCCCCCAAATCGTCGACATCGCGAGCAGCATGACAACTGTGCCCGCGTTTCCGGCGATGGGTGTTGCGGCGTCTGTCGCCGTCGTGGCGGCCGTGACGCGCGCGCCTGCGGTGGCCGCGTCGGGCGGAGATGTCATGGGGACCGAAAGCTAGGCGCGCGACAGAACTGACGTGTAGGTTTGCGGTCCTTCTTTCTTCGCCCTTCTTCGTCGCGCCTCATGCAACTCGCGTTCGCCCTCTTCGCCGACTCCGCCAACGTTTCCGTCGAGGGAAAACTCAACATCCTGGGCGTGTTCGACGCGCTACAGGTGGCCAGCGTGCCCACCGTACATCCGCGCGCGACCCTCGTGATGCGCCTCAAGGGAACGCTGGATGAAACGGGGCATCATAAAGTCGCGATGTCGTGGACATCGCCGGAGGGCAGCGAACTGTGGTCGTCGTCGGGCGATCTCGAGATCGGCGCACCGCCCGCCGGCGCGATCGAGATGGATTTTCCGCTGATCCTGACGTTCGACTTGCCGATACCGAAGGCCGGCACGCATCACCTGCGCGTGCGCATCGACGAAGAACTCCAAGGGGATCTTGCGGTGCACGTGCGCATGGGCAGCGTGCCGATGCAGCCGCCGAGCGGCGGCTTGGTGTCCTAGCCTATTTCTTGGCTTTTTCCTGGCAGTCTTTGCACAGGACAATTCCGCGGAAATTGCAGATGACGCAAATGAACGTGCCGCAATTGTCGCACGGGTAACCTTCGGACGCCCGCTCTTGCCGGCCACATGAGCGGCACGTCATCTGATCCGTTGTCGAGCGCACATTCGAAGGGGTCGTCATCGTCCGTCTCGCCCTGGAATCTGGTACTCGCGAATCTTCTTGATAAGAGTCGCCCGGGATATCCCGAGTTCCTTTGCTGCGTGAGTCCGGTTGAAGTTCAACGCGCGCAACGTGCGGTCAATATGCGCGCGCTCAATATCGTTCAGGGACCGTGCGACGTGATGCTCCACTTGAGCACCCGTGGCGCCGCGCACTTCGGCCGGAAGGTGCTCGGGACCAACGGCGTCACGCCCCCGCCCAAGCAACAGGGCACGTTCAAGGACATTGCGCAGTTCCCGGATGTTGCCGGGCCACGAATACCGCAGGAGATACTCCAGCGCCTCGTCACTTACACCCCCGGGCGCACCCGGCAAGTGCGGTTCGAGTGCGCGGAGTACGTGTCCGACGAGCTCGACGAGATCTTCGCGCGTACGCGCGCGTAGCGGCGGCAACGATACCGGCATCACGCTCAGCCGGTAATACAAATCCTCACGAAAACGCTGTGCATTCACTTCCGCGACGAGGTCCTTGCTCGTTGCGGCAAGCACACGCACGTTCGCCGCGATTTCCTGTGCACCGCCAACGCGCCGAAAACTCTTGTGCTCCAGCACGCGAATGAGTTTCGGTTGCAGGTGCGCGTCGAGGTCGCCGATTTCGTCGAGGAACAGCGTTCCACCGTCCGCAATTTCAATGCGGCCCGGGCGCGACTCGTGCGCATCGTCGATCCGCTCGACGCCGAACAATTCCGAATCGAGGGAATCCGCGGTGAGCGCACCGCAGTTCACGTCCACGAACGCTTTCGCAGCGCGCGAGCTCGTCGAGTGGATCAACTCGGCGACCGCGCCCTTCCCCGTTCCGCTTTCGCCGAGAATGAGGCCGGTCGTGCGATCGCTCGCAGCGAGTACTTCGATTTGCGAAGCGAGATCGCGCATCATCGGCGACGAACCCATGACGACTGATGCGGAACCCGCCCGGCTTTCCTGGATGTAGCGATTGAGTCGGCGCAATGACGCCTTCTCGAGTCCGCGCTCCGCCGCGAGTTGCAGCAGCGGAAGATCGACCGGTTTCGTGAGAAAATTCTCGGCGCCGCTTTGCAAGGCCTTCACCGCCATCGGCACATCGCCGTGCGCGGTAATCATGATCACGACCGGCGTTTCGGCGCGGAGCCGCTCGAGCACTTCGAACCCCGTCATATCGGGCAAGCGCACGTCGAGCAGCGTGAGATCCGGACGCACACGGCGCCATTCGTTCACGCCGTCGATCCCGGTATGCGCCTCGGTGACGACGTGTCCTCCGTTCTGACGGAAGAACATCGCGAACGCGGACGTTATCGCGGCTTCGTCGTCGATGATGAGGATGCTTGCCATGCCGTCGGGGAATCTACCGTTGGTCGATTGCGCGTCACGCCTGAACGTCGCCGAGGTCGCGAATGATCCCGAGTGCGCCGGCAACGCGACCAGACTCGACGATCGGCGAGGTGACAATGTTCACCGTACTCGCGCCGCCTGTCGAGGTGTGGAACCGAACGTCACGCCGCACCCGCTTTCCCTCGAGCGTCTGCACGAACATGTCCCATGCAAGGCCGCGATCATGTTCATCGACGATGCCCGTGAAATGTTTGCCGAGGAGTGCGTCGCGCGACGTGCCGACGGCATCCACGAGCGCGCGATTCACCGAGGTGAACATGCCCTCTTCGTCGAGCGTGAAAATGCCGTCGCTCGCGGACTCGACGAGCCGCGAATAGCGCGCCTCGGCGCGCTCGAGTGCGACAACCGCCGCGCGTTCGTCGGTCACGTCGCGTGCGATGCACAGGATTCCGACAATCGTCTCGCCCTGACGGAACGGCGTACTCGAGACGGAGACCAGCCGCTTTCCGCCGTCGGGCCGGACCAAGTGACATTCGTACCGACGCGCTTCGCCCTCGGTCGCCGCGCGAAAATGGCCGCGCAGCGTGTCGAGCTCTTCGGAATCGAGGAACGGAATGAGACTGCGCCCGACGAGTTGTTCGCGCGCGACGCCAAGCAGCGAAACCATCGCGGCATTCGCCGACGTGATCGTTGCGCGTGCGTCGACGGTATAGATCGCGTCGCTCGCGCGATCCATGAGATCGCGATAGCGATCGGCGAGGGCGTGGTGCGAAGTGACGTCGTCAAAGAACACCACGGCGCCACCGCTCGGATGCGGCGACGCCACCAGATCGAACACCCGGCCGCTCTGTGCGTGGCGCACGGTGCCGCGATGCGCAGCACGCTCGGCGAGCGCCTTGGTCAGCGGCCATGCGTCAACAGCGTGTTCATCGCCGAGCAAGGCTTCCGCGAAATCACGCAGGTGCAGTGACGCTTCGTTGGGTGCGGCGAGCAGGTCGACCGCGCGGCTGTTGCAGCGCAGCAACCGCCGGTCGTCGTCGACAACCACGAGTCCGCCCGCAATTGCATCGAACGTGATGGCAAGCTCGCGGGTGGCTTCGGAGATCTCTTCGTAGAGTTTTGCATTTCCGACTGCGACGGCGACGTGATCGGCCATGCGTTTGAGTACGCGCGCGTCGTCGTCGGTGAAGTCGGTGTCACGGTCGAGCACAGCGAGCGCACCAACCGCACCGCGCTCGGTAATGAGCGGAGCAATCACCGTGCGGCGCACGGTCGCAAGCTCGAGCGCTGGGAAATAGATCTCGCTCTCGCGCTTGGTATCGTTCGACAAGCAACATTGTCCCGTGCGCACCGCGCGGCCCGATAGCGATCCAACGAGCGGCAGATACATCCCAGCGAGCAGATCACCCGTGCCGACGCCCGCGACGATGTGCAGGAAATCGCCTTTGCGAATCATCACGATCGCGCCTTTCGCGTGGAGCAGCGCCATCGCGTGCCGTTGAATGAGCCGCATCACTTCGCTCGTGCGGAGTGATTCGCCGACGGCGCGCGCGATTTCGGAGAGTGCTTCGCTTTGCCGCCGTTCGCGCTGACTCTCTTCGTACAGCCGCGCGTTGACGACCGCTGACGCGGCCTGCGCGGCAATGTTGCTCAGGAGTTCTTCGTCCTCGGTGTTGAACGTGGTGCGCGTCGAGCCATACACCGCGACCACGCCGACCAGTTGAATGCCGAGCAGCATGGGTGCGGCAAGAATCGACCCGACGCCGGCCGATGAACCACCGAGCAACTCCGCAGCGGCGGCAAGCGACGCCGCATCAGGGCCGATGCTGGCCATGCGCACCGGTTTGCCACTGCGCGCAACTTCCGCGAGCACGCCACCAAGCGGTTCCGTGCCGCGCGTGCGTTCCGAACCGCCGTCGATGTGCAGCGCAATCGTTGCAGTACCGCGCTCCACATCCGGATGCGCGATGATCACACCGCGGCACGGCAAGACGCGCTGCACATGCCGCGTGAGTTCGCGCTGGATTTCGCGTTCGTCGAGCGAGCGCGCCAACATGCCGCCGACTTCGTGCAATCGCTGCAGCCGTGCGGCGCGACGCTCAGCGACTTCGATGAGCCGCGCGTCGTCGATCGCGCGATGCACGAGTGCGCCGAAGAGTCGCAGCATGGGCGCGCGTGCGTGCGGGTATCCGCTCGCTGGTTTTGCGACAACAAGTCGTGCGAGCGGCCGCGCGTCTTTCGCCGCGAGCGAATAACTCAACGCCGGCGCGGTGTCATCGAAGCGCGCGTCCCACTCTACGGCTTTCGCGCGCGCCACCATTTCCTCAGCGCTCGAGCCAGTGGCCTCGGCGGAAATCACAAACTCCGGTGCGCCGCGCGCCGAGACGAGCACGATCGCCGCTGACGGGAATCCCAGGCGTTCCGCACCATGCGCGTACGCGCGGAGCCGCGCCTCGAGCGAATGCGCGCGTTCCGCATCCTCGAGCGTATCGCGCAAAATCAGCAGCTCGTCGATGCTGGCGTCGTTCGGCGGCGCGGAATCGGAAGGCACGACCTGCGGAGAGAGGTAGTGGTCGAAGGAGTACGCGAACGTCGTTGTCCGCGTCAATCAATTGTAGGAACGCCGTGCGAGCAACAGCGCAGCGCGATCGTTGCGCGCGCACCAACCGATCGTCAGAACCGCCAGAATTTCAACAGATCCAAACCGAATTGTCGCGGCGTCGGCACGAAGCCGCGCGCGCGAATGTTTTGCGCGCACATGAGCGCGCTCGTTGCCGGCTCGATACCGAATGACAGTGTGAGTCCGGTCTTCACCCGAACGTCGATCTTGCCTCCCATCGCATCGGCGAGTGCAACCGGGTCGAGCCCCTGGCTGTTCCCGGACGCAAGCTGGCCGAACTGGCACAGGCCGGCGTCGAGTCGCGCGGTGGTACGATCGTTGACGCGGAAGCCCGCGCCGACGCGCGTGCCGGACAACACGGACGATCCGACGCTGCGCGCACCACCGCTGTAGTCGTTGCGCCCTGCAACGCTCACGGTGAACTCGTCGAAGAACCCGCCGCCAATGCTGTTTGTGAGCGCCGCGCCGACGGACGTGAACAATCCGCGCGTGATCATGGTCGTGTAATCACTCGTGCGGCCACCAAGCGACAGGTTCGGTGTGCCGACGAGGAGATAGCTGATGGCGTCATCCTCGGAGATATTTGCGTCCTGACTGGAGATGGCAACGCGCAGGTGCGACAGCGTCCCGGTGATCGCCGCGTTGATCTTCACATCCGGACGCGCTTCGCGTTGATCGAGGCGCACGTCGTACGTGGCCTGAATAGCGATGGTCGGTTCGATGTCCGGGTCCGCGAAGAACCGCACTTGTCCGCTTTGTACTGCGAAGGTGCGCTGCACCGGGCCGAGGTTGAGGCGGTACGTGCCTTCGGTGGCCGCGAGCGTTCCCTCCAGCGTCAGTGCACGCATGTTGGCGTCTTCGAGGAGCGTGCGGGCGGCGACTCGCATGCGGAGTTCGCCCGTGAGTTTGACGTTTGCTTCTTCGGAGCGCAGGCGCAGGTTATCGCCCGCGAGGATGCGGACGCCTTCCACCTGCATGTTGCGGACGATCGCCGGAGGCGCGGCGGGCAACAGGTTTCTGCCCGCGAGCGTGGTCGTGTCGATCAAGCGCGCGAGTGTTGCGTCGTCGAGATCGACCACGCGCTTGGAGATCGCTTCGGATACGAAGACAGATCCGTTCACGGTGATTCCGTCTGACGTGAGCGACGAACGAGACTTCCTGCCGGCGAGACGCAAGGCGTTCGTGGTGCCTGTGTTGAGATACACGTCCGCGACGCCGCGCTGATTCATGACGTGGAAATCGCGGTCGGTACGGAATCGCAGGTCAAACCGCGGGTCCGCCCAGTCGGCAACGGAGATATGGCCAAAGATTCTCGCGTGTCCGTCGCTGCGCGCAGAGATCTCGTTGATGTGTACGCTGTCGCCAAAGAACAACAGCTGCGCCTGAATGTCGTCGTAGCGGACACCAAGGCGCGACAAAGTGACCGCGCCTCGCGCCACGCTCACAAGTCCGTCAATGCGCGGCTCACGCCACGTGCCGCCGAGCGTGAGATGCGCGTCGAACTTGCCGGTCGCATTCGTCAGTCCTGGCGAGAACGCTTCGATCACTGCAAGGTCCGTACTGTCGGCCGTGATGGTACCGGTGAGCGGCGCGTCGAGCATGCGCGTGTCGACCGATCGCAGCGTGAGATCCATCGGCACGGTTGCGCGCGCCGTGAGCACGCGCTGACTCGCGCGGCGCACGCTGGCGTCGATGTTCATCGCGCGGTTGGCGTATTGTCCGGTTGCTTCGACGCCCTCAATGCGCGTTTCGCCGACCTTGGTTTCCTGCGCCGTGACGCGAAACGTGATCGCCGGAGCGTCGCGCGTACCAGTAAGTCCCGCGACGAGCGCAGCGCGACCGCTGAGCGGAATCGGCATTTGCAGCAATGCACCGAGATCGCTGAGCGGGAACGCGTCGGCCTGCAATGCCGCGCTCGCTGCGCCGCTGTTTGGCAGCGTGGCCGCAAACGTGAGTGCGGCCCCTTCGTTACCGCGCAAATGCAGCGTGTCGAGCGTAAATGAACCAGGCGACACCGCGAACGTCGCGGGGCGCGCGAGCTCCCACCGGTTTTCGCGCACCGAGAGTCCGAGCGAATCGATGACCGCGCGTACGGTCGTCGAATCCCACGACACGTCGGCGCCCGCGTCGATTGCGGGGCCCGTCGCAGCGCGCAAGCGCGCAATGACGCGCGCGCGATTCCCCGCGCCGAGCCCGGCGTCGGCGGTCATGGAATTGAAACGCAAACCGGCGGTCACCACGCCATCGGCGGTCATCGTCACGCGTCCAACGCGCTTGTCGAGAAGGTCCGCGACATCCGCGTCGATCGTGAGTGCGCGTGCCACCGTGGCGCCGTACACGAGGTTGTTCGCCTGCAACGTGGCGATGGTGTTGAGCGAATCGATGCTGCCGGTCAAACGCGCGTTGATCGTGATGTCACCGAGCAGCGAGTCCGCGGGCACGTCGATCTGTAGCGGCGCAATCCACGGACGCAAACCACCGAGTGAATCGGCGCGCGCGACGATGCGCAACGAATCGCGACGATCCGCGCGCAAGCCGATGCCGCCCGTCGCGTCGAGCGCGAACGCGTGTGACTCAACGCGCACACTGTCGACACGCATGAGCCCGTCCTCGAAGGCGAGGGCGAGATAGGCGTTACCGAAGCGCACGCCGCGGAATGTTGTCGCCGTAAACGTGGCGCGCGCCGCGCCGTCGAGATTCGCGAGTGAATCGCCGCGCACACCGATCGCAAACGTCGCATTGACTTTCCCGTCGGCGCGCGGCGCACTGACCAACAGCCTGGCCGGATCGACATCGACAAACTCGACCGTTCCGCTCGCACCAAATCCCGGTGCGAGACCATCAATGCGCAAATCCGCGCGCACGCGCCCCGCCGGACCGGTGACATCTGCGGTGAGGCCCAGGTTCGCAAGCGACCCGCGCACCGAAAACGGCCCGGTATACGATCCGCGCGCCGGCAAGTTCGGATACGTCTCCGCGAGCGCGTCGAGCGAGAGCGGTCCGCCTGCGAGATCCATGTCGTAAATGACCGCGGTTTCACCAAGCGTCATTCGACCTGTGCCGGTAAATCGCGACGTATTTGTGTCGACGAGATAGCGCAGGTTCAGGTCGCGGAATCGCACATCGGTCCAGATGGAATCGAGGCGTGCCGTTCCCGCAATCGCACCCCGGAGCGGCGGGAAATCAGGATTCACCGCCTGCAGCGTGCGCAGATCAAAGTGCTGGATGTCAATCGCAAAATCGTGGAACGCCGTCTCGATGGTACGCACGATGTCGACTTCACCCTTGCCGCTGAAGCGATTCGTGACGCCGGGGACGTTTGCGTCGGCGAAGTCGATCGCCGTGCTGTCGATCATGAAATGATCGAGCGGGCCACCGGGTCCGCGCACGCGTCCGCGCAGTTGTCCTGCCCACGGCATCGCGAGCGGCGCGCCCGCGAATTGCTCGAAGAGTTTGAAGTCGACCGGCGCAAGGTCGACGTCGACGTTGGTAAGACGCAGCAGGCGCTCGCCCGTGCCGAACGTCATCGCGCCACGCAAGCGCGACTTCGTGGTGTGCACGTCGAGCCGGGTGAGTGCGAATTCCGTGATGTTGCTCGTACGTGCACGACGAATGTCGAGCGTCATGCGCCCGCCGCCTTCCGTCGGGAACGTCGGATACAACCACGCGACGTCCGCGAGCGACACCGTGTCACCTTCGACGCGCACCGCAACGGAGAGTCCGTTCTTGTTCGCGATGACGCCGCGCGCGCTGCCGTGCGATCCCGGCAACCGAAATGACGACACATCGAGCCGCACCGAATCGTTCACAATCGCGACGAGCGCGCGCGCCTTACGAATCTTGAACGGCGGATCGAATTCGTCGGCGTCGAGCCGCTCGATTTGCAGCGCAACTCCCGCGGAGTCGGGATGTCGAACGCGCAAGCGTGGAATGTCCGCGTGCATCGCCGTCCAGTCGCGCGCGCGCACAAAGCCCGACCCAGCGCGCTTCACGTTGAGGTCTTTGCGCGCAAGGGTTGCGCGCACTGCGCTGTCGCGCGCAGCACCGGCGAGCCAGCTATTCGGCGTCCATGGCTCGGTCCAACGGAACGTGCCGTCGCGGAACGTGAGTCCGTCGATCGTGATGGGGTTGCCGGGTTTTCGTTCGCCCGACGGTTCCTTCTTCGATGTATCGCGCTTGAACGCGAGTTTGTAGTTCCATTTTCCCGACGCGAGACGGCGTATGTGAATGAACGGATGCTCGACGTTCACATCGCGTAGCGCGATCACGCCGCGCCACGCTTCGCCCAGCGTGAACTTGAATGTGACCCGACCGGTCGCGACGAGTACCGAGTCGTCGGCATCGCGGATCTCGATGGAGTCGATGTGTGGTGCGCTGAGCAAGTCGCCGGTGATGCGCCCGACGTACACTTTGCCGTTGATCGCCTTCGCGAGACGCTGCTCGATTTGCGCACGCACGTACTGCTGACCGGAGCGCGTTTTCAGCGCCCAGCCGATGGCGACGGCGATCACCACGCCTGCGGCAATCACAGTGCCAATAGCGGCGTAGACGAGTGTGCGGCGCCGGATTCTCACGTCAGAACGCGTGTCCGATCGCAAGCACGAGATTCAGCTTGCGCAAAAAACCGCGGCGCTGTGGCGGCTGGAACGTGGCTGGGCACGCCCCCGTGGCCTGCACAGGAGTTCCGCCAATCCCGGTGACCGCGAGCGTGTTGTCGGGGCTCACGCAAAACAGCTGACCACCGAGTTCCACGGGCGTGTCGAAGAATGCCGCGCCGGTGCGCGGCGGGTACGGATTGTACGCCACGTCGACGCCGATGAGTCCGACGAATGTGGCCAGGCGCACACCAACCCCCGGAGTCACTTTGAGACTCCGAAAGCGATTCTGTTGTTGCGGTGCGCCAGGGCTCCACAGTTCGCCTGCGTCGGTGAAGAAAGTGAGATGCAGCAGATTCGAAAACAGGGGACTTGGAACGCGGAACTCCACGTTCGCTACGACGAGGGCGCTGCCCCCTGCAGGCACCGAACGGTCGGCGGCCGCAGCCGCGCGCGCGCGGAAATACACCGTGTCGGCAAGGCCCGGGATCGTGTCGTACCCACTGGCGATGTACACCTTGGGACCGAGGTCGTTCTGTGTGAACCCGCGCACACTCGTCGCACCACCCGCAAAAAGCCGCTCTTGCGGCGGAATGAAACGCGACGTGCCGAGAAATGCCGGACCAACCACGACGCCGGCGCGCAATCGAGTCGCGAGGACAATGCCGCTGCCGAGCGACGCATAGAGCGCCACGTCACCAGTGGCGCGACTGAATTGCAGATCGCGATCCGAACCAACCGCCGACGACGCGTGCCGCAGTTCGATGTTCGCGACACCGCCGCTCCTCGGAAACTGATTGTCGTCGGTCCAGTCTTTGCGCGCCGCCCAGCTCAGCACCGCGAGGCGCCGGTATTGCAGCACGGGATCGCGGTCTTCAGGAACGCACAGGTTGAAGAGCGCGCAGAAAATCGCGGGCTGCGCTTCGGTGCGGCCGTATTCGAGCTGATAGCCGTAGTTCTGCGAGCGACGTCCGTCTTCGGATTCGCGCGTCGCATTGAAGAGACCACCGACGGGCGTTGTGCGCAGAAACGCGAAATACTCGCCGCGAACTTCGCTGTACGCCGTCACACTCGGCCGCATGCCCCACAGCGATGTCGTGCGGTCTGACACGGTGACGCCCGTGTAGTAATTGAGTTTTTCGCTGTACGGATCTTTACGCAACGCGGGCGCGCACAACCCGGACGCACCGGAGAGCGGGCGGCCGATGCCGATCTTGGAAACGCGAGCACGCGCGTCGAGTCGTCGCGCGTCGCGCAAAAAGTTGTTGTGCTGGAATTCGCCCTGCGCACGGAAACAGTCGAGCGTGCCCCACCCCGGGCTCGCGCGCGCGGACCGCATGAAGTCCTCAGTCAGGCGCACGTTGAGCGTGATGAGCGAGTCGCCCGGTGGCACGAGCTGCGTCGTGTCCGGACGAACCTCCGTGCTGGCGTAGGCCTCAGTGAGGTACAGGTTGCGCCACCCACGCTCGATGCGACTCTCGCTGTAGAGATCGCCCTCTTTCACGCCAAGCACGCGCCGCACAGTGCCGTGAGAGATCTGCTGCGTTGCGCCCTGTCGAGGCGTGATGTCAATGCGCACGGTACCGATGCGGGCGCGCGTCCCCGGAACCACCTCGAGATACACGGATGCTCGGCGCTTCGCTGAGTCGGTGTTGACGGCGCTGCGAAACACGTCGGCAGCCGGATAGCCGTTGTTGGAGAGGCGGCGGCGCAACGAGTCCATCGTCGCCGCGAGCGCGAGTTGGTCGAACGCGTCGCCTTTCCGCAGCGGAAGCGACGCGACCACCCGAGACCGATCGGCGATGCTGTCGAGCCCGGCAATCTGCAGGGTGTCGAGCCGGATCGGTTCGCCCTCGACAATGTTGAAGCGAACGGTGACGCGCTTGCCATCGGGCGGATCGATCGACGGCGTGACGCGCGCCTCGAGGTAACCGCGCTGGTTGTAGTAGACCTGAAGGCGTGCAGCGTCGACGCGAACGTAGGTCGAGTCGAGGCAGCGTTTACGCCCGAAGATGCGGAACCAGCGGCGCGTCCACGCGGACTGTTCCGTCGAGATGGCGTTCGCGAGCACGAAGTCGCCGAACGCACGGTTGCCCGAAAACTGGAGGTGCCGTACCTCGACATCGGTTCGCGCATCACACGCGAGATCCTGAGCGACCACCGGCATCGGTGCCGCAAACAACGTCGCTGCGACGGCGCGTCGCAGGGTACGGACTTTCATTCGCTTCGCTGCGACGGAGGGATGCGGGTGACGCGACTACACTACAGAACGCGCACGCTCCGCGCGCGTTCTATAGCATAGCGCCGTGGCTGTCGGTAACTCGTTATTGACGGTCGACTTGGGCGGATGTCACTCGCTCTGACCGAAGATGGCGAGGTTCGAGCTATGCCCTGGATCGACCTTCTTCTCGGGGTACACGCGATGCACGGCCTGGTTCACTGCGACAGCTGCTTCGCCGAATCCGTTGGCTATCAGCTTCAGCTTTCCGGGATAGGTCGTGATGTCGCCGGCGGCATACACACCGGGACGACCCGTTTCCATGAGCTGGTTGACCACGATCTCTTCGTTCTCGAGCGTGAGGCCCCAGTCCGCGAGCGGGCCGATGTCGCTCACGAATCCCAGCATCGCGAGCACTACGTCGGCGTCGACGCGGCGCGCGGATTTGGCCTTGATGTCCTTGAGCTCGAGCGCCGCGATGCGGTCGCCGTTCGGGATGACATCCTGGAGTTCGTGGAACGGCAGCATCGTCACACGGCCCGCACTCGCGGCGGCGTGGACTTGCTCGACCGTCGCCGCGTGCGCGCGATACCGGTCGCTGCGATGCACGAGCGTCACGTGCGACGCGCGATCGCAGAGTTGAATCGTCCAGTCGAACGCCGTGTCGCCGCCGCCAATGATGACGACGCGCTTGCCGCCAAACGCGCCGGGGTCGAGCACGCGATCGTATATGCCGCGCCCGTACCACGGCGCTGCGCATTGCTGCGGCAATCGGCGCGGTGAAAACGCGCCGATGCCTGCAGCAATGAGCAGCGCCTTCGTCGGGAACCGGTCCGTCTCAGTCTCGAGTACGAGGTGTGAGTTCTCCTCGCGCAGCGCGACGACACGCTGGTTGAGATGCGCCGGCTGGTTGAACTGTTTCGCCTGCTCGGTGAGGTTCCGAACCAGATCTTTGGCGAGAACTTTCGGATAGCCGCCAACGTCGAAGATGTATTTCTCGGGGTACAGCGCGGTCAGTTGGCCGCCGAGTTCCGGGAGTGCGTCGACGATCTGCGCGGTCGCGCCGCGCATGCCGGAGTAGAACAGGGCGAACAGGCCAGTGGGGCCGCCGCCGAGGATGGTGATGTCGCGGATGTCATGGGTCTTCACGCGGGGGGAATTTAGCCCTGAGCCATGAGCCCTGAGCCGTGAGCCGCCGCTACCGCCTACAGCCTACCGCCTACTCCCTAGATTCGAGCCCATGTCGACCAAGATCTACACGCGCACCGGCGATGGCGGCGATACGGGTTTGTTCGGCGGAGGGCGCGTGCCGAAGGACCATGCGCGCGTCGAGGCCTACGGCGACATCGACGAGCTGAACTCGTTTGTGGGATTGGCGCGGTCGATCGAGTCCATGACGCGCATCGACGAAGTGCTGGCTCCGATCCAGCGCGACTTGTTCGCCATCGGCGCGCTCCTCGCAACGCCGAATCGCGAGAAGATGAGCGAGCAGCTTTCGAAAGCGCGCATCGACGACGAACGCATCGCACAACTCGAACGCGCAATCGACGCGGCGGACACAGAGCTCGAGCCGTTGAAAGCGTTCGTGCTGCCGGGCGGCACACCGAAGGCCGCCGCCCTGCACGTCGCGCGCACAGTGTGCCGGCGCGCCGAACGGCGCGTCGTCGCTCTTGCGCGCGACGAAGAGTTGCCCGCGCTGGTTGTCGTGTACCTCAATCGACTGTCGGACCTGTTGTTCACGCTGGCCCGGCTTGCCACCAAGCGCGCGGGTGCTGGTGAGGTGACGTGGTAGCACGCACAGTTCCGTGCGGGAGCTGACCGCAGCGGGGTCGCGCGTTGTCATCGCGGCGGGCGCGCTCGATCAGATCGGCGATTTCGCAGCGGCGGGCGTGGGCGCGCATCGCACAGCGATTATCACGGACTCGAACGTGGGTCCGCTATATGCGAAGCGTGCAGCGGCGTCGCTCTCGAGCGCTGACCCGATCGTGCTGACGGTCCCGGCCGGCGAAGCGCACAAAACGCGTGAAACGTGGGCGCGCCTCACCGATGAACTCCTCAGCCATGGACTCGGCCGCGACACACTGATCGTCGCATTGGGCGGCGGTGTAGTTGGTGACATCGCCGGCTTTGTCGCCGCGACCTACTTGCGCGGCGTTCCCGTGGTCCAGGTCCCGACGTCGCTCGTCGCAATGATCGACGCATCGATCGGCGGAAAAACCGGCGTCGACGTCGCGGCCGGCAAGAATCTGGTCGGCGCATTTCACACGCCGTCCGCGATCGTGATCGACCCCGATTTGCTGGCCACACTACCCGCGCGCGAATTGCGCTGCGGGCTCGCCGAAGCACTCAAGCACGGCGCGATCGCCGACGCGGAGTACTTCGCAAGGATTGCCGAACAGGCGAGCACGCTGCGGGAGCCGTCGAACGCGAAATCCGACGCCATGCGCGCGCTCGTCGCGGGTTCCGTGGGAATCAAGGCGCGCGTCGTGAACGAAGACCCGCGCGAATCAGGGCAGCGAAAGATTCTGAACTTCGGACACACGATCGGGCACGCGATCGAGGCCGCCTCGGGCTACGCGCTCGCGCACGGCGAGGCCGTCGCCGTGGGCATGGTGCTCGAAGCGGCGCTCGGCGAGCGTATGGGCGTGACGGCGTCGGGGGTCGGTCGCGATCTGGCGCGGGCAATTGCGAGCGCGGGTCTGCCCACCAGCGCTTCGTTCGACGCACGCGACATCGTCGCGCGCACGCGAACGGACAAGAAAAAGGCGGCCGGCCGAATCGAGTACGCCCTCCCAGCTTCGCTCGGCCGTTTCGGCCCGTGGACGACCCCAGTGGACGACGCCGACGTCCTCGCAATTCTCGACGCGGGCGGTCGTTTTTAGCGAGGGAATCCGCCGCGGGTGACGCACAAGTCGGTTGTGTGACAGCTCTTATCCACAGCCATAGCAGCTTGCGGGCCACGCGCGCAACACAATGATTCACTTCGCTTTATCTGATTTCGCGGATTTGGCGCGCGGGCGACGCTGGGACCGCGATAAACATTTGTGTTGACGAATTCTGCGCTCGACCCTATCCTGACCGCCCCGGCTCCCCGCCCAGTGAGCTTCTGGGCCCGTTCGAGACTCAACCCGACGGACAAACGATGGCCATGCAGACCGTAGCTGCAAATCGAGCGCCGACTGTTCGAGCGAACAAGTTCTTTCGCGCACCTCCGGCCACAGCGTTCGACCAGTACCTGCATGACATCCAGAAGCTGCCGCTGATCACGGACCCCGCCGAGGAAAAACGCCTCGCGCGGCTCGCACAAAAAGGCGACGAAACCGCCGCCGAACGCCTGGTTACCGCGAACCTCCGGTTCGTGATCTCATATGTGAAGAAGTACCAAGGTCACGGACTCGACCTGAGCGAACTGGTGGCGATCGGCAACGAAGGTTTGCTGAAAGCGGTTCGCAAGTTCGATCCGGACCAAGGCGTGAAGTTCATCTCGTACGCCGTGTGGTGGGTGCGCCAGGCAGTGCTCAAGGCGCTCGCTGAACAAACGCGATCCGTCCGCATCCCACTGAATCAGAATTCGCAACTCATCAGACTGTCCCGCGCCGAAACCGTTCTGGCGCAAGTGCTCAAGCGAGACCCGACCGACGAAGAACTGGGCCGGCTCCTCGAAGAAAGCCCCGAGCAGATTCGCCACTCCAAATCCGTATCAACGACTGAGGTGTCGCTGGACGCCCCGGTTGATCGCGCCGATCGCGAAGCGAGCACGTTCGGCGAACGTTTCGCCGGAACGGACGGTGACGAGATCGAGGAGATCACCGACGGCAAGCTGATGCGCGAGTTCATCGAGACGGCGTTCCGCCAATACCTCACGCCGCGCGAGCGCAAGATTCTGTACTTGTACTACGGCCTCGAGCCCGGCTCCGAGGCGATGACGCTCGAGCGCATCGGCGCGCTGATGGGCGTGACGCGCGAACGGATTCGTCAGATCCGGGAGCGCGCGTTCGAGAAGCTGCGCAACTCGCCGGACGGTAACGCTCTCGCCGGATTCTGGAACTGAGCAAAGTCAGAAGGGAAAGGTGAAGTCAGAAGTGCGAGGAGAGCACCCAGCTTTCCTCGCACTTTTCACTTTTATGTCCGTCTTCCGTCTTATTTTGCATCCGTGCCCGCGACGCGCCTGCCGATCTTTCCGCTGAATACCGTGTTGTTTCCGGGCGCGCGCATGCCGCTTCGCATTTTCGAACCGCGATACCGCACGATGCTCCGCGATTGCCTCGATCGCGACCGCGTGTTTGGACTCATCTATCGCGAAGCCGACGCGGATGAGCGCGCGCTCGCGTCGGGCACCGTCGGTTGCCGCGCACACATCGACGACGTCGAACCGCTCGCGGACGGTCGCGCCAACATTGTCGTGACCGGACGCGAGCGGTTCGTGTTCACGCGCATCGTCGACGACGATGCGCCGTACTTCGTCGCCGAAGTGGATGCGTTTGACGATTCTCGCGAGCCTGTCGCGCAGGTGACGGCCCTCGCGCTGCGCTTGCGTGAACTGTTTGTGGAAGCCGCACACGCCGCGCGAACGATTGCCGACGAACCAATTTCCGCACCGGATTTCCCTGATGATCCCGAAGCCGTCGCGTTCGCCGCAGCGTCGTCGATCGATCTCGAGCTCGCGGACCGCCAGCGTTTGTTGTCGTCGCCGTCGCCGGGCGCACGCATGCGAGAGTTGATCACGGTGATCGATTCGTCGTTGCCGGAACTGCACGCGCGCGCGGAATCGCACCGGCGCGCAAAGCTCAACGGGCACGGCCCCAAGGACGCCGCGTGAGCGTTCCCGCGGCGGTCGCCGGTGCGCTGCGCGCAATCGTCGGCGACCGTCACGTCGTCGAGGGTGCGACGTCGCTGCTCACGTACGAATCGGACGCGCTCCCTGGGTACCGGAAACGTCCCGCATTCGCGGTGTTCCCCGGAACGCGCGATGAACTGATCGCCGTCGTACGCACGCTTGCGCAGCACGGCGTTCCGTATGTGCCGCGCGGTGCCGGCACCGGGCTCTCCGGTGGCGCGCTTGCCGATGGCGTCGTGCTGCTCGGCCTGCAGCGCCTCAAGCGAATCGTTCGCATCGATCCCGAGGCGCGGCTCGCGGTTGTGGAGCCAGGCGTTGTCAACGCCTGGCTCACAACCGCAGCCGCGCCGCACGGGTTGCACTACGCACCAGATCCGTCGAGTCAGACTGCGTGCACCATCGGCGGAAACGTCGCGGAGAATGCGGGCGGTCCGCATTGCCTGAAGTACGGCGCAACGCTGAATCACATTCTCGCCGCGACCGTCGCGTTGCCGAGTGGTGAGCTCGTTACGCTGCACCGTCCGTCGCGCGCGAGCGAAGGCTACGATCTCATCGGCGCATTTGTCGGCAGCGAAGGATGCTTCGGTGTCGCGGTCGACATCACGGTGAAACTGACACCGAATCCCGAAGCGGTGCGCACGCTGCTCGCGGATTTCACGTCGGTCGATGATGCCGCGCGCACGACATCGGCGATTGTGGCGTCGGGTATTCTGCCTGCTGCGTGCGAGTTGATGGACCGCGCGACGATCAACGCGGTCGAGGCATCGATCTACGCGGCTGGTTATCCGGCTGATGCAGCAGCGGTGTTGCTCGTCGAAGTGGACGGGGATGCGGCGTCGGTCGCCGAGGAGGCGGCGCGCGTTGAGGAATTGTGTCGCAGCCGCGGTGCTCGCGGCGTGCGGGTCGCGGTCGATCCCGTCGATCGCGCGCGGTTGTGGCAAGGACGCAAGAAAGCGTTTGGTGCGATGGGACGCATGGCGCCGCATCTCGCCGTGCAGGACGCCGTCGTACCGCGCACAAAACTCGCGGACATTCTGCGGTCGATCGCGGAGATCGGGCTGCGGCATCGCGTGCAGGTGTGCAATGTGTTTCACGCAGGCGACGGCAATCTGCATCCGAACATTCCGTACAACGGCCGCGATCAGGATGAACACGATCGCGTATTCGCGGCGATGCGCGAGATCATGCAAATGTGCATCGAGTCCGGTGGCACGATTACCGGCGAACACGGTGTCGGTCTCGACAAGCTTCCCTACATGGAGCACCTGTTCACCGCGGACACGCTCGACGCCATGTGCCGTATGCGCACTGCGTTCGATCCGGACCGTCGCGCGAACCCCGGCAAAGTCGTGCCGGTGCATTCGTGTCGCGAATGGCACGGCACCCCCGCGTACGCGCAACACACTGCGCATGACGGCGTCGAAGCGGCCAGCGCGAATCGCAAGTACCTCGCGCCTACGGCGAGCAGCACATTAATGGCGCTCGAGCGCCGCATCGCCGACGCGGTGCATGAATCGCGCGCGACCGGGAGCGCGCTGTACATCGCCGGTGCCGGGACGCATTTCGGCAATCCGCCACGCGACGCGCAACGAATCGATGTCAGCGAGAGCAACAACGTCATCGAGTATGTACCCGACGATCTCACGATCACCGTCGGTGCAGGAATGACGTTGCAACAGCTCGAAGCAATCACAGCGGAGCACAACCAGTGGTGTCCGTTGCTTCCATGGGGCAGCGACGCGGCGACGATCGGCGGAACGCTGGCGAGCGCCGCGCGCGGACCGGCGAGCGCTACGCTGGGTTCCCCGCGCGATCTCACACTCGGACTGAGTTTTGTCGACGGACGCGGCGCGACTGCTCGCGCTGGTGGCCGCGTCGTAAAGAACGTCGCCGGGTTTGACCTCACGCGCGCGATGATTGGATCGTGGGGATCACTCGGCGCCATCACGGCCGTGAGTCTGCGATTGCGAGCGCGACCGGCCGCGAACGAAGTGTGGATGTTCGCCGACGGATCCGCGATTCCCGATGCGCTGCGTGCGTGGGTGCGCGGTCCGCTCGCGCCCGCCGCGCTCGTGCACCTGAACGACGCAAACGCCGGCGCTGCCGGACTCGACGGCGGGGCGTGCACCGTCGTCTGGCTGATCGGCGGCGCTGCGCACGTCGCGGCATCGCGCGAGGCGCTGCACGCGATGGCGCCCGCGGAAGCGCTGTCTCCGGACGTGTGGCGCAGGTTGCGCGCGCAAGGACCGTTCGATTCCGGCGGACTGCCGATCGCGCTGTCGCCCGCCATGTCTACGCTGAACGCGCGCGTGCGCGCGGCCTTCGACCCCGACAACATTTTCGCGTCACCGATGCCGATTCGTTCCGCGAGCGCACTACCAGAGTTTGCGCATGTCTGACACCGCACTCCGCGACACGCCACTCGCGCGCGAAGCCGCCGGTCTCGACGCGTGCGTGCACTGCGGGTTTTGTCTGACGTCGTGCCCGACGTATCTCGCGCTCGAAGACGAGAACGATTCACCGCGCGGCCGCCTCGTACTCATGCGGGCGCTGCTCGACGGTGACATCGCGCCATCGGACCCGCAGCTCGGCACGCATTTGGATCGGTGCCTCGGGTGCCGCGCGTGCGAGACCGCATGCCCGTCGGGAGTTCCGTACGGACATTTGCTCGAGGCAACACGCGCAACGATGGCGCCGTCGCGTCCGCTGCCATTCGCGGCGCGCGCGATCCTGTTCGTGTTCGCGCGCCCGCGATTGCTGAGCATCGCGATGATGTTGAGCCGCGTGTTTCGCGCGACCGGGATTCCTGCGCTGATCGGGCGGATGTCGACCTCCGCCGCATTTCCGTTCGCGATGCTTGCGTCGACTGCGCGCGCGCCGCGTCGCATCGCCACGCACGCACCGCGCGGCGACGAATCGCTCGCGTCGGTTGCGACGCTCACGGGGTGCGTCATGGAAGGGCTGCTCGCCCCGGTAAACCGTGCGACGGAGCAGGTACTCGATGCGCAGGGGTATCGCCGCGTTGCCGCTCGTGGCCAGCGCTGTTGTGGTGCGCTGCACGCGCATGCCGGTGATCCGGAAACGGCGCGCGCGCTGGCACGTGAAAACATCGCAGCGTTCATTGCATCGGGTGCGGATTACTTCGTGACCAACTCCGCCGGGTGTGGCGCGATGATCAAGAGCTACGGTCACCTGCTGCACGATGACGCAGAGTGGCGCGAACGCGCAGAACAAGTCGCGGGTTCCGCACGCGACGTGAGCGAACTACTCGCTGCCGCGGGGCCGCTGCCCGCGCATCACGCACCGATTCGTGTGACGTACGACGCGCCGTGCCATTTGCTCCATGCACAGCGCGTCGGCGCTGCTCCGCTGTCGGCCATGCGCGCGATGGACGGACTGGAGCTGGTACCGCTGCCGGGGAGCGACCAGTGCTGCGGAAGCGCGGGGATTTTCAATCTCGTGGAACCGGATGTGGCCACGCGCGTACTTCAGCCCAAGCTCGCCGCGATCAAGTCGACGGGCGCGTCGGTCGTAACGACCGGAAACCCTGGATGCTTGATGCAGATTGGCGCGGGATTACTCCGAGATCGAAGCACGGTTGTTGCACGCCATCCAGTTGAATTGATGGCGGACGCATACGACCGAAGCGGCACCACGTAATGGGGTAGCGATTTCCAGTTTCCGTGTCGGCCCAAAACGGGGTTGCGCGATCACATGGCGCCCCGACGTTCCGTGCGCTTAGTTGAGAGCATGGTTTCCCCGCGCGAAACCCTGGTCGTTGCCGGGCGCACCGTCGCGCTCAATTACGACGACCCTTCGCGGGAGTACACAGCGCTTCGTGACGCATGTGGTGTCGTGCGTCGCGACGAACGTGCGCGCTGGGTGTTCGCCGGCGAGAAGGCCGCGAGCACACTCGCGGGCCTCGTGACGAATGACGTCGAATCGCTGACGCCGGGCGCCGGCTGTTATGCCGCGGCGCTGACACCGAAGGGCCGTATTGTCGCGGATGTGCGCGTGTTGCGGCGCGAGTCGGACTTCCTCGTCGACGTCGCAGCGCGCGCGTGCGTTGGATGGGCGGATCTCGTGCGGAAGTACGTGAACCCGCGTATGGCGAAATACGCCGACGTCTCAGAAGCGACGGGATGCGTCGGCATTTATGGTCCCCGCGCGACGAACATGCTCGCGCGCGTATCGGGGACCGACGCCGGGACGCTCAACGCACTCGCACCATATCATCACATGCTCGCTACGATCGCGACGCGATCTGTGCGCGTGATACGGTCGCCGGATTTCGGCGGCGTGGGATTCGATCTCGTGACCGAAGCTGCGGACGCTGACGCCGTGTTCGATGCAATCAACGGCGCCGGGGCTCGCGCAGTCGGGCTGACGGCGGCAGACATTGCGCGCGTCGAAGCGGGCCGGCCGGAATGGGGCATCGACATGGACGATGCGACGATTCCACAGGAAGCGAATCTCGAAGAACTGCACGCGATCTCGTACACAAAGGGCTGCTACACCGGGCAGGAAGTCGTCGCGCGCGTGCATTTCCGCGGACACGTGAATCGCCATTTGCGTGGGCTCGTCGCCGATCATCCGCTGCCACCGCACGCGAGTGTCGTGTCGTCGGATCGTGCAGATGTCGGCGATGTGCGCTCGAGCGTTGTGTCACCGCGGTTCGGCCCGATCGCACTCGCCATGGTCCGCCGTGAAGTCGCGATGGGTGACGAGGTCGTCGTCCGCGACGGCGAACACGAGCACAGCGCGCGCGTTCTGAGTCTTCCCTTCTAGACTCGCGCGGCCCGAGTGACACAGGTCAGCTCGGCGCTGGACGTTTTCCTCACAATACTCGTGCTATTTGGCTTTCCGGCGCTCGCGGTGTCTGCGTGGCGCAAAGGCGGTCGTCCGCGACTCACGTTCTGGGCGGTATTCGCGATTGCACTCGTCGCGGCGTGGGCGCTTGTTGCATCGAGTGCGCGATTCGGGAATCGACTCGCGCCGGCGATGGGCTACTGGACGATCGCGCCGTCAGCGCTCGCCGCGCTCGGACTGCAACTCGGATTACCCATTGTCGCCGCCGCCGTAACAGCCGGTGCGCTGGGCAAGGACAAACTTCCGTACTGGGTGTTGTACGCAACAACGGTCGGCGCGGCGTCAGTCGGATGGCTTGCCGGAGTCGGGATATTGCTCGTGGCGATGCCGCTCTAACAACCGAGGATCGAGAAGCGAAGTAAGAGGCGAGAGAAGCGAGGCGGGGAGAAACTGAGCAGTCAGAAAGAGAAGCCGTTTTTTCTCCTCCTTCCGTGCTCGGTTTCTTCAACTCGCTTCTGGCCCCCTCATGCTCGCTCCTCGCTTCTCGATCGGTTACGAGGAGTAGTATGCCGCGTTCTCGTCGACATATCCGCCCGTGAGGTCGCAGCCGTACGCGGTCGCGGATGCGGGCCCTGTTCCCACCGACACCGTGAGATCGACCGCTTCTTCGCCGAGTGATGTGCGAACGAGCGCCTCGTCGAAATCGATTCGCACACCGCCTTTCACGACGGCGTGTCCGTTGATCCACGCGTCGGTGCGCGCGGTGTCCACCGTCGCGTCAAAACATTTGCCGACAGCCATCAACAGGCGGCCGACGTTCGGATCAGCGCCATGCACCATCGTTTTGACGAGCGGCGAGTTCACGATTGATTTTGCAATCGCGCGCGCTTCGGCGTCGTTGACGGCGCCGCGCACATTCGCGCGAATCAAGTGTTTCGCGCCCTCACCGTCGCGCGCGAGAATCTCGGTCATGCGAACGCTGCCGGCGGTGAGCACCGACTGAAACGCGGCTGCGTTCACAGTACCTGCGGCACCATTCGCGAGCATTGCGCACGTGTCCGACGTGCTGGTGTCGGTGTCGACCGACAACATGTTGAACGAGTCGCGCACGGCGACGCGGAGCATCGTGTCGAGCGTACGTGCATCGATCGCCGCGTCGGTGAAAATGTAGGACAGCATGGTCGCCATGTTCGGCTCGATCATGCCCGAACCTTTTGCGACCCATGTAATCGTCACATCACCGACACTCGCCGAAATCGCCTTGGGATGCGAATCGGTGGTCATGATGCCGAGCGCGCCGACCATGGGGTCCGTTTGCAAATCGTTCTTCATGCCGACGAGACCGCGCTCGATCTTTTCGATGGGCAACGGGACGCCAATCACGCCGGTCGAACTCACGAGCACATGCTCCGCGGGAACACCAAGCTCCGTCGCTGCCGCGCGCGCCATGCGACGCGCGTGCTCGAGACCGACCGGCCCGTTCGCGACGTTGCTGACTTTGCTGTTGACCACGATTCCGCGCAGCACGCCGCCGCGAACGGTTTCGCGACCGAGCACGATCGGCGCGCCAGGAAACTGGTTGCGCGTAAACACGGCGGCCGCCGCCGCGTCCACATCGGACGCAAACAATGACAGATCTTTTGCCGCGGCGGGTTTGAGTCCGCAGTTGCGGCTGGCGCAGCGAAAACCGCGGGGAAATCGCGGCGGATTATGAAATGCGACGGTGGTCATCAGCGCGTGGAGGAAAACGCGCGGGAAGTTAACTAGTTTCCCGCAATGGCCACGGCGCTTCCCCTCATTCACACCGGCACCGTGCGCGGTGCGTGTCCGCACGACTGCCCGGACACGTGCGCGACGATCGTGACCGTTGAAGACGGGAAGGCAACGCGCATTCAGGGCGATCCGGATCATCCGGTGACGCAGGGATTCCTGTGCGCGAAAGTCAATCGCTACCTCGAGCGCACGTATCACCCGGAGCGACTGCAGCATCCGTTGCGGCGCGTGGGCAAGAAAGGCGAAGGCACGTTCGAGCGCGTCTCGTGGGACGATGCACTCGACGACATCGCGACGCGTTTGCGTGCAACCATCGACGAACACGGCGCGCAATCCGTGCTGCCGTATTCGTACGCGGGCACGATGGGCTATTTGCAAGGCGAGTCGATGGACCGCCGCTTCTTCCACCGCATGGGTGCGTCGAAGCTCGATCGTACGATTTGTTCGACAGCGGGCGGCACCGGCATGCGCATGACGGTCGGCGCGAACATCGGCGCGGACGGCGAATCGATTCCCGAGTGCGATCTCGTGTTGTTGTGGGGCACAAACACGCTGACGTCAAACCCCCATCTGTGGCCGTTCGTACTTCGCGCACGCGAGAACGGCGCGACCATCATTTGCATCGACCCGATCCGGACGCGCACCGCAGAGCAATGCGACGAATGGATCGCGATTCGTCCAGGCACAGACGCGGCGCTCGCACTCGGCATCATGCACGTGTTGTTCGCGGAGAATCTGCAGGACGACGACTTCATCGCGAAGCACACGCTTGGCGCGGACAAACTGCGTGAACGGGCCGCGGAGTGGACGATCGCGCGAACGTCAGAGACGACCGGGATCAGCGCGGATGTGATCCGGTCGTTGGCGCAGCGGTATGGCCGCGCGAAGAATGCGTTCATTCGCGTCAACTATGGGTTGCAGCGGCACGCGGGCGGCGGCATGGCGGTGCGCACTATCGCATGCTTGCCGGCGATCACCGGGCATTGGCGCCGCGCGGGCGGCGGCGTGCAGTTGTCGACGAGCATGAACTTCCGCTACAACGCCGGCGCGCTGCATCGCTACGATCTCGGTCCTGATACGCGCACGATCAACATGATCCGGCTCGGCGACGCGCTGACGAAGCCCGACGCGGGTGTTGGCGGACCGCCGGTGAAAGCACTGGTCGTGTACAACTCGAATCCTGGTGCGGTCGCACCGGATCTCGCGGCGGTGCGACGCGGACTTGCGCGCGAAGATTTGTTCACGGTCGTGCTCGAACATTTCCAGACGGACACCGCGGATTGGGCGGATTACGTGCTGCCCGCGACGACCCAGCTCGAGCATTGGGATGTGCACCTCGCGTATGGACACGTCTACGCATCGTTGAACAGGCCGGCGATCAAACCGATTGGTGAAGCACTGCCGAATACGGAGATCTTCCGCCGGCTCGCGGCGCGCATGGGATACAACGAGCCGGTGTTCCGCGATGATGATGTCGCGCTGATCAAGCAGGCGCTCGACACGGATCACCCGCGAATGCGCGGCGTGACGTTCGAACGCCTCATGGAAAATGGATGGGCGCGATTGAGTGTGCCGAAGCCGTATGCGCCGTTCGCGAGCGGTGAGTTTCTGACGCCGAGTGGGAAGTGCGAGTTTTATAGTGAGCGGCTGGCGCAGATGGGGATGGATCCGCTGCCGACGTATACGCCGCCGTATGAGAGTGTGGAGCGCGATCCCGCGCTCGTCGCGAAATGGCCGCTCACGTTGATTTCGTCGCCGGCGCATCAGTTTTTGAATTCGACGTTCGTGAATGTCGACAAACTTCGGCGGCCGGTGGGGCGGCCGGAGTGCATCGTGCATCCTGATGATGCGGCACCGCGCGGGATTCGCGTTGGAGATGAGGTGGAGATTCGCAACGATCGCGGAGCGTTTCGTGCGATCGCGCGCGTGGAGGACGGCATTCGCCGCGGTGTCGTGTGGGCGCCGTCGATCTGGTGGACGAAACTCGCGCCGGACGGAAAGAACGCGAACGAGACGACATCGCAGAGAGAAACGGATCTCGGAGGCGGCGCGACGTTCTATGACAATCAGGTCGAGGTGAGCGTCGTCTAGTTTCGGTTACGCGTGCGGTGAAATGGTGATGGTGGTTTGGTGTGCCGGCTGCGTCTTGGCACACATGACCTCGACGGCAGACCACGGAGCACACGGATCGGCACGGAAAGACACGGATCGTTCGTCGCCTGTGCAGCCACTCCTGCATCGCGAAACAACCGACGGGATCCTCGCGGCTTTTTTTGGGGTTTACAACACCCTTGGCGCCGGCTTCGTGGAGCGGGTGTATGGCGGCGCGCTCGCTATTGAGCTTCGCGAACGTGGGCTTCGCGTCGATACACAGGTTCCCGTGACGGTGCTCTATCGCGGCGTCGAAGTCGGGAAGTTCCGTGCCGACATCGTCGTCGAATCGACAGTACTCGTTGAACTGAAAGCGGCAGAACGTCTTGCTGCGGCGCACGAGCAGCAAGTGCTCAACTACCTGCACGCGACGAATCTTGAGGTGGGCCTGCTGTTGAACTTCGGACCAAAGCCCGCGTTCAAGCGTTTCCTACTCACCAACGACCACAAGAAGCCTTTGTAGTATCCGCGTTCATCCGTGTCATCCGTGTTGATCCGTGGTCTGCAGTTCGCAATCCGGGCCGGCCACGCCATTAGCTTGCGAAGCGTGGCCCCCCTCCCAACAACACTCGGCGCACTTCGCAAAACGGACTGGTCGTCCGCAGAACGCCAGCGGCGCACCGTAAGGTCAGAACTCCGCGCGAATCTCATCGCGCGCCTCCGCGATGGCCGCCCGCTCTTCCCCGGCGTACTCGGCTACGACGACACGGTGATGCCGCAGATCGCGAACGCGCTGCTCTCGCGTCATCACTTCATCCTCCTCGGGCTTCGCGGCCAGGCGAAATCGCGAATCCTCCGCGCGCTCGCCGATCTGCTCGACGAAACCATTCCGGTCATCGCCGGCAGCGAAGTCAACGACAATCCGTTCGCGCCTATCTCGAAATTCGGACGCGAACTGTTGCGCGAAGCCGAAGACGAAACACCAATCGCATGGATCGGCCGCGAACAGCGCTACATCGAAAAACTCGCGACGCCCGACGTGACCGTCGCCGATCTCATTGGTGACGTCGACCCCATCAAAGCCGCGCGCGGCGGGCACATGCTCGCCGACGAACTCACGATTCACTACGGCATGTTGCCGCGCGCGAATCGCGGCATCTTCGCGCTGAACGAAATCCCGGATCTCGCGGCGAAAGTCCAGGTCGGCCTGTTCAACGTGATGCAGGAAGGCGACGTGCAGATCAAAGGCTACCCGGTGCGCCTGCCGCTCGACGTACTGCTCGCGTTTACCGCGAACCCCGAGGATTACACGGCGCGCGGCAAGATCATCACGCCGCTCAAGGATCGCATCGGCAGCGAAATCCAAACGCATTACCCGCTCGAAGTCGAAACCGGCATCGCGATCACGCAGCAGGAGGCATGGACCGCACGCGACGGACAGAAGGTCCGCACACCCGAGATCGTCGCCGAAGTCGTGGAGCGCGTTGCGTTCGAAGCGCGCGACGATAAGCGCGTGGACCGCCGCTCGGGTGTCTCGCAGCGCATGCCGATCACGCTGCTCGAGAACATCGTTTCCAACGCGGAGCGCCGCGCGTTGTCGCACAAAGAACGCGACGTCGTACCGCGCATTTCGGATTTGTACGCGGCACTCACCGCCATCACGGGCAAACTCGAACTCGAATACGAAGGCGAACTTGTCGGCCCGGCAACCATCGCACGCGAACTCATTCGCAACGCCGCGGACGCGACACTCCGCGCGCGCGCCGGTGAACCGAACACCGATTCCATCGTGATGCACTTCGACGCGGGCGGCGCGCTGCAAGTCGGCGACGACGCACCATCGGCGGCGCTGCGTGACGCTTTCGCCGCAGTACCTGGGCTCGTCGAACTCGTGAACGAATACGGACTCGCGGACGCCGGAGACCCCGGAGCCACCGTCGCGGGCTGCGAACTCGTCCTCGAAGCACTCGTGGCGCGAAAGAAGATCAGTCGCAGCGACGCGGGTACCTATGGCCGGGCACGGGACCCGTCGCGTCGGCGGCGGCCGAGGGCCAGCGAAGAGCCGCCCGAGATGGAACTAGGACAATAAGGGTCTTCCCCGCCCCGGGACTGGGCTGAATGTTTGTCGCCCGTGGCCTCCAAGCCTTCTCCCCGGACACGCCGCAGCGCGGACGTGCGCGCGGTGATCGTGCGACCCGCGTCGCTCGTCGACGCGGACGTCATTGTGCGGTTCCGCATGGAACTGCTCAAGGAACACGGTCGCCATCCGATCTACGGACGCGTGCGTGAAGACGCCGTGCAGCGCGCGCGGCGCAGCACCGCGCTGCAGCTCGCGTCGGGACGACAAATCACGTATCTCGCATTCGACGGGCGTCAGGCGGTCGGCATGCTGCGCTGCATCGACGCGCGCGGATCGCCGTTGCTCGTACCGCCGCGGTACGCGTACATCGCGTCTGTGTTCGTTGTGGCCAGTCACCGTCGCGGCGGCGTGCTGCGCCGGCTGCTCGACGCGGCCATTGTGTGGTCGCGCGCGCGCGGCTTGACGGAAATGCGCGTGCACGCGACCGTCGACAACACGCTCGCCAACGCCGCGTGGGAACGGCTGGGATTTGGTTCCGTCGAACTGTTGCGCCGCCGCGAATTGTCTCGCGCGCCCGGCGTGTAATCGCCCGATCGCCATCACATAGCACGCCGCGCGCGGCGCGCGGTATATATCAGCACGCTCCAACACGAGCGTCGACGCGATGCGCTTTCACACCTACACCAAGTTTTCGCCCGAGCTGGCTGACGCCGTCGATTTGCAGGCGTTGCTCGACAAGCTCGCCGACTTCCTGCTGCAGTCCGGATTTGCAGGCGGCCCGCAATACCATCCGTATTGGGGCGAAACCGGCGACGACGCCGATCGATCGCTCGACGGGTTGCGACGCGCGATTCTCGATGCGCTGATCGAGTCGGGCCAGTTCACACCGGAGATGCTCGCCGCGCTGCGCGGCGACGGTGACGAGGACTCCGAAGCCAAGTTGTCCGAGCTGCTCGACGATCTGGTGAAGCGGCTCACCGAAGAAGGCTTCATCACGACCAAAGAAGCGCCGCGCATGCCGGGGCGTCATCACGGCGTCGCCGGACTCGCGCGCGAAGCGGCTCGCGACGTGCAATTCGATCTCACGTCGCGCGGCATCGATTTTCTCGGCTACAAAACGCTGCGCTCGCTGTTGCAGGGATTCGGGAAGTCGAGTTTCGGCAGTCACGACACGCCGCATCTCGCGACGGGCGTGGAGTCGGACTCGTGGAGCAAGCCGTACGAATTTGGCGATGTGCTCAACCTCGACGTCAACGCCACGCTCGCGAACGCGATCGCCCGCAGCGGAAAGCTCGGCGTGCCGATCGATCTGGATTATCCGGACTTGATGGTGCGACAAGCGGAGTACCGTTCGTCCTGCGCAACGGTGCTGATGCTCGATACGTCGCACTCAATGATTCTGTACGGCGAAGACCGTTTCACGCCGGCGAAAAAAGTTGCGCTCGCGTTGACGCACCTGATTCGCACGCAATATCCGGGCGACACGCTGCGCGTGGTGCTGTTTCACGACAACGCCGAAGAGATTCCACTCGCGACGCTCGCGCGCGCCCAGGTGGGTCCGTATCACACGAACACCGCGCAGGGACTCAAACTCGCGCGCCGCTTATTGCTGGCGCAGAAGAAAGACATGCGGCAGATCGTGATGATCACCGACGGCAAACCAAGCGCGCTGACGATGCCCGATGGCCGGCTGTACAAGAATTCGGGGTGGATCGATCCGCTCATCTACGCGGAGACGCTGCGCGAAGTCGCGGCGTGCCGCAAAGCCGGCGTGGTGATCAACACGTTCATGCTCGCGCGCGACCAGCAACTCGTCGAGTTCGTGCGCGCGGTGTCCGCGATCGCTCGCGGCCGTGCGTACTTCACGAACACGATGACGCTCGGCCAATACGTGCTGATGGATTTTTTGCGACGGAAAAGCAAGACGACAGGGTCTAGTCGGTAGTGAGTAGTCGGTAGCGAGTAGTCGGTAGCGAGTAGTCGGTAGTGAACGACGAGAGACGATGACTAAACCCCGCACAGACCCTATTGGCCAGACTCTATACCCAGCGTTCAGGCGCTCTCTCGCAGCATGGTACCGCAAACACCACCGCAATCTGCCGTGGCGGCGGACGCGCGATCCGTATCGTGTGCTCGTCTCCGAGCTGATGTTGCAGCAGACGCAAGTCTCGCGCGTACTCGACTATTACGATCGCTTTCTCGCGCGTTTTCCGACGCTCTCGTCGCTGGCGTCCGCGCGTCCCGCGCAAGTCCGCGAAAGCTGGGAAGGCCTCGGTTACTACGCACGTGCACACAATCTCCACGCATTGTCGCGCGAGGTCATGCGCACGCGCGACGGTGTGATGCCGAGCGATCCCGCGGAATTGCGTGAATTACCGGGCGTCGGACCGTACACCGCTGGCGCGGTGGCATCGTTCGCGTTCGAGAAGCGCGCGTCGCTCGTGGACACGAATGTCGCGCGCGTGATTCGGCGCGTGTTCGCGCCGCGGGCATCGCACAAGACGACGCGAGGCGCGAAACGCATTTGGGCGATCGCCGAAGCAATGCTTCCGAGAACAGGCCGCGCCGTGTGGTTTCACAATCAGGCGTTGATGGAGCTTGGTGCGCTGGTGTGCGTCGCGCGAAAACCCAAGTGCAACATCTGCCCCGTGCGTCGCAATTGCCTCACGTACGCCAATTCCGCATAATCCAGCGTGCTCGGAACCGACCTCGACATCGAAACGACGACGTTTTGGATCCGCCTTGGCGCCGCGGTCGCGTGCGGCACCGTCATTGGCATCGAACGTCAGCTGCGCGGCAAAGCGTCCGGCGTACGGACCTGCATCCTCGTGTGCCTTGGCACTGAAGTGTTCGTCGCGCTCGGCGCGTCGATGGTGCCGGCCAACACCGATCCGACGCGCGTGCTCGGCCAGGTCATCACCGGCATCGGCTTCCTCGGCGCGGGCGTGATTCTCGCGCGCGACGGACGCGTGCTTGGCGTGACGTCGGCCGCGGTGATCTGGATGTTATCGGCGCTCGGTGCGGTGATCGCGATCGGGCACGTCGCGACTGCATTCGTGCTCACGCTCGTCACGCTCGCTGTGCTGATCGGCGTGGAAGCGTTGGAGACTGGCTGGACGCGCCTTCGCCATGGCGATCGCGAAGGGAAGCTGGGGAATATCGAACTGGAATAAGTTCTAGCTGCCCAGCATTCCCACCAGCTTCGCGACGTCCACGTTTCCGCCGCTCACGATCACGACCACGCGCGACTGAGGTGTGACGGGAATCTTTTTGGTGAGCAACGCGGCCAGTCCCGCGGCACCCGCGGGCTCCGCCAGGATTTTCGTGCGCATCAACAGCAGCGACGCCGCCTGCGCGATTTCCTCGTCGGTGACGAGAGCGACGCCTTCGGTCATGTCGCGCACGATTTGATATGCGAGTTCGCCGGCAAACGGCGCGGCGAGACCATCGGCAATTGTCTTCGGCGGTGACTCGAGTTTGACGGCGCGACCGGCGTCGACGCTCATTTTCATCGACGCGGCACCTTCGGGTTCGACACCGTACACCTTTGCGCGCGGGTTCTTCGCGCGGATTGCGGCAGCAACACCTGAAATCAACCCGCCGCCACCGATCGGCACGATGACGATATCGGCGTCAGGCACTTGCTCGGCGATCTCGAGACCAACTGTGCCCGCACCTGCCGCGACACCGACGTCGTCAAATGGATGCACCAGCGTGAAGCCCTTTTCCTTCGCGAGTTCGTGTGCGCGCGCGAACGCTTCGGCACCGGTGCCATGGAGAATGACTTCACCCCCGTAACCCCGGCTCGCTGCGGCTTTCGTTTGCGACGCAGCAGCAGGCATAACCACGGTGGCTCGCGCACCGGCAAGGCGTCCAGCCCACGCGACGGCTTGTGCGTGATTTCCCGCGGACACGGTAACGACTCCGCGCGCACGCGCCGCGTCGTCGAGTTGCAGGATGGCGTTCAGCGCGCCGCGGACTTTGAACGAGCCTGTTTTCTGAAACGACTCGCACTTGAGGTGCACGCTCGCGACGCCGCCAAGTTGTGCGAGCGTCGCGGAGGTCAACACGGGGGTCAAGTGAACGTGTTTTGCAATCCGGTCGCGCGCGGATTCGATGTCGGCGATCGTCAGCTTCATGCCGCTCAAACTACAGCAAACGACGGTTCGAAAGGCGGGGACTCTCCGCGTGCGCCGCAAGGCAACCCACTAACTCGCGCACGCGGAGAGCCCCGCCTTTCGCCCGCGCTACAGTCCCTGGGGCGCTATCGCCCAGCTGCCCACGCCTCCCGTAACCGCACGGCCTTGGGCGTTGCGTTCGCCACGGGCTCGAGCCTGACCACTGGTTGCGTGAATCCCGCTTGCACGACGGTGGCAGTCACCTTTCCCGTCGGTCGTTCGACCTCGACGCGAACGGTGTCGCCGATGCGGAGCCGCGCGATGTGCGCGCGAAACTCCGGCCATGTGCGCACCGCCGAGCCGTTCACGGCGAAAATCTTGTCGCCGGTATGGAGCCCTGCGCGTCCCCACGCGCTTTCGCCGTTCGAGATTCGCAACCGCAGCGAACCATCGGATTCGCGCACGCCGGCCCACAACCGCAAATCAACCGACGGCGTGCCGTCGCGATTGAGCGCGGGCGTCTGCGTGATCACGGCGCGATAGCCGATCAACGCGAGATAGCGATCGAAGTTGATCGGCGCAGTCGCATTGAGCACGTGCGCATCGAACAACGGAGTCACGTCGCATGCACACACATCTTCCACAACGCGCTCCACGTCGCGACTCGTGAATCCGACGGCGGCGCCATCAAACCGTTCGTACATGCGCCGCATCACGTCGTCGATCGTGCGGCGTCCGTCCGTCGCGTTGCGCACGATCAGGTCGAGCATCGCACCGATCACTTCGCCTTGTAAATGCGCGCTGGCGATGTAATCGCCGAACCCTTCGAGATCCGTGTTGTACGAGAGCTGACTCGTGCGGACCGCGGAGTGCCGATAGTTACCCGGCTGTGCGTGATACCGCGTGATGATGTTCTCCATGTGCGCTTCGCGCGTCGGCTCGAACGTCGTGAGCCCTGCCCGGCGCATCAGCAAATCGGCGTACAGAATCGTCAGACCTTCGCTGAACCATAGACCGGAGGTTGGGGGCTGCAGGCGATAGTCGATCAAGCGGTACTCGATCGGACGAATGCGCATGAGATTCCACGCGTGGAAGAATTCGTGCGCAGTCTCGTGCAGATACTCGCCCTGATCCTGCGCGAGCGCCTGACTCGGCGCGCCAAGCGTGACGGACGCTGGATGTTCGAGGCCGCCGTACGCGTTGTCCTGGTACATGAACGTGTATTCGCGCCACGGTGGACGGCCGAACACCGACACGGCCTGGCGCACGATGCCTTCAACACCGCGCACAAAGCGCGTCGTGTCGAACGCCGTCGCGTTGGGTGCGCGCCAATACACGACGCGATGCGGCACGCCATCCACCGTGAACGACCAGTCGCTGTAAGTGCCGACGAGAAACGGCCCTTCCATCAGCGCGTCGGCGGTTTGCGCGAAATACGTGCGCGATTCGGACGTCGGAAGCAATTCCGTCGCGACTTTCCAATCACGCGGAATGTCGAGCGTGACGTGCGACGACCATCGCTCGCCGCCGAGCACATACATGAATGAGTGCGGCCCGCCGACGAGCGCACCGGTTGGTGTCAGAAACGGTTGCCACGCCGCGCGCGGCGATTCGCCGGGCGGAAGCTTGATGCGATATCGAAGAACTGCTTCGCCGCCCCGCGCTACCACACGCCACACGACACTGTCTGCGCGTGTGATCGTCGCGGCTCCCGCCGGCGCGGTGACGCTGAGCCCTTCGATGTATCGCCAGTATTTGTCGTCGTACTCAGGGTGCGCGGCGAACGCGACGCGGAACGAATCGGGCGCATTGCGAATCCGCATCTCGACGCTGAACGCGGTCAGATCGGACGGATCCACGCGCAGGGTGTAGTGGATCGATGGCTGCGGCGCCGTCAGTGCGAAGAGATGAGCGAGAAAGAGCAGCATAGGTGATGGCGAACTACGTTGTTTGAACCACGCCGTTTGAACGGCGCCGTCTGAACGGCGTTGTTTGAACTACGCCGTCTCAACGGCGTCGTTTGAACTGCGCAGTTCGATTGCCAAATGTGATGCCGCCGCCGGCCCGGGTGTTGCAACGGCGTGGGGCAAGGTAGCGTTAGCCAGCCCTGATCACGGACTTGAGCCATGATTCGCATCGTCCGCTCGCTCGTAACCCTCGGCGCCTGCACCGCACCGATTCTTGCGCAGCAGCCGCAGGCCAATTCGGAACGCTATGCGCGCACCGATCACATGATCGCGATGCGCGACGGCGTACGGTTGAACACCGTGATCTTCACGCCGCGCTCCATATCTGCGGCGCTGCCGTTCGTCATGATGCGAACGCCGTACGGCGTTGATTCCCGCGGACCCAGCCTGAATACGTCGTTCAAGGAACTCGCGGACGACAACTACATCTTCGTGTTCCAGGACATTCGCGGACGTTTCAAGTCCGAAGGACAGTTCGTCATGCAGCGGCCGGCGCGCAACGCCGCGCAGCGCCGCGATCCACGAGCGATCGACGAAGCAACGGATGCGTACGACACCATCGACTGGCTCATCAAGAACATTCCACAGAACAACGGTCGCGTTGGGATGCTGGGCGTGTCGTACGATGGATGGACGACCGCGATGGCACTCACCGATCCACATCCCGCGCTCCGCGCGACGTCGCCGCAAGCCTCGCCTGCCGACATGTGGCTCGGCGACGACTTCCATCACAACGGCGCGTTCCGGCTCAGCTACGGATTCGAGTATGCGTCGATGATGGAAACGAACAAAGAGCGCGCCGTCTTTCAGTTCGACAAATACGACACGTACGAGTGGTACCTGAACCTCGGGCCCCTCTCGACGGTGAATGCAAAGCACCTGCTCGGAAAGATCCCGACGTGGAATGACTACGTGGCGCATCCGGATTACGACGAATTCTGGAAAGCGCAAACGCTGATTCCATTTCTCACACAAGCGACGGTGCCGACGCTCAACGTCGCAGGCTGGTGGGACCAGGAAGATTTCTACGGACCCATCGCGATCTATCAACAGCTCGAACAATTCGATCGCGCCAACAAGAACTTTCTCGTCGTCGGCCCGTGGAATCACGGCGGATGGAATCGCGCCGACGGGCAAAAACTCGGCAACATCGATTTCGGCAGCAACACGTCGAAGTACTACCGCGACAGCATTCAGGCGCCGTTTTTCGCGTTCTATCTCAAGGATCGCGGCGCACTGCGTCAACCTGAAGCCATCACGTTCGAAGCCGGGGCGAATCGGTGGCGCACGTTCGACGCGTGGCCGCCAAAAACCGGCGTGATGCAACGCGCGCTGTACTTCCACGCCGATGGCAAACTGTCATTCGACGCGCCGCGCGCGACTGAGCCGCAATTCGACAGTTACGTATCTGATCCCGCGAAGCCGGTTCCCTATCGGAACCGCCCGATCCTGATGACGTACGGACCCGGATCGACGTGGTCCACGTGGCTCGCGGACGATCAGCGCTTCGCGCATAACCGGCCCGACGTGTTGAGCTGGCAAACCGATACGCTCAGCGACGATCTCACGATCGCGGGAGATGTGATCGCGCGATTGATGGCGTCGACAACGGGATCGGACGCCGATTGGATTGTGAAGCTCATCGACGTGTATCCACCCATCGTCCCCGGCGATCCAAAAATGGGCGGATACCAGTTCATGGTGTCGAACGAAGTCTTTCGCGGACGCTACCGAAAGAGTTTTGAAAAACCGGAAGCGATTGCGCCGAACGAAACTGCCGAGATCAAATACAGCCTGCACGGACAGAATTACACGTTCAAGAAGGGCCACCGCATCATGGTGCAGGTGCAGAGTTCGTGGTTCCCATTGATCGACAGAAACCCGCAAACATTCGTACCCAACATTTTCGAAGCCAAGGCGAGCGACTACCGCGCCGCGACCGTGCGTGTGATGCGCTCTGCGAACGCCGCGTCGCACATTGTGCTGCCCGTGGTCGGACGAATCGCGCAATAGATGGCATACGAAGGACGGCGAGTCTTCAAGCACGGACCGACGACAACGGTGGTGATGGTTGCGACGACCGCGTTGTTTGCAGCGATCACCGTCGTGTCGTACGCGGCGCGCGGGTGGAACATGGTCACAATGGGCATGGGAGTGGCGATTCTCGTCGGCGTTGCCGCGATCGTGGAGTCGCGCGTCGCGCGGATCGAAATCACCGACGACGCGCTCGTCGTCACCGATTTGCGCGGACGAAAGAGCTACGCAGTCGGCGACATCGAGCGGATCGAAGAGACGAAAGGCGGGCCCGCGGCGATTCTCATGAAAGCCGGCCACTGGGTAAAGCTTCCGTCTGTCGGTTCCAACGTCGGCAATTCGGTTCGCGCGTGGCTCAAGGCGCAATAAGCGCGACAGACTTACGGGTGCTCTGCCTCGAGATGCACGCGCTCGCGACGAACCAGGTACACGCCGCTCGCAATGATCACCGCTGCGCCGACGAACGTGATGGGCGCGGGGAATGTTTTCCAGACAAACCAGTCGAGCCCAACGCCCCACGCGAGCGCGGTGTACTCGAACGGCGCCACGAACGATGGTTCGCCGTGTTTGAACGCTTCGGTAATCGCCCACTGGCCAAGTGATCCCGTGAGCGCGATGCCGCCAATCACGAGCCAGTGCGACGGATCGATCGGCTTCCACTGTGGAAGTGCAAGCGCGCCCGCGACGACGCCCATCATCGTCATCAGCCAGAACACCATGCTCTGCGTGCTGTCGGTGCGGCCGAGTATGCGCACAGTGATCGCGGAACCCGCATAGAGCGCGGCGGTGCCAAGGACGGCGAGGCCCGGCGCTGATAACACTCCGGCACCTGAAGGACGGAGCACCAGCACCACACCGGCGAATCCCGCGCCAATCGCGATCCATCGGCGCGCGTCAACGCGCTCGTGAAGAATTGTTGCGGCGAGCACGGCGATGAACACGGGCGACACGAAAAAGATCGTGTACGCGTCCGCGAGCGACAGATGGCGCAACGCGTACGCGAACAACGACAACATCGTGACGCCGAGAACAGCGCGCAGCAGGTGGAGCTTTGCGCGAACGTTCACGAGCTGTCCAAATCCACCGCGGAGGTAGACCCACACCAGCGTCAGTGGCAGCGCCGAAAACCCGCGGATCGACGTGATCTGCAGCGCAGGATAGTGCGGCGAGAGGATTTTGAGTCCGGCGTCCATGAGCGAGAGCGCGGCGACCGCAATCAGCATCGCGATGAGGCCGCGACGGTTGGACGAGGGCATGGGTGAAATAGACGCGAGACCGGGGGCTGGGGACCAGGGACGGGGACGGCGTACGGGGGACGGGGGACGGGGTGCCGGGTACGGGGTGCCGGGCAGCGCGGACCGAGCGGCGGGTCACGTTCGTTACGTGCGCCATCGTACTGGCACCAACCGATCCCGGCCCTAGCTTGCCTCCTCGTTGGCCGGCGGTGATGCGCCGGTCTTTTCGCACCCAGTCGCCAATGCCGGCTTCGCGCCCACGTCGTGTTGTAAGGCTCCTCGCTACCATCGTCGCGTGGGGCGTGCTCGCCGTCTGCGGCGATCCGATTGGGCCCAGGCACACCGCGAATCTCGCGTTTGCACCGGCGCTGTCTGCCGATGGCGTCATCGCGATGCAGAACGCGGGACTCACGATCGACAACGTGCACATTGTCATTCGGCGCGCGGATGAATCGCTGCTGATCGACACGACGATCACGTTCCCCGCGGGATCGAACGAAGTCCGATTGAACGTGCCGGTCGAAATCGAAGGCACGAGCGAAACGTTCTCTGCGCAAATCGAATTGCGCAGTGGTCAGCAGATTCTGTTCTCTGGATTTCAATCGCTCGAGGCGCGTCCCGGGGCGATCACCACTCCGACGGATGTTGATGTCACGTTTGTCGGACCCGGGTCGAACGCGGCGAGCGTCGATGTCACGCCGCCGACGTCAGCGCTGTCGCAGGGTGGAACGGCGCAGCTCACCGCGACAGCGTTCGATGATCTCGATCAGCCGATTCAGGGCGCGTTTTTCAACTGGAGTTCGAGTGCGCCAAGCGTCGCAACGGTTTCGACGAACGGACTCGTTACTGCGGGCAACACGGCCGGCACTGCGACGATTACCGCGCGAATCCCTGATGGCGTAGCCGGCACGCACACGACGACGGTCACAATCAACGCAACATCACTCGTCGTGATCAGCGGTGGCGGACAGAGTGGCGCGGTGCAAAGCGCACTCGCAACACCATTTGTGGTGGAAGCGCGCGCCTCGGGCGGCACACCGATTCCCGGCGTGCAGGTCACGTTCGCCGGCCTGTCCGCCGGCTCGTCGGTCGCACCGACAACGGCCACCACTGCCGCCGACGGTCGCGCGAGCACGAGCATGACGCTGGGCACCGTGGCAGGCCAGCAGAACTTCCAGGCGACCGCACCCGGAATGTCGGGTGTGAGCGTCAGCGCGACGGCGACGCTTGGAGCAGGCCGCGTCCTCACGAAATTCAGCGGCGACGCGCAATCAGCCGTGGTCTCGACCGCGCTGCCGAATCCGCTGGTGGTGCAGTTCACAGACCAATTCACCAATCCAGTGTCGGGCGCGACCGTCACGTGGGCGCGCGTCTCCGGAAATGGTGCGGTCAGCGCGGCGACGTCGACGACGAATGCGAGCGGGCGGGCACAGATCACCTACACAAACGGCGCCGTTGCAGGACCCGAGTCGATCAGCGCAACTGCCGGCGGCTCGTCTGTCACGTTCACGGCGACGGCCACGCCGGTCGCGGCACCCGGCATAACCGTGTCGCTCGCGGGCGGGCAGACGTTCGTTGGCGTGACGTTCAACGTGCAGGTGCTGATTACGCTGAACACACCGGCGCCCGCTGGCGGCGTTGTCGTCACGCTCGCGAGCAGCGACGAGACGCGACTCGCATTCTCGCCACCGGGACCAATCACGATTCCGCAGGGCCAGACGCAGGGAACGTCCAACGTGATTGGCGTTGCCGCGGGCGCTGCGACACTCACCGCAACGGCCACCGGATACACACAAGGCACGCTGCTCGTGCCCGTGTCGCTGCGCCTGATCAACCTGCCGCTGAGCGTGAACGTTCCGTTCGGCGCGAATGGCTCAGTGCCGATTCAACTCGCTGAACCCGCGCCTGCGGGCGGCGTCATCGTGAACGTCGTCAGTTCGAATCCATCGGTCGTGAGCGTCGTTACGCCGACGGTGACCTTGGCGCAGGGCGCAACGCTCGCGAATGCGACGGTGTCCGGCGTGCTGCCGGGTCCGGTCACACTGACGGCGAACGCGACGGGGTTCATCGGTGGTTCGTCGACGGTGACATCGCTCGCGAACCTGAACATCATCGAGACAAACGTCGCGTTGAACGCGACGTTCGGTAACACGTTCACGGTTCGGCTGCAGAGCTCGGGCAACGCCATCGCCGCGCCCGCGGGTGGATTGCAAGTGAACCTTGTCGCGGCCGACCCGACGTGCGTGAGCGTGCCGGCGACGACGACGATTATAGCGGGCCTTACCGACGTTGTCGTCAGCGCCACGTACGGTGGCAGCGCGACATTGCCGTGCAACACCACGGTGACTGCGAGCGCGACGAACATCGTTTCGGACAATGTCGCGCTCAACGTCGCGCCAATGCCGACGATTACGCTCTCGAACAGTCCAGTCGGCGTTGGTTTGCAGCGCGCGCAGTCGATTTCGCTTAGTTCAAGTTCTCCGACGGGTGCAACGGTTCAGCTCGTGAGCTCGGACCCGGCGGCGATACTCTTGTCGACCGATGTGAATACGCTGGGCAGCGCGTCGATCAACGTGCCGCTCGGGCCAGGCGTTTCGTCCGCGACGTATTACGTACAGAGCGTCGGCAGTACGGGCTCGGTGACCGTCACGCCGAGTGCAGCGAACATGAACGGCGTCGCAACGACGCAAACGATTGTGACCGCATGGCTCGACATCAGCGGCACGTCGGGCGCGATGACGACGCTCGACCCCGATAACGCGTTCACGGTGCGCGTGGGTGTTGGCAGTGTGTCGGGCCTCAGCGAACTCCAGAACGTTCGCGCAGGCGCTCCGCCGCTCAGCATTTCGTTGAGCGTGGCGGATGGCGCGGTGATGCAGCTCGTGACGACAAGCGGAGTCGCGGCGTCGGCAACGACGGCGATTCAGCCGGTGCAATCGTCGTCGCCGGGTTCGGTCGCGAGTGGTGGCGTCGCGCTTCGCCCGGCGGGCGTCGGCACAACGACGGTCACTGCGACGAGCACCGGCGCGTCGAGCACGAACAACGCGACGCGGTCGACGACGATCAGCGCGCCGGGCATATCGGTGTCGAACTCAACGACCGGCGCCGGTTTGCAGCGCGCGCAGAGCGTGAGCCTCGGCGCGTCGAATCACGGCGGCGTCACGGTGCGCATCACGAGTACTGATCCCGCGCGACTGTTGATTGCGCCGAACGCGAGTACCGTCGGCTCCGCGTTCATTGACGTGAACGTGCTCAATGGCAACAGCTTCCTGAGCTTCGTCACGCAAGGCATCGAAGCCGCGACGGGCTCGGTCGTCGTTGACGTGACGACGCCGTTGTTCACACCGGGGAGCGCCACAATTCCGCTGGCTCAGCCGTTCATCGATATCTCGGGCGTGTCGACGTCGGTGAACGTCCTCGGACCCGACAACGCGTTTACTGCACGCGTCGGCATCGGTTCGCCGGCGGGACTGAGCGAGCTGCAGAACGTGCGCGCGGGCGGCGCAGGGTACACGATCGATATCACGAGTAGCGTGCCAGGTGTTGTCGGGCTGGTGACCTCGTCGGGGGTTTCCGCCAATGCGACGGTCTCGATTCCCGCGCTCGCGTCGAGTTCGCCGGGCTCCGTTGCAACGGGCGGCGTCGCCACGACACCACTGACCGTCGGCACGTCGACGATCAGCGCGACGGGCGCGGGACTCACGCCGACCACGAACGCGTCACGCACCATGACAGTCACCGCGGCGACGATGACGCTGTCAACGTCGACGATTGGCAGCGGCCTGCAGCGCGGTGGGAGCGGCAGTTTGAGCGGCGGCGATCACGGCGGCATCACGGTTCGCGTGACCAGCGCGAACCCGAGTGTCATGCTCGTCTCGCCCGACGCGAACACACCGGGCTCGGCGTTCGTTGACATTGCGGTACCGAACGGCAACACGTTCTTCAGCTATGTGGTGCAAGGCGTCGAAGGTCAGACGGGCAACATCACGCTCACGGCGTCGTCGCCGCTGTTCACTGACGCAACGTCGCAGGTGACGGTGCAGCAGCCGGCGATCGACATCAGCGGCGTGCCGGCAAGCGCGACCACGCTCGGTAATGACAACGCGTTCACAGTGCGCGTCGGCATTGGCACCGCAGGTGGTTTGAGCGAATTGCAGAATATCCGCGCCGGCGGAACCACGGTGACCGCGACGGTCACGAGCAGCACCGTTGCTGGACAGGTGCTCAATTTGATCGGCGCCGGCAGTTCCGCGACGGCAAGCATTGCGCCGCTGAATGCCTCGACGCCCGGATCAGTGGCGACCGGCGGCGTGGCGTTCCGTCCGTTCTCGGCCGGTTCGACGGTGATTTCGGCGACGATTCCTGGATTCCTCTCAACAACGAATGCGTCGCGCACGGTGAACGTGACGTCGCCGACGATGAGTATGAGTCCGACGACGGTTGGCGGCGGTTTGATGCGCGGGTCGAGCGGCAGCTTGTCGGATGGCAATCACGGCGGCATTACAGTGCGCGTGACGTCGTCGAATCCGGCGATCGCGCTGCTCGCACCGAACACCACCACTGCGGCGACAGCATTCATCGACATTCCGGTTCCGAACGGCCAAACGTTCTACTCGTACACGGTGCATGGTGTCGAAGGCGCGCTTGCGACGGTGCAAATCACAGCGGTCGCACCGGGATTCACAGACGGAACGACAACGGCGACGGTCGTCGCGCCGATGCTCGACATCTCGGGAGTCAGCACAACGCGGAACACTGCGTCCACGACGGACGCGTTCACGGTGCGCATCGGCATCGGCAATCCATCGGGTCTGAGTGAATTGCAGAACCTGCGATTTGGTGCATCGCAGATTACGGCAACGGTCACGACGACGAATGCAACGGTTGTCCCGCTTGTGACGCTCGCGGGTAACGTCTCGAGCACGACTGTCACGATCGCCGCGGGCAACAGTTCGTCGCCGGGATCCGTCGCGACCGGTGGCGTTGCGGTGGACGGTTTGATTCCGGGCACTGCGACCATCAGCGCGACAATTCCGACGTACACCGCGACGACGAACGCGTCGCGCACGGTGACCGTGACGCAGGCGTCGATGTCGGTGAGCGCGCAAACGGTTGGCGCGGGCTTGCAGCGCGCCGGATCGATTTCACTGAGTGGTTCTGATCACGGTGGCATCACCGTTCGCCTGACGAGTGCAGATCCATCGCGCGTGCTGGTTGCACCAAATGCGACGACCGCGGGCAGCGCGTTTATCGACCTCGTAATCACTAATGGCAACACGTTTGCGGGGTTCGTTGCGCAAGCGATTGAAGGCACCACCGGCGATGTGCTCGTGACGGCAACAACGCCGACGTTCACGTCGGGCAGTGAACTCACGTCGGTCGTGCAGCCGGCGCTCGACGTCAGCGGACTCGTGACGACACTGACTGCCGGTGGTGCGGATGATGCATTTACGATTCGCGTCGGCGTGCCGAACAGCAACTTCACCGGGTTGACGGAGTTGCAGAACATCCGATTTGGCGCGAGCCCAGCGACGGTAACAGTGACGTCGACAAATGCGGCAATCGCGACGCTGGTGACGACGCCGCTCACTGCGGGCACTGTGACGTTGTCAATCGCGCCACAAAACTCATCGACTCCGGGCAGCGTTGCGACTGGCGGCGTTGCGATTCGTCCGCTGACAGTGGGTTCGCTTACGGTGAGCGCGACGATCGCGGGTTATCGCATACTGCCGACGTCGTCCATCGCGGTGGTGGTGCAGTAGCTGCGCCGGGCCCTCATTGTCGTCGCGTGCGCAGTGATCGCGGCGCCGATCGCGTTCATCGCGACGTTCGCGCTCATGCCATTGTGGTCGTGGATCGAGCGCACGACCGGCTTTGAATCAGTGGGGCATTCCGGGCCGGCGAGTTGGTGCTTCGTCGCCGTTTACAGCGCGCTCGTGGCCGGATTCATCGCGGTTGCATACATCAGAACTACGAATCGCGGAATACGCGGATAAACCACGGACCACACGGAAACTGCCACGGACCAGCACGGATACTACAAAGCGTTGCTGTTGCAGTTAACAAAGAAGTTGCAGTTGTCGTATCCGCGTGGTCCGTGCCCGTCCGCGTGCTCCGTGATTTGTAGTTGTCGTATCCGTGGTCATCAGCGTCAATCCGTGTGCTCCGTGGTCTGCCGTTGTCGTATCCGTGGTGATCCGTGTTTATCCGTGTGATCCGTGGTCTGCCGTTGTCGTATCCGCGTCATCCGTGCCCGTCCGCGTGTTCCGCGATTCGCTGTTGCATCACCGAGCGTTGTACCCGTTCACCGGCCCGCCATTGAAGAACGCGCCGGGCGTCATCACGCCATCGCGCTTGAACACCATGCCGTTCTTCACGACCCAGCGCACGTCGCGCAGTGCGTCAATGTTCTGCAGCGGATTGCCCTGCACCGCAATGAAATCCGCCCACATGCCGACTTTGATCGGCCCGCGCGATGATTCCGTTTCGCTGACTTTGTAACCCGTAATCGTCATCGCTTTCAGAATGTCGGGCGCGGGAATGCCGGCCGCTTTCCACGTTTCGAGAAACTCGATCGCGACTTCGCCGCGATTCTTGCCGGGGATGTAGTAATCGGCGTCGGTTGAGAACGTGAGCAACACTTTGTTCTCCCATGCGTTCTTGAGCATCGCGACCGTGGCCGTATATCGCTGCTGATTCGTGCGGCCGGTGAGCGTGAGCGGCGTTTCCGTGCCGGCGCGATATACGCCCTTCGCGGCCATCGCCTTGTGATTCGCGTCGGTCATACCGCGATCATGAGCGATGGACCAGATGCCCGCTTCGACCGCGCGGCGCACGCCGTCCACCGTCTGGCAGTGGCCTTCGACTTTGAGCCCCGCTTTCGCGGCTTCGCTCACGAACAGTTTGATCTCGTCGACCGTGTAACCCCATGGTTTGCAATCGACGCAGATCTTGATCACGCGCGCGCCGAACAACGCGTTCTGACGCACCGCTTTGATGATTTCGTCCTGTGTGTCGGCTTCGAGATACTCGGGGTACACGATCTTCTTGTCGATCGCCATCTCGGGCGTGGGTGAGAATTGTCCGCCCATACCGCCGATGATGAGGCCCGACGGAATGATCGTCGGCCCAGGCAACCAACCCTGCTCGATTGCTTTGCGCAGCGCGACGTCGGCGTAGTTGCCGTTGTTCCCCATGTCGCGCACGATCGTGAATCCCGACGACAACATCTGGATGCCGTTCGATGCCGCCTGGATTGCGCGCAGCGGCGTGTCCTCGAGCACGTACGTCAGGTAATAGATGTTGTTCTCGGGAACATCCTTATACGTGAGCGCGAGATGGTTGTGCGCGTCGACGAGTCCCGGCACCACCGTCAGCCCGGACAGGTCGATCACTTCAGCACCCTGCGGGACGGTGACGTTCGCACCAATCGCGGTGAATCGCCCGCCCTGCACGAGCATGATCTGATTGTTCGCGATCGTTCCCGTTTCGGGATCGACGAGCCGGCCGACGCGAATCGCGGTAACCGGCGATGGTTGCGGTGCGCCACCGCGTTGTGCAATCGCAACGGGTGCAACAGCTGAGGACACAACCGCGAGTGCGGCGAGGTGAACAAGGTGTATGGAGCGCATGATCGGTCGGGATGTGGGTGCACGACGCGGACGGTACCGCGCGCCTGACGTTATCGCGCTTGCGCGCCGCCCGCGATACCTTCGTGGCACAACCATGCGAATCGCTCACATCTCCGTTGCGTGCGCCGCACTCTTCGGCGCGATCGCAAACCCGGCGGCGTCGCAAGGACGCTCGAACGCCGCGACACCCGCAGACCCAAAGCCGACCGCAACCGTCGGCACGGCCATCGCCAAGCGCGGCGAGACGGCATACGGCGAAATCGTCGTACCGCCGAGCTCTGATGCGGGCACGAGTATGGCGGTCGCGGTCATTCACGGCACCAAGCCCGGCAAGACCGTCGCATTCATCGCGGGCAGCCACGGCACCGAATACGCGTCGTCAGTTGCGCTGTCGCGGCTGATCGCGCGCATCGACGCAACGAAGCTCACCGGCACCGTCATCATCATGCCGATGCTCAACGTCGCGTCGTTCGAGCAGATGATCGTGCACCTGAATCCTGTCGACAAGAAAGGCATGAACCGTGTGTATCCCGGCAATCCGGCCGGGACACAATCCGATCGCGCGCTCGATCTCATCGCGCGGCACGTCGTCGAACAATCGGACGTCGTCGTGGATCTGCACGGCGGCGACATCGACGAAGACCTGCGTCAATACAGTTACTGGACACGCACGGGCAATCGCGCGCAGGACTCCGCGTCGCGCGCACTCGTGCTCGCATTTGGACTCAATCACATCATCGTACGCGACGTTGACGCTGCAGCGCCGACCGGTTCGCGCACGCTCGGTGGCTACTCGCTCGCGCGCGGAAAAACGGTCATCGTCGGCGAAGCGGGCCGTTCCGGCACCGTCATCCAGGCCGATGTCGACGCGTTGATCAACGGTTCGCTCAATGTGCTCGGCGCACTATCAATGATTGCGCGGCCCGTGCGACCAGTAACACCAGTGTGGCTTGCGGATCCCAAGCAAGTGGCCGCGACGAAAACAGAAATGTTTTTTGCGACCGTCGCGCGCGACGCGCGCGTCACGAACGGTCAGGTGATCGGCTACACCACGGATTTTCTCGGACGTCGCACCGGTGAGATCAAAGCGCCAGCGACGGGCGTGGTCACGTTCATTCGCGGTGTCCCGTCGACGTGGCCGGGCGCGGCGCTCGTGACGGTGTCGGAGATCATGCCCACGCTGCCGCCGTACAAAAGTCCCGCCGCGCAAGCACCGTCGCCACCGCCGCAAGCAGCGGCGTCGTACGAGGTGTACGCGATCAACTACGCGACGCTCGAGAAGTTTCGTGTGTCAGGGCTCGTCGCCGGTGCGGACACGAGTCGTCGCATGGACATCGCGATGATGGTGTGGCTGCTGAAGGGAGCAAGTGGCCGCAACGTGCTCGTCGATGCGGGATTTCAGCCGCGCGAAAACCTGATGCGTCAGTGGCGACCGGCTGCATACATGCGGCCGGACAGCGCCGTCACAAAGTTCGGCGTGGCGCGCGAAGCGATCACTGACGTCATCGTGTCGCACGTGCATTGGGACCACTTTGATGGCGCCGAGTTGTTTCCGAATGCCAGGATCTGGATTCAGAAGGATGAAGTCGAGCATCACATCGACAGCGCCGGCACCGTACGCGACCGCACGATCAATGCGGCGGACGCGGCGATGCTCCACCAGTTGCGCGCGTCCGGGCGCGTGCAACTGGTGGATGGCGACGCCAGAGAGATCATCCCGGGCATCACGGTCTTCACCGGCGGCAAGCACACGTTTCAGTCGCAGTACGCATCGGTGCGCATCGACGGCGGTACGGTCGTGATCGCGAGTGACAACATGTATTTGTACGAGAACCTCGACAAACACGTCCCCATCGCCGCGACGCTCGATGCAACGTCGAACCTCGCCGCGCAGGATCGCATGAAGACGCTCGCGAGTTCGCCGAGGCTGATCGTGCCTGGTCACGATCCGGCGGTACTCACGCGATTCACGGCGGTCGCACCCGGCGTCGTGCGCATTCGATAGGTCGCGCGCTGCGCTGCGCGACGCATACCCACGCCCGATTTCACGGAGTCTGCACATGAATTTGCTGCAAGTCATTCTGCGCGCCGTTCACGTACTTGGCGGCGTCATCTGGGTCGGCACGATGTTCTTCAACACGATCTTTTTGTTGCCGGCGATTCGCGACGCCGGCCCTGACGGCGGCAAGGTCATGAACGCACTCGTGAAGCGCGGTCTTCCCGTGTTCATGCCGGTGGTCGCGCTCCTCACAATCATCAGCGGGTCGTGGCTCTACTGGCGCGCGTCAGTCGGTTTCCAACCGGAATACATGCGCTCGGGTCCGGGCATGGCATTCGGCACCGGTGGTGTGCTCGCCATTCTCGCATTTCTCGTCGGCATGGTCACGATGCGGCCGATGATGATGAAGATGGCGGCGCTGGGACCGCGCGTCGCACAGGCAGCAGCCGGCGAGCGTGATGCGCTCGTTGCGGAGATGAACGCACTCCGCGACCGCCTTGGATCCCTCGGTAACGTCGTGCTGGTGCTGCTCGTGTGCGCGGCGCTCGCGATGGGCATCGCGCAATACATGTGAGACTGTTCGCCGCGTTGCTCGCCATCGCGCCGGCCGTTGCGACCGCACAGGTCGCGACGGCCGGCGCGGAGGTCGTTCCACCCGAACGTCTAGCGGCGCGTGAATGGTTTCGCGACGCGAAACTCGGAATGTTCATTCACTGGGGCGTCTACAGTCAGCTCGGCGCAGGCGAATGGGTAATGAACGACAAGTCCATTCCCATTCAGACGTATGAGTGGCTCGCGTCGGCATTCAACCCTGTGAAGTTCGACGCAAAGGAATGGGTGGCAATCGCGAAGCAAGCCGGCGCGCGATACATCACGATCACGTCGCGACATCACGATGGGTTTTCGATGTTTGCGAGCGCGACGTCTCGCTACAACATCGTGGACCATACACCGTTCAAACGCGATCCGCTGAAAGAACTCGCGGACGAATGTCAGCGAGAAGGGATCAAGCTGTTCTTCTATTACTCACAACTCGACTGGCGCCATCCTGATTACTTCCCGCGCGGGCGCACAGGTCAGGCGCCTGGGCGTCCATCATCGGGCGAGTGGAGTCGGTACCTCGATTTCATGGACGCGCAACTCACTGAGCTGCTCACGAAGTACGGACCACTCGGCGGCATCTGGTTCGACGGAATGTGGGACAAGCCTGATGCCGAGTGGCGCCTCGATCGTACATACGCGCTGATTCACCGAATGCAGCCCGCTGCGCTTGTGATACCGAACCATCACCGCGCGCCAATGCCGGGCGAAGATGTGCAGACGTTCGAACAGGATTTACCCGGTGCGAACACCACCGGATTCCGCGCGTCGCATGACGTGAGTGCGCTTCCGCTCGAGACATCGCTCACGATGAACGGGTCGTGGGGATTCAACATCACGGACTCGCGCTTCAAATCGCATCGTGAGCTCGTGAGTTACGTGGTGCGCGCCGCGGGAAATGGCGGCAACCTGTTGCTCAACGTTGGTCCGCGGCCCGACGGCACCATTCAACCCGAAGCGACGTCGCGGTTGCGCGCGCTCGGCACGTGGATGTCGACGTACGGCGCGACGCTCTACGGCACGCGCGCGGGTCCCGTACCTCCGCGAAGTTGGGGCGCGACGACGCGACGCGGTGACACCGTGTTTGTGCATGTACTCGATTGGCCCGATCGCGTGTTGTCGCTGCCCCCGATCGACGACGCAATTGCTCGCGCGACGATGTTCAGGGACGCATCGAGCGTCGCGTTTACGCAAACGGCCAATGGTGTTTCGCTCACATTACCCGATGCACAACGCGACGAGGTCGATCGCGTCATCGTGCTCGTCACACGACGGAGAGGTCAATAAGGAATGCGATTCAGTGTTGTGCTCGTCACGCTTGCGCTGGCCGCGTGCGAACGCGCCGTCGGCGGTGGAGTGCCCAAGGTCGAACCGTTTGCCACGCGCGATAGCGCGGGCATCGCCATCGCTGACAATCCCAAGAATCCGGACGCCGGTGTTCCGGTGTGGTTCGTCGACACACTGCCGTCCGTCGTCATTGGCGCAAATGGTGACCCGGCCGCCGAGTTTGCGGCGATTGGGAATCTTTCGATGTTGAACGGCGGACGGATCGCGGTGCTCGACGGACGCGGCGAGACGGCGTTCGAGTTTCGCATCTTTGACTCAACGGGGCGTCATCTCGCCACGCACGGACGCTACGGCGAAGGTCCCGGCGAATTCCGCTGGGTGAGTTTCTTTGGTCCCGCGGGCGGCGACACGATCGTCGCGGTCGATTTCTCGACCAAACGCTTGAACTGGCTGACGGTGTCGCGCGGATTCGCGCGATCGATTCGTCTTGACGAAGTGTTGTTCCGTCAGTTACTCGGCAACGACGCGACCGGCACATCCGAGATGCTGGTTCCATTGAGCGATTCTGTGTACGCGATCAAAGCGTTTCGGAGTCGTCGCGCCGGCGAGCCGTTTGCGCGGACGCTCACGTATCACATCGTCGACATCCGCGCCAACCGCGTGCTCGACGTCGGCTCGCTCGAAGAGCCGCGCGGCGTGATGTCAACCGTTGGCGGTCAGCGCACCATGGTCATGCCAATCGAACCTGGTTGGCCAGTGCACGTCGTCGATCGCGCCCGCAAACGGATTTGCGTGGCGATGACGAGCAAAACGGAAATCGTGTGCGCCGACGATCAGACCAAGCGTACGGTCATTCGGTGGCACATCGATCCCATCGGGTTCGCCGCGGAGGATCGTGCTGCGACCGAGGAACAGCTGCGCTTCTCGCTGAGCCAGTATCGCAAGTATCCGAACTCTGACGTCGACGCGTACATGAGCGCCGTGCAATGGCCGGTAAACTGGGCGCCGTTCTCCGTGTTACAGATCGATCCGGACGGCAATTTCTGGATTCTCGAGAAGGGCTTCACAGCGGCGGGCGATCGCGTGCCGCGCTTCAGAATCCTCGATCCGACTGGCCGCCACATTGCGTTTGCGAATGCGTTCCCCGCGCGCAACGTCGGACACAATACGACCACGTTCATCGGATCAAATGCGATTGTGCGCGTTGTGGAAGGCGTCGACGGAACGCCGGTGGTCGCGGTGTTCAAGATCCACAAGCAATAGATGACGGCGGCAACGCGACCGGCCGACGGCGGCCAAGGGACGGTTCAGGCGCTGAGCGAGTCGCTGCGCAAGGATTTGTCGCTGCGCGATCTGGTGTTCGCGCAAATCCTGTTCATTGTCGGATTGCAATGGGTCGGCGTTGCAGCGAAGCAAGGACCCGCGCACGTGGTGTTCTGGTTGATCGCGGTCGCGTTGTTCTACGTCCCATCCGCCATCGTCGCGGTCTGGCTCAACAAGCAGATGCCGCTCGAGGGCGGACTGTATCAGTGGGCCAAACTCGGGTTCAACGAGTTCATGGGATTCATTGTCGCGTGGAACCTGTGGGTCTTCGCGATTCTCAACATGACCAACGTCGGCCTGCAGTTCACGCAATACCTCGGGTACATCTTCGGACCGGGTGTCGCTGAAGTGATGGCGAACAATTGGGTCATTGCGTCAATGAGTGCCGTGGTGATTGGCGCGCTCATGTGGCTCACGATCATCGGACTCAAACTGGGCCGCTGGGTGCACACCGCGGGTGGCATGCTGATGCTCGCGATTTTCGTGATGATCATCGCGCTGCCGTGGATCAACAAAGCAAGCGGTACGCTCACCGCGGTCAATACTGTCGCGGTCGCGACGCCATTGTTGTTGCAACTCAACCTGCTCGGCAAAATGGGATTCGGCGCATTCGCGGGATTCGAGTACGTCGCGATTCACGCGGGCGAATGCAAAGATCCTGTGAAGAGCATTACCAAAGCGACGGTGGTCGCGGCACCGATCGTCACGCTGATGTTCATACTCGGCACGGCGTCGGTGGTGACGATGATTCCGATCGACGAGATCGATCTCATCGCGCCAATCCCACAATTGTTGACGAAAGGTTTTGGCGCACTGGGCGCCGTCGCCGCGATTGCACCAATCACATTGAGCGCGATGCTCGCGATTCGGTTCGCGCAAGCGAGTGTGAATTTTGCGGGGTGCGCGCGTTTGCCGATGGTCGCCGGCTGGGACCGTCTGCTGCCTACGTGGTTCACACGGCTGAGCTCGAAATACAAAACGCCGGTGAACTCGATTGTCTTCGTCGGCGCCGTGACGTTTGTCCTCGCGACGCTCGGGCTCGTCGGCGTCGGCAAGCAGGAAGCGTTTCAGTTGCTGTGGAACTCAGCCGGCATTTTTTACGGACTCACATATCTCGCGATGTTCGCGATTCCGGTTCTGGGCATGCGTCGTGCAGCAGTAAAACCGCCGATGCTGATTCAGGTCTGCGCGATTTCCGGATTCTTGATGACGGCACTGTACGTGGTGCTGTCGGTGTTGCCCATTATTGCGGTGGAAAGCCGAACCTGGTTTGCCATCAAGATCACGGGACTCATCCTACTTGCTAACCTTTTTGGCCTTCTCCTCTACGCGACAAATAGGACCAAGGATCAAGGATGAGGAGCGAGGGAATCGGTTGAGGAGTAGGGAAACCAAAGGACCGAGGCATTCTCGTCCTGTTTCACTCTCGCCTCACCCTCTTTCCCTCGATCCTTAAACTCGATCCTCGATCCTTGGTTGTGATCCCTGTCTCGCGCACGAATCACTCGAAGTTTGAGGAGTCCGTCACAATTCCGGCTCGAAAAGCACTTCTGGACACTCTAGGGTGTAACGGCTTCTGAACTCGCACCGTCGATAGATCAGGAGGGATTTCGCGTGCGAAACCAGGCCGCCGCAGGCAGACAAATATTGGGGCGGCGCCCAACGTTCCTGGCGGCGCTCGCCGCGGTGTACTTCGCCGCGGGCAAGCTGGGACTGGCCTTTGCGGCGATTAACAGCAGTGCGTCCGCCGTCTGGCCACCAACCGGTATTGCCCTCGCTGCGTTCCTTTTGTTCGGACGCCGCGTGTGGCCGGCGATTTTTGTCGGCGCGTTTTTCGTCAATCTCACGACGGCCGGTACCGTACTGACGTCGCTCGGCGTCGCAGCCGGTAACACACTCGAAGGCATCGTCGGCGCGTACCTCGTGCATCGGTTCGCCGGCGGACGGGGAGCGTTCTGGCGCCCCCAAAACATCTTCAGGTTCACCGTGCTCGCGGGGCTCGTGAGCACAATGGTCAGCGCGACGATCGGCGTGTTGTCGCTATCGCTCGGCGGTTTCGCGCAGTGGAACAATTTCGGGCAAGTCTGGATGACGTGGTGGCTCGGCGACGCGGCGGGCGCGATCACCATCGCACCGCTCGTGATTCTGTGGTACACGACACCGGTGATCACGTGGGATCGCGCGAAACGCATCGAAGCCATCGCACTGTTCACCGCGGTGCTCGCACTCGGGATCGTGGTGTTCGCGGGTCCCGTCGTAAGCAAATATCCGCTGGCGTTCCTGTGCGTACCGGCGTTGGTGTGGGCGGCATTCCGGTTCGGTCAGCGCGAAGTCGCCACGGCCGTCGTCATGTTGTCATTCATTGCAACAGCGGCGACAGAGCTTGGCGCAGGGCCGTTCGTGATGGCCACGCGCAACGAATCGCTGCTGGTAATTCAGGCGTTCATGGGAACGATCGCGCTGGTCACGCTCCCAATGGCCGCGCTCGTCGCAGAACAATCGCGTACGCGCAACATCGAACGCGCTGCGCGGCACGACGCCGAAGGCGCGAATCGCGCGAAAGACGTATTCCTCGCGATGCTCAGCCACGAATTGCGCAATCCGCTGGCGGCAATCGCGAGCGCCATCACGGTCATCCGCATGCAGGAAGTGTCGAACCCGCGCACGATCAGCGCGCTGGACGTGGTCGATCGACAGTCAAAGCACTTGTCGCGCCTCGTCGACGACCTCCTCGACGTCAGCCGCATCAATAGCGGCAAGATCGCGCTGCAGAAAGAATGCGTTGAAATGACCGTCGCAATCAGCCGCGCGGCAGAAGCCGTTCGTCCGTTGATTGCGGCGCGCGGTCATACGTTCGACATCGTGTTGCCCGATGACGCCGTGTGGGTCGACGGCGACATCACGCGTCTTGCACAAATCTTCTCGAACATTCTGAACAACGCGGCGAAATACACGCCCGAAGACGGCCGCATCAGGCTCTCGCTCGAGAAGGTGCGCGGGTACGCAGTGGTGCGCGTGCGCGATACGGGTTTCGGAATTCCCGCCGCAATGCTGCCGCGCGTGTTCGAGCCGTTCACGCAAGGCGACCAGAAAATGGAGCGCTCGAACGGCGGACTCGGCCTGGGCCTGACGCTGGCGCGGCGGCTCGTTGAATTGCACGGCGGGCGCATCGAAGCGAAGAGCGACGGACCCGGCCGCGGCAGTGAATTCATCGTCTCCCTCCCCCTGAGCGCCGCGCAGCCCGCGATTGCGCGAGCGCGCGGCCACGCGACCGAGCAACTCCGTCCCCGGGCCGACGTACGCCGCGTGCTCCTCGTCGACGACAACGTGGAGTACGCCGAGAGTACCGCGGAGCTGCTGCGCGTCCGCGGGAACGACGTGCGGATCGCGCACGACGGGCCGACGGCCGTCGCGATTGCGTCCGAATACAGGCCGCAGGTAGCCCTGCTCGACATTGGCCTGCCTGGGATGAACGGTTACGAGGTGGCCAAGCGCCTCCGGAGCCTGTCATCCATCGGCCGCATTTCCCTGGTCGCGATCAGCGGGTACGGGCAGGACGACGACCGGCGTAGGTCCCGGGAGGCCGGCTTTGACGACCACCTGGTGAAGCCGGTGCCGTTCGACGTGCTGGAGCAACGACTGGCCAAGCTGCAGGCGTAGGGGGGACGGGGCAGCGGGTACCGGGTACGCCGTCCCCCGTACCCCGCACCCTTTTAGCGCTATCTTTTCCGCCACACGTTCCATAACCCCCAGGCGGAAAGCCTCCAATGTCAGCCTCACGCATCACCGTTGTCGCGACGACGATTGTCGCGCTTGCGGGCGCCGCACAGGCGCAAAACGCACCCGCTGCGTCCGCAACTCAAACCGCGGCAAAAGGCCGCGCCATTTCAGCCGCCGACATTCGCCAGTGGAACACGCTGCGCGGCAGCGTGCTCTCGAGCGACGGCAAATGGTTTGCCTACGTCGTCGGTAACACGGAAAGCGACGGCAAGCTGATCGTTCGCGGCACCGCGCAGAATTCGCGAACCGACACGATCAACGTGGGCGCGAGCGGCGGATCGCCGCAGATCTCCGGCGATTCGAAATGGCTCGGCTATCTCGTGACGCCGAATCGTCCGCCGACAGGTCGCGGTGGACGCGCCGGTACAGGGCGCGCAGGAACAGGTGCAGGCGGAGGCCGCGGCGGTGACTCGACAGCAGCGCCGGCCGCCGACACCGCGGCGAATGCGAATCAGGCGAAACTCGTTTTGCGCAACCTCGCGACGGGCACGAGCAAGGAGTTCGAGCGCGTGCGTCGCTTCAGCTTCAACTCGGAAACGCCGACGTGGGTGGTGATGCAGGGCGGCGGCGGTCCGGCCGGTATCGCCGGCGGCGGTCCACCGGGAATCGTGCTCAACATCGTTGGCGGCGCGCCAGGCGCGAGCAGCGGCGGCGGCGCACCCGTCATTCTGTACAACCTCGCAGCCGACGAGCGCTTCAACCTCGGAATGGTGAGTCAGTACGCGTTCAATGAAAGCGGCGATCTGCTCGCGTACACGATGGACAATCCGGAGCAGCTCGGCAACGCGCTGCAGCTTCGCGACATGAAGACGGGCGTCGCGCGTCCGATCGACAGCGAAGACGTGTTGTACCGTCACCTCGCGTGGATCGACAGCTCGCGCGCACTTGCCGTCATGAAAGGCAAAATCGCGACGACGGGCGCGCGCGACACGGTGTTCTCGATCTCGGTGTTCCGCGGCATCAGCGCGGAAGGAAAGCCAACGAAACTGTCGTTCACGCCTGAAGGACGTGCCGATTTCCCGACGGGATGGAAGGTCGCGTCGGAACGTGCACCGCGGTATTCGACGGATCTGACACAGGTGTTCTTCGGTATTCGCGAAGGACTGCGCACCGGTGGCCGCGGCGCAGCAGGACGCGGCAACAGCCCGCTCGTGACCGCAGGCGCGCCAGGTGCCGGCGGTTCGATCAATCAAACGGCAGCGGGTCGCGGTGCATCGGGCAACGCAGCAGCGGACTCGACGCCATCGCTCATTCTGTGGCACGGACGTGATCCGCGTTTGCAGTCGCAGCAGATCGTACAGGAAGCCGCGGACCGCAGCTTCAACTATCTCGTGTCGTATCGATTTGCCGACAACAAGTTCGTTCGGCTGACCGACGACTCGTTGCGCAACGTGACGATCGTTGCGAACGACAAGTTCGCGTACGGCGCTGACAACGCGCCGTATCAACAAGCGGCGAGCTACAACGGTCGCAACTTCGCCGACGTGTACACGGTCGATCTCAAGACCGGCGCGCGCAAACTGCTCTGGAAGAAACGCCTCGGTGGCGCGCTCCAGCCGTCGCCCGATGGAACAAAGGCGATGTTCTGGGGCGTCGACGGCAACTACTGGGTGCTCGATCTCGCCACGCTCGACAGCGTGAACATCACGAAGGGCGTTGCGACGAGCTTCGTGAACACGGAAGACGATCACAACTGGATCGTGCCGCCGCAGATCGGTTCGCGCGGATGGTCGAAGGACAACAAGTACGTGATTCTCTCCGACAACTGGGATTTGTGGCGCGTGCCGGTGAAACCGGGCAGCGAACCCGCGCTCAACCTCACGGTGAATGGAAAGAAGGATCAGATCCGCTATCGTCAGATCTTCAATTGGGCGGAAGACGAAGACGATGACACGCCCGACGGCGGTGGCGGTCGCGGCGGACGCGGTGGTGGACGTGGCGGCGGTGGTGGTGCGGGCGTCGATCTGACGAAGCCGCTCTACATCAGCACGTACGGCGAATGGACGAAGAAGGAAGGCGTGTCGCGCGTTGATCCAGGCAAGGCTGGCGCGCAGTCGCTGTTGTTCGAAGACGCACGCTTCGGATTCCAGAAGGCGCGTAACGCGGATGTGTTCGCGTACACACGTCAGACGTTCGTCGACTTCCCGGATATGTGGATTCTGAATAACCGCAACTTCACGGGCGGGTACCAGGTCACGAACATCAATCCGCAAATCAAGGATCTCGCGTGGTCGAGCGGCACACGCTTGATCGACTACAAGAGCGACAAGGGCGACAAATTGCAGGGCGCTCTGTACCTGCCGGCGAATTACGAGCCGGGCAAGAAGTATCCGTTGCTCGTGACGATTTACGAAAAGCGTTCGCAGAATAAGAACGGATTCGTTGCGCCGAGTGAAACGGCGACGCCGAGCGCGCGCATGTACACGAGCCGTGGGTATGCGGTGCTCGACCCGGACATTGTGTACAAGATCAACGATCCAGGTATGTCGGCGGTGTGGGCGGTTGTTCCTGCGGTGAAGGCCGCGATTGCCACCGGCATCATTGACGAGAAGAACGTCGGCCTGTGGGGCCACTCATGGGGCGGCTATCAAACGGCGTTCCTCGTGACGCAAACGAACGTCTTCAAGGCCGCGGTCGCTGGTGCAGCGCTCACGGACATGGTGAGCATGTACAACTCCGTCTACTGGAACACGGGCGGCAGCAACCAGGCGATTTTCGAAGCGAGCCAGGGCCGGTTCAAGGGCAACGTCGCGGAGAACTTCGACGCGTACATTCGCAACTCACCGGTCTTCCATGCGCAGAAAGTCACGACGCCGTTGATGCTGTTGCACAACGACAAAGACGGCGCGGTCGACTTCAATCAGGGCATCACGTACTTCAACGCGCTGCGCCAACTCGGCAAAGAAGTCATCATGCTCGAGTACGTCGGTGAGAACCACGGCGTCGCACGTCCGGTGAACCAGCGCGATTATGCGCAGCGCATGACGGAGTGGTTCGATCACTACCTCATGGGCAAGCCGGCGCCAGACTGGATGAAAGAAGGAATTCCGCGGCTCAAGATGGCCGAGCACCTCGCGGGGCGCCGCGACTCTGTCACGACTCCGGTGATTCGGCAGTAACACCAAGGGCAAAGGGGAAGGGGAAGTCAAAAGTGCGAGGAGACCGCTTTCCTCGCACTTTTGACTTCCCCTTCCCCTTTGCCCCTTTCCTCGCCTCAGCGCCGTTCACGCCATAGTTTGCCGTTTACACCCTATCGCTGACCCATGCAAGTCACAAAGCATTCGTGGAAAGACGTCAAGACCGAGGTGTTGAACCCGATGCTCTCGCGTCAGGTGCTCACCGCGAAAGACACGATGATCGCCAAGGTCATTCTCAAGAAGGGATGCGTCGTGCCGGCGCATCAGCACATCAACGAGCAGATCACGTATATCGTGGACGGCTGCCTGCGGTTCTGGATCGGTGAACACGCCGCGAATCCCGGCAACGAATTCATTGACGTGAACGCCGGTGAAGTGCTGCTCATTCCGAGCAACGTGCCGCATCGTGCGGAAGCGATTGCCGATACGCTCGACGTCGACGTATTCAATCCACCGCGTCAGGATTGGCTCGACGGCAGCGACGCATACCTCAGGCGGTAGGGTCTAGGCTGTAGGCGGTAGTGCACTACAGCCTACCGCCTAGACCCTACCGCCTACTACAGCCTACCGCCTACCGCCTCGACCCTATGTCCAACGTTCCCTCAATGCACAAACTGACTCCCACCGAATGGATTTGGCGGAACGGGGAGTTCATCAAGTGGGATGATGCGCATGTGCACATCCTGTCGCACTCGATGCAGTTCGGATCGTCGGCGTTCGAAGGCGTGCGCTGTTACATGACGCCGAAGGGTCCCGCGATCTTTCGCCTCGAAGACCATCTCCAGCGTTTGACCAACTCGTGCAAGATCTATCGCATGGAGATTCCGTACACGATCGACGAACTCGTCGCGGCGAGTTGCGAGTTGATCGAGCGCAACAAGATGGAATCGTGTTACTACCGTCCGATGGTCGTGCGCGGCTACGGCGCGGCAAGCATGATTCCGACGGCGAGCCCGATCGATGTGTACCTCCCGTGCTGGCCGTGGGGCACATACCTCGGCGATGAAGCGATGACGCAAGGCGTCGATGCGTGTGTATCGACGTGGCATCGCGTCGCACCGAACACGATTCCGGCGATGGCGAAAATTGCCGGCAATTACCTCGGCGGTCAGTTGATCAAACTCGAAGCAATCGCGAACGGGTATCACGAAGCGATTGCGCTCGGACCCGACGGTATGCTGAGCGAAGGGTCGGGACAGAACATGTTCCTCGTGCAGGGCGGAACGCTCTACACGGCGCCGGTCGACGGCACGCTGCTACCGGGCATTACGCGGTTGTCGATTCTGCAGCTCGCGCGCGACGCCGGCATTCCGATCAAGGAACAGATGCTGCCGCGCGAAATGCTCTACACGTGCGACGAACTGTTCCTGTGCGGCACCGCGTCTGAAGTCACGCCGGTGCGCAGCGTCGATCGCATCAAGGTCGGCCCTGGCAAAGTTGGCCCGATCACGCAGCAGTTGCAGCGCGCGTACATGTCGACCGTGAAAGGCGAAATCGAAGACAAGCACGGCTGGCTGACTTTCGTCCGAGCGGAGCGCGCAAGCGCCTCGCCTCCGAAGAAGGCGGCCGCGAGTTCGCGGTGACGATGTTGCGGATGCGCGGCGCGCCATGGAGGTCATGGCGCGCCGCGCGCGTTTCCGCGATGGTGGCGGCCGCGGTGTGCGCGGCGTGCGTCACCGGCTACGAAACGCCGTCCGATCCCGACGATCCGGATGGCGATCCTCCACCAATTCCGGCGGGCATCGCGATTGAACCGGGTCCCTCAGTCGGCGCGTTGAGTTTGCGCTGGCCGTTCGTCGAAGAAGCGCAGACGTACAACGTGTACTGGGGCACCACGGCTGATCTGAATCCGTCGTTCAAAGTGTCATCGGTGATTCCGCCGTTCGTGCACGGCAGCCGCACACCGGGCACGGTCTACTACTACGCAGTGACGGCAGTGACGGCGAACGGCGTCGAAGGGCAACCGACGACGATCATTTCCGGAATGGGACGAAACACGATTGCGTTGCGCGTCGAGACGCCTGCCGTCGGCGCGCTACTTGGCGACGACGTTGAAATCGTGTTCTCGTACACCGCGAACGAAGAGCCGACGAATGTGACTGCGGAAATCGCCGGTGTGCAGACGACGATGACGTACGACCCGAGCATCAGCCGATTTCGCGGGACATTGTCGCTTGCGTCCGTTGCGTCGCCGTCGTCGCACCGGCTGACGATTCACGCCACGGGACCAAGTAACGAAATCGCCGAAGCGATTACGTCGGTGCGAGTCGATCGCCCGCCGGTGCTGCAAGTTTTCTCACCGAATGAAGGGATCACCGTTACTCCGTCGACACAGATATTCACCACCTGTGCGGACGATGCGCCGAACGGGTGCGCCGCGCTCCTTGTGTACCCTGCGGGAACACCCAATGCGCCGATCATCGTCGGGACCGCTGG
>DATELA010000061.1:0-18675 GCA_035277145.1 Gemmatimonadaceae bacterium | reverse complement strand
TTCGAGCAGGCGAGCGCGACGCTGCGTGAGAGCGCGGTGGTTGTTGCAGGCGCGGATGCTGAGGCCGCTGCGGCTGCGGAAGCGCACGAGCGCGCCGTCGCGATGCGCGCGGAATTGGCCAAGGCCGAAGCGCGCGTTGCTGAACTCACGCGCGAGCGACGTCTGCACGAGGAGCTGGATCTGGCGTACACCGAGTTGCGTACCGATCTGAACTTCGCGCTGCGTCCGGAGATCTCGCGTCTCGCCAGCGAGTTCATCGCGGATCTCACGGACGATCGCTACACGGAGCTCGATCTCGATGATCAGTACAATCTCGTCATCGTCGAAGACGGCGCGCCGAAGAACGTCATTTCCGGTGGCGAGGAGGATCTGGCGAATCTCGTGTTGCGTCTCGCGATCTCGCAGATGATCGCGGAACGCGCAGGCCATGCGTTCTCGTTGCTCATTCTCGACGAAGTGTTTGGATCGCTGGACGACGCGCGCCGGCAGAACGTCGTGGAGTTGTTGCGACGATTGCATGACCGCTTCGATCAGGTCGTGCTCATCACGCACATCGAAACCATTCGCGATGGCTGCGATCACGTCTTCGGCGTCCGGTACGACACGGGATCCGGTGCCGCGATGGTACAACGCTATGAGGTGGCTGCCGAAGCGGACGCGACGCTCGCCACGGTGGAGCACTAGTCGTGAGCGACGTTCGGGGGCCGTATCGAATTACGTGCGACGACATTGCGTCGATCAACAACGTCTTCAGTGAGGCGTTCACGGAGCGCTATCGTCGCGACGGCATGGTCGGCGTGCGCGTGCCAACGCTCAATCCATCCATCTGGCAGTTCTCACTCGAGGATGCCGCCGAAGGCGCGATGCTGTGGCGCGATGCGATGGGCGAGATCGCGGCGTTCAATGTCGCGCACAGGTCGGGCGGCGAAGGATGGATGGGGCCGCTCGCGGTGCGCCCCGATCTTCAGGGTCGCGGACTTGGCAAGACAATCGTGCGCGCCGGTATCGATTGGTTGCGCGCATCCGGTGCGTGTGTGATCGGTCTCGAGACCATGCCGCGGACCATCGACAACATCGGGTTCTATTCGTCGCTTGGATTCGTAGCCGGACGGCTCACGGTGACGTTCACGCTCGAAAGCGCCGCCGCGGAACCTGTCGACCGACTCGGACGCTATGGTGCGTCGGAGCGCGAGTCGCTGATCGCCGAATGCGCGGCGCTGACCAAGGCGCACCAGCCGTCGTACGACTTCACGCGCGAGATCGAGCTCACGGCGTCGCTCGGGTTGGGAGATACGGTGTTGTTACGCGACGGATCGGATGTGGTGGGTTTTGCAGTGTGCCACTCGGCGCCGCTCGTCGAAGGGCGTGCGCGCGAGGAGTTGCGCGTGCTCAAGGTCGTGCTCGCGGATGCGTGTCACGCGCCGAAGCTCGCGACGGTCCTTGCGGCGCACGCGCGCGAGGCGTGTACGCAACGCGCGGCGATTCGCGTGCAAAGCGACTATGAAAGTGTGTTTCGCGACATCGTGAAGTGCGGCGGTCGCGTGCGCTGGACGGATCTGCGCATGACGCTGGCAGAATACCCGGAGAGAAAACCGGCGAATGGCGTGGTGTTATCGAACTGGGAAATCTGACAGCGAACGCGTTAACGGAGGGGCGTTAACTGAGGGGCGTTAGCTGAGGGGCGTTAACTGAGGGCGTTAACTGAGGGGCGTTCGCGGTCCTGATAACGCAGTTCTGTTAACGCAGTTCTGTTAACGCAGTTCCGATAACGCAGTTCCGATAACGCAGTTCCAGGAACGCGCGCTTCCCTTACTGCGCGCCCGCCTTGCCGCCGCGCTTTACCACGCTGAAAATCAGCAGGAACACTCCCGCGGTCAGCAACGCGTGTATCCAACCGGCCCATTGCAACACTGTGCCGATCGCCCAGATGACGAGCATCACGACGGCAAGAATGATTCCCCAATCCATCAATTGACGCTCCCATGGTGCATCGGTAGCTTGCCCCGCGCGGGTCGAAGAGGCATGTCTTTTGAGCCGATAAGTCCTTCGATGTGGGTCCCGATATCTGTGCCGACGTCATGCCCTGACGCGGGGAAGGCGGAAGTATGGTGTGGGCCTCAAACATTAGACAGGGCTTCAAAAACCCCTCTTCCACTCGCTTCGAGCGTTGGCCTCGTCCTCGTGACGGGGCCTTCGCATCTGCGGGTACCGGGTGCCGGGGACCGGGGACCGACAGCGAGTTGTGCACCCATACCCGGTACCCCGTACCCGCGTATGCCCGTTCTCACCGTCACACGCCGACTTCGATTCAACGCCGCGCACCGCGTGCACAATCCCGCGCTGACGCCAGCGGAAAACGATGCGCTGTTCGGCAAGTGCAACAATCCAAATTGGCACGGACACAATTATTTGCTCGAAGTGTCGGTGCGCGGTGAGATCGATCCGAAAACGGGGTATGTCATCGATCTCGCGAAGCTGCGCGATCTGGTCGAGCGCGAACTCGTGACGCACATCGATCACAAGAACCTGAATCTCGACGTGCCATTCATGTCCGGCACGAATCCGACGACGGAGAATCTGGTGGTCGCGTGCTGGCGCGTGCTCGCGCCGCGTGTTGCACCGGGAACGCTCACGCGACTTCGCCTCTGGGAAACGGACAACAACTATGTCGACTACGAAGGGCAGTGAAGCGGTGCGCGTCGTTACGGAAAGCGATGCCTATGAGGCGTTGCTGCCGGGACGCGCCGACTGCCAGCTCGAATTTGAAAACCTGATTCGCCGCGAACTCGAAATCATTGGCGAAGACGTGTCGCGCGAAGGACTCGTGCGCACGCCGAGTCGCGTCGCGAAATCGATGTTGTGGCTGACGCGCGGGTACAAAATGACGGTCGAAGACGTCGTCGGGGACGGCGTGTTCGAAGAAGAGCATCACTCGATGGTGATGGTGCGCGACGTTGAGCTGTACTCGATGTGCGAGCACCACATGCTGCCGTTCTATGGCAAGGCGCATCTCGCGTACATCCCCAACGGAAAAATCCTGGGACTGTCGAAGCTTCCGCGCATCGTTGAAGTGTTCGCGCGGCGCTTGCAGGTGCAGGAACGGCTTACCGAGCAGATCGCGGGCGCCATCGAGAGCGTACTCAAGCCGCAGGGCGTGGGTGTCGTCATCGAAGCGTTCCACATGTGCATGATGATGCGCGGCGTCGAGAAGCAGAACTCGAAGACGATCACGTCTGCGTTGCGTGGATCATTCCGCGACGACGCGAAGACGCGCGATGAGTTCCTGCGGCTCGCGTACGCGCCTGGCCGGTAACGCGGCGTGAGCGGCGCCGCTCTGCCGGCGGGTCGTCGCGCGCTCATTACGGGTGCGTCGCGCGGCATCGGTGCCGCGATTGCGCGCGCGCTCGATGCCGCCGGCGTGCACACAATGCTCGTCGCGCGTGACGCGAACGCGCTCGCCGCGATGGCGCAATCACTCACGCACGCGAAGACATTCGCGGCCGATCTCGCGATCGCCGACGCAGCGGACCGCGTCGCACGCGAGGCGACGAACGCACTTGGCGGCGCAATCGACATTCTCATCAACAACGCCGGGATGTTCGTCGTCGCGGACATCGCGACAACGAATGACGCAGCGATCGACGGGCAGCTCGCGCTGAATGTTGCGGCGCCGATGCGGCTCGCGCGCGCGGTGTTGCCCGGCATGATCAAACGCCGCGCCGGTCACATCATCACACTCGGATCCGTTGCGGATCGCACGGTGTTTGCATCGACCGCCGCGTATGCCGCGACGAAGCATGCGGTGCGCGCGTTGCACGAAGCGATGTGCGCCGACCTTCGCCGCACGGGCGTGCGCGCAACACTCATGTCGCCGGGTCCGGTCGATACGCCGATCTGGGATCCGTACGACCCCGATAACCGGCGCGGGTTTATGCCGCGCGCGCAGATGTTGCGCGCGGAAGATGTTGCCGATGCGGTACTGTGGGCGCTCACGCGGCCCGCGCACGTCAATGTGGATGAGCTGCGCCTCATGCCCGCGTAGCTCGTGGACCTCACAGTCGTTGAACGGCTGATTTGTCCAAACGATCACGAACCAACACCGCTCGTCGTGCGCGCGGACGCGACGGCGCACGGTGCCCTCACGCGGGGTGTACTCGGCTGTCCGAAGTGTGAGAGTGAGTGGAAGGTCGACGGTGGCGTCGCGCGTTTCGGTCCGCGCGCTGAACTGCCGCACGCGAGTGCGGATCCAGCCGTGCTCGCCGCGTTGCTCGACCTGACAGAACCCGGCCGATTGATCATCGTCGACGGGGTTTCCGCCGAAACGTGTGCGGCGCTCGCACGCGACTACGGCGCGATGATCGTCGCGCTGGATCCGCCCGAAAGCGGCTCGTATGCCGCCGTCATCGAAGGCGCAACGCACGCTCCGGTGTCGGCGGGGGTTGCGCGCGGTGCGGTGCTGATGCGCGCGGTACGCGACGCGGCTTTCAATGAAAGCATCGTGCGTGCGGTCGGGCCGCGCGGGCGAATCGTCGGTGCGCCCGACGTCCGCATACCGCGCGACGTTACCGAAATGGCGCGAGACGATCGACTGTGGGTTGGAGCGCGCGACGACGTGTCGGCGCCTGTCTCGCTACGCCGCGGCGGTCCGTGACGCTTCGTGTACGGCAGCCGCGCGCTTCGCTTCGTCGAACTCGCCTTCCTGCTTCGCGATCACGACAGCCGCAATTGCGTTACCGCAAAAGTTGGTGATTGCGCGCGCTTCGCTCATGAAGCGGTCAACGCCAAACAACAACGCGAGACCTTCGAGCGGAATGACCTTTACCGCGGCGAGTGTACTCGCGAGCACGATGAAACCGGAGCCGGTGACGCCCGCCGCTCCATTCGACGTAATCATGAGCAGCCCGAGAATTCCGAGCTGCTGTCCAAGCGTGAGATCGATTCCGGACGCTTGTGCGAGGAAAATCGTTGCCATCACGAGATACAACGCCGTGCCGTCCATGTTGAACGAGTAGCCTGCCGGCACCATCAATCCGACGACCGGCTTTGCGGCTCCGTAGCGCTCGAGCTTCACGAGCAGTCGTGGTAACGCGGCTTCGGACGACGATGCGCCGAGCACCAGCACGATCTCGTCCTTGATGAATCGAAGCAGTTCCAACACGCGCACGCCGTAGTAGCGTCCCATCAGGTTCAGCGCGACGAGCACAAAGATCGCCATCGCGACATACACGGTGCCCATCAGCTTGAGCAGTGGTTTCAGCGCTTCCACACCGAACATGCCGACGGTGTACGCCATCGCGCCGAGTGCGCCTATTGGTGCAACCAGCATGATCATGCCGACAATCTTGAAGAACACGTCCTGCAGCCGCTCGAGGAAGTCGGTGACCGGAGCGGCGCGGTGCCCGAGCGACACGAGCGCGATACCGAACAACACCGCGAAAAACACGATTTGCAGAATGTCGCTGCGCGCGAACGCGTCGATGATCGACGACGGCACGACGTGCGTGAGCGTGGTGAGCCACGTGGCATCGCCTGCCTGACTCGTATAGCGGCTCATATCCACGCCGGCCGCGGCCGCGACATCGATGCCGTCGCCGGGGCGAAACACGTTCACCAGCACGAGTCCAATCGCGAGCGCGACGACCGACGTCAGCGTGAACCAGATGAACGCTTTCACGCCGATGCGCCCGATGCGTTTCAGGTCCGCCATTTGCGCAATGCCCGTGACGATCGTGACGAAGACGATCGGCGCAATCACCATCTTCACCAGATTCACGAACGTGTCGCCGAGCGGTTTGAGCGCCTTTCCGGTATCAGGCCACTCTGCGCCGATGAACACGCCGATCGCGATCGCGACCAGCACGCGCGCCGTGAGGTTGCGCTTCAGTAACGACCACATGGTGTTGTCGGTGAATTACGACGGACGGTCTTCGGCGTACAACGCATCGATGACCGCTTTGTAATTGCGATCGATCACGCGCCGTTTGACGCTCATCTTTGGCGTGAGCTCGCCGCGCTCGATGGAGAATTCATGTTCGAGCAACGCGATCTTCTTCGGTGTTTCGAATGATGCGAGTCCCTGATACGCGAGCGCCGTCTCGGCTTCCATCTTCTTCTGAACTGCCGGATCGCGAATGAGTGACGCGCGATCGGGTGCGGTGATATGGTTCGCCGCTGCCCACTGCTGCAGTGTGTCGAAGTTCGGCACGATCAGCATCGACGGGAATTTGCGCCCCTCCGCGATCAGCACGGCTTCGGTCACGAATTTGCTGAGCTTCACTTTGTTCTCGATCGGTTGCGGCGCGATGTACTTGCCGCCCGACGTCTTGATCAGATCCTTCTTGCGGTCGGTAATGCGCAGGAATCCGTCATCGATCGTTCCGATGTCACCGGTGTGGAACCAACCCTGCTCGTCGATCGCTTCGCGTGTCGCGGCGGGATTGTTGAAGTATCCCTGCATGACGTGCGGTCCGCGCGTGAGAATTTCGCCGTCCGACGCGATCTCGACCTCAACGCCTGCCGCGAGTGGTCCAACAGTACCGATGCGATAGCGATCAGGTGTGTTGACCGCGATGACCGGCGACGTTTCCGTGAGCCCGTAGCCTTCGAGGATCGTCAAACCGGCCGCGTAGAAAAACTTGTTGATCTGCGGCGCAAGCGGCGCGCCACCCGACACGAAGTAGCGCATACGCCCGCCCGTGCGCGCACGAATTTTCGAAAACACGAGTTTGTCAGCGATGCCATGCTGCCACGCGAGCATTCCACCGGGAGTGCCGCCGGCGAGGCGCACATCCGCAACACGGTCCGCAACTTTTGTCGCCCACGTGAAAATTGCGCGCTTGATCGCGCCACCTTTGAGCGCGTTCTCCAGCACGCGCGCGTAAATCTTTTCATACAAGCGCGGCACAGCGCACATCACCGTCGGTCGGACCTCGACCATGTTGGTCGCGACCGCGTCGATGCTCTCCGCGTACGCGATCGAGGTGCCCGTGTACCACGCGAGATAATCGAACAAGCGCTGAAACACGTGTGACAGCGGCAGAAAACTCAGCTCGACGTCTTCGCCCGTGAACGGAATGATGTTCCGCACGGCCGTCGCGTTCGAATAAAGATTGTCGTGCGTCAGCATGACGCCCTTCGGTACGCCGGTCGTTCCGGACGTGTAGATCAACGTCGCGAGATCGTTCGGTTTGACGCTCAGCGCGTCGCGTTTCCACGCAGCCGTTGTGTCGGGTGATTCGTCTGCCTGTCCGCGCGCGAGGAGATCGTCGAACGTGAGGTCCGCGCCCTTGGGCGCAGGTGACACGAAACTGATCACGTGTCGCAGCGAAGGAACCTGCGATCGAATGTCGGCGATCTTTGCAGCCTGCGCGTCACTCGAAACAAAGCACGCAACGGCACCCGAGTCCTTCAGAATGTGCGGGATCTGCTCCGCGGGTAGCGTTGGGTAGATCGGTACCGCGGAGAGCCCGGCCGTCAGGCAACCGTAGTCGGCAATCGCCCACTCCGGCCTGTTCTCCGACAGGAGACCAATGCGGTCCCCGCGGTGCACGCCGAGTGCGCGCAAGCCGAGCGCAACGCGGCGTGCGCGCTCAGCAACCTGCCGGCTCGAAATGCGCTCCCACTTGCCGTGCGCTTTGTACATCATCGCGTCCGGCTTGTCGAATCGCTCGATCGAGTCGAAGAACAGTTGTGTGAGCGTCCCGGGCGCCGGACGCGGACCGCCTGAAACGGGCACGATCGAGAGCGAGGGAGAGGCCTACGACTGCGGCCGCACGTGGACAGCGATGCGCACGGGCGACCCAATGAGCGGGGTACCATACCGCTCAACCGTCGCTGTGACAATCAGTGAATCGGCGGCGGCGGTCAGCCCGGTCGGCACAACGCGGAGCCGCCGGGACACGCGCCCGTCCGTTCCTGTGGTGTCCTCAGCGCTGCGCCGGCCGGTCTCGTCGATGAGCCATGCGAGCGTCGTGCTCGTCGGAGGAACGGGAGCGCCTGCGTATTCGATCTGAAATTTCACGATCCAGCCGCGCGCAACGGGCGGGGGCGCGGTGGCCGTCGACAATACTTTCAGCGCGATCGCTTGTGACACGTTCGCGAGTTCATCAGGCACCACGTAGCGAAGCGTGTCGACCGTGCCATCCTGCGCCGTGCTGTCAGGACGCGGGGTTACGTGCACGAGGATGTCGCGACTCTGCAGCCCGCTCGGCGCCTGCGCGATGAGGCGCACGCCGACCGCGTCGGTGCCCGTGGAGGTCAGGAAGCGCTCCGCCGATATCGTCGCGCCGGCGTCGAGCGCGAGAAACGTGAACACCGCGCCGGGGATCTCGTCGCCGTCCGTGTTGATGCCGGTTGCGCGCAGCGCCGTGGCGACGCCGGCGGCGTCGCGCAGTGAGTCGCCGATGATCACCGCGGGGTAGGGCAGCGAATCGAACGCGACCGCCACAACCGCGCTTGGATCTGCACCAACCTGCGTGCACGCCATCGTTGATCCGTGGAGCGCCGCCGCCACCACTGCCACAACGGTTCGTCTACGCACCCGCATCATTTTGGAAATCGCTCTGCCAGCTTCGTCGCGAGGTTCACGTACGCCTGCGACGCGGCGTCGGCAGGTTCGCGGAGTACGGCGGGTTGGCCCGCCGCGAACGCATCGGCGATCGCCGCGCTGCGCGGAATCACGATGTCGATCAGCAAGTTGGACGGAACGTGACCGCGGATGTACTCGGCGGTTCGTTCGCACGCGGCGTTACCGGCTTCGTACATGGTGAGCAGTATACCGTCGAGTGCGAGCGTTGGGTTCGCGTCCACCATTGATTGCAGTCCGCGCAGGATTTGCGGCGTCGTCTGCAAGGCGAGCGGCTCGCACTGGAGCGGGACGAGCGCGCGTTCACTGTGGGTGAGCACCGCGCGCGTGATTGGTCCCAGACCCGGCGGTGTGTCGACCACGACGATATCGCACCGTGTACGGGCGGCCGCGAGCAACTCGTCCATGTGCACACCGGTCGCGACGCGGTTCAAGTACGCTTCGTGATTCGTCGCGTCCGACACCGTGCCGACCAGCATCACCTTGAGCCACGGCAGCGCCGTGGAGAGGATGACGTCGCGGAGCGCGTGCGTACCCGCGAGGTAGTCCGCGAAGCCGATGGCCGCCTGACCCTTCTTGAGTGCGATGCCGTAACGCACTGCGCCTTGCGGATCCGAGTCGACGACGAGCGTCTTGAGTCCGCGCCGCGCGAATGCGGCGCCGAGGTTGACCACGGTCGATGTTTTGCCGACGCCGCCTTTTTGGCTCACGACGGCCAGTACGTGGCCCATGCTCAGCCTTCGCCCGTTGGAGCGCCCGGCTCGGACTGGTTGGGCGCGCGCAACTGATCGAGCGTTCTGCGTGCGTGCTCAACCCACTTCGCTGCTTCCGGTCCCTGCGGAGGATTCGCGAGGAACGCCGTCAGATGCCGGTCGGCACCGTTCATGTCGCCTTTCTTGATCAGGAGGAACGCGAGCCCGTAATGCGCGCCGCCAAGTTGCGGGCGCACGTCGAGCGCGCGGCGATACGCACGAATCGCATCATCCAACCGCCCCGTCTTCGAGTAGGCGATTGCCATGTTCTGCAGCACCTGATGATCGTCGGGCTTATCGCGCAGCGCGAGGCGGTACGACGTCAAAGCGGCGTCGTAGTCGCCTTGACGCTCGAGCGCCAGCGCTTCGCGAAGGTAATCGAGTCGCTGCGGCCGGACGTCGCGTTCAGGCGTGCCACCGAAAATGCGGCGCAACCAGGACATGCGTGCCGAAAGTCTAGGCCTGAGTGAAAACCCGAGCAACCATCATCGACTTTTGGTCGCCGGCGCCGGCGCACGCAGCGCGCCGGCCCTCGCTCACCGGGAACCCGCCGGGTAGGTTACGCACTCCGTCGTACTTTTACCTAGACGCGCGATGTCCCCTCGACGCTACACGATCGATCCAGCCAAAGGCGTGCTCCATGTCGAGTGGCCGCTGTTCGGGGAACTCTCTCGAGCGCTCGCGCTGAAGGTCGCGCGGGCCTGGGACCCGCAAATCGTGGTGGGTATTGCCACCGCGGGCGTTGTTCCGGGTGCGGCGGTCGCCGCGATTCTTGGAAAAGAGTTTCACTCGATCGCGGTCTCGCGTCGTCTCGACACCGATGAGGAGCGCGATGCGCCCGAGCTCATTGGTGCCGCACCGCCGGCCGTGAAGCGTCGCCGAGTGCTCGTGGTTGACGAAACGTGCGACAGCGGCGACACCATGCGGTTGGCCGTTGCGACGATCAAGAACGCCGGCGCGTCCGAAGTGCGCACTGCCGTGAGCTTCAAGACCGGTTCGTTCGTCCCTGATTTTCACGCGCTCGAAACTGAGAGCACGATCGTGCTCCCGTGGGACCGCGAAGTTTTTGAAGACGGGGAGCTGGTGCCGAATCCGAAGTACGAGGGAATCGAGCCCTGAGCTGTGAGCCCTGAGCTGTGAGCCTACCGCAGTACGTTCAGGGCGCTGCGTTCAGGGCTCACGGCTACTCCAGTTCGTCCAGCGCCGCCATGTGATCGGCGCCATCCGCCATCCGGTCATAGACGTGCTGCATGACCTCTGCGGACCCGGCGATAAAACGGCAACACTCGCCGCCACTCGATCGGCATTCAACTTCGAGTACCGCCAGCGGCGTGCTCGCGACGCGGCCGAAAAAGTCGGCGAGCAATCCCGTGGTGAAATGGCACGACGGATGATCGAATCGTGCGTCGGGATCAGACTCGGCCCAGTCGCTCGACTCGATGATCGCGGCGAGATCGCGAATCGGCGTGACGTCGAAATGGCCCCAGCCCGTGTCCGTGAAGAACGCCGCGGATTGCGTGGCGAATGCGCCAATGGGCAGGTCTTCGGGCAGATCTGCACCGCGTGCCGTGAGCCATTCGCGAAATGCGGCGTAGATGGCTTCGCCGCCGGCGTATCCGGCTTCCTGCAAGTATGAGGAGAACCCGGGGCCCGCATCGCGGAGCAGGGCGGTACGCAGCGCTGAGATGGAAGCGCGGGGGAGGGTGACGAGTTGCTGCGGCAAGAGCTCGATGGTTGTCGACATGGCGTGTAGCTGAGTTAGCTGGAGCGACCGGCGCGGCGCAAGAGTTCCGCCTCGTCGATGACGTCCACGCCGAGCGTTTTCGCCTTGTCGAGTTTGCTGCCTGCCTCAGCGCCGGCTACGACGAACGACGTTTTCTTGCTCACCGAACTCGCAACTTTGCCGCCGGCTGCTTCAACCACTGCGGTCGCTGCGTCGCGGCTGAGTGAGGGGAGCGTTCCCGTGATGACGACCACGGCGCCTCGCAAGGCACCACTGGATTCGGCGGCCGCGGGTTCTTCGAGTGTGAGGCCTGCCTGCGTGAGCTTTTCGACGAGTTTGCGTGACCAACCGTCGTGCATCCATTCGCGTACGGACGTCGCGATGGTCGGCCCGATGCCGCGTACTTCTTCGATGTCGGCGTCGGACGCGGAGAGCAGCGCGTCGATTGAGCCAAAGTGCCGCGCGAGCGACTTCGCGGCTTCTTCGCCGACGTGCCGAATTCCCAGCGCGATCAGTGCGCGCGACAGCGGTTGTGTCTTCGACGCCGCGATGGCGGAGACGATTTGCTCGGCGCTTTTTTCGGCGAACCCGTCGAGCTCCTGCAATTGCGCCGATGTGAGCGAATAGAAGTCCGCCGGATCGCGCACCAGGCCTGCGTCAATCAGCTGTCCGACGCGCGACTCAGAAAGTCCGCGCACGTCCATCGCACCGCGCGACACGAAATGGATCAGCGCCTCACGCCGCCGTCCGGGGCACGCCGCGTTCGGACAGAACCAATCGACTTCTTCGTCGTCGCGTTCGAGCTTCGTGCTGCACACCGGACACTTGGTGGGTGCGCGCCACGGTTTGACGCCGGCCGCGCGCTTGTCCGGCACGGGTCCGATGATTTGCGGGATCACTTCGCCGGCGCGCTTTACCAGCACGCGGTCGCCGACGCGCAGGTCTTTCGTCGCAATGAGGTCGGCGTTGTGCAGCGTGGCGAGCTTTACCATCGCGCCGCCGATTTCCACCGGCTCGAGCTCCGCGTACGGGGCAAGCTTGCCCGTGCGTCCAATGTTGACCTTGATGTCGAGCAACGTGGTTTCCGCGATGTCGGGTGCAAACTTCCGCGCAATCGCCCACCGCGGTTCGCGCGCACCTTCGACGACGCCGAGTTCACGCTGCAACGCGAACGATTCGACTTTCACAACGCCGCCATCGATTTGAAATGCGAGCGTCGGCCGTATGGTGTGCTCGACTTCGTTCGCCCATGCGTGTACCTGCGCGAGCGTAGTGCATTTGGCGTGGTGCGGCGCGACGGGAATCCCCCACGACGCCAGCATATCGAGCAGTTCCGATTGCGTCGCGAACGGTGCGCGCGGTGCGCCGATCACCTCGCACGCGTAGCCAAAGAACTGCAACGGTTTCTTCGCGGTCTCACGCGGATCTTTTTGTCTCAGCGCACCGGCGGCCGAATTGCGCGGATTCGCAAACACGGGTTCGCCTTGCGCCGCGCGCTCACGATTCATGCGCTCGAATCCATCGAACGACATGTAGATCTCGCCGCGAATCTCCATGTGCGCGGGCCAGCGTGAGCCTTTCAATTTTTTCGGAATGTCGGCAATGGTGCGCAGGTTTGCCGTCACGTCTTCGCCGATGCGTCCGTTGCCGCGCGTTGCGCCCGTCGCGAGCACGCCGTCGCGATACGTGAGCGAAATCGCCGCACCGTCGATCTTCAGTTCAACGGCGAATCCAGATGCATCGAGTGCTTGTCCGCCGACGAGGCGCGCCGCGCGCGCGTACCACGATTCGAGATCTTCATTCGTGAACGCGTTGCCGAGCGATGTCATCGGCACGAGATGCGAATACTTGGTGAGATGACCTTCCGGAACTTCCGCGCCGACTTTCGCCGTCGGTGAGTCGGGTGTGCGGAGTTCCGGGTGCGCCTTCTCGAGCGCAACCAGTTCGTGGAACAGCCGGTCGTATTCGGCGTCGCTGAGCGACGGCCGGTCGAGGACGTAATACTCGTGCGACGCGCGCATGAGGAGCGCGCGGAGTTCTTCCGCGCGCTCGACCGATTTCTTTGGCGCGCTCAGTCGGCCTCGCCCTCCGCGCCGCCGTTCGACAGCCCGCCCTGCAGCAGGAAGTTGTCGACGAAGAACAAGCCCGATTCGCCGGCGCGCTTGACCATTCGAAGCAGCGTGTCCATCGAGGACACTTCTTCGCGCTGCTCGTTCACGAACCATTCCAGCATGTTCTTGCTGAGATGGTCTTTCTGTTTCACCGCGAGGTCGACGATGGCGTTGATCTGTTTCGTCACGCGCATTTCCGACTGCAGCGCGAGCGACACGGCCTCCGCGGCGTTCTTGAATTTCGGTTGCGGCGCCGGAATCGCGGGAATCTTCACTTCGGCGTCGGCGTCGACGAGAAACTTGACGAAGCGCATCGCGTGATCGCGCTCTTCGACGGATTGCGCGTAGAAGTGTTTCGCCAGGGACGGCAATCCTTCACCGTCGAAGTACGTCGCGATTGCGATGTACTGATGTGACGCGAGCAGTTCATTGCCGACCTGCTCGTTCACTTTCGATTGCATCTCTTTGCTAATGAGCACGGTTGTTCGGATTGGATGGTTGTACTCAGCCTTTGCCTTCTTCCTCGATCACCTGCAGCGCCACGCCGACGAGCCGATCGAGTTCCTCGTCCGACGCTTTGGGCAGTAACGTCTCCGCCCACATGTGCCCTTCGGAGTGCGTGTAGCGGTCGAGCAGCCGGCGCAAAAACGCGACCAGTGCAATGCGCTGCAACTCCGCCTGCCGCGCAACGGCGCTTGCGGCTTGCTGCGAACGCGCGAGCGATTCGAACCGGTGCGCATTGCGCAGCGCCTTCGCCGTCAGCGACGCAATCACCTGACAGAACTTGACGTCTTCGTCTGAGAACGGCGTTTGATCGCGCAGCGTACGCAGAAACACCGCGCCGATCACCGTGCCCTGCCAGCGAATCGGCACGACGATGATCGAACGTACGTTGCGCGCATCGAGGTCGCCTTTCACGGGCGCGAGCATCGGATCGCTCGCGGCATCCGGGATGAACACCGGCTCGCCGGAATCGAACGCGCGCTTGAGTTCAGGATAGCGATTCAGGTCGACGACCACATTGCGAATCGACGGATCTTCGTAACTCGCGACGAGGCGCGCTTCGTCGTGGTCGCCACTCAAAAAGATCGAGCAACGGTCGAGTCCGAACGCTTCGCCGAGCCGGCGCGCAATCGTCTGCAGAATGTCGACAAAATGCAGCGATGCCGAGATCTCCTGCAGAATCTCGACCACCGCCACCAGGTGCGCGCGTTCTTTCTCGAGCGTCGCAACGCGCGCCATCAGACGCGCGAGGTCGTGGCCCGCTGCCGTTGCAGTTCCCGTATCTGTCACTTGATCCCCCGTAGGGCGTCCGCCGCCAACCGCTTGTAGCTGGCGTCATTGTAGTCCGTAACCGGCGCCTGCGCGATCCACTCGAACTGGGTGCGCGCGTCGTCGCGGCGCTTTCGGTCGAGATACACCATCCCCAGGTCCAGTCGATGGACGATCCGGCTCGGTGCCCGCGCAACCGATCGCTCGAGGTAGCTGACCGCCATATCCCAGCTCGCTTCGCCCATCACCTTGCCACCGAGAAACGCCTTCGCGATGACCCGTTCGAAGCCGCTGAGACGCATGATCTCGGCGTGCCACATCCCGAGGACGTGCATCGCGCCGTCGTGCAACGAATCGCGCGCAAGCGCGTCGATCGCATGCGTGTGCACAAGCGTCGCGAGGCGCACGCGTTCGCGTACGCCGACCGATTGCGCCGCGCGCCCAACCGCCCGCGCAAGCTGAAAGTGTCCCTCGGCGCCGGCGGGATTCGCGCGTACGGCCCTTTCGGCATAGGCGCGGGCTCGTGCGTACAACGCCTTCTGTTGCGTTGCATCGCTCTGGAATTCACCGAACTCCGTGGCGACGCTGGCTGCGCGCGTCAGTGCGCGGTAATGCGCTGAGTCCATGGCGAGCGCGCGGTCGTACGCCGCAAGCGCGGCGACGGCATTGCGTGCCACGAAAAACTGATTGCCCTCGACGACGAGTGAATCGGGCGATTGCGCCGCGATGAGCACCGGCGTGGCAGCGACCGCAAACCAGTGTGCGAACGGCGTACGACGCAGCATTGCCCACGCAACAAGAGGCATTGCGCGGAACCTATGGCGCCCGCCCCGCTCGCGCGAGCGAATACGCGCGGCTAAACTGCGCTCTGCGCGGTCACCCGCGCTCTTACCCGACGCAGAGGGAATCACGATGAAGTTCGAGATAAAGTTCGACAGGAAGTTCGAACAACTTGCGGCGCGCGGCGCCTTAGGCGTGGTGGGCGGCGTTCTGTTGGTGTATCTGGGAATTGCGTGGTCAGCGAGCCTCACGCCGGTCGCCGGTGTTCCCGGTGCAACGGGCGGCATGGAGCCCATCACGCGCAACGTGCTGTGGATTGCCGCACTCGTTCCCGTCGCGATCTTCGTGTGGAGCCACGTGGCGTTTGCGAAGCAGCTGCAGCGCGGACCGACGAGCCTGAATGACTAGGCGGTAGTCTGTAGTCGGTAGTCTGTAGTGAACAGCGGCGTTGTCGCAGTTCACTACCGCCTACAGACTACACACTAGACCCTCTCTAAATGTCCAGGTTCGAAACAAACTTCGCGTTCTGCTCGATGAAGTCGCGACGCGGTTCGACCTCGTCGCCCATCAGCGTCTGAAAGAGATGGTTCGCGCTTGCCGCGTCTTCCATCGTGACGCGCAGAATCGTGCGCGTTTCCGGATTCATGGTCGTGGACCACAGCTGATCCGGATTCATCTCACCCAAGCCTTTGTAGCGCTGAATCGAGACTGAGCCGCGTCCGTCGCCGTCGGCGAGGCGTTCGGAAATCTCTTCACGCTGCTTTTCGTCGTACGCGTAGTACGCCTCTTTGCCTTTCGCAACGCGATAGAGCGGCGGCTGCGCGATGTACACGTAACCCGCGTCGATCAGCTGCTGCATTTGCCGGTAGAAGAACGTCAGCAGCAGCGTGCGAATGTGCGCGCCGTCGACGTCAGCGTCGGTCATGATGATGATCTTGTGGTACCGGGCGTTTTCGATCTGGAATTCGTCCTTGATCCCGGTGCCGACCGCCGTGATGATCGAACGGATTTCTTCGTTCGACAGAATCTTGTCGATGCGCGCGCGCTCGACGTTCAGGATTTTTCCGCGCAGCGGCAGAATTGCCTGGAACTCGCGCTTGCGGCCTTGTTTTGCGGAGCCACCGGCCGAGTCACCCTCGACGAGGTACATCTCGCACATGGCGGGATCGGACAGCGAGCAATCGGCGAGTTTGCCCGACAGCGTGCCGACGTCGAGCGCCGATTTCTTTCGTGTGAGGTCGCGGGCTTTGCGCGCCGCTTCGCGCGCACGCGCGGCAGACAATGCTTTCTCGATGACGATGTTCGCGACGCGCGGATGTTCCTCCAGATATTCCGCGAGCCATTCATTCACGAACGTCTTCACCGCCGTCTCGGCTTCGGAATTGCCGAGTTTGGTTTTCGTCTGACCCTCGAACTGAGGCTCGCGCACCTTCACCGAGAGAATGGCGGTGAGGCCTTCGCGCACATCGTCGCCGGTGAGTTTGAGGTCTTTGTCTTTCTGCGCGCGCGACGACTTGTCGAGGTGCTTGTTGATGACCGACGTCAGCGCGGACTTGAATCCGGTGAGGTGCGTACCGCCTTCGTGCGTGTTGATGTTGTTCACGAAGGAAAACACGTTCTCGTTATAGCCGTCGTTCCATTGCATCGCGATCTCGATGCCAATGTCGTCACGCTCCGCTTCGGCGTATGGAATCTCGGAGTGCAGCGCCTTCTGGCGGCCGAGCGAAAACTGCACGAACTCTTTGAGACCGCCTTTCGCCGCGAACGTTTCTGCGCGAGGTGGTTCGGCGCGCTCGTCCGTCAGGGTGATCGTCACGCCCTTGTTCAGGAATGACAATTCGCGCAACCGAGCGGCGAGCGTCCCGAAATCGTACTGCGTTTCGGTGAAAATCTGCGGATCGGGTTTGAACCAGACTTTGGTTCCGGTTTCCTTGGCGCCGACCTTGCCCTTGATGGTGAGCTTCGTCGTCGTGTCGCCGCGCGCGAAGTCCATGTAGTGCTCGGCGCCGTCGCGCTTCACCCACACTTTCAGTTTTTCAGAGAGCGCGTTGACGACGGACACGCCGACGCCGTGCAAACCGCCGGACACTTTGTACGAACTCTTGTCGAACTTGCCACCGGCGTGCAGCACGGTGAGTGCGAGTTCGACGCCGGGCATCTTTTCTGTCGGGTGAACGTCGACCGGAATGCCGCGTCCGTTGTCGACGACGGTGATCGAGTCGTCAGCGTGAATCGAAACGTCGACGCGATCCGCAAATCCTGCGAGCGCTTCGTCGATCGAGTTGTCGACGACTTCAAAAACGAGGTGGTGTAGTCCGCGCGCGCTGGTTGATCCGATGTACATCCCGGGGCGTTTTCGTACCGCCTCGAGCCCCTTGAGAACCTGGATTTGATCGGCGCCGTATCCGTTCTTCGGGGCTTCGGATTTCTCGGTCATTCGCGTCGTCTGCGGGGCAAAAAGATGGGTCGAACAAACGCCGAAACTGCGCCGTCTCGGAATGCAAAAAAACTACCATCCGAGGTGCCGGAAAGCAACCGGCAATTGCGCCCCTAAGCCTTTTTGGAATAACGGGTTAGGAGGAGTGCGATTATCGCTTGATTTGCCACCGAATCCGGCGGACGCGCGGGCTCTCAAAACCCTCGTTGAGGCGTGCCAGGAACTCGGGCTCGTGCATCGACAGCTCGGACATCCACGAGTTGGTCGCAACACCCACCACGAGCGTGCCGTCGGGCCCGATCGACAGTGCTTCAGTCATGCGCGCGATCTGCGGACCAACCACGGCGCGCCAATCGTCGAGCACCGCGGCGCGCGACACGCGATCGGCGTGGCCATGCTCGCGCAAAAACCGCACAATGGCCTCGCCGAGCGCCTCTGGTGGCCCGCCGCGGTCGTCGGCGGTCATGTCGTGACCACGCCTGCACACATACGCCAGCGTGGCAACCGCGCGAAATGCGGCGGGATTTCGTCGGCCCGCGGAACGGCCAGGATCACCTGGCCCTCACCATCGGACGCGAGGAGCTCGAGCGTGCGCTGTGTTCGAGAAGCGTCGAGCTCGGCGAAGGGATCGTCGAGCAGCAACACGGGATGGCATCCGGTTGCCGCGCGCAGCGTGCGCGCTTCGAGCAGCCGGAGCGCAATGCCGGCGGTGCGCTGCTGTCCCGACGAGCCGAACGCGCGCGCATCGCGTCCGTCGATCGTGATGATCAGATCATCGCGATGGGGACCGGCGCTCGTCATGCACCGCTGAATATCCCGCGCCCGGCTGTCGCGCAGCGCGAGTACCAATGCCTCTCGCGTGTTTGCTCCGCGCTCGACCTGCGTTTCGTATTCGAGCGAGACGGTGCCAGTCTCGCCGATTGCATTGCACACACGCGCGAATTCGTCGCGGTGCTCGTCGACCCACGCGCGGCGTGTGTCGACGAGCACCGCGCCGTATTGCGCGAGTGCGCCTT
>DATELA010000060.1:0-15370 GCA_035277145.1 Gemmatimonadaceae bacterium | reverse complement strand
ACGGTGACGTAACCCCGATCAAACAGCGTGTGTACATCGGACCGGAGCAGCAACCCATTAGTCACCTCGTGCAACCCACCCAGGTGTACCGGCCGGATGTGCGCCGCCTCGAGCACCGGCAGCGTGTGCTCACGCGTTACCGCACACCGCCGCTCATAGTTGTCCGTGATGAGCAACCGGAACGCGCCCTGACCCAAACGATTTCTCGCGAGCACCGGATCGCCGAACATCCGGCCCACTGTGCCCTCTGCGACGCTGCGCTGCACTGACACCGTTTGATTCGCGCTCAGTCGCAACTCCAGCTCGCGCCACAGCGCGAGCCCATTGCCATGCGCGAGATCGTACGTCTTGCCGCGCACGATGTTCAACGAGAAATCCGCCGGCACCGGTATCCATGCTTCGCGCGTGAGAAAGAACGTCTCCTCGAGCACGATGTTGCCGATCACATAGTCTTCCGTCGGATTCGCCGGACCGTCGCGATACTTCTCGATCCGCGCGCGCATCTGCCCCAGCGATGCAACCCCGTTCATGTCGCGAAACGTCTCCCACGCGAGCGACACCGGCAGCAGCGACGACGCGGCGAAGAAACCGCCGCCTACTATATAGTTGTTGGGGCTGTGGAGCTTGAACAGGAACAGCTCGCCCCGCTCGAGCGCGCCGAACACACTGCGTCCGCCGGGCTGCCAGAAGTTGACCTCCCGCAGATCGGGGCGGTGGCTCAGGAACTCGAACCAGTCCTTGTCGGTGACGCCGATAAAGGCTTTGGGCATGACGCAGGATCAGCGGCGACGTGAGAAGCGAGGCCAAAAGGTAAGGCGATCAGCGCGCGGCGACGAGCACCGTGTCCGGCGGCGTAACAGGTGGGGATGACCGAGCCAGGTTAGCCTATGCAGCCGCGCCACTCCACGGCTTGATCTTCTTCAGAACCGGACGCAACACGGCCTCAGCGACTTCCGTGTCGTGCGCGACTTGCGCGCGCATCCAGTAGCCGTTCGATAGCCGGAAGAAGCGACACAACCGCAAATCCGTGTCGGCCGTGATCGTGCGCTTCCCCGCCACGATCTCGCCAATCCTTTGCGCCGGCACGCCGATTTCCTTCGCGAGGCGATACTGCGTAATCCCCATTGGCTCGAGGAACTCTTCGCGCAACAGTTCTCCTGGCGTAACAGGCTTGGCTCGGGCCATTAGCTCCTCCTCAGTGGTAGTCGACGATCTCGACATCGGCAGCGCCGCCAGTGGTCCATCGAAAGCACACTCGGAACTGATCATTGATGCGGATGCTGTGCTGCCCTGCGCGATCACCGCGCAGGGCTTCGAGCCGGTTGCCCGGTGGCACCCTCAAGTCCGACAACTGACCCGCGATCTCGAGTTGGCGAAGTTTCCGCCTCGCAACGCGTTCGATGGCAACGAATCGCCGGACTCGCTCACCACGCGCGAGCGCCTCTGTATCCGGGTCCCGGAACGAGGCGATCACGGCGAATAGTAACGCCGCGCGTGATTAACGGCAAGCGTGATTAGTCGGCCGGCAGCGGTTGCGCAGGGCAAGCAGGGTGAGCACACCCGGCGACGATAGCACCACTCGGCGCAACGCGTGCAACCATTTCATCGCGTGCGGTACCAGTTCCACGCCGACTCGCGCACGCTCGAGAACTGGGAACAAGGACGCGCGCGCCCCAATGCGCAGGCCGCGTTGCTCATCCGTCTCGTCCGGCGCTACCCGGATGCGCTGCAGCGCCTCGCGAATCTGAGTTGCCGAGCGTCAGCGCCGTAGCGGTGTGCAAGCTTTGACGCGTTGGCTCGTCCCCGGGTAAGGATGTGTAGCGCCCCACCCGCACACCACCGAACCATGCTCGCCCGCGCACTCCCCGCACTCCTCGCCGCGCTCTCCGCTAACGCGTTCGCGCAGAACACACAACGCGCGCCCGCGCCATACACGTACGAAATCCAGACGCGCGACCGCTGGCTGAACGCGCGACAACAGCCGCGCTTTACACCCACTGAACGCGTCGACCGCTGGATCTCCATCGACTCCGTCGTCGTCGATTCCGCCGCGCGCACGCGAACGCTCTTCACGCGAACCCGCATGCGCAACCAAAACGATCGCGTTACAACCGCGCTCGATGGCACACCGCGTGGGCTCGCGATTTCACGAACGGAGCGGCCGCCGCTGGGGCCCGGGCCGCACACGTGGCGCGACTCACTCCGCACACGCAATTACGATCTCGTGAACTTCGACGGCTCCGTGCTCCGCCTCCCGGCGTCACGCGTGTGGGACGTGGTCCCCGTGTTCCGTCCGCCGCGGCTCGCGCCCGGCGTGCGATGGACCGATACGCTCGCGCTCAGCGACACGCTCTACGGCAATCGACAATCCATCGCGGGACTCCGCACGCATACACTCGTACGCGACACGCTCATCGACGGACGACAACTCTGGATCGTGCGCGACAGCGCCGTTGTCCGCTACGACGATCGGCACGAGTTCGAAGAACGGCACATCAACCAGCCGGTCAACATCGTGCGCCGCGCCACCGGCTTCATCGCCGGACAATCATTATATGATGCGTCGCTGGGCCTCTTCCGCGCGCGCACGGACACATCGGCACTCACGGGTACCGCCGAATTGCGCTATCCCGACGGCCGAGTGTTCCCGACGGCGACTCGGTTCGAGCGGTCGCGGCGATGGATGCTCTACGACACGGCCGCGCTGTCCGCACGCGAACGCCAAATCGCCGCGCAGCGCGATTCCAATTCATTCAGCATCGTCGCCGTACCGCGGAATGCGCTCGAAGAGCGTGTGAGCGCCGGTGACACCGCCACGGTCGACTCACTCTACCGGGTGTGGCGATTGACGCGCGACGCCAATCAACGCACGCAGGTCATGGAATTGCTCTCGCACTGGACGCGCGACTCAGCGAGCACGGCGCGGTATCAGGCCGCACGCGTCGCTGAAGGCGACACTGCGTTCCTGCTGACGGATTATCGCCGCCGCGAGGGACGGTGGATCACGCTGCAGGACGTACAGTTTCGCCTGCCCTTCCTGCGCAATCCCGGACTCGCGTTTCAGTTTGGCGTGGACCGCGACGTGCTCTACGAGAACTACGTCGAAGAACTCGCGTGGGACCCGCCGGCGCTCGAACCGGACACGTCGAAATGGATTTGCGAACCCGCGGCGTGCCGCCTCCTCGGCGAGCAATGGCGCACCGCCACCGAGCCCGATGTGCGGGGCGTCGGCCTGGCGGTGCTCACGCTCGTTGATCCACGCCGCTGGCGCGACACGTTTCTCGTGCATGCCGCCGAGCATTACGCGACAGGGCTCGCGCTCTCGCTCGTTGGCGGACACAGTTCGGTGCGCGGACCGCGGCGAGGCACGGGTATTCCACCGGTTGGTGCCGACTGGCTCGCGTGGGTCGATTGGCTCGGCGTGCCACGGCCAAGTGATCCGCAACCGCCCGTGCGCGGCATGCGACCGGGAAGTCCGCCGCTCTGGACGACGGCGAGCGGCGATGGAAAGAGCCTTCGCTTCGTTGCGCTCGCGACGCAACGCGACGTCGTGAGTGAATTGCAGTTGCTGTTCCGTACGGCGCCGAGTGATACGGCAAGCGTCGTGATCGGCAACATTCTTTCCGAGCTGGGCGCGCTTCCATTGACGCTGGATTCAATTGCCGAGTACATGCGCGGCAGTTCGCAGCTGATGCGCACATTCGCGATTCGCCGGCTGAGCAGCATGTTTTACCTCGGCGCGCGAGCGGACGGCCCGGTATCACCGGCAGATTCGGCGTTGACGGATACGCTGCAGGATCAGTTGCTCACCGGAATCACGAACAAACGTTCGCCGTGGCGAACGCTCGAGGAGTACACCGCCAACCAACCAGCCGGTTCGTTTCGCGCATTTCCCACTGATGCGCCGGGCGCGACGCATCCCGTGCATTACGTGACGCAGTCACTCAGTGAGGCGACGCGCGCGAAATGGAGTACGCAAGTCTCGACGCTCACGGGAGCGGAGTGGAGCGCACGATCATCGCGTGAAGGTGGCGAAGCGTGGACGATCTCGGGCGCACAACGGCGCGGGCAATTTGCGGTGATCAGCGTGTCGGTCAGCGGGCGCATCGCGCGCAGGGCTGAACAGGGGCCGGTCGCGTGGGGATCGTGGACGACGTACTATCTGATGCTCGTGAACGGGGAGTGGGTGATCGTCACGACGAGCTCCGCTGTCACCTGACCGAGTCCGCGCGCGCAACGCCGAGCAAGCTACTTCGAGCTTGCCGCTTCTCCTGGTGCCGACGCGCCGCGGATAATCGTGCGACCATCAGCAAGGTCCACCGCGATCGTGACATCCGTGCAACGGACGTCCTTCACGCGCTCCCCTGGATTAAGCCTCTGGTCGCGCATTCCACGCCTCCACGAGTATCGCACGATTCTCACGAATCAGTCGTTCAATGCGGCGAAGTTTAATCGACTTGCACGCGCCCATCATCGTTCCAACGCCGGTCCCGTCATTCCCATTCAATGGTAGCCGGCGGCTTATCCGTCACATCGAGAAACACCGCATCGATGCCTTTCAGCTCCATGATCTGCGCCGCGAGTCCTTCGATGACTGACGGCTTCATCCGCGCAAAATTCGCCGTCATTCCGTCCTGCGAATTCACCGGCCGCAACACAATCGATTCACCACCCGCAAACGACACCGGAATCAACACCACCGGAAACTGCCACACCTCCTCAGCGAGTCCGTCGCGCTCGAGCGTCGAGCGCACAATGCGATCGGCTTCCTGCAACAATCGCACGCGATCCGGTGTCAGTGTGGTCTTGTGAATTTGCGCATCGGCGAGCGCGCCACGCGCTTTGCCAACCTGCACTACAACGCGATTGAAACGCGACACGCCGTTGCACACACCTGAGCTGATCTGCTGCAACCGGTCGTAGTCGAGCGCTCCCTTGAGCGCAACGATCTGACTGTACGTGCGGAAATCGCCCTGCACACCAACGGAGTACAACGGCATCTCCATCGCCGTGAATCCACTCACATCAACACTCGTTTCGAGCGGCTTCGCATGCGCCGCGTTGTCGCCGGCCGTACACAAACATCGAATCGCGAGACCCGGCCCCGGGAACGGCCACCGATTCACGAGCGGCCGGCTCAAGCCGAGTTTCGTGCCGATGCGACGCACCTGATCCTTGTAGAAATCCGTGAGCGGTTCAACCACACGCCCACGCTCGATCAAATGCTGAATCTCGGCGCAACGATTGTGGTGCGTCTTGATGACCGCGGCACGACCGGTCGCACCACCGGACTCGATGGTGTCTGGATAAATCGTTCCCTGCCCCAGGAACCATTCGTTCTCGTTGATGCCAAGTTCGCGCATGGCCTCTTCCTGCACCTTCACAAACAAACGGCCGATGATTTGGCGCTTGCGCTCAGGCTCGATTTCGTTGGCAAGCGCGGACAGGAATCGCTCTGACTCGTCGCGGATCTTTACGCGTGCTTCGAGACCCAGGCTCTGCAGATTCTTCTGCAGCTCCTCCGTCTCACCAAGGCGCATCAATCCCGTGTTCACATACAAGCCGAGCACGCGATCTTCGCCGAGCGCTTTCGCGCAGAGCGTGAACGCAACCATCGAGTCGACACCGCCGCTGACGAGAAAGAACACGGACTGATCGCCGACCTTGCGACGAATCTCGCCGAGCAATCGCTCGATCTGCGCGTCATCGATGACTGTTTCGGCAACGCCGCAAATGTCGACGCCAAAATTGCGCAGCAGGGTTGTGCCAAACTCCGTGTGCGCAACTTCAGGATGGAATTGCACCGCATAGAACCGGCGCTGCACATCCGCAAACGCGGCTGCTTCACAGCGCGGCGTCTCCGCAATTCGCACCACAGGGTTCGGCAAGCTCACCACCGAATCGCCGTGGCTCATCCATACTTTTTGTCGCGGTGGCGTGCCAACAAACAGTGGATTTGCGGTGTCGGTCACGTGGAGTTCGCTCGGTCCGTATTCTTTCTTGCCCGGCTTGACTTCACCGCCGATTGCTTGCGCGAGCAGCTGGTGTCCATAGCAAATACCGAGCACGGGTTTGCCGAGCGAGAAGAGTTTGCGATCCACCGCAGGAGCATCGGCGTCGTAGACACTTTTCGGCCCGCCCGAAAGAATGATTCCTGCGTATTCGTCGAGTCGCGACGCGGGTGTCGCCGGCGCGAGGACGTCGGATCCAATGCCGAGATCGCCAAGCCGCCGCGAAATCATGTGGCAGTACTGGCCGCCGAGGTCGAGAATTGCGATTCGCTTCGTCATTGTAGCTGCGTATGAGTCATGGTCCCGAGTTGCATAGCTTCACGTTCCTTTTGAACTACGATTTGACGGAAAGGGCGGCGGAAAAAGCCGGAATAAACCAATTGTTGTTTCCGGTTGATTCCGTTTGTTGTTTCCGTGAAATCGTAGTTCCAGAAAGCGTTGAACCATGCTATGCGAGCCGCTGCGCTGTCGCGGTATCTGTTATGAGCGTATTGCACAGTCGATGTTCCAGCACCGCGCGCATGACGCGCTCTTTGTCGCGCCCGCCCGCAACCAACACCACGCGCGCGTCGCGACGTCGCGCGAGTCGCTGCAGCGTTTCGGCGTCGAGCACGAAGTGCGGGCCCGACGGCGCGAATGGTACGACGGCGCCGCTCTTGCTCAGAAACGTGTACGCGAAATCCGCGTCCGCTCTCCCCCGTGCAAGCTCGGCGGCATCGTCACGCTCGAGTAGTCCCGCGAGCGGCGACTTGGCATCGAAACTCGCGCACGACGCCAGCACAACGAATTGCACCGCGTCAGCTTCTTTGCGGGCGAGCGCCGCGTCCCAAAGTTTTCTCGCAGCACGCGCTCCCACGAGGTGCGCCTGAGCCTTCGGCGAAAACAGCAGCCAGAGCAGCGTGACCAGCGTGTTCGGGTGCGCGTGCAAGACCGTCGGATCGCTTTGACCAAACCCTGATGCCGTCATCGTCACGCGCACCGACCTCGGCGACACGTTGCGCACCACCGACCACATCTGTCGGCCACCGCAGACCGCCATCAGCGCGCCGTCGCTCAGAACGCGATCGACGTAAGCCGCGGCGGTCTGTCCCAGCACGTCGCGGCGGTCCGCATCGGCGGTGGGTTCGTCGCTGATAACGACATCGGCGAGGTTGAACCGGCGCGCCACCCCCCGCTCGCGCGCACTTGGCGACCGCAGGACCCCCGCCAGCCGACCCGCTGCCCTGCCCGACTCCGCCGCCTGGAGCTCCTCCCGCAGCGCGCGCGCACACACCTCAGACAGATTGATAGCGCCCCGCCACTTGGCTGCGAGGCGGTGCACCTCATCGGGGACGTAGATGTTGAGCCGGCCCATGGGGAGCAGTAGTATAGATGTGGTATGCGCATAATCCAAGAATATGCGCATATGCGTAGCCGCCGCCGACTACCCTGGAGCCCCGCTTGTGAGCGGATCGACGAGAAAGTCCCGCGCTTCGACACGAGTCACCGTCGCCGAAGACGCGCCCGGTCAACCGACCGCCGAGCATCTCGCGGCGGACCTGACGCGCCTCGATTCCGTCGAGGCGGCAAAGGCGCTCGAAGGTGTGGGCGACACGGTCGCCGTGAAGGCGCTGCAGATCGTGAACCCGGCGATCGCGGCCGACATCATCGCCGAACTCGACGAAGAGCATCGCGAAGATGTGTTCGCAAAAGGACCGCGCGCGGTCACGCAGCAGTGGTCGATCAATCAGGCGTACGCGGACGAATCAGTCGGCCGGCTGATGGAACCGCCGGTCGCCGTGTTCAGTGCGACGCAATCGGTTGGCGAAGTCACGAGCCAGGTGCGGCAGCTCGTGAAGCAATTGCTCGTGACGTACTGCTACGTGACCGACGGCGAAGGCCGGCTGATCGGCCTCGTCACGATGCGTGATTTGCTCGTGAACGATGACAACGCGCGCATTGGCGACATCATGCTGCGCGATCTCTTTTATTTGCGTCCCGAAACGAAACTCACGGACGCAATGAAGCAGGTACTCAACCGGCATTACCCCGTGTATCCCGTGTGCGATCACACGGGACGTTTGGTCGGCTTGGTGCGCGGCCACTCGATGTTCGAGGAGCAAGCGTACGAGATCAGCGCGCAGCCCGGACGCATGGTCGGTGTCGACAAAGAAGAACGCCTCGCAACACCGTGGGCGCGCAGCCTCAAGTTCAGACACCCATGGCTGCAACTCAATTTGCTCACCGCGTTCGTTGCGGCCGCCGTCGTCGGACTATTTCAGAAAACGCTCGACCAGATGGTGATTCTCGCGCTGTTCCTTCCGGTGCTCGCCGGTCAGTCGGGAAATACCGGCTGCCAGGCGCTCGCCGTAACGCTGCGCGGTCTCACACTCGGCGAGCTTCAACCCGGAACCGAGAAAGCGCTCGTAGCGAAAGAAGGTCTGCTCGGTTTGTTGAACGGTGCGCTGGTTGGAATCACCGCGGGGCTTGGCATGTACATCGCAGCACGCGGCGCGTCGAATCCTGATGCGGTCACGCTGTCAGTGATCGTTGCGCTCGCGATGATCGGCAGTTGCATCGTGAGCGGTATTTCCGGCGCACTCATTCCGCTCACCTTGCGACGTTTCGGCGCTGATCCCGCGACGGCGTCGAGCATTTTCCTCACGACGGCAACCGACGTCGCAAGCATGGGTTTGTTTCTCGGACTCGCGACGATTTTCCTGATGTAGCGGCGTTACCAGCGCGCGCCGAGCGAAAGATCGAGGTGGAAGTTTTCCTTGGGATGCAGGCCGCGAGACAGGTCGATGCGCACGATTCCGTCGAGAAACGACATTCCGACGCCGACGCCGCTCATTGGCCGTCCGATTTCCGTCAGCTTCGTTGCGCGTGAGCCGGCCCAGCCAAAATCCGCGAACACCGATGGACGCGCGACGTGCAAATCTTTGCCGAGTTCTGCGCGCGCGAGCCAGAATGCATTGCCGTTGTACGCGGTGTCGGCGCGCTGGCCACGCACGCTCTGCGTGCCCCCGATGTAAAACCGGCGCTGCGGAGGAACGCCGCCCGCAGTCGTTCCGCCCGCGAGGGTAAGCGCCCCAGCGAAGTTGCGGCCAAGACTGCGCGAGAGCGTGGTCTCGAGCGAAACGCGCGCATAGGTCGAGTCACCGCCGGCGCCCTCCGCACGCAGGTCCGTGGACATCCTGAAGCCATCGGGGTCGCGACCCAGGTCATGCACGAGGCGCAACGATGCACCCGCGAGTCTCACATTGGATGACATCATGTTCGCGACAAAGCGGCCGCCAATGGAAAAGTTTGTCGCGCGTGGCGCATTGCGTTGTTCTTCGGCGAACATGCGGAGCGTTCGACGCAACGTGGTGCCGCGCTCGGTCGTGAGTTCGAAGCCTGTCGCGCGATAGTAAAACCCTTCGTCGCGCCCGAACCACAGTCCGCGCATCGACGCACCGAACGAGAACGGGTTTCCCCAATCGTTCGCGGCACTGAGCCGATGATACGCACCCAGCGTGACGGTCGTCGCGACGTTCGTGCGCGCGAGTGAGAGTTCGCCGTAGCCTTTTTCGTCGCCCGTACCGATGCGCGCCGTTGCCTTGCCGACGAAACCCGCACCGAACTGGTGGTCATAGCGAACGGCTGTCGAAAACCCTTCGACGCGATTGAACCGCGACATCGTGAGTCCGTATTTCCAATTGCCGCTTTGCGGACGGAACAAGCTGAACGCCGCCTGCGCGCCCATACCGAGCGACTGCGCCGCAAGGTCTTCGAGCTGACCGAGTGTGAACGTGGAATCGTCGTCCGCGTAGATCGATTTGGGGAGATCAGGCGACGTGGTGAGTTTGTCGATGTCGCACGGAAACGAGACACTGACTTTGAGTTTCGCTGCAGCGCGGTAGTGCGCGAGGTTGCGGCGTCCGTCCGCATTGCACGGGGACTTTGTCACCGAGTCCATGCGCGCTGTCCAACCGGCGTTGCGCACGGCGATCACCGAGTCGCGGTACTTGGTGGCCGCCTCGCCACGCAGTGAATCAGGCGCGCGCACGCGACCGCGCGGCGAGGTATCGACGACGATTGGCGCGAGCGGTGGCACAGCGTTGACACGATCGTACCGGAACGCTTGTTCAAATCGCGCCGGCAGCCGAATCGAACCGACGGTGATGTCGCCCTTGGTATACCGCACGCGAGGCAGCCAGAACCGTCCTTCGTGCAACGCATACTCGATGACGATCTCTGAGAATTTGCTTTCAACATCGGGCACGAAGGCCTTCACGATCTTGACCGCGCGGCGTGCCCCTTTCGCCGTGTCGGGGATAGCGTCTTCAACCGATTCGATGACGTCCTGCGGCGCGGCGAGCCGGTACATCGCAGCGACCACCTGCCCCGTCGCGACGTCGAACTGCAGTGAACCGACCGCGAGATTCCACGACGGCGTCCGCGGGCGCACTTTGAGCTCACGCACCTGCACCACACGGCCGTCACCAAGGATATAGCTGACCGAGTCGCCCGTTTCATACGTGTAGTACGCTTCAGCTCCGTCGGCGAGCGGGTTCACAACCTGTCGGTCATTGATCTGATTGTTGCCGACAACGCCACCAAGCCACAGCGACTCCTGCCCCGGGAAATACGGCACGGTAGAGTATCCGCCGTTGGCAATCATGTCCGCGTGTTCGCCGCGCTGACCTTGGGCCGAGGTAAACGGAATACCGACGCGCGCGCCGCTCAAATCCACGTACGCGCCAATACCTCGCTGCCACCGGACTCGTGCAGCGGCTTCCATACTGTACAGCGCGCGCTCGCGCCCATGCTCGCCGACGGCAATACCGGCGGCCATGCGCTCGCGTACCGTCGCGTCGTAACTGAGCAGTGATGAGTCTTGCTGCACACGCGCATTGCGCGCGCGAGTGAACAATTCGCGCGCGTGGCTATCGCGAAATGCCGTCGCGAGGTGCTCTGGTGTAACGGGTATGCGGCTCGCTGGGCGGTCCGTGATGACACTTACTTGCAGCGCGAACAGCGTCGTCAGAAGCATGGGGTTTGTTGAAGTGACCGTACCGCATCGCGTGAACCGCCGACAAACTTAGGTGCGTGAACCTCGCCAATAGTTGCCACAACACCCGCGCATGAACGTCAAAGAAGTGATCGCCAGGCGCATGGCCGCCCAGTTCCTTACGACCAAAGGGCCTGCAAGTGCCGCGGAGCTGGTTCGTGCGCAAGGCGCCGTGCAGGCGCAGGACTATTCCGGCGCGAAATGGGCGTTAGGCCAGCGAATTCCCCGCGCGACGGACGAATCGATCGAACGTGAGATGACCAGCGGCGCCATTCTGCGCACACACGTGATGCGGCCGACGTGGCACTTCGTTGCCCCGGAAGACATTCGATGGATGCTCGCGCTGACGGCGCCGCGCGTGATTCGCGTCATGGCGTCATACGATCGCAAACTCGGACTCACGTCGAAGGTCTACGCACGCAGTAACGACGTCATCGCAAAGGCGCTCGAGGGTGGAAAGTTTCTCACGCGCACCGAACTTGCCGAACATCTCAAGCGTGCGCGGCTCGGCGTCGTCAAAGGCCAGCGGCTTGGTCATATCGTTGCACGCGCCGAGCTCGACGCCGTGATTTGCAGCGGCCCGCGGCGCGGTAAACAGTTCACATACGCGCTGCTTGACGAACGCGCGCCGGCAACCGCACCGCGCGATCGGGATGATGCACTGCGCGAAATCACGCTCAGGTTCTTTCGTATGCGCGGACCTGGATCTGTGCATGACTTTGCGTGGTGGTCCGGTCTCACCATCGGCGATGCACGTCGCGCGGTCGAGATCGCTGGCTCGTCACTGCAACACACAACGTTCCGCGACAGAGATATGTGGTTCGTCGATCGTGCGCTCCCGCGCACGACTCTTACAGCCCATCTGCTGCCGAATTACGACGAGTACTTCATCGGGTACAAGGATCGCGGCGCGACAGGCGAACGCCTTGGCAACGTCACCGCGATTACCGGGGGTAATGCGCTCATTGCGCACGTGGTGTTCATCAACGGTGAACTCGTGGGCGGATGGAAGCGCATTGAAACGAAGAACCGCGTGACCGTGCGACTTCGCACAATCCCGCGGCTCTCGAAAAGCGAACGCACAGCCATCGAAACTGCCGCCGAGCGCTTCAGCGAATTCCTCGGCCGCCCCGTCCAGACGGCCTGGGCTCGCTAGTCCCCGCGCAACGACTCGATCGGATCCACGTTCGACGCGCGTCGCGCAGGCATATAGCTCGCAAACAAGCCGATGCCCACCATCATCAGCGACATCGCAACGAACGTTGCCACATCGACGGGTTGCACACCGAACAACATCGTGCCCAGGAACCTCGTCGTGAGGGCCGCTGCGATAATGCCGATCGCGACACCAATGCCAAGCACGCGCGCGCCTTGCCCCACCACCATACGGCGCACCTGATCGGCTCGTGCACCAAGCGCCATGCGCACGCCGATCTCGCGCGTCCGCTCAGCCACGACATACGAAAGCACTCCGTACAAACCGACGGCGCCGAGAATCAGCGCGAGCACCGACGCAACGCCGAGCGTAAGCATTGTGAACGACAAGCCGACCATCGACACGCGCTCGAGTTCTTTCATCGTGAACACGCGGTACATCGGCGCTTCGGGCGCCATCTCCCTGATCATCGCGCGAATCTCCGGCGCGATGGATTCTGCACGAGGCGTTTTCACCACGTACGCAGGAGTACCGATGGCCCAGCTGCTGTCGGTCGGACCAACCAGTGGGAAGTACACGACCCGCTCGGCCGCGGTACGGAAGTCGGATTGCCGCACATCGTCCACGACGCCGATCACGTTTGCCCACCAGGTCTCGCCGCCCTGTTGCAGTCGCTTGCCGACAGCGTTCTGGCCTGGCCACATCGCGTCCGCCGCGGACTGGCTGATCACGACGTTGTTGATGCCCGGGGCGTGGTCTGCTTCAATGAACTCGCGCCCCGCGAGCACTTTGACTCCCATCGTCTTGAAGTAGTCGCCCGCGGCGAACGTCAAGCGCAGCGTTTTCACCGCTTCGACGTCGTCACTGCCTTCCGCGCGGAACCCTGCTCCGGACGTGCCTTCGTTGAGCGGAAGATTCTCCACCAGGCCGACGGATTGAACGCCTGGCAATTCGCGCAGCTTGCGCATGAAGTCGTGGTGGTACCGCGACCATGTTGAGCCGTTGACCAGCGCCGCGTTCTGCGGAGCAAACTGGAACGTGAAGATGTTCTCCGTGCTGTAACCAGGCTCGACGCGTCGCAGTTTCTCGAAACTGCGCACGAGCAATCCGGAACCAATCAGGAGCACGAGCGCGAGCGCAGTCTGCCCAATCACGAGCCCATCGCGCGCCCAATTGCGTTTGCGTGTTGAACCGCGCCCACCTTCGCGCAAACGCGTGAGGTCGGGTGCGGAGCCACGAATCGCGGGAATAGCACCGCACACCAGTGCGGAAATTGTGGCTGCGAGCAGCGTAAAGCCGAGCATCGACCAGCTCAAACCCGCTTGACTCAAGCGCGGAATCCCGGCAGGTGCGGCCTGAATGAATGCAGGCAGCGTCACGACGGCGAGCACGACGGCGATCACGCCGGCGAGACCGGCGACAACAAGCGATTCCGACATTTGCAAGCGAACCAGCTGGCTTCGCGCCGCACCAATCGCACGACGTACGGCGAGTTCGCGCTGGCGGCCTTCGGCGCGCACGAGAAACAGGTTTGCCACGTTTGCGCACGCGATGAGCAGCACGAGTCCGACTGCGCCGAGCAACACCCAGAGCGGTCGTGCGACGCCACCGACGATTTGGTCTTTGAGCGGCGTGATGACCGCGCGATGTTGCTGCATGAGGCGCGCGTATCGCGGCGGGCCACCATACGTCGCCGGAAAACGCTTCGACAAGGCGGTGAGTTCCGCCGCAACCGCCTCTTTCGTCGTACCGGCTTTCATGCGCGCCACCATCGCCAGATTGAAGCGGCCTGGTTGCAGCCCTTCCAATCGAATCGGCGTCCCAATCCAAAGCATGGTCTGCTCCGATGGGAACTGGAACTCCGGGCCCATTACACCCACCACCATCCGGTCCGCCCCGGACATGTAGTACGATTTGCCGATGACGCTGGAATCGTTGCCGAACCAAGTCGTCCACAGCGCGTAGCTGATCACCGCGACGCGATCGTCTTCGTCTTCGTTGGGAATGCGTCCCAGAATTGGGCGGACGCCAAGTGTCGAATACATCGTGCGCGTCGGCCACGCCATGGCAATGCGCTCTGCGCGGTCTTCAACGCGAAACGTGGACGTGCCACCCGCGAACACCATCACATCTTCCAGCAGCTTCGAGTTGTCCTTGTAGTTCAGGTAGAACTCGGAAGACACGCCAAACTGCGCGGGCAAATCTGATCCCGGCGCCGTCGAATTGACGGTGACCAGGCGATCGACGTTGGCAAACGGAAACGGATTGAGCAGCACCGTATCGACGACGCTGAACATTCCCGCATTGACGCCGATCGCGAGTCCGAGCGTTCCGACCACGGTTGCGGTGAAACCCGGCGTTCGGCGCAGTGCGCGCGCGGCGTGACGAAGGTCGCGCATCCATTCATTGAAGCTCCACATGACTCCTCTCCTGGTAGCGGGCGGTGTCGCGTTCACCCACGATGGATTCAGTCGTTCGGCGATGGCGGTGCGAATGAGGTCAAGCGTTGTCGCGATCGCGAATGCGACCGCGTGTGTGCGTCCTGCACTACGCGCGGTGGCATAGTCACGCGCGATTTGTTCGGACATCTCGTCGCCGAAGCGTTCGCGAAATGCGTACGGCAACAGCGCCGCGAAGCGGCCGAGTGTGCGCGGTGTGAACGGTGGGCGCGTGCTCATGAGCGTCCTTCTGCGACGCCGAGTCGTTTTTCAGCGACCGTCGCGGCGCGTTTCAGACGTCGTGCTTCAGCGCCGAGCACGCGGCGCCCCGATGCGGTAAGCGCGTAGTAGCGGCGGGCGAGCCCGGGATGCGACTCGTCGGCGCCCTCGCCGCGCGTTTCACGCACGAACCCTTCGGTGATGAGTCGCGCAATGACACGATAGAGCGAACCAGCGCGCGGCTCGAGCGTACCAGCCGATTCGGTCGCAACGGCGTCCTTGATGGCGTAGCCATACAGCGCGCCGTTCGCGAGCGCGAGCAGCACGTGGAATTCGAGCGTGCTGACGGCGGGCGTCGGATCAGGCGGCATTACGCGAGGCGCAGGGCAAAGTGAACAGGCAAATGCTCCGACGGGGTAATTGAGCCCGCGATTGAGACACCGGAGGAACGGAAACGGTTGGGGGAGAGTTTCGGACTACAGGGGTGAGGGGTGGGGGGTGAGGGGTGAGG
>DATELA010000059.1:0-14084 GCA_035277145.1 Gemmatimonadaceae bacterium | reverse complement strand
GGTGGTGGACGCGGTGGCGGCGGCGGTGGCGGAGGATTCGGCGGTGGTGGTGGCAACAATCCCGCGACGCAGGATCCGGATATCAGTGATCGTTCGTCGGATCTCAACGGCGTTGAATCATCGCGACGTTTTCTCGCGGAGCGATTCCCGTTGCTCGCGACGCAACCGATTTCTGAGACGCGGCGCTGTCATTACGAAAGCAGTGTGAATCGCGACTTCATCATCGATTGGCACCCGAAGTATTCCAACGTGATGCTCGCGGGCGCCGGCAATGCAGAAGGCGCGAAGTTCGCGACCGTGATTGGCGATTACGTCGCGCAGCGCGTGCTTCGTGTGGAAGGTGGTGATCCCGCGGTCGACGCGCGTTTTGCAATTCCCAAACACACGTATCAATCGCTCGCCGAAGAGCGCGAACGCGAGGCGCAGGCGCGCGCGGACAGTGTGTCCCGGGCGGACAGCACCGCGCGTGCGGATTCAATTGCGCGTGCACGCGGGCGCGACGACGACGACGAGGAATAGTCGCTGAACGCTCCGGAGTGGCGCCGGCTGCCTCCGGCCGCGCGCACGCTGTTCGCGATCAATCAGATGATTGGGTCGGCGGTGTTCGGCGCGCTGCTGGTTGCGGGCGCCGCAGCCGTCGTCTCAGCGATCGAGCGGCCCGCGTTCCTCAAGACGTACGTCGCAGCGTTTCTCGTGTGGACCGCGTTCGGATTCTTTCGCGGCGTGCGACGGTGGCAGTACACGTCGTGGATGCTCGATGACTTCGGCCTGCGGATTCGTCGCGGTTGGTTGTTCAAGAGTGAAACGCTCGTGCCGCGCGCCCGTGTGCAACATCTCGACATCGATCGCGGTCCGCTCGAGCGGCGCTACGGACTCGCCACGCTCACGCTCTACACCGCCGGCACGGGCCACTCGACGATCGTGCACTCCGGACTCGCGGAAGCGGACGCAACTTCGTTGCGCGACGCGCTGATTCCGAAGGACGTGGATGTCGACGCCATCTGACCGGCGGCTGCACCCGGCGTCGCCGGTCTTCGAGCTGATCGAAGGACTCAAACAGTTTCTGCTTCCGCTCGTGATTCTGTTGTTCACGGGTCGCGGCGACCGAAACGAATTCATTTCGATGGCGATCGTCGCCGTGATCGCACTGCGGTCGATCATCACGTACTTCACGTATCGCTTTCGCATCGACGACAGCGGCGTCGAGATTCGAAGCGGTGTGATCTTCAAGAGCACGCGCAACATTCCGTTCGATCGCATTCAGAACGTCACGCTGAAGCAATCGATCGTGCACCGGATCTTTGGTGTTGCGGACGTTCAGCTGGAATCGGCAGGCGGGACCAAAGCGGAAGGCACGATGCGCGTGTTGTCACTCGACGACGCGCACGCACTCGAGGCGACGGTGCGCGAGCGCAGTCGTCGCGCCGCGCCAGTCGCTGAAGGAGTGGCGGGGGTTGCCGTACCCGGTACCCCGTACCCATTACCCGATTCCGTTCCGCCGCAAACGCTCCTCGCGCTCGAAATCCCCGACCTGCTCCGACTCGGCCTCACGAGCAACCGGGCATTGGTGTTGGCGATCGCCGGCATCGGCATCATGCTGCAGTTCAATTCCGAAGAATGGTTCGCGTGGCTGACACCCATGTTGTCCGACGCGTTCGGTTCCGCGGGCGAGATCAGTGGCGGGCAACTGGTGTTTGCGATTGCCGTGCTCGTGTTGATCGTGCTGTTCATTGCGATGCTGGCGTCGGTTGTCATCACGGCGGCGCGGTATCACGAGTTCGTGTTGACCGACGACGGCAAACGGTTGCGCGTCGAGCGCGGATTACTCACGCGATTGCGCGCTGCGCTGCAGCGGCGGCGCATTCAGGCATTCACCATCGATGAAGGCCTGATGCACCGCTTCTTCAAGCGGCGAGGTTTGCGCGTCGACAGTGCGGGTGTGGCGCGCGATCAGGAACGTTCTCTGCGTGACCTCGTGCCGATTGCAGAGCCCGCGAAGATCGACGAGATCGTTGCGCATTTGCTCGCACCGCGCGCGTCGTGGCCCGTGACGTCGTGGCGCTCGCTGCACCCGGCCGCGTGGCGCCGAGAGTTCGTGCGGCCGGTGATTTGGTCGCTGCTACTGTCGATCGGTGGCGTGTTGTGGTTCGGCGAATGGGGCCTCGCGTTTCTCGCGCTGATCCCCATCGGCTTTATCCGCGCGCGCGTGTGGGCGCGCTACGCCGCGTACGCGGAAGAGAACGGCGTAATTGCAGTGCGCGAAGGGTGGCTGCGCCGTACGTGGCGATTCGCGGAAGTGCGCAAGCTGCAGGTGCTGTCGATGACGGAAACGCCGTTCGACCGGCGCGCGGGCATGGCGACGCTGCATCTGGACACGGCCGGCGCCAGCGCGGACACGCTTGCGCTGAGGATTCGCTATTTGCCCAGAGCCGATGCCGTTGCACTGCGAGACAAGCTTGCGACAGCAATAGCGTAACGAGGAGCGAGGATCGAGTATGAGGAGCGAGGATCGAGTTGAAGGAAACGGAGAGGCGAGTGAGAGAATGAGAGGGGCTCTCGGTTCTCATACTCGCCCCTGTGCTTCTCACAACTCGCTTCTGGTCCCTCCTATTTCGCTCCTCGCTCCTTGGTAGTTCACCGCCGACAAATCGGGCAAGGCCCGAGTTCCGCTGGCCGTCCATACAGAACCGTTACCGGGCCAAGCACTCGCGTTTCGTTCGCGATCGTGTCGGTCACCGTGACGACGAACGTGAGTCTCCCGCCCCTAACGGATCCGGTGAATTGCGCGGGCATTGTTGGTCCGACTGCCACCGGATACGCGCGCAATAAATAGCTGCCGCTCACATCGAACTCATTGTTCTCGTCGAGCGGCACGCGACCCGGGATGTCGCCGAGTGTGCAGCCGATGTGGATGTGCGCCGCGGAGTCTTGCACGATCGCGCCGGCGTTCAGCCCGCCCCACGATCCGAGTGCGAGTTCGTCGCCGGGAGGCGGGAGGAGCGCGTTATCGGGGCAGCCTGCCGTTGCGGCGATGCCGATGCACAGCACCGTTAACCGAGCGAAGCGCGGCGTCATGCACACACCTACCCGCGAGAGGAGAAATGGTCACACAACTAATAGGAGCGAGGAGCGAGTATGAGGAGGGAGGATCGAGTTGAAGAAAACGGAGCGGCGAGTGAGAGAATGAGAGGGCTCTCGGTTCTCATCCTCGCCCCTGTGCTTCTCAGAACTCGCTTCTGGTTCCTCCTGTTTCGATCCTCGCTCCTCGATTCTCGTAGTTACCGCGCCGGCTCAAGTCTCAGCATCGGCGCGTTCGCCTCGTCGATCAGCAAATAGATAAATCCGTCCGCTCCCACGCGCACATCACGAATGCGCCGTCCGATACGCACGAGCGCTTCGTGCTTCGGTTCATTGCCCTTGAAACTCACGCGCGCGAGTTCTTCGCCCACGAGTCCGCCGACGAATACATCACCACGCCACTCTGGAAACGCGTCGCCGTGGTAAATCGCAATGCCCGACGTGCCGATGGATGGCACGAACGCAAACAGCGGTGTTTCCATGCCATCCATCTCTTTGAATTCCGAAATCGGAATGCCGTCGTAACCAATGCCGTGCGTAATCACGGGCCAGCCGTAATTGCGTCCCGCGCGAATGACGTTGATTTCGTCACCGCCGCGCGGACCATGTTCCGATTCCCAGACCTCACCGGTTGTTGGATGAATCGTGAGGCCTTGCGGATTGCGAATGCCGAGCGCGTAGATCTCGGGCAGCGTGTCTTTCCTGCCGACGAACGGATTGTCTTTCGGTACGCGTCCGTCGTCGTGCAACCGAATGATCTTGCCCTGGTGCGTGTCGAGGCGCTGCGCGTCGCGCATGATCTGCCGCTCGCCGACCGAGATGAACAAATAGCCGTTGCGGTCGAACGCGAGCCGCGAACCAAAATGTCCGGCGCCGCGCGTCCACGCTTTCGCTTCGAACACGTCCTGCACGTCGACGAGCGCGTGTCCTTCGAGACGTCCGCGTACGACCGCGGTTGTCGCGCCTTCGGGGCCCGGTTTTGAAAAGCTCAGATACACGAGCTTGTTCGTCGCGAAATTCGGATGAATCGCAACATCGAGAAGACCACCTTGGCCCGTCGCGCGCACAGCGGGCACACCACTGACGTGCTGCGTGTCGAGCACGCCATCGCGAATGATGCGCAGCGCGCCATCGCGCTCGGTGACGAGCATGTCGCCGTTCGGGAGAAACGCCATGCCCCACGCGTAGTCGAGTCCTTCGACCACGTGCACGATGCGATAGCGATGGAGTTGTGAACGTTGCACGGCGTCTTCACGCACCGTGCATGCTGCAACGCTCAGCGAAACAAGTCCGACGATGGTGCGCGCGCGCCAACGGCGCGCGCGCGGCGTGCGCATCACGAACACATCATTTGCGCACAGCTACCATCGTCAACTCGACCTTCGCGCCACCGACAAGCGCGGCGACCTGCATCGTCGTACGCGTCGGACGCGGGTCCGTCGTAAACAATTCCGTGTACGCGGCATTGAACGCCTGAAAGTCCGCGATGTCGGCGAGGTACGCTGTCACCGACACGACGTTCGACAAATCCATGCCCGCCGCCTTGAGAATCGTTTCGGCGGCACGAATCGCGGACTTCGTTTCCGGTCCGATGCCGCTGTCACGCGCGGCGCGTCCCGCGAGCTGGCCCGAGAGGTAAAGCGTGTTGCCGACCATGATGCCCTGCGTGAGCATCGCGCCCGCGCGACCGTTGATTGCTTGCACGCCGCCACTGTTGTGTGCCGGGTCGTGCTGAGTTGGGGCCGGTCGCAGGCCTTCCGTGGGCATCCGGCTGGTCGGTGCCGGCGTTTCTGCCGCGTGATGGTGGCACGCGACCATGGAAGACGCGAGTGCGAGGGACGTGACGACGCGAAGTGCGGGACCGCGCATAACCAGGACTCCAGTGAAGTGATCCGGGGCGACCGGCGGACGCCCCAATTTGCTGCGCCGGCACGCCGCGCGGAACGGGCCCACGCCCTCCCGCCTGACCGGGAGCGAGCGAATATTTCGCCCCACGTTTTCTCCGACCGTGAGCGACCCCGCTTGAGACTCGACAACCGTTGTGCCGTCGTTGGCGTGATGTGCTGCCTCGCGACGCTCCCGCAATTCGGCGCCGCGCAAAATCCGCTCCCCGAGCGCGCTGTCCGCCGCGACATCCCCATGACGAACGCCATTCGCCGCGCATTCACCGCGGGAACGCGCGATTCGTCCGGCAGACCAGGACGCAATTACTGGCAACTGCGCACCGATTACACGATCAGCGTACGCCTCGATCCCGCGACCCAGCGGCTCAGCGGGACCGAGACCATCACCATCAAGAACAACAGTCCCGATTCACTCTCGCGCATCGGACTGCGTCTCGATCCCAACTTTTTCCTCGGCGCTGCGCATCGCGCGGCCTCATGGGTGCCGTCGGAAAACACCGATGGCATGGTGATCACGAAGCTCACCGTGAATGGGCGCGCGGTCGATTTGAATCCCGCACCGGCGGGCCGGGGCGGTGGACGCGGAGCAGGTGGTGGACGCGGTGGCGATGCACAACCGGCGAGTGATCGCATCATCGGATTCCGCACGACGAACGCATCGCTTGCGCTCGCGACGCCGGTTCCTGCGCGCGGTACTGCGACGCTCGAAATCGAATGGAATCACAAGTTGCCCGGTGGTCCAACAGGATCTGGTCATCGCATGACGCAGCGTTGGGGCGACACACTGTTCCAGCCAACGCAGTGGTACCCACGCGTCGCCGTGTACGATGATCTCCGCGGATGGGACGCGGAGTTGTATCTCGGTCCGTCGGAGTTCTACAACAACTTCGGACGTTTCGATGTGAGCATCGATGTGCCGGGCGGCTGGATCGTCGGCGGCACCGGCGTGCTGCAAAATCCCGAACAAGTGCTGACGGCCAAAGCGCGGCAGCAACTCGCGAGCGTGCTCAAGACCGATTCGCTCGTGAACATCGTCGACTCAACGCAGGTCGGCCCCGGTCAGGCGACGGCAGACGGTGCGCGACTGACGTGGCGATTCGTTGCAGATACGGTGAACGATTTTGCGTGGGTGACAGCGAAGAAACTCAACTGGCAGGCGATTCGCGCGAACATTCCCGGCAAAGGCTACGTGCCGGTGAATCAGTTTTTCCAACCCGGTAACGCGACCGCATATCGCGACGCCGCACAAATCGCCAAGCACGCGCTCGAGTTCTACTCGAAGTTGTGGTTCGCGTATCCGTTCCCGCAGCTCACGCTGCAGGATGGGCCGAGCAGTGGTATGGAGTATCCGATGGTGATCAACTCCAATCGCGGCGCCGCGGATCACGAAACCGGTCACCAGTGGTGGCCGATGACGGTGAGCAACAACGAAACGTGGTACGGCTGGATGGACGAAGGATTCAATCAGTACATGAACATTCTTTCCGGCGCTGATGCGAACGGACAAGCGCCGAATCTCGACGGACGCGGCCAGCAATACGGCAACACGAGCGGTGACGAGAACGAACCGCCGATGATGTGGAACGCCAACTACGCTGGACCCGCACGCTACAGCTTCCAGACGTACAGCAAAACTCCGCTCATGCTCTCCATGCTCGGCGGAGTCGTCGGTGATACTGCCGTGCAGCGTGCAATGAGCGAGTGGGGCAAAGCCTGGAACTTCAAGCATCCGTCGCCGTGGGATTTCATGTTCTTCATGAACAACGCACTGCGAAATCACAAAGGCGACCTGAGCTGGTTCTGGTATTACTGGCTGTTCACGACCGAGTCTGTCGACGGCTCGATCCAGGGCGTCACGACGTCAGGTTCGAAGTCGACCGTAACGGTGCGACAAGACGGGCAAATGCCGTCACCGGTGGTGCTCCAGGTGCGCTTCGCGCCGCAGGGCGCAGCCATTCGCCCAATGTCCAACAGCCGGATGATCGACAGCGTAACCGCTGTGGTGACTTACCCCGCAGACGTGTGGTTTGCCGGAAGCAAAACTTTCCGCGCAGAGTTGGATTTCGGAGGACGCGCCATCGAGCGTATCACGCTCGATCCAGGACGCCGGTTCCCCGATCGTGTGACGACAGACAACGTGTGGCCGCGCAGTTAATTCACTCCTGAGGTGAACGTCATGAAGCACGTGTTGCTCGGTGCCATCGCCCTCGTCCCATTGCCATTTGCCCTGTCTGCTCAGGGCACGGCCGCGGACTATGCGCGCGCTGAAGGACTCGGTCAGAAATTCCAGGGCCTTGTGACTGGTGTCGCCGAACGTCCGGTGCCGATCGCGAAGACCAACAAGTTCTGGTACCGCGTATCAGTGAAGGGCGGCAACCAGTTCGTTGTCGTCGATCCGGTGACCAAAGCAAAATCGGCCGCGTTCGATCACGCGAAAGTTGCGACGGCGTTGTCGGCGGGCGGCCAGACGTTCACAGCGCTCACGCTGCCGATGCAAGCGATCAATCTCGATACCGCGGGCGTGCTCGCGTTTGTCGCGAACAATTTCAATTGGCGTTGCACGTTGCCCGATGCAGCGTGCACGCGCGGTTCAGCGGTGCAGAATCCCGGCGGCGCTGGTGGACGCGGCGGACGTGGTGGTGGACGCGGCAACGCGCCGATCGTGATCCGCGAAGAAGACGCCGCGCTCAATCCGCAGCACGACGTATTTGGCGAACCAGTTCCGTTCGAAGGTCCGTGGGACATCAATGCGCCGAGCAGTGCGCAGCAGGCAGCGCAGCAAGCGGTGGCCGCGAATAGCTGTCCCGGATTTGGCGGTGGTGGCGGCGGTGGTGCAGCACCGGCGGATACGGTGCCGTGTTATTCGCCGGACTTCACGCTTGAAGCGTACGTGCAGAACTTCAACATCTTCATTCGCAACGCGCCGCCCGATGCGCGCGAGCGCGCGTCGAACAATGGTCGTGGCGGTGGTGGACGAGCTGGCGCTGCTGCAGGCGGAGGCCGTGCTGGTGGTGGAGGCGGTCGCGCCGGCGCCGGCGGTGGACGCGGCGGCGTTGCTGCCGCGGGTTGGCAACTGAGCTGGGATGGCTCCGAAGGTTCACCGTACACGCGCAACGGCATTCGGTGGTCGCGCGACTCGAAGAAAATCGCGTCGACTCGCGTGACGCCTGGTTATCAGCGCATCGTGAAGTACGTGATCTCGTCGCCTGCTGATCAGCTGCAGCCGAGTTACATGGAGCGCTATTACCAGAAACCTGGTGATGTGGTGCCGCTGCGCGAGCCGATGCTGTTCGACGTCGCGACGAAGAAGCAGCTCAAGATTTCGAATGAGCTGTTCCCGAACGCGTACAACATCGGGCAAATCCAGTGGCGCGACGACAGCCGCGGATTCACGTTCGACTACAATCAGCGCGGACATCAGGTCTACCGCGTCATCGAAGTCGACGCGAACACGGGCGTCGCACGCACGATCATCGACGAACAGTCGAAGACGTTCATCTATTACAACGCGACGAACGATGGTTTGAGCGCCGGCCGCCGCTATCAGTACGACCTGGCCGACGGCCGCGAGATCATCTGGATGTCGGAGCGCGATGGCTGGGCGCACTTGTACTTGTATGACGGCGTCGCGGGCCGCGTGAAGAATCAGATCACGAAGGGCAACTGGCGCGTGCAGAACGTGCAGCGCGTCGACTCAGCGCGTCGTCAGTTGTACTTCAGCGCGACCGGCATGAATGCGGGACAGGATCCATACCTCACGCATTTCTATCGCATCAACTTCGACGGCACGGGACTCGTCGCGTACACGAAGGAAGACGGCAACCACACCATCACGTGGTCCGCAGACAGCGCGTACTACACGGATTCGTGGAATCGCGTCGATCTTCCCGCGGTGACGGTGCTCAAGCGCGCGAGCGATCAGAGCGTCGTGATGGAACTCGAGAAGGGCGACGAGACAGCGCTGCGCGCCGCGGGATTCAAAGACACCGAAGTGTTCGTCGCGAAAGGCCGTGATGGCACGACGGACATCTGGGGCGTGATTTTCCGTCCGACGAATTTCGATCCGTCGAAGAAGTATCCCGTCATCGAGCAGATCTATGCGGGCCCGCAAGGTTCATTCGTGCCGAAGACGTGGAGCACGGGCGGTGCACCGCGCACGTTGGCTGAACACGGGTTCATCGTGGTGCAAATCGACGGCATGGGCACGGCGAATCGCTCGAAGGCGTTCCACGACATGGCGGCGAAGAATCTCGGCGACGCGGGATTCCCCGATCGCATTCTGTGGCACAAGGCGGTCGCGGCGAAGTATCCGTGGTACGACATCTCGCGCGTCGGCATCTACGGTACATCCGCAGGCGGACAGAACGCACTCGGCGGATTGCTGTTCCATCCGGAGTTTTACAAAGCGGGATTTGCGGCAGCGGGTTGCCACGACAACCGCATGGACAAGATCTGGTGGAACGAGCAGTGGATGGGCTGGCCGCTCGGTCCGGAGTACGCCGCGTCGTCGAACGTCGACAACGCGTACAAACTGCAGGGCAAGTTGCTGCTCGTGGTTGGTGAGCTCGATACGAACGTCGATCCCGCGTCGACGATGCAGGTTGTGAACGCGCTGATTCGCGCGAACAAGGTGTTCGATCTGCTGGTGCTGCCGAACGCGGATCACACGAACGGTGGCGCGTACGGCGTGCGCAAGATGACGGACTTCTTCGTGCACAATTTGATCGGCACTGAAACACCGGATCGCAACGGCACGCCGGCGGTTGCTCCGTCGCCAAATGGCGGCGGCCGCGGAGGCTTCTGATGACGATGGGTTCCCGCCGTTCCCGCTTCTCGCGGTTATCGCTTTTGCGTGGTTATCGTGGTTGGTCGTTATCGCTTCTTGTCGTTCTGGCTTCTGCGTCGTTCTCGCAGTCGTCGTTTGCCCAAAGTGGCGGAACAGCGCCGGCATCTGTGCTGCCGGCGCGCTTGTCAGATCAGGAGTTCTGGAAACTCAGCACTGACTTGTCCGAGCCGCCCGGCACGTTCCGTTCGGAGAACTTGTTGTCGAATGAAACGGGATATCAGATGGTGATTCCGAGTCTGCTCAAGGGCGATCGCCAGAACAAAGTGTACATGGGCGTTGGACCGGAGCAGAACTACACATACATCGCCGCGCTCAAGCCGAAGATGGTGATCATCATCGACATTCGGCGCGGCAACCTGCTCGAGCACTTGCTGTACAAGTCGATCTTCGAATTGTCGGCGAATCGCAATGAGTTCATGGCGCGGTTGTTCGGCAAGAAGCTGGACACGAAACTCGACACGAACAGCACGGCCGACGCACTCGCGAATGCGTACTGGGGCGTCGAAGGTGACAGCGCGACATACGCGCGGCATAAGGCGGCGGTGCGCGACTTGTTGGTGACCACGCACAAGTTTCCCCTCACGCCCGAGGACGTCGAGCATCTGAACTGGATTTACGATCAGTTCTACTACTTCGGATTGCCGATTACGTACAACTCATCCGGCGGCATGGGCGGTGGACGCGGCGGCGGCAGTATGCCGACGTACGCTGATCTCATGATGTCGCTGGACGGGCAGCTGCCGACACCAACGAATCGCGGCTACCTCGCGAGCGAAGCGAATTGGCGCGTGGTCAAGGATCTGCACGCAAAGAACCTGATCGTTCCGGTGATGGGCGATTTTGGCGGACCGAAAGCCATTCGCGCGACGGCGGCGTGGTTGAAGGAACGTGGCGCGACCGTGGCCGCGTTCTACGCGTCGAACGTCGAGCAGTATTTGTGGCAGGACAACAAGGCGTACGCGTACTACGAAAGCGTCGCGGAACTGCCGACGGATTCGTCGAGCGTGATCATTCGTTCGGGCGGCGGCGGGCGTGGCGGTTTCGGCGGCGGTGGTGGCGGCATGCGCGGGCCGAACTACATGTGCCCGATCAAGGATCTCGTCGCGGCCAATAAGGCTGGACGCGTGAATATGTACAATGACGTGTTCTCATACTGTACGTACTGAGTTGACTTCAACTGCGTCAAACGAACGGCGTCATTGAGACGGCGTCATTTTGACGGCGTGATCCTGACGGCGTAGTTCGAGTTACGCAGTTCGTCTGACGCAGTTCGTCTGACGCAGTTCGCCTGACGCAGTTCGCCTGACGCAGTCCACGACAACAGTTCCTCTCTCCCCACTCGCAATGCGTTTCATCTCGCTCGCCGCAGCAGCGTTGCTGCTCACCTCTCCCGCGCTCGCGCAAACCCCCGCGTTGAACGCCGATCTCGTCAAAAACATCACCGTCCGCAACATCGGTCCCGGTCTCGTCACCGGCCGCATTGCGGATATCGAGATCGATCCGCGCAACCCGAACACCTGGTACGTCGCCACGGCGTTCGGCGGTGTGTGGAAGACGGTAAACCGCGGCGTGAACTTCACGCCGATTTTCGAAAACGGCCCGTCGTTCAACATGTGCTGCATCGTCATCGATCCAAAGAACTCCAACATTCTTTGGCTCGGCACCGGCGAGAATCACAGCCAGCGCAGCGCGCACTTCGGTGACGGCGTGTACAAGTCCACCGACGCCGGTAAAACGTGGGCGCGTGTGGGACTCGAGAATTCCGAGCACATCGGCAAGATCGTGATCGATCCGCGCAACTCGAACGTCGTCTATGTCGCGTCGCAGGGGCCGCTGTTTTCGGCGGGTGGTGAACGCGGTCTCTACAAAACGACGGACGGCGGTGCGACGTGGGCGCAGGTGCAAAACATCGACGAGAACACCGGCATCACCGACATCGTTCTCGATCCCAAGAATCCCGACATCATTTACACGTCGGCGTATTCACGCCGCCGTCATGTTGGACAGGCGGTCGGTGGCAGTCGCGAAGCGGGCATTTACAAATCGGTCAACGCGGGTCGCACGTGGACCAGGCTGACCAACGGTTTGCCGCGTTGCGACATCGGACGCGTCGCGCTCGCGATCGAAGGACGCAAGAATCCGGTTGAAATCTTCGCGCTCGTCGAAGCGCAGTTTGGTGCGTCGGGTTTCTACAAATCGACGGACGGCGGCAACACGTGGTTCCGCTTCGGTAAATCAACCGGCGGCGGACGCGGCGGCGGTGGTGGTGGCGGCGGTGCAGGAGGGCGTGGCGGCCGCGGCGGCGGTGCACCCGATACTGCGGCGATCAACGCGGCGGCACGCCAAACCGCGGATTGTGCCGGCGCACCGACGGGTGCTGGTGCGCGCGGCGCGCCGACGCTCTCGGGTGCAGAGTCATGGTTCAGCGGCGGAACGGGCCAGTACTACTCCGAGTTGTTCATCGATCCGCATCGCGTTGGGCACATCTACGCGGTCGCGACCAACATGCAGCGCAGCACCGACGGCGGCGCAACGTGGAGCGGCGTTCCGTGGGATCAGGGACAAACGCCGCCGGCGATTCACGTCGATCACCACGATGTGACGTTTGATCTTGCGGACTCGAGCCACATTCTCGTCGGCAACGACGGTGGTGTGTACGAGACGTATGACGCGGGTGCCACGTGGCGTTTCTTCGCGAACCTGCCGATCACGCAGTACTACCGCGTCGGATTCAACAACGCGAAGCCCTTCTATTATGTGTGCGGCGGCACGCAGGACAACTTCTCCGAGTGCGGTCCGTCGCGCACCACGAATTCGTGGGGCATTCGCAATAGCGACTGGTTCATCGTGCAGGGCGGCGACGGATTTCAGGCGCACGGCGATCGCGAAGATCAGTATGTGTTCTACGCGGAATCGCAGAACGGCGGTCTCGCGCGATTCGATATGCGCACCGGTCGCGGTCAGGGCCTCGCACCGACCGGTGGTCGGGGCGGTGGTGGTGGCGGTTTCGACGACAATCCACCGCCGGATTCGGCCGGTGGCGCAGCGGGCGGCGGTGGTGGACGCGGTGGCCGTGGCGGTGGTGGATTCAGCCCCGCGTGCTCCGGCGAACGCACTAATTGGGACGCGCCATTCATTCTGAGCCCGCACATGTCGACGCGCGTGTATTTCGCGAGCAAACGTTTGTATCGCACGGACAATCGCGGCGAAACGTGGACGCGCATCAGCGAAGATCTCACGCGCAACATGTGCGCCGACACGCTGCCCATCATGGGCAAAGTGCAGGCGCCCGGTGCGGTGGCGTTGAACGGATCCACGACGACGCTGAGCAGCATCGTGTCGCTCGACGAATCACCATTGCTCGAAGGTTTTCTGCTCGTTGGTACTGACGACGGCTTGCTGCAGATCTCCGAAGACGCGGGCACGACGTGGCGCAAAGTGGAAGATTTCCCGGGTGTACCGAAGTGGACGTACGTGAGTGACGTGCTCGCGTCGCCGCGCGATGCGAATACGATTTTTGTCGCGCTCAACAATTGGCAGCGCGGTGATTACAAGCCGTATCTCGTAAAGAGCGCGGATCGCGGCCGCACGTGGACCAACATCACGGGCAACTTGCCGGCGAAACACAACGTGTGGTCCGTGGTGCAGGATCACGTGAATTCGAACCTGCTGTTCGCCGGCACGGAGTTCGGTTTGTTCTTCACGCCTGACGGTGGCGCGAACTGGATTCAGCTCAAAGGCGGAATGCCGAGTACGCAGGTGCGCGATGTCGCGATTCAGAAACGCGAGAACGACATCGTGATGGCGACGTTCGGACGCGGCTTCTGGGTGCTCGACGATTACTCAGCGCTGCGCGAATTGACGACGCAGACAATCGCAGAGGAAGCGCGGCTGTTGCCGTTGCGTCACGCGTATTCGTACACGCCGGGCGGGCTCGCGCCTGCGGGCGCCGCAGGTGTTGGCGGAATGTCCGGCAACTTCACCATGGCGAATCCGCCGAACGGTGCAGTGCTCACGTATCACGTGCGTCAGGGCTACGCGGCTGATACACGGCTCGTGCTTTCGATTACGAACGCGGCCGGCGCGGTGGTTCGTCGCTGCGAACTGGACAAGACGGCGGGCTTGCGTCGCGTAACGTGGAATCTCAATGCTGATGCCGCGCCGGATACGGCAGCGGCTGGCGGACGCGGCGGTGCCGCCGGTGGACGAGGTGGTCAGGGCCGCGGCGGTGCAGGTGGTGGCGGCGGTGCAGGTGG
>DATELA010000058.1:0-33345 GCA_035277145.1 Gemmatimonadaceae bacterium | reverse complement strand
AATGTGCGTCGCGTTCTCGATGATGCCGTTGTGGACCAGCGCGATCGTTCCGTCCTGACTCGAGTGCGGGTGCGCGTTCTTTTCATTCGGCGGACCGTGCGTCGCCCATCGCGTATGCGCGATGCCGAGCGGGCCGCCGACCGGTGACTTCGCCAGCGTCGCTTCGAGCTTGGCAATCTTGCCGGCCGCGCGACGCGTCTCGATCGACTCGCCGTCGAATACGGCGACGCCCGCGGAGTCATAACCGCGGTATTCGAGTCGCTTCAGGCCGTCCACCAGCAACGGCATGCAGTTCTTGGTTCCGGTGTAGCCGACGATTCCGCACATAGTTCAGTGTCTTGAGAAGACGAGAGGACGAGAAGGCGAGACTGCTCAGCTTGCCAGCTTTGCCAACAATTCCCGGGACTTGAGCACCAACGCGTTTGCTTCCTGCTCCGACGGCGCTTCCGCAATCACGCGAACGATCGGCTCCGTTCCCGACGGACGAACGTGCACCCAACGATCGCTCCACGCGAGTCGCAACCCATCCTGCGTATCCTTCGACGCATCCGAAAACGCTTTGGTCAGCGCGTCGTACACCGCATCGAGTGGTTTGGCAGGACGATCGAGTTTGTCTTTCACGATCGCGTACCGCGGATACTCCTGCACAATGGCAGACAGCGAACGGCGCGTTTCGTGAAGGAGTTGCAGCAACAGCGCGACACCGACCGGCGCATCGCGTCCCAGGTGCAGATCCGGAAGAATCACGCCACCGTTTCCTTCGCCACCGACCACCGCTTTATTCGCTTGCATCGCGAGTGCGACGTTGATCTCGCCAACCGGCGATCGCACCACCTTGGAACCACCGCGTCCCGCGACGTCGTCGAGAATGCGGCTCGTTGAAAGATTGGTCACCACCGGGCCGCGCTTTCGCATGAGCACAACGCGCGTCGCCAGCGCCAGCGTCCAATCTTCACCAATCGCCGTGCCCGTCTCGTCGACCAGCGCGAGCCGGTCCACGTCGGGATCCGTCGCGAAGCCAATCACCGCGTGATTGCGACGGACGAGTTTGCCGAGATCACCAAGATTCGCAGCGACAGGTTCGGGTGGTCGCGGAAAGCGCCCGTCGGTTTCCAAACCAATCGCCGAGACTTCGCACCCGAATTCTTCGAGCAGCGCGGGCATGATCGCGCCGCCGGCGCCGTGGCAGCAATCGAGCGCAACCTTGAACTTGCGTCGCCGAATTCCTTCGACATCGAGATACGGCAGGTGCAACACCGCATCGATGTGCCGGAGGATCGCCGTTTCGTCGCGCGTGACCTCGCCAAGTTCCTGCCACGCGACGTACGGGTTGCCGTCGTCGAGGAGCGCGCGCATCGCGGCGCCGCTCTGCGCGTCGAGAAACAATCCATCCGCGCCGATGAACTTGAGCGCGTTCCATTCGATCGGATTGTGACTCGCGGTAATCGCGAGTCCGCCCGCAGCATGATGGTGCTCGACCGCGAGTTGCACCGTCGGCGTTGGCGCGAGACCAATGTCGATGACATTGCACCCCGCCGCTTGTAACGCGCCGATCGCAACGCGGTGAAACATCGGACCCGACACGCGACTGTCGCGACCAACAACAATCGTCGCATGGCCGCTTGTTCGTTTGGCCTTGCGCGCCCACGCGCCGAACGCGCCCGCGTACGCGGCGATGAGTTCGGGTGTCAGCACCTCGCCAACGCGCCCACGGAGTCCCGACACGCTCACCATGAGCCCTTCGGGGCGCAGCGACCGGTTCATGCACCGAAAGGTAGCGGCGCGCGCCATCCACCAGTACGTCGCGCCTTGTCACCATCCGATCGTGCTCCTACCCTTTGTGAGCCAGAACAACAGGACATTCCGCTGCCATCGCCCGGACGCACGTTCGCCGGTCATATCCCGCTCCCAGCAAAGCTCGCCGGCATCGGTGTCTTCACCGTGTTTGTGACGCTGGGCACCATGCTGGTGCCGATGTACTGGTCGCAGCGCTCCGAACTCGTCACGTTGCACAGCCAGCGCCTCGCCGCCATTGCCCAGAGCCTCGCGGCAATCATCCCCGCCGATTCCGTCGACGTCGTCGCCGGCGCGGCGGGCGAGAATAGCACCGCATTCACGGTCATTCGCGACGAAATCAGACGCATTCGCGAAGCCAATGTCGACTCCGAATCAGGCTCTATCGACGGTGTAGCGCTCGTGAGACGCCTCGGCGAACAGTACCGCATGCTCGCCAACGAGCGGTGGAACAACACGCCGGCGCAGTTCCGCGCCACGTGGCCAGCCCCTGATGCGCTCACCAGCGCGCTCACACAGGGACGCGCTGGCACAACAGACGTCCTGCACGACGAATTCGGCGCGTACATGCTCGCGATTGCGCCAATCACGCGCGCGAACCGGTCCGTCGCAGGAGTCATTGTGACCGAATGGCGCGCGACCGAGCTCTCGGCAACGCTGAAGTCGCAATGGTGGCGGGTCGCAGCGTACTCCGCGATCGCACTTGCCATCGCCATTGCACTCGGCGTTTTCGCGGCGCGGCGCCTGACGAGCGGAATCGCGCGAATTTCGCAGCACGCGGCGTCGGTTGCAGGTGGCGCGTTGTCATCGCACCTCGATTTCAGGTCCGACGACGAGATCGGCCGCGTTGCGGATTCGGTGCGCGACATGACATCCGCGCTGCGCACGCTCCTGCGAGAAATCGACGCGGGTGCCGCCGAAGTTGCCGCAACCGCGGAAGAACTTGCTGCCGATGCGTCGCAGATGACATCGACGACCGATCAGGTCGCCACAGCAGCGAATGAAATCGCCAGCGCGACGTCAACGCAGACGCGCGTCGTGACCGGAATGCTCGACGGTGCGCAGCGTGCGACGGCGCGCGCGCGCCAAACCGCGGATCACGCACGCGCCGCGCTCGACACGGCACAGCGCGTCGCCGACTCTGCGCTGAGCGGGACGGGCGCCGCCGACGAAGCGCTCGCGAAAATGGCCGCGATCAGCGACGTCACCGAATCCGCGGTGCCCGTTGTGTTCGAACTGGCGGACAAGTCAAAACGTATCGGCCAGATCGTGGACACCATTGGCGGAATTGCGCGACAGACGAACCTCCTCGCGCTGAACGCGGCCATCGAAGCCGCGCGCGCCGGCGAACACGGCCGCGGATTTGCCGTGGTTGCGGACGAAGTGCGCAAACTCGCCAGCGAAACGCAACGCGCACTCGAAACGATTCAGACACTCGTCGCGGAAATTCAGTCGGCCGCGGCGCGCGCCGGCGGACAGGTGGCGCAAATTCGCGAGCGCGTTGCGGACGGCGAGGTGGTCATTCGGTCGTCAGCGAGCGCATTGCGTGAAATTGGTAAGGAAATTGGCGCGAGCCGCGACGACGTTGCGCGCATCGCCGACGCAAGCACACTGCAAGTCGGTGAGGCCGAGGGCCTTGCGAATGAAACCGCGCAAGTCGCGGCGAGCGCCGAACAGAATGCCGCGACGTCTCAGGAAGTCAGCGCGGCCGCGCAGGAACAGAGCGCGAGCATGCAGCACGTGAGCGAATCCGCGCAGCACCTCGCGGAGGTTGCTACGAGACTGCGGGGTGTGATCGCGAAGTTCGAGACGTAGTCCTACGCACTCATTCGCGCTTCGCGGTCCGTAACAATTCCGAACGCACGCACGATGACCGGATCAAACTGTGTCATCGTATTGCGGCGCAGCTCCAGCAGGCCCTCTTCGGTGGAAAGCATGCGGCCGTTTTCCTTGTACGGCCGGCCGGTGGTCATGACATCGAACGCATCCGCAATCGTGACAATGCGCGCGCCAAGCGGAATCGCGTCACCGCGCAATCCCTCGGGCCGCCCGCGTCCGTCGTACCGCTCATGGTGCGAGCGCACGATTTCGAGCGCCATCGGCGCGTCGCGCAACAGCGGCGCGAGTATGCGCCATCCGAGGACCGTGTGCTCCATGACGTGCTCGTATTCCTCGTGCGTCAGCGGTCCTGATTTACACAGCACGTCTTCACGCACGCCAATTTTGCCGAGGTCGTGCAGGTTGGCGCCGAGCTCGATTTGGCGCACCGTGTCGTCGTCGAGGCCGAGCTCGCGACTGGTAGACGCAGCCCATGCCGCCACTCGCTCAGAGTGGCCGCGTGTGTACGGGTCTTTGACTTCGAGTGCGCGAACCAGCGACTGGACGCCGGTCAGGAACATCTCCTCGACTCGGCGCGTCGACTCGGCAATTCGCTCTTCGAGATGCGAATGGTACGCGTCATTGTCCAACCGCAACCGGCGTTTTTCGAGCGACTGCCGAACCCGCGCGCTGACTTCGCCGACGTGGAACGGCTTCGTGAGATAGTCGCTTGCGCCGTCGTTGAGACACGCCACGGCCGTTCCGACTTCGGAATCGGCGCTGAGTATGACGACCGCTGTGCGGGGATGCTGCTCTCTGACGGTGCGCAGAAGCGCGCGGCCGTCGCGGTCGGGCATGCGTAGGTCTGTGATTACAAGCGGAAAGTCGACTTGTTCCATCACCGACAACGCTTCGTCGCCGTTGCCTGCTTCGTAGCAGATGTAGACGTCGCGCTCGAGGCAGCGGATGAGCGCACGGCGAACCGCGGGATCGTCGTCGACGACCAGCACCGGAGTGAGGGCAGAGCTAATCATCGGCGGTTAGTTTTTCCTCCCATGACCCGCATCGACGACTCCGACGCCATTGGGCGATTTGCCACGCGTGCGATTCACGCCGGGCAGCACCCCGACCTCGCATCGGGCGCGATCATGCCGCCCATCTATCAAACGAGTACCTACGTGCACGAGGGGTTCGGCAAGCACAAAGGGTACGAGTACGCGCGCGGTAAGAACCCGACGCGGGAAGCGCTCGAGAAGAACGTCGCTGCACTTGAAGGCGGCCGCCATGGGTTCGCCTTTGGAAGCGGCATGGCGTGCCTGGATTCGCTGATGAAGCTGTTCAAAAGCGGCGACCATATTGTCTGCGGCGATAACGTCTACGGTGGAACGTTCCGGCTGTTTGACCGCCTACTGAGGCATTTCGGGCTGGAGTTCACCTTCGTCGACGCGCGCGATGCAAATCGCATTGCCGACGCGATGACTCCGAAAACGGTCGCGGTGATTGTCGAGACGCCGACGAACCCCCTGATGCGGCTCACCGATCTCCGCGCCGCCGCCGAAATCGCCCACCGTGGCGGTGCGCTCCTCATTGCCGACAACACCTTTGCCACGCCGTTCTTTCAACGGCCGCTGGAGCTCGGTGCCGACATCGTGTACCACTCCACCACGAAGTACCTGAACGGTCATAGCGACATTATCGGCGGTATCTGCGTTTGCCTTGATGACGAACTCGCCAGCCGCATCTGGTTTATCGCCAACGCGGCGGGTGCTGTTCCCGGCCCCTTTGACTGTTGGCTGGCTTTGAGGGGCACGAAGACGCTGGCACTGCGAATGAAGGCCCACGATTCGAACGGCCGGCGCCTCGCTGGTTGGCTGGCCGATCGTTTAGGACACGATTCGGTGTTTTACCCGGGTCTTCCCTCTCATCCCCAGTTCAAACTGGCCGAACGTCAAATGAGCGGGTTCGGCGGAATGCTGTCGTTTGAACTCGGCAGCAAGGCGACAGCCGGCGCTTTCCTCGAGCGGCTGAGGGTCTTTTCACTGGCGGAATCGCTGGGGGGCGTTGAGAGCCTGGCCAATCACCCAGCGTCGATGACCCACGCTTCGGTTCCGATTGAGAGGCGAGAAAAGATCGGGATCTCTGAGGGGCTGGTCCGGCTGAGCGTCGGAGTGGAGGACGTCGAGGATCTATTGGAAGACGTCGAACAGGCGCTGGGCACGGCTGCGCCGAGAAAGCAGAAAGTCGAAGGCAGAACAGCTGAAGGCAGAACAGCTGAAGGCAGAACAGCCGCAGGCGGGAGTCGCGGCAAGAGCCGGAAATGACGGTCCGTCCCGTCCGCCTTCAGAATTCAGAATTCAGAGTTCTGCCTTCGCAGCGCTGTCACTTGTCTTCGAGAACCGTCGTAGGGCCCTCAGCCTCCTAACCTGAGCTTCTCATGGCCCGCGTCCGTCTAGACCAGATCTCCTACGTCGCCTACGAGCACCCGGCCGACCGCGCCGCGCTCAACACCCTGCGCGCGATCCCCGGTTTCGACGAGGCCGTCAAGAAAATCGCGAGTTGGTTCGGCGAGCGATCTGCCCGCCACCTCTTCACCGCCAACTCGGTTCGCGTTGGACCGAATCAGTATCCGAAAATCGATCAAATGCTGAGCGAGGTGCTCGATACCCTCGATTGGCCGGAGCGCCCGCAGCTCTACATCGCGCAATCGCCGATCGTGAACGCGTTCGCGATCGGGTTCGACAAGCCGTTCATCGTGCTCAATTCGGAACTCGTCAAACTGCTCAACGACGACGAACTGCGGTACATCATCGCACACGAAGTCGGCCACATCATGAGCGGCCACACGACTTATCGCACCATCGCGCTCATTCTGCTCATGGTCGGCATCAACGGCCTGCCGTTCCTCGCCGGTCTCGCGATGCTGCCGTTCCAGATTGCGTTGCTCGAGTGGTACCGCAAATCAGAGCTGTCGGCGGACCGCGCGGGGTTGCTCGGCATCCAGGACATTCGCACGGCGCAAACGTCGTTCATGAAGATGGCCGGCGGCGGCGACCTCGGCGATACGACCGACCTCGACACCTTCCTCGAGCAGGCGCGCGAGTACGAGATCGACGGCGGCGCGTGGGACAAGGTGCTCAAGGTCGTCAACACCGCATTCCGCGATCATCCGTTCGCGACGGTGCGCGCAGCAGAACTCCAACGCTACGTCGATAGCGGCGCATACCAGCGTATCCTCGACGGCGACTACGTGCGCCGCGGCAGCGAGAAGGATCGTCCGCTCGGCCCCGACATTCGCGAAGCGTCCGACTATTACTCCGACAAAGCGCGCGACGCCGTCAATTCCGTCGCCGACGCCATCGCGCGCGCACGCGACGCGTTCAGCGATGCATTCGCGGGACGTAGCGGAGGGTCGGGCGGCGGCGGAACCCCGGGCGCGGGGACTCCATCGGCGTGACGCGGATTCTCCTCGTGGGCGGCGGCGGGCGCGAACACGCGCTCGCCTGGCGGTTCAAGCAGGATGATCCATCTGTTGAACTGATCGCCGCCCCGGGGAATCCGGGCATCGCACAACTCGCGCGCTGCGTCACGGTCAGCGCGACCGACATCAAAGGCCTCGTCGCGCTTGCACAAGCCGAGCGTGTTGACGCCGTCGTGGTGGGTCCGGAGGCACCACTCGGCGCAGGACTCGTCGACGCACTGACCAAGCAGCGCATTCCCGCGTTTGGTCCAACCGCCGCAGCTGCACAACTCGAGACGTCAAAGCGCTTCGCGAAGGACGTCATGCGCGAAGCCAACGTGCCGACCGCTGCAGCGTCAGTTCACAATGATGCCAAAGATGCGAAGCGCGCTGCGCACGCACTCGGTGCGCCCGTCGTCATCAAAGCGACAGGACTCGCGGCGGGAAAAGGCGTCGTAGTCGCACCGTCACTCGTTGACGCCGAAGCCGCCATCGACGAGTTCATGGTCGATCGCACACTCGGCGATGCGGGCGCTGAGGTGCTCGTCGAAGAGTTCATGTCGGGCGAAGAACTCTCACTGTTTGTGTTGACCGACGGCAGCGGCGCGATTCCGCTCGTCGCTGCGCAGGACCATAAGCGGTTGCTCGAAGGCGACCGCGGCCCGAACACCGGCGGCATGGGCGCGTACGCTCCGGTTTCGCTCTCGACTCCGGAATTGATTCGCGACGCGATGAAGTCGATCATCGTGCCGACGCTCACACGAATGCGGGAGCGCGGGACGCCATTCAGCGGACTCTTGTATGCGGGCTTGATGCTCACGCGAACCGGACCGAAGGTGGTGGAGTTCAATTGCCGTTTCGGTGATCCGGAAACGCAAGCGGTGCTACCCATCGTGCGCGGCTCGGTGCTCGACGTGATCATGTCGATCGCGCGCGGCGATGGAGTTGGCGGCGCAACGCTGACGTGGAACGGACTGCACGCAGCGACGACTGTCGTTGCCGCGCACGGGTATCCGGGCAAGCCGCGCAGCGGCGACGTGATTACGCTGCCCGCGGCCCAGCCCCATGTGTTGGTGTTTCACGCGGGAACCGCGATGAACGCGAGCGGCGAACTGGTGACTGCCGGCGGTCGCGTGCTCGCCGTGACCGGCGTCGACAAGACGTTCGCCGGTGCGCAGGCGTCGAGCTTCTCGGGTGCAGAATCGGTTCGCTTTGACGGGAAGCAGTTCCGCGGCGACATCGGCTGGCGCGAGCAAGCGCGCGCACTCATTGCCTGAACTTCCCGAAGTCGAGACCATTGCGCGCGACCTCGACGGTCTCGTCCGCGGCGCGACAATCGAGTCAGTGCACGTTCACAAACGCGACGTCCTTCGCGAGGCATCGGCTCCGGCGTTCGCGCGCCGGCTTGCCGGCGTCACCATCAACAAGTTTTGGCGTCGCGCGAAATACGCGATCGGTGATTTGTCGACCGGTGATCGATTCGTCGTATCACCGAAGTTCACCGGCGCGCTCCTGGTCGAGCCTGGCCCATTCAAGCGCAGCGCCAACGACTACACCGCGATCCAGTTCCCATTGACCGATGGGCGCGTGCTTCGCTACCGTGACGTTCGCCGGCTCGGCACCGTCGCACTGATGTCGCCGGCGCGATTCGCTGAGTGGATTGCGGAAATTGGCCCTGAACCTCTCGATCCAGCGCTGACACCCGAGCGATTCGCCAACGTGGTGCGTTCCTCGAACCGAGCGATCAAGACGATTCTGATGGATCAGCATCGCATCGCGGGCATCGGCAACATCTACGCGAACGAAGCGTTGTGGCGCGCACGCATTCGTCCGTCGCGACGCGGAGCCAAGGTGACGCGCGCCGAAGCGGCGGTGTTGTTGCGCGAAGCGCAGGATGTCTTGCGCTCTGCGGTTGAACAACGCGGCACGAGCTTTCGCGACTATCAGGATCCGCAGGGTGGTCGCGGTGGTTTCCTCGGACTCGCCAAAGTGTATTCGCGCGAAGGCGAGCCATGCGTGCGCTGCGGAACAACGCTGAAGTCCACACACGCACTCGAGGGCCGCATCACGGTGTGGTGCAGTCGCTGTCAGAAATGAGCCGGCGCAAACGACGGCGGTCTGCATCCGAAGAAATCGAAGCGCGCGTCGTGCTGCTGAAAGAACGCGTGTCGCTCGACGTGCGCGACAGGCCCGGTGTGTACCACATGGTTTCGCCCGACGGCGAGATCGTGTACGTCGGCAAAGCGAAGAAACTGCGCACGCGATTGCTCGGCTATTTCCGCGCCGCGTATCCCGCGGAAAAGAGCGCCCGCATCATTCGTGACGCTGCCGAAGTGAAGTGGGAGTATTTGCCGAGTGAGTTCGCCGCGCTGCTGCGTGAGCTGCAATTGATCAAGCAATGGCGGCCGCGACATAACTGGGCGATGAAGTACGACGCGCGGCACTATGCGTTCGTGCGCATCGCGCCAGGACCGGCACCGCGCTTTCAGGTGGTGCGCACAGCGGGCAATGACGCGGTCGGCATTTACTACGGACCGTTTCACGGCGCGAACCAACTCGGTGAAGCGCTGCGCGAATTGAACGACGCGCTCGGTTTGCGCGATTGCCGGCACGACATGCCGATGCACTTCGCAGATCAAACCGAATTGCCGGTCGCGGCGGCGCGCACGCCGGGCTGCATTCGCTACGAAGTTGGCAAATGTCTCGGCCCCTGCGTCGGTGGCACGACGTCCGCGAAATACCGCGCGCAGTTTGCGTTGGCCCGTGATTTTTTCAGCGGCGTGAATGAAACGCCGATTGATGCAATGCGCGCGGCAATGGAAGAGTCGAGCGATCGACTCGAGTTCGAGCGGGCGGCGTCGTTACGCGACAAGCTGCTGCGCCTCGAATCACTGCGCGATCAGTTTGCGCGCCTGCGTTTTTCTGTCGAGTCGCTTTCGTTCGTGTACACGGTGCCAGGGTTCAACAACGACGATCGCGCGTATGTGATCCGGCGTGGACGCGTGCGCGCTGTCCTACCTGCTGCCCGCACCGCCGCAGAAAAGCGCGCGCTCGCTGCACGCGCCGCGGAAATACTTGGGCCGCGCGAAGTGGAAGGCGCACCGGTGCCTGCGCACGAAGTCGACGAGCTGATGCTCGTCTCGAGTTGGTTCCGCCGCTTTCCGCACGAACTCGAGCGCACGTCGCACGGCGCGCAAGTTTCCGACGCGTTGACCGCGTAAATGGCAAGGCGGCTTACAAAGTGCCCGCCGCCGCTCGTCCACCCCTGCGCCAACCCATCTACGGAGAAATCGTGTAGGTCACCTGCACGGGCGCCGTGTGGAAGAAATACTCACCGTAGACGCCCGTGAGGGTGATGGTTGCCGTGTACACGCCCGGCGGCAAGTTCGTTGTTGTGACACTCGCCAAGAATTCGCGCTTCGGCTGCCCAGCGTAGGGCACTGCCGAGGCAGCAACGCTCAGCCACCCGCCTGTGCCATGTGTGTACACGATCGTCGGCTGAACTGAGCTCATGATGCCAGCCAGCGATCGAACCGGCGAGAGTTGTAGAGCTAGTGTCTGCGACGCGGGCGTTGGCTGGCCCTGAATCGCCGAGAAGGAAGCGTCCGCCGTCAGTCCGAAAACCGGCGGCGGAAGCCAGAAACGCGCGCATGGTCCCCGGACAAGCCCGCCCTCTGGTCGTTGCGCAACAAACTGGTAAGACAGGAGCCCGTATCCCGGGATCACTGGGATCGATTCACTCACGACAACGTCGTCGCTGCCCCCATCGTCTATCTCCTTAGCACTCGCCGGCAGGTCGCGCCCCGCGAACGCCAGGATACAACCCTGCAGTCCCGCGTTGACCGTCCAACGTACCTGCCACTTAATCGGCGCCGAACCGTTCGGATTGATCGACGCGCCAATGACCACACTATCAACGTCGACGACGATTGGCGGAATCGCGTTGACCGTCGGGTCGTCCGGCCAATTCAACGGCGAAACGGTTGGATCGACACAACCGCTGCGCACGATGGGGCCTCCCTGCCTGCTCGCGGACAAGCGATATCGGACGGCGTTAGTAAGCGCGAACGGCGCCACCGAAAACACGTGCACCGGATTAGTCCCGCCACCAATGAGTTTCGTGGCGCTCGGCGGATCAGGCATGCCACTGAGAGCGCCGCACCCCGCCGGACTCGTCGTCACGTGAAACCAGTATTCAACGGGATCGATGCCTACCGGGTTCAGCGTCGCATGCGTATAGAATCCGCCGCCAGGGGCGGGCGCAGCGGGGAACATTCGCACGACTGGGAGCTGCTCGAGCTCAGTAACAGTTTGCTCGACAGCAAAGTGCGATGCAGCCAGAGATAGTCTCGTCGTTCCGCTGGCGCGCGTTGCTTCAGGCGTAGCCGGCAATTCGCCACATGTGATCGCGCAGAGAACCAGCGACGCGGCACGCACGACCCGCGCCATGCGAACTAATGTTGGAGTGCGCGAGACGTTGCGCATACCCGCTCCCGTGTTGTGTGAGCACTAACGCGACGACCGCGGATTCGCGTTTGCGGTCCGAGAGTATACGGTTGACGATGTTTGTCTGTCCAGAAACGACGGCTGAAAACAACGCGCGGGCGTTACACAGCGCCTCAGCCGAGGATCTGCGTCGTCGCCTACGTCGCGCTCAACACCTCGCGCACGCGACGCTCGAGTATTTCTGGCGTGAACGGCTTGTGAAGAAAGCTCACCTTGTCTTCCTCAATGCCGTGACGCACGACCGCATCGTCGGTGTAGCCCGACACGAATAACACTTTCATTCCCGGGCGCTGCTGACCTACGCGCTCCGCGACTTCGCGGCCACTCATGCGCGGCATCACCACGTCCGTGAGCATCAGATCGATCACGCCCTGATAACCGCGCGCCACCTTCACAGCCTCGTCACCGTCCGACGCCGCAATCACGTTGTACCCGCGCGCTGACAACACGCGGCAGGTCAGGCGCTGCACAGCAACGTCGTCTTCGACGACAAGAATCGTCCCGGCACCGCGCCACGACGGCTCGCGAGCGACGGTCGTACCGTCGCCTTCTGCGCTCGGCGCCGCGACGTGCGGGAAGTACAATCGAAACACCGCACCGCGACCCGGAGTCGAATCGACCCAGATGTAACCGCCGCTCTGCTTCACGATGCCGTACACGGTCGCCAGGCCGAGGCCCGTGCCTTTCCCATCGGGCTTCGTCGTAAAGAACGGCTCGAACAAGTGCGCCTTCGTTTCTTCGTTCATGCCGACGCCTGAGTCGGCAATCGACAGCATCACGTACTTCGCCCCGGGCATGCGATCACGCTCACGCGCCGGAATCGCGGACCGGTCCACAACCGCAGACGTGATCGTCAACTGACCACCCTGCGGCATCGCATCGCGCGCATTCACCGCGAGGTTCATGATCACTTGCTCCAGCTGCCCCGGATCGGCCGCAATCGTCCCGTCGGCTCCACCAGTGACGACGCGTAGTTCGATGTCTTCACCGATCAGGCGCGAGAGCAGACGCTGCATGTTTGCGACGAGTGCACTCACGTCGATGCGCTTGGGCTGCAACACCTGCTTGCGACTGAACGCCAACAACTGACGCGTCAGCCCCGCGGCGCGCTCTGCGGCTGCGTGCACTTCCTTGAGATCGTGCACTGCTTCGTCATCGCCGGCGGCCGACGCCCTCGCCGCGAGTAATTCGACGTTGCCGAGGATCGCGGTGAGCAGGTTGTTGAAGTCGTGTGCAACACCTCCGGCGAGGCGGCCCACGGCTTCCATCTTCTGTGCCTGACGCAACTGATCTTCGAGTGTCTTGCGCTGCGTGATGTCCGTCGCGACGCCGAGCACCTGATCGCGCGTTCCGTCGACGGCGTGCAACCGAACCTTGATGGTCTGAAACCACCGTGTCGCGCCCGTCTCCGGATTCGTCACCGGCTCTTCGGCGATGAACCGCGGTTCACCCGTCTCGATCACCGCGCGGTCGTCGCGCAGAAAATGGTCGACTTCGTCCGGATTCGGATTGAAGTCTGCGTCGGACTTCCCGACGAGCTGGTCGGGCGTCGTTCCATACACCGCGGCGACCGCTCGATTCGCGAGCGTAAATCGCCCGTCCCAGTCTTTCGCAAAAACAAAGTGAGGGTTCGCGTCGATGACTTCGCGCAAGAACGCTTCCTGCGCGCGTCGCGCGCCCTCGCTGGACGCGAGAGCGGCACTGCGAGCGGAAAGCTGCGAATCGAACCTCGACGTGACGATCGCGATCATGAGCACCATGAACGTCCACGTCACGACCGCGGTAACGCCGAGGCCGCTGATATCCATGGCGTTCGGCGGACGCACGAACGGGAGCGATGTATCCGTGGGGGTAAATCGGGCGGCTGCCATACCGACGTAGTGCATGGCCGGAATTGCAGCACCCATGAGCACTGAGCTCGACACCTTGGACCAGCCGAACGCCGAGACTTCGCGCAGATGGAACGCCAGCCACATCGCAACAAACGCGACGCCAATGGCGATCAGCACCGACAAACCGACGATCGGCCACGAATACGACAGTGTCGCGGGAAGCCGCATGGCCGCCATGCCGGTGTAATGCATCGCGGCGATGCCGAAGCCCATGACGACGCTGGCCGGGATCGCGCGACTAGCACCCATTTCGTGGCGGCTCGAAACCCACAGCGCCACGAGCGATGACATGACCGCCGCAATGAGCGACAGCGCGACTTGCGGTACGTCGTAGTACACGGGCACGCCGAGGTGGAACGCCAGCATCCCGACGTAGTGCATGGACCAGATGCCAAGCCCCATCGCACCAGCGCCGCCGACCAGCCATGCGGCGCGCGACCGGCCGCGGGCCGCTGTGACGCGACCAGCCAGATCGAGTGCAGCGTACGACGCCAGAACGGCGGTGACGACCGACAGACCGACGAGCCAGACATCGAAGTGGCTCGCCATCGCGCCGGACTGCGTGTTGAAGTGCATGCGGGGGCTCCGCCCAGGCGTTTTGTCCGGGCGCGTGACGGTGAACCTGCCAGCCCAGTATCGGCCGGGCAGCATAAAGCTTGAGTTGCTCGTAACCCCTCGTCCGCCTGGTGCGTCCACGCATCGCATAGTGGAGCGGAGTTAGACTCTCCCGCCGCGCGACCCCAGATTCAACTCCTTCAGACTCACTCTCGGAGCGATGCTGACTTCGAAGTACCTGCCGCTGGCGCGCACGAACAGCATCAAGGGTCGCATTCTCACGTTTGCGGTGCTGGCGACGCTCGTGCCGTCGGGCCTGACGATGTGGTACGCGTACTCACAGGCGCGCAACTCGATGGAGGAAAAAATCTCCGGAGAGTTGGAGTCGGCGAGCACACAGGCGGCACGCGCGCTCGGTGTGTGGCTGAAGGAACGCTTGTACGACCTTCGCGTGTTTGCGACTTCAAACGAAGTGTCGGACAACCTGAGCCGGTTGTCGCGCTCGGGCACGACCGCACCGCCCGGCGGACGACTGAGCGAGTATCTCCGCTCTGTCCACGAACGCTCGCCCGACTTCGACCGGTTGTCGGTGGTGGATATGCAAGGCCGCGTCGTTGCGTCGAGCACGCCGGGCACGCGAGCCGTGCGCCTTCCCGACGATTGGACGACCGCGCTGCGCGCGGACGGTCAAACCGTCGGCGACGTCTTCTGGGATAATGGATCTGGCGACGGCAAACTCTTTATCGCGGTGCGCGTGCAGGGTGCCGGCGGCCGGCTCCTCGGCGCGTTTGCGGCGGACGTCAAACTTGCCGCCGTGCAGGAAGTGCTTCGCTCGTTCGCCGTCGACACGACGAGCACACTGTATCTGATCAACGACAAGGGCGGATTCCTCGCGAGTTCGCGCGGGTCATCTCCGCAATTGACCGCGACGCAACTGAGTCCGGGTGCGCTCGCCAAGCTCACCGCGGTCGCGAGCCGCACCGTGTCCTACCAATCCGCCGGCGGCGTCGAAGTGCTCGCAAGCCTGACCGCCGTGCCGCAGGTGCAGTGGGCGGCGCTTTCTGAAACTCCCGCGATCGCGGCGTTCGACAAGCTCACACGATTCCGCAACATCGGCGTGCTGATCGTGGTTGCGCTGCTCGCGGCTGTGACGGCTGGCGCATATCGGTTCGGCTTGATCGTGACGCGTCCGCTCGACCGGCTCACCGAAGGCGCTGCTGAAGTGGCCGCCGGCAACCTCGAAGTGGATCTACCCGGTGGCGGCACGGGCGAAGTCGGCGCGCTCACGTCGGTCTTCAATTACATGGTCGCCAAGTTGCGCGAGGGCCGTCGCGCGCTCGACGCAGCAAACGAAACGCTCCGCCAGCGCAATGATGAACTCGCGCAATTGTCCGTCACCGACGGACTGACTGGTGTCGCTAATCGGCGGTACCTGGTGCAGCGGTTGAGTGAAGAAGCACAGCGTGCCGGCCGTTCCGGCGAGCGCTTCGCGATCCTCATGACGGACGTGGACCATTTCAAACAGTACAACGACACGTTCGGCCACCCTGCGGGCGACGAAGTGCTCAAGAAAGTCGCGTCGATTCTCAGCGAATCGATTCGCATGACCGACTGCGTCGCGCGCTACGGCGGCGAGGAGTTTTGCGTGCTGCTCACGTCGACCAAGCCCGACGAAGTCATGCCGCTGGCAGAACGCATTCGCGCCAAGATCGCGTCCGCCAAGTTCGAGGGGAGCAGTGTGACGCTGAGCATCGGCGTCGCAGCGTTTCCCGAGGCGGGCAAAACACCCGAGGCGGTTGTCGCTGCCGCCGACGAGGCGCTGTATCAGGCCAAGCGCGACGGGCGAAACAAAGTCGTCCGCTGGAAGGCGACGAAAAAAGAAAAAGCCTAGGGGTAACACCCGATACCCGGGACCCCGTACCCGGCACTTAGGGCTGTCGCTTCCCCACCAGCGTCCGCGACACCCAGCCAGTTCGACCGGCGTCGTCGGTTACGCGAATCCAATCGTTGACGTACGACAGGCCCGCGAGCGCTTCGCCGGTTTCGACTGAGAAGACGAGCGGGAAGTTCGTGCCCGGTCCCTCGCGAATGTTGGCGCGCGTCGTTGCCTTCAGAGGAACGGGTATGGCGAACGCCGTTTCACCCGGACGCAGCGCAGCCCCGCGTCCCTCAGTCGGGCGCGTCCGATAGGTAGTGGCCAGCATCTTCGCCTGACTCGCGAGATACAGCGCGCCGCCAAAGTTCTGTTTGTTGAATTCAGCCGAACCTTCCTGCACAAGCTGCGAGACCTGCGAGACGCCCGCACCGTCGGCGCCTGACGCGCTTCGCAGCGACTGCAGCGCGACTTCAGCTTCTGCAATTCCTGAGGCGGCCTCGGCACGGCTCGTCGATGTTTGCAGTCGCGCGAGTGTGCGCACGAATTCGCGGCGTGTGTCGTCGAGCCGCGTTTGCAATTCCTCGATCTGGGCGTCGCGCTCGAGCAAACGGATTTCCAGTCGCGATACGCGCTGCGCCATGGCCGGGTCCGCAACCGTCACCGTTTCTCGAACAACCGTGGTGCGCGGTGGCGTACGGGTCGCATTGTTCGGCGCAGGCGTTGTCGTCGCGGGCTTGTTGCCCGACGAACACGCCGCACCGGCTACGCCCGCAAGAACGATTGAGAGGAACGGAAGCGCTGAGCGCACGCGTGATCCTTTGAGATTGGACGTTCTGGCTGGACACTAACACGCCCCGGGGCTCCCCGACAGCGGTGGAAATGTGACGGCGCCGCCAACCATCACGTTACTGAGATGGGGGTCACATTCCTTGCGACCCTCGCACCCTCCTTCTCGCCCCTCACTCCTCCCCCTGCTTATTCCTCGCTCCTCGGTTCTCGATCCTCGATCCTTGTAGTTCTCGGCACTCCGTGCAACGCTGGGTCATTCACCGGTGTCTTCCGTGCGTCCAAAAGCTCCGTCTCACACTTGACCAGTTCCCTGCATCCTGTGTCCGACGCCGAACTCATCGCGCAAGCGTTGACAGGTGACAGCCGCGCAGAGCGCGCGCTGTACGACCGTCACGTGGACCGCGTGTACCGGCTCGCGTACCGGATGGCCGGGGACGACACCCTGGCGATGGATATCACGCAGGACGCGTTCGTTCGCGCATTCAACGGGCTGCGGGACTTTCGCGGCGAGTCGGCGTTGTCGACGTGGTTGTGCACAATCGCGTCGTCCGTCGCGCTCAACCTGTTGCGTGGACGCAAACGTCGCGATCGCTGGGAAGCACCTGCAGAAGCTGGATTGCTCGTCGGTGCGATGCCGCGCGATTCAGAGCCGGATTTGAAAACGCGAATGCGTGCTGCAATCGACGCACTGCCGGACATCTATCGATCGGTGTTCGTGATGCACGACGTCGAAGGTTTTACGCACGAGGAAATTGGCGAAGGATTGGGCGTGCCAACCGGGACGTCCAAAGCACGGTTGTCGCGAGCACGCGCGCTATTGCGCGACGCGCTCGCGGATTTTGCACCGGAGGCCGCATGAACGACCACGTTGACGCGGACGATGAATTGCCTACGCATTTGAAGGACGCCGCCCGCGCGTACAACGACCCACCGGTTCGCGTGCCGCGCGACGAGATGTGGGCCGCAATCGAGAAAGCGCGCGAGAACGCGCGCGTTACACCGATTCACTCGGCGCGCCGGCCGTGGTCTGCGCGTCCGTTGACGTGGGCCGCGGCAGCCGCGGTGTTGCTCGCCGTGGGTTACGCCGCGGGTCGATTCGGCGTGAACACGGAACCGCAACAACCGACAGTCGCGGCGGCACCGGTACCGCGAGCTCCGTCGCGTGCGGACGCAATTGTCGCGGTGGATCACTTTGCGCGCGCTGAAGTCTTTCTGACTGGATTGACCCGCGATCCCGCGACAGCCGTGAACGACACGGCGCTCGCGCGGTGGTCGCGTACGCTCCTTCGGGATACACGGTTGTTGATGGATTCACCGGCCGCTGCGAACGCGTCGCGGCGTGCACTGCTCGAGGACCTCGAACGCATCCTGGTGCAGATCTCGCGTGGCCTTGGCGCGCGCGATGCCGAAGATCTCGCGTTCACTTCACACACAGTTCGCACTTCCACGTTGCTGAATCAACTGCGGACGTCCGTGCCTGCGGGCGCGGCGCCGCGTTCCGAGGAATAACCAATGCTTACTTCACTGATTCTTGCCGTCATCAGCGTGGCCACGCCGCCCGCTGCGGTAATGTCGTCCACTGCGCCCGTCGCCAGCGTCGTAATGCAGAGCGGCGCCGCGGACTCGGTGTATCGCGCGGCACGCAGCGCGTTCAACGACGACCGGTATCGCCGCGCAGTCGATTTGTTCGGCGAATACCTCGATCGCTTTCCGCGCGGCGGACGCGCCGCGGATGCGCTGTACTACCGTGCGTTCTCGCGCTTTCGCCTCGGCGAACGGAGCGACTTGCGCGCGGCGCTGTCGGATCTGAGCCGGTACGAGGACCAGTACCGAAGCACGGAAATGATTGACGATGCGCGGGCGTTGCGCACTCGCGTCTGCAGCGCGCTTGCGGGTAGCGGTGACGCCGAGTGCGGTCAGGAACTGGTGCAGCGCGCGGGTGGCCCGCCGCCGGCCGGAACCGGACCCCGCGGTAGCGGCCCAACCGGTACGCCACCCGCGGCGCGCGGCAACACGCGCTCGACGAGCGACGATGACGACGATCTCCGCATCATGGCGCTCAATGGTTTGATTCAGATGAACTCTGAAGCGGCGCTCCCGATTCTGAAGCGGTTGCTCGCCGATCGCTCTGGAAGTTCCGAAAACATCCGCGAACAAGCGCTGTGGCTCGTGTCACAGAAGGGATCGCGCGAAGCCGTCGACATCCTGCTGGATGTCGCGAAGAACGATCCGTCTTCATCGGTGCGCGAGAATGCGGTGTTCTGGTTGTCGCAAACGAACGATCCGCGCGTCGTCGATGTGCTCGAACAAATGCTCATGCAGTCGACCGATCGCGCGATTCAACAGAAGGCCGTGTTCTCACTGTCGCAGGTTCGCGGTCAGCGCGCGTCTGACATTCTTCGCGCGTACGCCGAGCGCAAAGATGCACCCGAAGAAGTCCGCGCCGATGCCATCTTCTGGCTCGCGCAGTCCGGACGCGGCGTCAACGTCACGTACTTGCGCGATCTCTACGGCCGGCTGACGGAAGATGAATTGAAGGACAAGGTGATTTTCGCGCTGACGCAGATGAAAGAAGGCCGTCCGGTGTTGCTCGAGATTGCGAAAGACACGCGTGAGAACCCCGAGCGTCGCGGCCAGGCCATCTTCTGGCTTGGACAAGGCAGCAACAACATTTCAGAGTTGGCAAGCTTGTACGGTACGCTCGACAACAGCGAACTGAAGGAGCAAGTGATCTTCAGCATTTCGCAGTCGTCGGACCGCGCGGCGCTCGACAAACTCATGGAAATTGCGCGCAGCGACAAAGACCGCAGCGCGCGCGAGAAAGCGGTGTTCTGGATTGGTCAGTCGCGCGATCCGCGCGCGGTCAAGTTCATCGAAGAGTTGATCAATCGATGATCGCGCGGGCGAAATACTTCGTGGTGATGATGGCGGTCGCGTCGACCGCCACCATCACCGGCGCGCAGGATATCGCGGGCCGCGTTCGCGCGATCGGTACTGGAACGATTCGATTCAGCTTCGCCGTCAAGGATGGCGTGTGCGGTGACGGCCGCGGAAGTATTTCACGCACGGAGAACGGCAAAGACCGCAACTGGATCATGAACAACGGTACGCTTCGCGGCCGCCGGTGGGACATCGAGTGCGAGCCGGGTCCGGGACGCATCGTGCTCGAAGTCGCGCGCGGAGAGGTGACCGAACTTCGTTTCTACGTCGGCGGCCGGTGGCGCGACGCAGAAGGCCGAACGGAAGACCTCGGCACGGTCAGCGCACGCGACGCGTCGGACTATTTGCAATGGCTGATGGAAAAGGGACCGCCAGAAATCGTGAAGGAAACATTTGTCCCCGCGATCGTCGCGGATGCACCGGATCCGTACGACACGATGCTGCGCATCGCGAAGGATGATCGTCGTTCACGCAGCGTTCGCAGCAGCGCAATCTTCTGGCTGGGCCAAGGCGCGGGTGACGTTGCGACGCGCGAACTGTCGAACATTGTCGCGACCGACACCGTGGATCGCGAAGTGCGAAAGCAAGCCGTGTTCGCGCTCTCGCAACAGAAGGGCGATGTGGGCGTCGACGCGCTCATTCGCGTCGTGCGAACCAATCGCGATCCGGAGCTTCGAAAGGATGCGTTATTCTGGCTCGGACAATCCGGAAGTCCGAAAGCCATCGCGCTCATCGAAGAGCTCATTCTGAAGCGCTGAGCTCCACAAACTCGACGTCCGCGCGGCCACCAGCAATGGTGAGCCGCGCGACGCTCGGCGCCAGGTCGAAACGCGCCGGACCCGCAGCACCGGGATTCACGACGAGCCGCCCATCGGGTGCGCGGTGCACGAGCGGCTGGTGCGTGTGACCGTACACGATGACGTCGGCGTCGTACGCGGCGAGTAGTGTTTCAACGCGCGGCGCGCGCAGTTCGTGCCCGTGACTCACGTGCACACGCACGCCATCGAACACATCGTCGATGCGCTCGACAAGTCCGCGCATCCCGAGCGAGTCTGTGTTGCCCATCACCGCGCGCACTGGTGCGATGAGCGTGAGCTCGATCAACACGTCTTCACCGCCGACATCGCCGGCGTGGAGAATGAGATCGACGCCCGCGAGCGCGTTGCTCACATCGGGCCGTACGAGTCCGTGAGTATCGGAGATCAGTCCGATGTGCATGTGATGTGGAACCAATGGGGATTGTCGAACGAAGCCCGAACGTGGAACTCGCGAACGACTTCCGATGCCGGGGGTAGCGAATCGTGTCGGGCCACCGATGGAGAAAACAATGACAACGTTTCGTAGTGTTGTTCTCGCCGGCGTTGCACTCGCTTCTTACGTGGTAGTGGCGCCGTCCGCTGCGGCCGCCCAGGGCGGGATGCAGACGACGATTCAGATGCAGGCGATGATCGAGAAGTACGAGAAGTCGCGCGAAGGATCGCGCGTCGATCGCGCCGACGTGATTCTGGCGTGGTACAAGCAAAACCCGGAGCAGCGTCCGGTGATTGTTGTGGTCGACGACGATGACGATCAGGGCAAACGTGGACGCGGTCGCGGCCGCGGCGGCGGACACATGCCGCCGGGCTGGGAGAAAAAGCTCGCCAAGCACGGCGAACTTCCGGGCGACTTGCGCGCGCGTGTCATCATTCTGCCGGCACCACTGGTCCGTACGCTGCCCGCGCTTCCACGCGGACAGGAATACGTGATCATCGGCAACCGCGTGTGCGTCGTGGAACGATCGAGTTACTTCGTACTGGATATTCTCGTAACGCTTTAGCACGAGATGTACAATGGCCGCCGGGGCTCACACCCCGGCGGTCATTTTTTGTGTGTGCCCCACCGCGGCACAAGCGTGTTGTCGACACCGAGTTGATCGAGCACTCGCGCCACGATGAAGTCGACGAGCTCGTCGATGCGCTTGGGCTTGCGGTAAAAGCCCGGTGCGGCCGGCATCACCACGGCTCCTGCGTGCGTTACGCGCAGCATGTTTTCGATGTGCACGGCGCTCAGCGGCGTCTCGCGCGTCACGAGCACGAGTCGCCGCCGTTCTTTGAGCATCACATCCGCGGCGCGCTCGACGAGCGAACGCGACGAACCCTGCGCGATCGCGGACAGTGTTCCCATCGAGCACGGACAAATCACCATGCCGCGCGAACGCGCCGATCCCGACGCCGGTGCCGCGCCGCGGTCCGCGTCATCGAACTCCGTCACGTACTTGTCGAATCCCTTTGCACCGACGGCGCGTCGCAAATCCGCGACGGTTTTCACGTCGGTCTCTGTCTCGAGCAACCGAAGTCCGTGACTCGTGACGATCAGCGAGACCGGTACTTCGTGCGCAACGAGTTGCTCGAGCAAGCGAACGCCGTATGGTGCGCCACTCGCGCCGCTGATCGCGAATACCACCGGCAGCGATTTCACGCGACGACGCGGGAGACGAGCACGATAGTGCAGAAGACCATCGAGATGACGCCGTTCATGGTGAAGAACGCGGCGTCGAGTTTGGACAAATCGCCACCGCGCACCAGGCGATGCTCCCATACGAGTAGCAGCGCGACCGCGCCAACGCCAAACACCCAGCCCGCATTCGGCGCCAGTGCAGTGCCCGCGAGCGCCAGCAGAAACACGGATGTTGCGTGCAACGCGCGCGCCGCGTGTATTGCACCGTCGACGCCGAGCGATGCAGGCACGGACCGCAATTGTTCGCGCCGGTCGAACTCGATGTCCTGCAATGCATACAGCACGTCGAACCCCGCGACCCACGCGCACACCGCAGCGGCGAGCGCAACGAGGCCCCACCACGGCGCCGGCCACGCGCCCGCGACGGCGAGATATCCGCCGACCGGTGCGATGCCGAGTCCGAGACCGAGCACGATATGCGAGAGCGATGTAAATCGCTTCGTGTAGCTATAGAACAGCACGACGAGCAGCGCGACGGGCGACAACGCGAATGCCAACGCGTTGAGTTGCCGCGCGGCGATCATGAAGACGACGCACGCAACGGCGACCGCGACACGCGCTTCGCGCACACCGATTGTACCGGCCGGAATCTCGCGTGCACGCGTGCGCGGATTCTTCGCGTCGACGTCGCGATCGACGATGCGATTGAAACCCATCGCGGCAAACCGCGCTGCCGTGAATGCGACAACCACCCACACGACGGTCCCCAACGTCACCGGAGTGGCGTACGACGCGAGCACCACACCGACGATTGCGAACGGCAGCGCAAATACCGTATGAGGGAGTTTCACGAAGCTGGCCCACTTCGCCAGCCGCGAAACTCCATCAAAGGTCTGCGGTTCTCGTACGCTGTTCGTGGTCATCGTAGTCAGTCGTACTCGTAGTCAGTCGTACTCGTGGTCAGTCGTAATCGTAGTTGGTCGTGCTCGTGGTTAGTCGTCATCGCTTCCTGTCTTCCTGCAATCCCAGCCCCGCCCACATCCCATCCACTCGCGCTCTCGTCGCCGCGTCCATCTCGATCCGCGCCGGCCAGTTCCGCGTGAAGCCCTCTTCGGGAAGTTTGCGCGTCGCGTCGAGACCAAGCTTTGAACCATAGGTGAACGCGCGGCTGGAATGATCGAGCACATCGATCGGCCCCATGGTGAATCGCGCATCGCGTTCCGGATCGATGTTGTTGAGCGCGACCCACCACGCCTCCTGCGGATCCTGGACGTTCACATCTTTGTCGACCACCACGAGCACCTTCGCGAGGGACATCAGTCCCTGCCCCCACAACGCGTTCATGACTTTGTACGCCTGCCCCGGATACTTCTTGTCGATCGACACGAACACGAGGTTGTGAAAAATCCCCTCAGCGGGCATGTGGTAGTCGACGATTTCCGGAATCGTCAGCTTGAGCAGCGGCAAAAAGATTCGCTCGGTCGCGTGGCCGAGATAGAAATCTTCCATCGGCGGACGCCCGACGATCGTGGTCGCGTAAATCGGATCGCGGCGCATCGTCACTGCCGTGACGTGCACATGCGGATAGAGGTCGGCCTCTGAATAAAAACCGGTGTGATCGCCGAACGGCCCCTCGGTGACAAGCGGTTCACGCGGATCGATGAATCCTTCGATCACGAAATCCGCATCCGCGGGAACTTCGAGATCGCACGTCACGGCCTTCGCGAGCTTGACGGGCGCGCGTCGCAGGAATCCGGCGAACAGAAACTCGTCGATCGTTGGCGGCAACGGTGCGCTCGCGGAATAGATCGACGCGGGATCGCCGCCGACCGCGATGCACACGGGCATCGTTTCTCCGCGCTCCGACATTTCGCGCCAATGCGCTGCGCCAACTTTGTGACGCTGCCAGTGCATCGCGAGCGCGCGTTTACCGAGCAGTTGCACGCGATACATGCCGACGTTGCGAATCCCGCGCGACGGATCTTTCGAGATCACCATCGGCAGCGTGATGTACGGACCGCCGTCCTGCGGCCAGCACGTAATGATCGGCAGCGCCCGCAAATCGATTTCATTGTCGCGCAACACCACTTGCTGACACGGTGGCGTGCCACCGCCGACGCGCGGCGGAAACTTCGCCACCTCAAAAAGCTTCGGGAGCAGCGACAGTTTTCCGACGATGCCTTCCGGCACCTGCACGTTGAGCAATTCGGTGATGCGCGCCGCGTGGTCGTCGAGTTTGTCGCAGCCAAGCGCGAGCGCCATGCGCTTCATCGACCCAAACAGATTGATCGCGACCGGATGCGGACTCTTCGATCCATTGGGCAGCACGGGATGCTCGAACACCAACGCGCTTCCGCCACCCGGTTGCTTCATCACGCGATCGGCGATTTCGCAAATCTCGAGCTCCACACGCACTGGGTGCGTGATGCGACGCAGTTCGCCGATGCTTTCAATGGCGGAAATGAATTCGCGCAGCGTATCGATCGCCATCAGTTCATTTGTCTCCAACGTGAATTGCGACCGCGCCGAACATGAGCGGTTCCCATCGCACATTCGTGTAGCCCGCATCGCGCATGCGCGTCGCGAGCGCATCGGGGCCGGGAAACTGGTCGATGCTGTACGGCAAATACGAGTATGCGCTACCGTGTCCGCTCACCATCGCGCCGACGCGCGGAAGCACCGTGTGCGTGTAGGCGTTGTACATCGCGCGGAACAACGGATTGCGTGGCGTACTGAATTCCAGAATGACAAACCGCCCGCGCGGTTCGAGCACGCGATGCACTTCGGCGAGCGCGGCGTCGAGCGAGACCACGTTGCGAATGCCGAATCCAACGATCGCGCCGGCGCACGTGCCATCCGCGAACGGCAGCGCGAGCGCATCCGCGGCCACCGGCATCGTAGCGGTACCGCGCACTTTGTCGCGCCCCGCGCTCAGCATCGGTTCAGCGAAATCGGCACCAATGACCGAACCGGAGAACCCCGGTGTTCGCGCAATGGACGCGGCGATATCCAGCGTGCCGGCGCACAAGTCGAGATAGCGTCCGCGCGGCGACCGAGCGATTTCGAGCGCTGCAATTGCGCGCCTTCGCCATCGACGGTCCAAGCGCCACGAGAGCACGCGGTTGAGCATGTCGTAGCGCGGGGCAATCGCCCCGAACATGTCGCGCACGTAGGCGCGCTTTCCCGCGTCCCCGGCAGCCGCGGCGCGCGCCGCTTCGTCGTCCTGCATCGCGTCCACAGCCTCGAGCGCTGGCATCGTCAAAAAGCTCGCCGTCGCGCAGAACGCGAGCAAGCAGCGACGCGCGTTTCCCCAGCGCGCGGCTTCTATGTGCCACCTGCGTGGACTAGCTTGCGCGGCGGCGCCACGCGCTTTGGTCCGCTCGTCCCGCGCCGAAGCAATGCTCCAATTCCTCGACCTCGCGAACCTGCCCGATGCGGATGTGGTCGCGCTCGCCCAGCAAGGGCGAGATGCCGCGTATCGGGAGTTACTGCGTCGCTATGAGCGACCGGTGTTTTCGCTCGTGTTTCGCATGGTCCGCGATCGCGCGATCGCCGAGGATCTGGCGCAGGACACGTTCGTCAAAGTCCTGAACCACATCGACCGCTACCGGCCCGAATTCAAGTTCTCGAGTTGGCTGTTCAAGATCGCGAACAACGTCGCGATCGATCATCTGCGCAAACGGCAACTCGACACGATTTCGATGGACGGCTCGCCGCACGCATCATCAGCGGCAGAAATCGAAGCAACGTCGTTTGATCTCGCCGACAAATCCGAAAGCGCGCTGCAGGAGCTTGAGGCGAAGGAGCTCGGTTCAGCCATCGAACGCGCAATCGCCACGCTCCGGCCCGAGTACCGTTCTTGCATCCTGCTCCGGCATGTCGAAGGCCGGTCCTACGAAGAAATCTCGGCAATGCTCGACCTGCCGCTGGGCACCGTGAAGACGTTCATCCATCGCGCGAGACATCAATTGCGCGAACTGTTGGCGGATACCCGTGAATAGACGTGGACGGGTGGTACCGGGTAGCGGGGACGGGGTACCGGGTGCGCAACGTCACCAAACCCCGGTTCCCGTCCCCGACACGCCGTCCCCGGCCCCTGAAACCGCCCCCCTCTGCCCCGCGTACCTCTCTCTGAGGTCCTCATGACGCAACAGCCCCACCTGGCCCCCGAAGACATCGACTTCCTCCTCGACGGCGACGAGGGATTTGGTGTATTTCCGCTCCGAAAGCACGTCGCAGCCTGCCCTGAATGCCAGGCGCGCGTCGACGATGCCAAGGCGGTCGCGCGCCTGATCGAACGGCTCCCCCATAGCGCACCGTCCACCGGGTTCGCCGACAAGGTGATGGCTCGGGTCAATGTCTTCGAGCCGTGGTACGTCACCGTCGCTGACAGCGTGCGCCAGTACATCCCGCGCACCGGACCGCTGCGAGTGATGTTCGCCACCGGGACCGGACTCGCCGCGTTCAGCATCACGACGCTCGCAGTTTGGGTCGCGCTCCGGCTGGATCTCGCGGTGTACGCCGCGCAGCTCGGATGGACGCGCGTTCAGACTGCCGCGATGACCACTGGTGGTTCCGCTGTCTCGAGCTTGCTCGGCGAACCTGCGCTCAACGCCCTGCGCGACGGCGGCCTTCCCGCGATCGCGCTGGGTACCACCGGACTCTTCGTCGTGCTCGTGGCCGCAACCCTTGGGTTCCGCGGCCTCGTTCGGGTCGCCCGCCGCCGGGGGAACTAGCCGTGCGCGCGGCACTGCTTGGTGCGGCGGTGGCGATCATCTGGACGCCTCCGCCCGCCGCGGCTCAGGACGCACAGGGCGCTCCGCAACAGCAGGTCTCGCTCGAGCAGGCGCTCGCGCGGCCTGGTGGTGAACTCGCGGGAATCACCGTGCCCGACGCATCGGCGTTTACACGCGGCGATAGAACCATCGCGGCGGGAACGACGCTTAAGGGACCGATCGCTGTCGTTGGCGCAGTTCGCGTGAACGGAACGGTCGATGGCGATGTCTTCAGCTTCAACGGTGACATCGTGGTCCCGGCCGGCGGGCACATCACCGGATCCGCGATCGCGATTTCGGGCCGCGTCGTGGTCGACGGCGGCGCTATTGACGGCGAATTCCGTTCGTTGAACGGCATCCTCGGCGCGGTCGAGGCACCGAGCCCCGCGCTCAGCACCAAAGATCAGGTTTCGCTGACGGCAGGATGGGCCGTGGTTGCGTTGCTCGTTGGCATTGGCGTGCTCGTGTTCGGCGGACGCACGCTCGATTCCGTCGCCGAAACCGTTGATCGCAAGTTCGGCCGATCGTTCCTCGTTGGCATTGCAGCAACGCTCGGCTTCGCACCAGGACTCGCCTTGGTTGTCGTTGGGCTGACGCTGACGATCCTCGGCATTCTGCTCGTGCCATTCGCGATTGTCGCGTACGCGCTCGCCGTCATCGGCTTGATTGCCCTCGGTTTCCTCGCGGCAGCTCGCGCTGCAGGTGCGTCGCTCACTCGCGGTTCGGAATCCGGCGCACGCGGCGCGTCGCTGCGCGCCTTGGTATACGGACTCGGCATGTTTGTCGGCGTATGGATGATCGCTGCCGTGCTCACGCCGTTCGAAAGCATCGCGACCGCCGCACGTGTCCTCGCTGTTGCCATCACATGGGCGGCGGCGACGGTCGGACTCGGCGCCACAATTATTTCGCGCGCGGGCAAGCGTCCGGTTGAAGAACAGCCTGACCCCGAGCTCGAGCGTGCGCACGCGGCCGCGCGTCGCGCACTTGAAGAAGCCGCCATGGCTCCGGCCGCGCCGCCGCCACCTGAGTGGCAAACACCAACACCCGTGAGCGGCGTCGTTGCTGCACGCAGGTCGGTCCCGACTTCATCAAAGGCTCCGTAAATGCGTCGCTTTGTGCTGAGCGGTGCGCTGCTGACCGCCGCGATTCTTCCTGTTGCGCTTCGCGCGCAGACGTGGCGCTCGTTCGATTTCGCGCGGCAACAGCGCGACACATTGCCGCTCGCGGTCCATCTGTCGTTCGGTGCGGGCACGGTAAAAGTCAGTCCCGACGCAGAGCGCAACTTGTACGACGTTCACATGCGTTACGACGCGGAGCGCGTGGATCCGCTGTACCGGTTCGATTCACCGAATCGGCGGTTGGAGATTGGTACGCGCAAAGTGTCGATGGGAAACTCGGTCAAGAATCACAAGGGCAGCGAACTGAATGTCGATTTGTCGCGCGCATCCGCACTGAATCTCAACTTCGAAGTCGGTGCAGCTGACGCAGAGTTTGACCTGAGCGGACTGCGCGTCGAGCATCTCGCGCTCAAGACCGGTGCGTCAGATACGCGCTTGCGCTTCGATGCACCGAACCCCGCGCGCATGCGCGAACTTCGCATCGAGTTTGGCGCGGCAAACGTGCAAGCGACGGGGCTCGGCAATGCGAACGCCGAGCGCGTCGACATCAGCTTCGGCGTGGGCCGCGCATCGCTCGACTTTGGCGGTGAATGGCGGAACAGCGTCGACCTGTCGATCAACTCCGCGCTTGGCGAAGCTGTGTTGCGCGTCCCGACGGATGTTGGTGTTCGCGTGGAGTCGTCGACGTTCCTCGCGTCGCTCGACGCGCCGGGACTCACGAAAAAGGATGGCGTCTGGACGTCGAGCAACTGGGATACCGCAACGCACAAGCTCCGCATTCGTGCGTCGGGTGCACTCGGACGGCTCGAGATCGCGCGCATGGGGCGCGAACAGGTAGAGCGCGGTACGAAGTAGCTGACGCTACGGCGTCCACACAACCGCGTCGCCGCGCCGCGCCCGGAGCGCCGCGGCGGCGCTGCCCCCGCGAACGGCGACTTCCAAAAATCCGCTCGAGCCCGCGAGTGCGACGAGCGCGCCTTCGGCAACATCGGAATACGTGCGGCCAACGGGCATGTCACTGCCACCGAATTGCACCGCGCCACTCACGCGCGCGCCGATGTTGGTGATGAGGTTGCCGAATCGGTCAACCGTCAGCACCTGACCAACAATGGCGCCGTCATCGCGGCGCTTTGTGTCGGGCGTGCGGCGCACAATTGGTTTGTCGAATGGCACGCCAAGGTTGCCGAGCGCTTCGCCCACCACGAGACGCGCCGCGGCGGGTGCAAACACATCGCGTCCGTGAAACGTCGCTGACGCGTGCGGTGGAATCGGCAGCGAGACAACGTCCGCGCCCCCGGTGAGCAACGCAGGTGAGAGAACGCCGTTGTCAGGTCCGAGCAAGAAACGCTTGCGACACTCGACGGCGAGCGCGGCGCGCGCGCTCCCGACTCCTGGATCGACGACGACTACGTGCACCGTACCCTCAGGAAATCGCTGCCACGATCGCGCGAGCGCGAGTCGTGCCGCTTCGATGTCTTGTGGCGGAATGTCGTGCGTCAGATCGACGACCGTTGCCGCCGGCGCACCACTCAGTAACACACCTTTGACTTCCGCGACGTATCCGTCCGCGGTACCGAAGTCTGTGAGGAGAGTGATGATGCGGGGCATGGTCGTGAGCCGAAAGCCCTGAGTCGAAAGCGAAGTGCCCTAAGCTTACGGCTTTTGCCTGGGGCTTAGCGCTTTGGGCTCTGTGCCAGCTTCGCGATTTCCGCGCTCACCGCGATGAGTTTTCTCCCCGCACCCGACTTCGGATCCGCAATCACGATCGGACGCCCATCATCTCCGCCTTCGCGCACGGGCGGATACAGCGGGATTTCGCCGAGCAGCGGCACCTGCAATTCGTCGGCGAGCCGCTTGCCGCCGCCGCTGCCAAAGATTGGCAGAGGCTTTCCGGTCTCCGGCGATTCGAAGTACGACATGTTCTCGACGACGCCGAGCACGGGAACACCGACGCGCTGAAACATCTTGGCACCGCGCAGTGCGTCGCCGACAGCGACTTCCTGCGGCGTAGTAACAATGATTGCGCCCGCGACGGCCGTTGCTTGCACGAGCGATAGTTGTGCATCGCCGGTGCCGGGTGGCATGTCCACGAACAGGAAGTCGAGCGTTTCCCATTCGACGTCGCGCAAGAACTGCGTGATGATTTTCATCACGATGGGGCCGCGCCAAATCGCGGGCTGATCGCGCTCGATGAGAAACCCGAGCGACATCACTTTCACGCCGTGCGCCACGAGCGGCATGATGCGCTCGTTTTTCACCGGCGGCGGCGCGTTCACGCCGAGCATGCGCGGAACGTTCGGGCCGTAGATGTCGGCGTCGAGTACACCGACGCGTGCGCCGGCTTGCGCGAGTGCGACCGCGAGGTTGATGCACACGGTCGACTTGCCAACGCCGCCTTTGCCCGACGACACGGCGATGATGTTGCCGAGGTGCGGGTACGCGACGGGTTGTGGCACGTGGCCTGCGGGGCGTTGCTGCCGCGCAGCGCCAGGCGCTTCCATTACGGGCAGCATGCGCGACGCCGGTTTCGGCGGCGGCGGTTGCTCGCCGGGATCTTTTACATCGATGCGAACGTCAGTCACGTCGGGAATTTGCAGTACGGCGTGGCGCGCTGCACGCACGAGGGTCGCGTCGTCCTGCGCGCTGAGCAAGAGCGTAAACCGAACTTTACCATCGGTGGTGGTTGCGACGTCACGCACGGCGTCGCCCGCGATCAGATCCTGTCCCGTGCGCGCATTCACGACAGACGCGAGTGCCGCGTCGATCTGCGTAGTGAGCGCGGCGCTCATGAATTGTCTACCAGCATTTGACGCGCGGCATCGACCACAGCCTTGCGCACGGTCTCGAGCGTTCCCGGAATCATCGCACCGCTCGCGCGCGAATGCCCGCCACCGCCGAACTGCCGCGCGAGGGTGTGTACGTCCGCATTGCCCGTGCTCCGGAATGAGACTTTGACTTTGCCATGGCCGAGATCGCGGAACAGCAATGCAATGCGCGTACCCGCGATCATGCGCGGATACTCCGCGATGCCGTCGAGGTCTTCGCTGCTCAAACCGTATTTGTCCATCGCCCCCGCGGGCACATCGATCCACGACAAACCTGCTTGCGAATCAACCTCGAGTGTCGCGAGCGCGTCGCGCACGAGTCGCAAGCGTCCAAGGGGAACGGACGCATACACGAGCCTATACATCTCTTCCGGATCCACACCGACCCGCAACAAATCCGCGGCGACCGCGTGACTGCGCGGCGAGGCATTTGCGTAACGAAAACTTCCGGTGTCGGTGAGGATCGCGGTGTACATCGCCGTCGCCGCGTCTTTCGTGAGCGAAAACCCGAGCGTCGTCGCGAAATCGTAAATGAGTTCGCCGGTCGCGCACGCGGTCACATCGCTCAGCATGATTTCGCCGGGCGCTTCGACGCCGGGACGATGATGATCGATGACCAACGCGCGCTTCTTGTGCTTGCGCACGGAATCGGCGAGCACGCCGAGCCGTTCGATATCGCTGATATCGAGAACGATGACTTGATCGGCCGCATTGATCGCTGCAATCCCTTCGTCGGAACGATCGCGAACGTCATTGCCGAGCAGGAACTTGAACATCGTGGGCCACGGCGTCGGATTGCACACATAGGCAGCAATGCCACGCTGCGCGAGCAAACGCGCGAGCGCGGCTTGTGAACCGCATCCGTCGCCGTCGGCGTTGATGTGCGTACTGAGCGCAACCGTACGTGCGCCGTCGAGTGCGTTCCAAATCGCATGCGCGGCGGCCCGGCGGTCAGCCGGGACTTCGAGCAGATCAATCACACCGTTTTAGACGGAGTAGTTCGGCGCTTCGCGCGTGATGGTGACGTCGTGCGGATGCGATTCGCGCAAACCGGCGGCGGTTATGCGCACGAATTCGGTCTCAGTCCGCAATGCGTCGATGTTGGCGCATCCAACGTAACCCATGCCGCTTCGGAGTCCACCGATCATCTGGAACAACACGTCGGCAACTGGTCCGCGGTACGGCACGCGACCTTCGATGCCTTCGGGCACCAGTTTCTTCGGCGAGAGCTCGCCTTCCTGGAAGTAGCGATCGGCGCTGCCGTCCTGCATCGCTGAGAGACTTCCCATGCCGCGAATCATCTTGAACCGGCGTCCCTCGAGCAGCAGCGATTCGCCGGGACTTTCCTCCGTGCCCGCGAGCATCGAGCCCATCATTACGCTCGACGCGCCGGCAGCGAGCGCTTTCACAACGTCGCCAGAGTATTTGACGCCACCATCGGCGATGACCGGGACATCGCCGGCACCTTCGACCGCGTCGAACACAGCGGTGAGTTGCGGAACACCAACGCCCGTGACGACGCGCGTGGTACAGATGGAACCCGGACCAACACCGACTTTCACTGCATCGACACCGCGCTCAACGAGCGCGCGCGCACCGTCGCGTGTCGCGACGTTGCCGGCAATGATTTGCAATTGTGGGAACGCGTTGCGCACATCAGCGGTCGCGCGCAACACACCTTCAGCGTGACCGTGTGCGGTATCGATGACAAGCACATCGACGCCTGCGTCCTGCAGCGCTTTCGCACGCGCGAGGAAATCGCCGCCCGCGCCAATCGCGGCCGCCACACGGAGCCGGCCCTGCTCGTCTTTGTTCGCGTCCGGAAACTGTCGCCGTTTGTGAATGTCCTTGACGGTGATCAGGCCCATCAGTTTTCCGTCGGCATCGACGACGGGGAGTTTTTCGATGCGATGGCGGCCGAGTATCTGTTCGGCTTGATCGAGCGTGGTGCCGACCGGCGCGGTGACGAGCCCGTCTTTTGTCATCGCGTCGCGCAGCGGACGATCGAGCGAACGCTCGAACTGCAAATCGCGATTCGTGATGATGCCGACGAGTTTGCCTTTTCCGTCGACGATCGGCACACCCGAGATGTGGAAGCGCGACATCAGCGCGACGGCTTCGCGCAAAGTCGCGTCGGGCGAGAGCGTCGTCGGATTGCGGATCATGCCGCTTTCCGAACGCTTCACGCGATCGATTTCGGCGGCCTGTTTGTCGATCGACATGTTCTTGTGCACCACGCCGATTCCGCCGGCGCGTGCGATGGCGATCGCCATTTCGCTTTCGGTAACCGTGTCCATCGCGGCGGCCACGAGCGGAATGTTGAGCCCGATCGCCTTGGTCAGTCGCGACTTGATGCTGACGTCTTTGGGATGGACGACGGAGTGGCGCGGCGTCAGCAGGACGTCGTCGAACGTCAGCGCTGCTTCAGCGCGGACGCGGGATCCGGCTCCGTTGGCCGATTCCTCAAAGCGCAGCGGCCCGCTGCCGGTGGACGCCGGTGCGGGCCGCGAAACAGTTCGGGATGCCATGGCGGAACATAACGGGGTGAGGGGTCAGGGGTGAGG
>DATELA010000057.1:0-64201 GCA_035277145.1 Gemmatimonadaceae bacterium | reverse complement strand
GGACGCGGGAACCGGCGTCGGATTCGGCATGGACGTTGGCCACGCGAGCGACCTCGGGCGCGCGAGCGCACGGTTCATGCACGCGCCAGGCGGAAGCGCGGCGTTCGCCCGCGCCGTCGACGAATGGCAAGTGGACCTGGCGCGCAACATCACGACGCGCTGGTCGATCGATGCGTCGGCGACGCAAACGCATGACGCGGGCAACGTGTTCGACGCGATGGATGTTTCTTCGTGGTCGTTGGGTCATCGCTGGATTGCATCGCAATCAACAACGGTGACACTGCGCGGACAGTCGTCGAAATTCGACGCCGATGCTGCCGCGACCGCGATCGGTGATTTTGGGGCGAGCGAACGCTCCCTGACAGGTGGGCTCGATTGGATCCGCGGCGCGCTGGCGGTCAACGTCGAAGGATCGATGGGCAGCATAGAGCGCATCACCGAGCTTTCGGACGGAAGCGTCGATCGCGCGATCGCGGCGCGCCGCTCGATGGATGCGAGCGCCACGCGCGCGACCGCGCGATGGGGAACGCTCGAGGCGCGCGCGGGACTCGAACTCACCGAGGCCGGTGTTGGCGTTCCTGGTCAAGTGTGGAATGCGTCGGCGCGATTGCGCGGACTTCCGTTCTCCGTCCTCGATCAGCAATTCCGCTTGAACACCGAAGCGAGCTACCAGCGACTCGGCAAGCTGCAAACGGCCGTCGTCACTCGCGCCACCTTGCAGATGGCTCTGCCCGGTGGCTTCGAGCTGGCTCTTGCCGCGGAGCGGAATCCATTCTTTCGCACAGCCGACGGCGACGCGGGCTGGGTCGGCGCCGTGCGATTGACGGCGGCGACGCGTGTGTTTTCACCGAAGGCGCTTGGTCCGCAGGGCGAAGTGTTCGAAGACCGCAACCAGAATGGGCGCCGTGACAGTGACGAGCCCGGCGTCGCGGGCGTTGTTGTTCGACGCGGAGAAACGCGCGCAGTGACAAACGCGCAAGGAATCTTCCGCCTCCCCGCCCGTGCGCGTGGCCGCACGACGATCGAGCAGTCCACGCTGCCAGTTGGGTTGCTCGCGCATCCGGGGCTCGCGACTGACACGGTCGAACGACTCGACCTTCCGGTGCTGCCGACGGGAAGCGTGACGATCGAACTCGAACTCGTTGCGGATCAAGACGGTCGCGTTCCGGAGGTGAACCTGTCACCGGCGATCGTGATTCTGCGTGACGCGACCGGATTCGAATGGGTCGCCCGTCGCACCGGCGCGTCGACTGCGGTTTTCGACGGCGTGCCAGTCGGTCAGTACGAACTGCGCTTCGACTTCACGCGTTTGCGCGAGCAGTTGCGCGCGCAGGATACGGCGAAAGTGATTGTCGCTCCGCACCAGCAACAGACAATCAAAGTTCCGTTGCGTGGCCGCGCGGTGCGCTTGTTCGATTCCGGTCGCGGCGCACAACCGGCGGCTGACGCGCTACGCGAGGATGGTCACCGATGATCGGCGCGATTCTGCGCACTCGACTAGTCGTCGCGCTCGTTGCGTTCAGTTCGGCGTGCATCGATGTCACCGACGGTGGCGCCGCGGCGGTGAATATGTCCGGCGCGTGGGAGTACACCGCGACGCAAACGTCTCCGAGCGCGGACCTCACCGGCGTCCTGACCGTTTCGTCGCAGGACGGCGAACTCCTTGGCGGTTCCGTGTCCTGGGAAGAGCGTACGGGTCCCGGCACGACGCGATTGTTGTCGGGCGCGGTCAGCGGGCGCCTGATTGGCACCGATGATGTCGATTTCGATGTACTGCTGAGTGAAGGAACGCGACGCCACGTTGGTCGATTGGTGGCTGACACAATTCGCGGCACCTGGGTGCAGATCGGCAGCGGTACGAGCGGCGAGTTTGTGGCGGTACGAGGCGACCAGTGAGGCAGCGCGTGTTTCTCGCCGCCAGCGTAGCTGCGTTATGGGCCGCTGCAGCGGCCTCCGCGCGCGGCCAAGGTCAGTGCCAAACAAACGGCGCTGAATCGTGCACGACGCAGAGCAACAACACGAACTCGGTCTCGCTCACGATCACACGCGCGACTCGCCTCGAGCTGAGTGCGACGAACATTTCGCTCCTCAATGCAACCGCCGGTGCGTTTGACTCGACGTTTGCAACGACGTCCGGTCTGACGCTTACGGTGAAATCGAATCAAGGCTGGAGTGTGACCACCCGCGTTACCACGGGCTCGTGGGTCGGCACGCCACTCGGCGGCAGCGGGGCAACGCCGCGTGCGAACAAGCCCGACGCGGATTTGTTGTGGGCGATCAATCCGGGCGGACCGTTCACGCCGTATTCGACGACCGATGTGCAGCTCCAGGCCAGCGGCGGCGCGACAGCCGGTACGGTGATCCCGTTGTCATTCCGTGTCTTGTACTCCTGGGTGCTCGACACGCCAGGTGTCTACACGATTCCGATTCAGTTCACGATCACCGCACCGTAGCGCGCTAGAGTCCGCGCGCCGCCGTATCCATCATGAACCGCGGTGCCGACAGCGCAGCGATTTGCGCGTCGTCGTAGAGCCGGACTCGCACGGTGATCGGTGTTGGATTGCACGGCGGGCGTTCACCGACGACGGTCACCGAGTTGGCGCGATCGAGAGTGCGCCACGCACCAGACGCATCGCGCACTTCGGTGCGCGAAAACGCGACGGAATCCTGCGCGAGCGGCGCGGCCATCGTGAGCCGCCACGCGACATTCGACGCTGCTTCGAGGCTCAGCTCAACCTCGATCATGCCCGCGTTGCGCTCGACGATTCGCGCCGGTGCGATTTGGCGGACATGCATGCGATAACCGACGACGAGACTCGCTGAAACCTGAATCGCCGTTTTCGTGTGGCCGGCGCTCGCTGCTTGCGCATGGAGGTCGCGTCCCAACGCGCCAACGAGCGCGGCGCCGCACGGCACGCAGGCGGCCATCGTGCGCATGAATCGCGCGATGGCGCTGAGCCGTCGAGCAGTGAGTGAGGACAGGGCGCTTGTAATCATTGCAATACAAGCATCGTCCAATTGGAGTCAAAGCGTTAGTGTAAGTCATTGGTGTGTATAGCGTTACACAGCAGGACATCGCCTATATTCGCGACACTGTCGAGAAACGATACGTCGGAGCTGGCGCGGCCTGGAGACGCACGCCGGCTCGGGGCAGTTGATGACGAGCATGCCGCTCAAGCGCTGTCGACACGGACAGTTACGCGGCGGTCCCAGGGTCGGACGTGCGCGGTCGACGTCGGCCCGTCGCGCTCGCCAATGCGAAAGAACTCAACACCGCGGCAAGTAGATTGCCGCGTCAGAACAGGAGGATCGATGCCAGAAGTGACGTGCGCGCGGTGCGGTGAGACGCGCGACGGATTCGAAAAGCCCCCATTTCCGGGGCCGATGGGAGCGCGGGTGGTTGCGGGTGTATGTCAGCGATGCTGGAGCGACTGGCTCAAGCAGCAGACCATGCTGATCAATCACTACGGCCTGAACGTCATGGATCCGCAAGCCCGACAATTCCTCACGCGTAACATGGACGCGTTCTTGTTCAAGTCCGGGAAAAACTCGGACGTCGACACAACGCAGCAGGGAAAAATCTCATGGTGACACTCGGCGGCTCGCGCGCCACGCTGCTCACGGCGCTCGCGACAATCGCGTGCACTATTCCGCGCGCCGCGAGCGCTCCTGCTCCGACGACGCCAGCGGCGCGTGCGACGCCATCCGCGCTGCCCGCGCCGCAGGACGCGAACGCGTGGGCCGCCGCGACGCTCGCGAAGATGACGCTGCGTGAGCAGGCCGCGCAGATGGTGTGGCCGAGCATCGTGGGCGACTACATGTCCGCGGACGACGAGCGGTGGGCTCGCGTTGAGCGATGGATTACCGAGGATCGCGTTGGTGGCTTCACCATCAGTGTGGGCACGCCGCTCGACATTGCCGCGAAACTCGATGCCATGCAGCGCGCGTCGCGCGTCCCGCTTTTGTTTGGTGCCGATTTCGAAGCTGGCGCCGGGTTCAGGGCGCGTGGCGGCGTTTTCCTTCCCAACGCGATCGAGCTCGGTGGCGCGACGTGGGCGCCACCTCTCATGGCAATCGGCGCGACCGCTGACACGGCACTCGCGTATCGCCTCGGCGCAATGACCGCCGACGAAGGACGTGCGCTCGGCGTGCACATCGTTTACGGTCCGGTGCTGGACGTGAACAACAATTCGTCAAACCCCGTGATCAACGTGCGCTCGTTCGGCGAAGATCCGGTTCTCGTCGGCCGATTGGGAGCCGCGTTCGTGCGCGGAGTGCAGGATCACGGCATGCTCGCCACCGCGAAACATTTTCCCGGACACGGCGACACCGAAGTGAATTCGCATCTCGCGCTGCCTGAAGTGACAGCGTCTCGCGCGCGTCTCGATTCGGTAGAATTGCGGCCGTTTCGTGCAGCAGTCGCCGCCGGTGTTGGTGCGGTGATGACGTTTCACGGCGCGATGGCGGCGCTCGACAGCAGTCGTGTGCCCGCGACGCTCTCGCCGTCGATCATCGGGGGACTTCTGCGCCGCGACATTGGATTTCGCGGTGTTGCGATTACTGACGCGATGGACATGCGCGGCGTGCTCGATCGATTCGGTGCGGTCGACGCGGCGCAACGCGCAGTCGCGGCCGGCGCGGACGTGCTCATTCAGCCGGTTGACGTCGCGGTAACGATCAAAGCCATCGAAGACGGTGTTGCTGCAGGCAAGTATCCTGCGTCGCGCGTGGCCGATGCTGCGCGACGCATTCTTGCTGCGAAAGCGCGCTTGATCGGTGCGGGCGCGAAGCCATTCGATCCCGTGAACGTTCGCAAGGTTGTCGGCACAGTGGCGAACCAAGCGCTCGCCGATACGATCGCGTCGCGATCGATCACGCTCGTTCGCGATCAGCGATCCACGATTCCGCTTCGGCAGGGCGCGCGCGTTCTCAGCGTGACGGTTGCGCGGCGCACCGATCTGCTGGCGGGCGTGCATTTCGACGCAGCGTTGCGCGCAGAAGGAATTGCCGTCCGCAGTGCATTCGTCGACGCCGACGCTGGAACTGACGCCGACTTCGCGAGAGTTGCCGCAATCGCGGATAGCGTTGACGCGGTGGTCGTGGGTTCGTATGTCGCGACGCGATGGGACGCTGCGACTATCGCGCAGTCGACTGCGTTTGTTTCGTTTGTGCGCGCGCTCGCCGCACGCCCGAAAGGCGTGATTACGGTAGCGCTTGGCAACCCGTATTTGCTGCAGCAAATCACCGATGTGCAGGCGTACGTGGTGGCGTGGAGCGGTGCGCCGAGTTCGCAACGGGCAAGTGCGCGGGCGCTCGCAGGGCGCGCACCGATTTCCGGCCGGCTTCCGATTTCGATTCCACCGGTCGCGGAGCGCGGCACCGGGATTCAGCGCACCGCGATCCGCTAGTCGCGCGCTCGCTGTGTCGTGCGCAATCGATCTCGTTTGCGTCTCGCTGCGACCGGGCGGACTGGCGGTGCGACTGGCTGGTGGGCGTGACGGTTTTCGGCTCCCGATGGCGCGTTGGGGCGGCGAAGGCTCACTCGATGTGGCTGCGGCGGCGCTCGGCCGCGAAATCCTTCAACGCAAAGCGAGTTGGACCGTCCAGGTGTCGGCGCGCGCTGTTCACGAGCACCCGCTGCGCGCCCGGTTATCGGTCACGTATCTGGTTGCCACAACGGAACCCACTGCAGCCAACGAGCGAGCCGCGTGGTACACCGCGGCGAAGGCACGGAAGCTCGTGTCGCCGTGTCATCGTGAATCGATCGCGCACGCACTCGCTTTCGCATCAAACCACGCGGATCGATGGGTGCTCGCCTTTGCGTTGTTACCGTCTGCATTCACGCTGACGCAATTGCAGCGTGCGCACGAAGTACTGCTCGGTCGGCGGTTGTACAAGGCGAGTTTCCGACGCGTTGTAAACGCCGCGGAGCGAATTACTCCGACAAGTGAATGGCGTGCAGAGGGGCGCGGGCGACCCGCGCAACTCTATCGCCGCGCTCCCAACGCTACTCGGTAATTCGGCGCTGCGCCGCCGCCCACTGTGCCATGCCGCGCTCGAGCAAGTCGTCGTCCGCGGCTACGCGATACAACTCGTGCATCACGCTGAGTCGCGTCGGACCCTCGAACTCCGCGACGACCGGTGGCGCGTGACCAGATCGGCGTAACGGGTCGGCGCGCCGTTCGACATACACGCACGCACGATACGCCGTCCCCGCCGGCTGCGACGCCTCAATCGCGACGTAGCCGCCGGATGTCAGCGGTCTTGCGTACAGGATGGCAGTAGCCGACCAACCGCTTGGCGACGCGGACTCGGCTTCGGAAGACGCGGACATTTTGAGAGCACCCGACGGGTAAGCGCGCCAAGACGGTATCGTCTGGCGGAACGAAAGTCAAAGAATTGCTCGCTGCCCCGCGAACCCTCAGAACGTCCGCGCTCCGCCTTCCTACCCCTGTTTGATGACGTCGGCCGCCTGCGGTCCCTTCTGACCCTGGACGATTTCGAACTCGACGCGATCGCCTTCAGCTAACGATTTGAATCCGTTCGACTGAATTGCGCTGAAGTGCACAAACACGTCCGGTCCACCTTCACGAGCGATAAAACCAAATCCCTTCGCGTCGTTGAACCACTTCACTGTTCCGGTAATTCGAGCCATCTGACATTCTTCCTCGTCCCCCGCCACGGACCACGTACTGATCGTTTTCCTGGGTGCCGGCGGAAGCACAACCGAGGAATGCGTGCGCACGTGCGTCGTCGTTCGTGCGAATGAGCGCTGCCGATTGCTCGGGCGAGCGCGAAGGCCGCGTTAGGCGGCCCCCGCGATGTACCGGGCGAATCGTCCGCAACTTGTACACTTGAGAGTCACATGTGAGCGCGGGGGTGCCGGCACCGTTGCCGGTTCGCGCAGAATCGGGCCGGCGCAGGACGGGCAACTCAGCGCTTCACCAGCGCGGTCGGAGGCGATCAGGTGCAGGGCTTGCGCCGGGTTATATGTGTTGGGCCGCGGCTTGCGCATATCCTCTCCAGCGGGGAAATGGAGCGCCCGGACGGTTGACCGAGCACCCAGGATGACTGGGCTCGAAACGTAACCGGTTCAGGGGCTAAATCCAAGTGGTGTGACGGTTTGCGCCATCGGGAGGCGCGGTCCGCCGGGCCTGATCGATCGCTCTCGAGGCGACCCGCTCACTGGCTAATTGACGTACACGACCTCGCCCTCGGGGTCTATCCCGAGCTCCTGCTGGAGGCCGCAGACCCCGCAAACCAAGTCGGCCATCCAGGCGACGTTCAGTTCCTTGGCGTGTCGCGCCGTCGCCTCTTTGACCACGAGCTTTTTGTAGCTGTACTCCTCGCACCGGGTGCAGGCGTGAGCACGTGCGATGCGCTCCGCGCGGGCTTTGTTGATGCGCGTCGCCGCCACCGGCTACTCCTTGTCGCTCTTGGGCGGCGGCGACAGCACCTGCCGAAGTCCGCCGAGCGCTCCCATGACAGCGGATGCTTCGGCCGGCAGGAAAATCGTCGAGCCTTTTCCGGACGCAAGGCTGGGCAGCGCTTCCAGATATTTGACGCCCAGCAAATACGTCGCGGCGTCGCCCGACGGCAACGCGGCTGCGATGCGGCGCAAAGCCTCGGACTCCGCATTCGCGAGAGCAAGTCGCGCCTCAGCCTGGCCCTGCGCACGCAGAATCGCCGCTTCTTTTTCGCCTTCGGCTTTTCTCACCTGCGCTTCGCGCTGGCCTTCGGCTTCGAGCACGGCGGCGCGCTTCGATGCTTCGGCGTTCGTGACGGCCGCGCGTCGCTCGCGCTCCGCGCGCATTTGCAACTCCATTGACTGCTGGATGTCGCTGGGCGGTTGGATCTGCTGGAGTTCGACGCGCGTGACATCGACGCCCCATCCAATCGCGGCTTCTTCGACCACCTCGCGCATCTTCTTGTTGATCATGTCGCGCGACGCGAGCGTCTGATCGAGTTCGATCTCGCCGACAATGTTTCGCAGTGCGGTACGCGTCAGCGTTTCGAGTGCGTAGGGGAGATTCTGCACCGAGTACGCCGCCTTTTGCGGATCGGCGACGCGATAGTACAACACCGCGTCGATATCGATCGTAACGTTGTCTTTCGTGATGACCGGCTGACTCGGAAAGTTCAGCACTTGCTCACGCAAATCGATGCGCGTAGTGGTGGACGCAAGCAGTTTGCGACCACCAGTGCCAGTGCCTTCGAAGTAGCGCACGTCGATCGACTTTGGGCGCTCGAGCACTGGGATGATGATGTTGAATCCCGAGCGCGCGAGGCGATGAAATCGGCCCAGTCGCTCGATCACCATGACCTCAGCCTGACCGACGATCTTGAAAGTCTTGAACGCGGTGATGACTGCGGCGCCACCGAGCACCGCGAGGACAGCCAGTCCAACTTCACCCATGTGGCCGTAACCGGCGTTTGAGAGTCGACCCGGAAGCTAGCAATTCGCGCGGTCGCGCGGCTAGAACGGCGCAGCGATCGCGTCGCGCTTCAATGCGGCGACTAACGCCAGTCGGCTATGAAAAGATTCGTCTCGCCGCTTGCGGCCGCGTGCCGATTCGACGCCCACAGCAAATGCTTGCCGTCGGGACTGAACATCGGAAACCCGTCGAACTCCTCGCGAAACGTGAGTTGCTCGAGCCCGCTCCCGTCGACGTTCACGAGATAGAGGTCGAAGTTGCCACTCCGCGGTGTCTTGTGATTGGACGAGAAGACGATTTGTCGTCCGTCGGTGGTCCACGACGGCCCGAAGTTGGCGCCGCCGAGTGTCGTGATCTGCTTTTGGTCAGAGCCATCCGCATTCATCACGAACAATTCCACTTTGCTCGGGCGCACCAACTTTCGCGCGAGGAGTGAATCGTACGCCGCGCGCTCGGTTGCATTCGCCGGGTGGTGTGCGCGGTACACGATCTTCGTTCCATCTGGCGACCACCACGGACCTCCATCGTAGCCCGGAGTATTCGTGAGGCGCCGAACATTCGAGCCATCGATGGACATCGTGTAGATGTCGAGGTCGCCATCCTTCAGCGATGTGAACACGATGCTGCGGCCATCCGGCGAGACCACGGCCTCAGCAGTGTAAACACCGTAGTTCGTCAGTCGACGCAAATCGGATCCGTCGACGTTTGCCGTGTAGACGTCGAACGCGTCGAGCGGCCAGACGTATCCGGCGGACGCGTCGGGCTTTGGCGGACACACCGTATCAACGCCGTGCGTCGACGCGAAAAGCACGCGCCGGTTCGAGTCGTAGAAGAATCCGCACGTTGTCTTACCGCCGACCGAAATGCGGCGCACATCGGAACCGTCCGCACGCATCACGAATTGCTGATCGCAGGGACGTCCGTCGCGCGTTGCCTGGAACGTGATGTGTTGGCCGTCAGTCGACCAATACGCTTCCGCGTTCTCGCCGCCAAATGTGAGTTGGCGAACGTTGGTCAGCCGCGTTTCAGCCGGCTCTGCGGGTACGGCGCGCGCTGTCGTCGCTGGAGACGCGTTGTCAGCGCGCGTGCACGCCGCCGCGCTCGCGACGAACGCGAGCGCGGCATACCACACCGGTTTGGTCACTCCTGACGAGCGCGCGGTTGCGCTGATGCCAACGCGAACAAATCCGCCTGTGTGCGACCACGGCGCAGGAGATCCATCGCGCGCAGCAACTGTGTGTCTTCGCTGAGTTCGCGCCGTTTTGTTGTCGAATCGCCGAATGCAAGTCGCGAAATGCGATTCGCGAGTTCGCGATCGGTGTACGAACGGCCGGCGTCCCATTCGGGCTTCGACACGTCAACGCCCTTCGCTTTCACGCGACGATACAACTCGTCGCTCCACGCGGTTGTGACTTTGAAGTCGACACGCACGCTGTCCTTCAGCTGCAGCGCATAGTCCGCCAGCGTGATGTACACGTCCTGTGGCTTTGCGAGCAGTTTTTGCGCGACGACGCGCTCCGCAGTCGTGATCGTATCGGGGCGAATGAACACGTCCGGTGTTACCGCGCCACCGCCGTATACCGTGCGACCCGCGTCAGACTTGAACACTGGGCGCTTCGAGACGTCTTCATGCGCAGCTGTGTCGGCTTCGATTTCGCCAACCGTGCGCGCTTTGTGAATCGAGCGACCGCTCGGCGTATACCATTTGCCCGTTGTGAGCTTGAGGAACCAGCCCGGTTCGTCGAGTTGCATCATCGATTGCACGAGACCTTTGCCGAACGACGTCGTGCCGAGAATGAGCGCGCGATCGTGGTCTTGCAACGCGCCTGCGACGATCTCAGATGCGGACGCGCTGCCGCCGTCGGTCATGATCACGAGCGGAACGGTTGGTGCAACTGGATCAAATTCGGCGACGTAGCGCTCCGTGTCGCCCTGTCGCGAGCGCACTGACGCAATTTCTTGTCCGGGCTTCAGGAAGAGATTTGCGATCGCAAGCGCCTGATCGAGATAACCGCCCTGATTACCGCGCAAGTCGAGGACGAAGCCCTTGGCGCCATCGCGCTGGAATCGCTCGAGCTGATTGGCGACTTCGCGTGCCGCGGTTTCGTTGAACGTTTGCAGCGGCAAGTACGCGATGTTGTTTTCGAGCATGATCGCGAATGGCAGCGCGGGGATGCGGATTGTCGCGCGCGTAAACGTCACGTCGATCGGTGTTGGCACGCCGAAGCGCGCGAACTTCACCCTGACCTTCGTGTCGGGCACACCTTGCATCGTGTCCGACACCTGGCGAGTCGACCAGCCGCGCGTCGTGGTGCCGTTGATCTCCAGGATGCGGTCGCCCGCGAGAATGCCCGCGCGCTCCGCCGGCGTGTTTGGATACACACGCGAAATGACGATCGCGTCCTGCTGCGCCTCAATGAGCATGCCGACGCCGCCGTATCGCCCGCCGGTTGTCGTGTTGAACTGTTTCGCTTCCTGGGGTGGCAGCAGCTCGCTGTACGGGTCGTTGAGTTCCTCGACGAGACCGTGCGCGGCTTTCTCGTACAACGCCGATGCGTCGACCGAATCGACGAAGCGGCGCGCGACCGTGCTCAGCACCTGATCGAAAAGGCGCGCGGCATCGCGGGTGGATTGTTCTTCAAGGAAAAACCCGGTCGCGGTCGCAGTAAGGACTGCGCCCGCAATGAAGGCAACGACGGGTCGAATACGCATTCGGGCCGAATCTCCGCCAAAGACGTTGTCCCGCAACGATAACGCAATACCGGTACCGAAGGGGAGAGTTCCGGACTACTACGGGGCGGTGCGTGGGAGCACGTAGCGGACGATCCACGTGCCCTGGTGTTGCGAAATGTCGGCGGTGGCTACGGCGCCGGCGGCAACCAGCATTTCGTGCGCCGGCTGCAGAACGCGTTGCAGGTGGGACGGGTAGCGCTGCGCCAGGGGGAGTTGCTCGGCGAGCGTGGCCAATGGAAGTGTCCACTCGGTGAGGTTCTGCGCGCGAACGACGGCGATCATGCGATAGAGACGGCGCGACACTGGGGACGAGAGTGACAGCCACTCGGTGACGGCGAGCCGCACTGTGTAGCCCGCCGCGATGTTGGCGCGAACGGGTGCGCCAATCGTGACACGAGCATCACCCGGTTCGTTTGCCGCGAGCACAGCGAACAGTCCGAGTTGCTCCCGATCAACACTCCGGCGGCGTTCGATTCGGATTGACGAGAGCAAGGAGAATCGGGCGTTCGAGTGCGCGTTCTCCGCGGCGTCCCAGTATGCACCGGCCGATTCGAGCGTTGTGCGCTGGAGACGTCCGAGTGCTGCGCGCAGTTGCTCGTACGTGCGTCCGTCGACCTTGCGTCCCATCGAGCGCAGAAAATCGTGCAGCGTGAATGCGACCGTGCCATCGGCTGGTGCGCCCGCGTCCTGGTAGCGGCGAAAGATTTCGAAGTAGACGTCCTGATCGAACGTGCCCGGAAGCCGGTCACCGGGCAACGGAATCACGCGCCAGCGCCCGCCGGCTTCGACCTCGAACGAGATTGCGCCGTCGTCCGACGAATCTGACAGGCGAAAGAGGGGCAGCGCTTCCAGCGCGCGGTCGAAGAGGATTCCGCGCGATGGGAGTCTCTTGCGTGGCGCACTCGTCACGCGAGGAAGGTCGGTTGTGACGTGAGTCGAGGCAAGGCGCGAGCGCCTACGCGAGCTCGATTACCTGGCCGGTTGCGCGCGCGAATCCGCTCGAGCACAGCGTCACGATCGCGTCGGCGAATTCACTGAGCTCGACATAGCGAACGTCGCGGCCCATCCCGGCGACGTTTGCCGCGGTTCGCAGCGCCGTCGGCGCGACCGCGTTGACGCGCACGCCGTACTCGCGCTCCTCCTGTGCGAGGGCGCGCATGAGCTGTACGAGTCCGCCCTTTGCTGCGGCGTATGCCGAGAGTCCGGCGACGCGACCGCCGGGCAACACCGCTGCGGACGTCGCGAACACAAAAGCGCCGCGCGCGGCGCGGACACTTGGCGCGAACGCCCGCGCGGTGCAGTACGCACTGGTGAGGTTGATGGCAACTTGTCGCGCGAGCACAGCCGGGTCGCTGTCCGCGATGGGGCCCGAGTGCGCGAAACCGCCGGCGATGGCGGCAACCGCGGCGACGCGACCGCCGTGTGCCGCCGCGATTGATGAGGCGAGTTGTGCCGTCGCCCCGGCGTCCGTCAAATCGACCTGGTGCGCGCGCGGCGCGATGCCAGCACTCGCAAGCGTCTCCGCAACTTCGTTCACTCCGGCGTCGCGATCGATGCAGTGAACTGCCGCGCCAAGCTCAGCGAATCGTCGCGCGACGACTTCACCGGCTTGCCCGCGACGCCCGACGCCGGTGATGACGACCGCGTCTCCCTCGAAGCGCACGAGCGTCATTGCGCTCAGGAATCCGTTCTGCCCAGCGCGGCGCGAATGGCGGCGCGCATTGCGACGATCGAGTCCTCGCGCGCGGCAGTCGAGTCTTCGCGGACATGCAGCTCAACACCACTCATGACCATCACGCGTCTCCACGCAACGGGATTCGCGTCGTCGTCGATCACCAGCGCATCGGTTCGAGTTGCAAGCGCCGGAGCGAGCACCTGAGCGACTCGGCGCTCGAGTGCGTCGCCTGTTTGTTCGGCGAGCTCGCGCTTGATCACCTCGAGCGTCTGGCCCTCGCGCTGCCGAATCTTGATCGCGAGTAACTGGAGCAGATGGCGGTAACCATACGTGGCCGCCGTGCCGCGCCCGTCGGGGCGGCCGAGCAATCCGTTGGCGACGTAGAAGCGAACTGCTCGCGCTGTAAGCGCGGCGCGAGCGGCGGCGTTGGTGGGTCTTACTCCAGCCGCATCGACGAGCGCGGTGGCGTGCGCGGCCAGTCCACGGGCGTTCCAAGGCGCCTGTTTCGCGTGCACGCGAAGCTGAACAACGGGTGACTCCATTTCAGCTCGAATGGCCTAGTAGTGCCGCATTGATGTCGCAATAATGCCACGACAGAACGGGCCAGTCAACCATCGATTTGGCGCGGGCGCGAAGGGGGTTCGCGCCCGCGCGGCCTGCCCTAGCGGCGCTTTGCCGACTTCTTCTTGGTCTTCTTGGCGGCGCCCTTCTTTGCGGGTTTGCGCGCCGACTTCTTCGCCGGTTTCTTGGCCGCTTTCTTTTTCGCGGCCTTCTTTGCGGGCTTTGCCTTGCTCTTCGCGGGAGCGCTCTTCGGCTTCGGGGCGGCGGCCTTAGCGATCGCAGCTGGAGCCGGCTTCGGAGCCGCCGCAGGCTTTGCCATTGGCGCAGGTTTGGGCGCACTCGCCGCAGGCTTGGCGGCCGGCGGCGCAGCCGGACGTGCGGGAGCGCTACCGCCGAACAAGTCCGACTCCTCGTCGTCTTCTTCGCCCGCAGGGTCCGCAGCTGCACCAGGCTCGCCCTCTACCACTTCTTCATCGTCCGAGAGTTCTTCGGCGCTATCCCACAGCGAGTCGCTGTGGTCCTTATGCATGGTCCAGCCGCCGTCCTCGTCGTCCTCGTCATCGTAGCCGGTGCCGCCGCCGTAACCGACTTCTTCTTCGTCGTCGCGGTCAGCGAGCCGGAATCCTTCGTTCTTGTTGTCGCCGCGCGGCATGCGAGCCTCCTGAGCAGTCGTGAGCACAAAATCGCTGAACAGAAAAAAACGTGGTCCGTGAAGCCGCTAAATGCACGTTGCGAAGCGATCCGTCAATGGGGGGCCGCTGGCTCAGTCACCCGCTGGCGCCGGAACCTCTCGTGTGTGCGCCGCAGGTCGCGTGGAGCGTCGCGTGAGCCACGCCACAACGTCGTCGAGTACGGTGTAGACAACCGGCACGACGAAGAGCGTCAGGATCGTCGAAGTGATGAGGCCGCCAATTACCGCGCGCGCCATCGGTGCGCGTTGTTCGGCGCCCTCGCCGAGGGCCATAGCGAGCGGCAACATGCCGAACACCATCGCCGCGGTCGTCATCACGATCGGTCGTAAGCGTACGCGCGCAGATGCGAGGATTGCATCGCGCCGGCTCTTTCCCGACTCGCGCGCCTGATTCACGAAGTCGATTAGCAGAATGCCGTTTTTCGTGACCAATCCCATCAGCATGATGATGCCGATCATCGACATCACGTTGAGATTGCCGCCAGTTATCCAGAGCGCGAGCGCGACGCCGAGGAGTGAAAGCGGAAGCGCAAGCATGATGGCGAGCGGCTGCAAGAACGAGCCGAAAAGAGACGCGAGAATCAGATAGATGAAGATGACGGCGAGGATAATGGCTTCGAACACGTAGCCTTTTGTCTCGTTCAGGTTCTGCACTTCTCCGCCGAACACCGCGCGATAACCAGGCGGCAGGCCCATGGCGCGAATCGCGACCATCGCTTCGGCCGCCACATCGCCCATCGCGTACCCCGGTAGTACACCAGCGTTGATGGCGACTTGTCGCTCGAGCGCGCGGCGCTCGATCTGCTGTGGCCCGATGCCGGCCTCGATGTTCGCGACTTGTCCGAGCGGCACCACTGCGCGCTGGCCCGTGCGCGCGTCCGGTGAACTAGACGCAACGGGGATCGATGCTACGTCGTCCGCCGACGCACGCAGAGTGTCGGGATACACGACGACGACGTCGTGCGTGAATCCCTGCTCATCCTGGAACGTGGTTGCACGCTGGCCCGCGAAGAGCGGTTGGAGCGTGCTCGCGATCGAAGCAATGCCGAGGCCCGCTGCCCACGCCTGCTGCCGGTCGACGCGCACGTTCAGCTGCGGGATTTCTCCCTCGTCTGACGAGGTAGGCTCCGCGAGTCCCTGCACTTGCCGCAGCACGTCGAGCACCTGACCGGCCACCAACTTGAGGCGATCGGGATCGGGGCCCTGCACGTTCACGCGCACCGGCTGACCCCCGCCTCCCGGCCCACCGCCGCCAAAGATCGATCGTGCGCCGCCGATGCTGCCGGTGATTCCGGGGACTGAGCGCAGAAACGTTCTGATTTCGTCTTCGATTTGCGCCTGCGTTCTCGTGCGTTCGTGCTTTGGCTTGAGACGCGCGAAGATCTGTCCATTCGATGGCGCGCCGCGCCCGCCGCCGCCGAGCGACAGGAACGTGAACTCGATTTCCTGAATCTTGCGAATGCGTTCGGCCAGTTTGTGGCCTCGTTCTTCGCCGTACTCAATGCGCGAACCCGGCGCGACGCGGAAGTTCACGTTGATCTCGCCGGCGTCGAAATCCGGCATGTACGTAAACCCGAGTCGAGGCAGGATAACGCCGGCGATGGCGACGGACGCAATCGCGCCTGCGATGACAAGCGGTCGTTTACCCAGGCACCAACCGAGCAGCCGCGGATACTGTTCGGCAACGCGCTCGAAGAGTGCGTCGAACCCAAGTGCGATGCGACGAATCGGGTTGCGGACTCGGGCACGTGCGCGCGGATCACGTGCATCGGCCGCTTCAGGGTCGTGCCACACACTCGACAACATCGGGTCGAGCGTGAAGGACACGAAGAGCGACACGGAAACGGCAAACGCAACGGTTACGCCAAACTGGAAAAAGATTTTGCCGATCTGTCCGCCCATGAACGCAACCGGTACGAACACCGCGACGACTGCGAGCGTCGTCGCAAGCACGGCGAGTCCGATTTCGTCGGTGCCTTCGCGCGCGGCGCGCACGTGACCTTTCCCCATGTCGAGGTGGCGCACGATGTTCTCGCGCACGACAATCGCGTCGTCGATGAGCAACCCAATCGCGAGCGACAGCGCGAGGAGCGTCATTGTGTTGAGGGTGAAGTCCATCACCCACATCGCAAAGAACGCTGAAATGATGCTCACCGGCAGCGTGAGGCCCGTGATGACTGTCGAGCGCCACGAATTCAGGAACAGGTAGATGATCGCGATGGTGAGCAGCGCGCCGATGATGAGCGTGAGCTCGACGTCGGCGAGCGATTCGCGAATGCGCGCGGAGTCGTCGCGCACGACCTCGAGCTGAATATCCGCGGGCAGTGACGCCGCGAGTTCCGTAATGACTCCGCGCACGGCGTCCGCGACTTCGACGGTATTGGTGCCGGAGATCTTCAGTACTTCGAGCGAGACGGCGGGCTTGTCGTCGAAATACGATGCGCTGCGCCGATCGGCGATGCCATCGACCACTTTTCCAACGTCGCGCACCGCAATGGCTTTTCCGTCGCGCACGGCGACGGTGACGTCGGCGAACGCCTGCGGGTCAGTGATGCGTCCGGTCACGCGCACGGCGCGCTCGCGCTCACCTTGCTGAATGCGTCCCGCGGGGACTTCCTGGTTCTCGCTGGCGAGCGCGGTAGACACCTGCGCCGGACTCAGCGCGTACGCGCGGAGCGCATTGGGATCGAGTTCGACGCGAATCTGCCGTGATGCGCCGCCGACCACGTTGACGCCGCCCACCCCGGGCACCGACTCGATGCGCGTACCGACGACTTCTTCCGCGAGATCCGTGAGTTCGCGAATCGGCCGTTCGTCCGATCGCATCGAGACCGACATGATCGGCCGTTCGTTCGGATCGAACCGTTGCACGACGGGATCGTCGATGTCGCGCGGGAGCGACCGGCGAATGCGCGAGACTTTGGCCTGCACTTCCGGCTGCATTGCCTGCACGTCCACGTTCAGCTGGAACGTGATGCGCACCGACGACGAACCTTCGCGCGACGTCGAATTGATTTCCTTGATGCCCTGAATCGTGTTGAGCGCTTTCTCGATCGGGCGTGTGACTTCGCGCTCAACGACTTCGGGCGACGCACCCGGGAAGTTCGTATTCGCGACAATGACCGGATAGCTGATGTCCGGATACTCGTCGATCGCGAGCCGCTCGTGCGCCACGACGCCGAACACGACGAGGGCCACCATCATCATGGTGGCGAACACCGGGCGCTTGATGCTGATGTCGGACAGGAACATGCGAACCCGTTCTCGCTAAGGCGTGCCGCCGCGGCCGCCGCGTCGGTCGGCGTCGAGGACCTGCACCTGCATGCCACGGCCGATTGTGCCGACGTTGCCGATCACCACGCGATCGTTTTCCTCGAGACCTTCGACAATCTCGACGGTGCCGCGCGCATCATCGCTCGCGCCGACACGCACCGGCGCAACCGCGATCGCGTTGCCGTCGATCCGGTATACGAACGTGGCTTCGTCCTGCCGGCTGCGACGAATAGCGCTGACCGGTACATACAGCACGTTCTCGAGTTCGCCGGACACGAGGCGGCCCGACGCAAACGCATTGGCCTTGAGCTCACGCGTGCGATTTGGCACGCGCACGTATACCGCGACGGAACGCGAAGCGGGATCGATCGCGGGGCTTACGCGTGCAACGCGCCCGACGAAGTTGCGTCCGTCGACGGTGAAGCGCGCCTCCTGTCCCGGCTTCACGAGCGCGGCGGCGCGCGCGGCGAGCGCCGCCGTGAACTCGAGCGAATCGTCGCGCACGAGCACGAACATTTGCGCGCCGCGCGACACCCGCTCGCCGGTCTGCACGAGGCGTTGTGAAATCGTCCCGGTTGCTGGTGCGACGACCTGCGCATCGCGGCGCGCGAGCTCGGCGGAACGCAAGCGTGCGTCCGCGCCAGCCAGCCGCGCTTGTGCCGCGAGCGCCGACTGCTCTGTCGCGCGGAACGCCTGCTCCGAGATCGCGCCTGCGCGCAGCAACTCGCGCGACTGCTGAAGGTTCCAGAATGCGGTGGCGGAATCGCCGCGCGCGGCCGCGGCTTCCGCTTTGGCAGCCGCGAGCGCGGCGTCGAGTTCCGCCGTGTCAAACCGCGCGAGCGGAGTGCCTACGCGGACGGTTTCGCCCTCGCGGACGTGGACGGCAACGAGGTCACCTTCGACGCGCGCGCGAATGCCGATTTCTTCGATCGGCCGCAGATCGCCGGAAATGGGCGTCGTCGACTCGATGGTGCCGCGCGAGACGGTGTGAACGTCGGTGGCCGCTAACACAATTGACGGTCCGCCGCCGCGACCTCCGCGGCCACCGCGCCCGCCATTCGCGCCGTCGCCTGCTGCGGGCGTGCCACTGCGACCCGACTGCGCAGACTGCGCGCCGTCAGCCGCGCTGTCTGCACACGCGGCGACGACGACGGCGAGGGCGATCACGAAAACGCGAATACCGGTCACGTAACGCTGATTCACTGGTTGGAAGATGTCGTGCGTACGCCCGTCGCGCCCGCGGGGATGGGAATTGGGCGCCCCAGCGCGCGCGCGAGTTCCGCCGCCGCCAGGTGGAGATCGTACACGGAACGCGCCTCGTTCGACTGCGCAGTCAAGTATGCATACTGCGCGTCGGTGATCTCGAGCTGGGTTCCGAGTCCGCGGGTAAAGCGGAGCGTCGCCAGCTGAAACGCTTCCGATGCTTCGCCCGCGTTGGTGCGCTGGGCGTCGAACGCCGCGCGCGCACGGTCGAATTCGGCGCGGGCGCGCGCCACTTCGAGCCCGACTTGCTCCTCGCGCTGGCGCCACTGGAGCTCCGCGATGCGCGCCTGCGCGGTTGCGAGATCGAGGTTGCCCTTCGCGCGCAGTCCGTCGAACAACGGCCACGAGACTTGCACGCCGAAACTCTCGTCGCGGAACCATCCATCGTTCTGACAAACGCGGCCCGGCGGCGAGCCGACAGGGCACAGCGTCGTCGACGTGCGGCCCACGCCCCACGGGAAACCAGGCTCCGATGGCAGTGAGAGGTAGCCGGTTCGCAAGAACACGCTGATCGTCGGCAGGAAATCGGCGCGCGCCACGCCGACCGCCGCTTTGCGCGCGAGATAGTTGAGTTGCGACGCGCGCAGCGCCGGGCGCGTTGGAGTTTGCGCACCCTGCTCGCCGACCAGTGTCACAACGGCGCGTGCGCTCTGGGCATCGAGGTCCGTAGTGAGCCGGATCGCCTGCGCGGCCGGAATGTTCAGAATCCGTCGCAGTTCGAGCTCGGCGAGCGTGCGCGAGTTCTCCGACTGCAACACAACCGGCTCGAGATTCCCAGCCTCGACGCGCGCGCGCAGCACGTCGTACCGAGCTGCGCGGCCGCTCGACGCCAGTTGTTCGATTTGTGCGAGCCGATCCTTCGCCAACGACAGACCATTGCGCTGAATGCCCGCAACGCGTGCGGCATAGAGCGCGTCGAGGTACGCGCGCTGCACATCCACTTCGAGCGCCGCGCGCACTTCTTCGGCTTCGAGCCGCACCGCCGACCGTGCACGCGATGCGCCCGCCCACGCATAGAACTCTCGCCCGCCTTGGAAGATCGTCTGCGAGATGTTCAGAGTTGCGGCGTAGTTGTACGATTGGCCGAAGACGTTGCCGACGATGGTCGCGCGCGCGTTGCGCACGACCTGGGAATACGAGCTGTTGAGCGTGACTTGTGGCAACGAACTGGCGCGCGCCGTCGTGAATTGCGCCGACGCTGCGTCGATGCCGAACGCGGCGAGGCGCGCTTCGTCAGCGACGCGTAACGCTCGCGCCACGGCGCCGGCGAGATCGAGCGAAAGCGTATCGGAAGTTTGGGCGTGACCTGTGACGCCCGAGGCAGCGAGCGCCAGAGCCACGGCCGCTGCCTTAAAACCGCTGCACATGGTCATCACCAAACGAATACAGAGGGGAGAACGTTGGAAAACCGGGCGACCTCGCCTGCCCCTTTCAGGGCGCCGACCGCACCACTTGGGCGAGTGCGCGAAACACTTCGGGATCGAAGTGCGCGCCCGAGTCCGCCTCGAGGCGCTTCAGAACCGCTCCCGTATCGGCGGCGGTGGAATATGGCGCGGAGGTGGCGCCGACGAAGGCATCTGCCGCAGCAATAATGCGCCCGCCGAGCGAGATCTGGTCGCCGCGCAGCTGTGCGGGGTAGCCTTTTCCGTCCCAGCGCTCGTGATGGTCGCGCACGAACGGGATCGCTGCGGCGGCGTGCCTGATCGGCGTGAGGATCTGCACGCCGATGGCGACATGCTTTTCCAATTCCGTCCGCTCGCTTGCGGACAGCTCCCCGCCTGGGCGCAGCAGTGCGTCGGGCAAGGCGATCATGCCGACGTCATGCAGTCGCGCGGCGAGATGGATGTGGCCGGTGTTTTCGTCGTCGAGCCGCATCGCGCGCGCCACGTCGCGCGCGAGCGCGGCGACGCGTTGCGAGTGGCCAGCGCGGCGTGCGTCGCGCGCTTCAAAATGCGTCACGACGCTCTCCAGTACGGAGACGGTCAACCCGCGCAGTGCAAGTTTCTCCCGCTCGAGCTCCGCGGTGCGCAGATCGACCTCTTCGCGCACCAACTGTGCGACGTCGCGCGCGTCGATTCGATCGCTCCGCCGCTGCAGCGCCTGAGCGATCGCGAGTTCGAGGCGATCGAGCTCGATGGGTTTGAGCAGGTAATCCATCGCGCCCTGCGCGAGTGCTTCGGTCGCCGTCGACGCGTCGTTCAGTCCTGTCAGCATGAGCACCGCGAGATCCGGCTCGAGCTTCAGCGCGCCCGGCAGCATTTCGAGTCCCGTCATTCCGGGCATGCGCACGTCGCACAGCATCGCGGCGAACTTCGACGCGCGGAGTTGTTCGAGCGCCGCAGCGCCGCTATCGACGATGACGACGTCAAAGCCACGCGCGCGCAGGAAGCGGCCGATGGCTTCGCGGATCGACTGTTCGTCATCGACGACAATGACGCGACGATCAACCGGGTCCGCGCCAGGCACGCCGGACGGAGTGGCGCGGTTCACTCGCCGACGAACTCGACGTTCACGGCGCGGGGAATCAGACCTGCGGACGTTCCGCGCGCGAGCAATTCGCGAATGGCTTCGCGTCCGCGCGCGCCATAGTCGAGCGTCCACTCGTTCACGTACATCCCGACGAACGTGTCCGCGCGGCGGCGCTCGAGCCCGCGCGCGTATTGCAGCGCGTGGTCGAGCGCCGCCGCGCGGTGCTTGAGTCCAAACGCGATGCTCTCGCGCAAATGCCGCGAGATCTTGGCGATGAGGTCAGCGCCGAGATCCTTGCGCACGACATTGCCGCCGAGCGGCAGCGGGAGTCCGGTCGCCTCGAACCACCACTCGCCGAGATCGACAACGAGGTGCAGGCCGGCGTCGGCGTAGGTCAGCTGGCCCTCGTGAATGATCACGCCTGCGTCGACGTCGCCCGCGAGCACGGCCGCCTCGACCCGGTCGAAGGGAATCACGACGGGAATTGCTTTCGGCGAGCGGAGCTGCAGCGCGAGGTACGCCGTCGTCAGCAAACCCGGCACAGCGACGCGTTTGCCGCCGAGTTCATCGGCGCGCATGCGCGAGCGCGCCACGACGCGGGGACCGTAACGGTCGCCCATCGATGCGCCGTGTGGGAGCAGCGCGTACCGATCCGTCAGGTGCGCGTACGCGTGGATCGAAACGGCGGTGACCTCGAGCTCACCCTTCAGCGCGCGGCGATTGAGCGTTTCGATGTCCTGCAGCTCGTGCTCGTACGATAGGCCTTCAGTATCTACCTGGCCCGTGGCGAGCGCGTAAAACATGAACGCGTCGTCGGCGTCGGGGCTGTGCGCGACGCGAATCACCCGTGTCGCGTTCATCGAACGCGCCTCGCGCGCGCAATCGCCGATTCGATTTCCTCGGCGTGTATCACGTACTCGGGCAACGCACGCGCGCGTTCGCGATCTGCGGCGGCGGCGAGCTGGTTCAGATAGCGATTCCGCCCCGTCGAATCGGCTCGGGCGTCGGCCGCACTCGCCGCCAGGATGAGACCGAGCAGGTGCGCTGGTTCGGTACGAAGAATCGTGTCTGCTTCGGCGGCGGCACCGCGTCCGTTGCCTGTCACCAGGCGAAGGAGACCGAGGTCATAGCGAGTGTGTGCCGTTTGCGGCGACACAGCTTCGAGGGCGCCGATTGCCATGGGCGCAAAGATCTGAGCACTGTCGTGTTTTCCGGCACCGACGTAATCCATAACGCGTTTCCACAACCGATCGGCGCGCTCGTCCGGTGACATCGCGGAAATGTCCGGCGCGGCGGGCGAAATCGGCGTTGCCGCTGCCGCGGACTTCCGCCCGAAGTATTGGCCCGCGAACAGCGACACGATTGCGATGAGCACGAGCGCCGCGATGGCCCACGGCATAGGCGATTTCGATGGGGCGCGGCGTGACGGTATCGGTGCTTCGCCGGCGCGGGTCCCGCACCGGTAGCAGAATTTGGCGCCTGGAGACAGCCTCACGCCGCATGACGTGCAGAACATTGGGCGGGCGTCTGTCGTCGTCGGGCCGGGATCCATGTGGTAAAGTTAAGGCGTGAGCCGACCGACGCGCGCGCTCGTCCCCGATTTCACGGGCGCGACCGCACAGGATCTCGTTGCATTCGCGGACGCGCATAACGTCCGTTTTTTGCGCCTGCAGTTTTCCGACATTCTTGGCGTCAACAAGAACGTCGAGATTCCCGTGTCGCGCCTGGAGAAAGCGCTCGCGGGCGACGTGCTTTTCGATGGCAGTTCGATCGAAGGATTCGTACGCACGGTCGAGTCCGACATGTTGCTGCGGCCCGACCTGACGACGTTCCGGGTTTTTCCATGGGAGGCGTCGCAACAGGGCGTTGGGCGCCTCATTTGCGATATCGTGCTGCCCGACGGCACGCCGTTTTCGGGAGATCCGCGTGGTGTGCTCCGCCGGCAGTTGGCGCGCGCGAGCGAACGTGGGTTTACGATGCGAACCGGCGTGGAGGTCGAGTTTTTTCTATTCAAGCAGCGAGAAGACGGCGGTCCATCGACGGACACGCATGATGTCGGGTCGTATTTCGATCTGACTCCGGTGGATCTTGGTGAAGATGCGCGACGCGCAATCGTCGATGCGCTGGAACAGATGGGATTCGCTGTGGAAGCGTCGCATCACGAGATCGCGCCGGGCCAGCACGAGATCGACCTGCGGTCATCGGATGCGCTGCGCACCGCGGACGATGTGACGACGCTTCGCTTTGTTGTGCGGCACGTCGCGCGACGATTCGGATTGCACGCGTCGTTCATGCCGAAGCCGCTGTTTGCGCACGCCGGCAGCGGTATGCACACACATCAATCGCTCGAGCGGTCGGGGAATAATGCGTTCGCTGATCCAAAAGGTGACTTTGGATTGTCGACGGCCGCGCATCAGTACATCGCCGGCTTGCTCGCGCACGCGCGCGCGTTGTGCGCGATCACGAACCCGCTGGTGAATTCGTACAAGCGAATGGTGCCTGGCTTTGAAGCACCGATGCACGTGTCGTGGTCGCTCAAGAATCGTTCGCCACTCGTGCGTGTGCCGGCCCGGCGCGGACCGGGTGCACGCGTAGAGCTGCGAAGTCCGGATCCGTCGGCGAATCCATACCTGGCGCTTGCATGCATGCTTGCCGCGGGACTCGACGGCATTGAACAGCGTCTCGAGCCGCGCGAACCGGTCGACGACAACATCGCCGATCTGTCATTTCGAGAGCGGCGGCGACTTCGCATCGACGATTTACCCGGCGACTTACACGAAGCCTGCGATGCGCTGGAGCGCGATGACGTGCTCCGGGCAGCACTCGGCGATCATGTGACGCGCCACTACCTTGCGGCGAAGCGGCAAGAGTGGCGCGAATATGGGACGCAAGTGAGTTCGTGGGAGCTGGCGCGGTACCTGGGCACGTACTGATCTCGGGGGCGACGGAGCGCGCACGATGACCACCGTCAAGGGCCGCATCTTCGCGTATTTGATCGCGTTCACGTTCATCAGCGTGACGATGGCCGCTGTTGGGCGATGGTATCTGCACCAGACGCGCGATGCACTCATGTCGCTTTCGGCGGACCGCGTCAACGCGCTCAACTACCTCAAAACGACGTCGGATGCGCTGAGCGTCCGCATTGTCGACGTTGCGCACAAGGCGGACGACCGCGCGGTGAGCGAAGCGGCTGCGCGGACGACGGTGAGCACTGCGCGATCGGTCGCGCGCGATCAATGGCGGCGGTTCACGCTCACGCGCCTGACGCCTGAGCAGTTGCGGGCCGTCGATGAACTCACGCCGCTGTTTGATCGCTCGATGCGCGAAGCGGCGCTGCTCGAAGACATCCTCGCGCGGGGAGACCGGCCTGCGCTCTCGCGATTTGTGCGAGAATCTCTGTATCCAGCGATCGACCCCGTTGTCGAGCGGCTGACCGTGCTCACGACGCTCACGACGGTTGCCGCAGAAGCCACATACCGGCAAGGAATCGCCCAGTACAATAAAGCGCTCACGTCCGCGATTGCCGCGCTCGCGCTCACGCTGCTGTTGATCGCGCTCGCCGCGTACAACGTGGTGACGGATCTCGCGCGCCCGCTCGAGCGCATCACGCGCGCGGCGGCTCAAGTGACCGCAGGCGACCATGACGTGCATGTGCCCCATACGCGACGACCAGACGAGGTCGGCCAAGTCGCGCGCACGGTACGCGAGTTTCGCGATGCACTCGCGCGCCTCGAAAATCGGCGGTGGGTCGACGCGGCCGTTGCGCGCGTCACCGATTCACTGCAACACGCGCAAACGCGTGCCGACCTTGCGCGCGGCTTGTTGAGTGAGCTCGTGCCGCTCGTCGGCGGCGCCGTCGGCGTGCTCTACATCTGGAACGCGGATCGCGGCGCGTTCGTACGCGGCGGCGGCTGGGGATTCGATGAAGGCACGCGCGCGCCGCGCGCGTACCCGCCGGGTGCGGGACTCATTGGCGAGGTCGCAGATCAACGGCAACGTGTCATCGTGCGCGACGTCCCAACGACGGAGCTTCCGGTGGCGAGCGGACTTCTCGCGGGCCGTCCGGGAACGGTGGTGGTGTCGCCCGCCGTCGCGGCGGGCACGTCGACGTGCGTCGCGGTGGTCGAGATCGGGACGTTTGGCGACATCACCGACGCGCACGAGCGACTGCTTGACGCGTTGCTGCCGCGCCTCGCGTTGAACGTCGAGATTCTCGAGCGACGACTGGCCGCGCGCGCACTGCTCGAGGAGACGCAGCGACAGGCCGCCGAGCTGCGATCGCAGCAAGAAGCGCTCGAACGCGCGAATCGTTTCAAGAGCGACTTCCTCGCGTCCATGTCGCACGAGATTCGGACGCCGCTCAACGCGATCACCGGGCTCACGCACCTGGCGCTGCTGACGAAGCTCGACGATAAACAACGCGACTACATCGACAAAGTCAGTCACGCGGCCGACGCGCTGCTCGGACTCGTCAACGACATTCTCGATTACTCGAAGATCGAAGCGGGCAAGTTCGATCTCGATCACGCACCGTTCGATCTGACGAATGTGCTCGATCGGCTGGCGGCGATCCTGTCGACGAAGGCGCAGGAAAAGCATCTCGAGTTGCTGTTCGACGTGCCGCCCGATGTGCCGCATCGCCTGATCGGCGACGAAATGCGCCTTGGCCAGGTGTTGATCAACCTTGCGAACAACGCGGTGAAGTTCACGCCGGCCGGCGAAATCGTCTTGCGCGTGCGTTCGGAGAATCTGCTCGACGGACGGGTGCGATTCGTGTTCTCGGTGAAGGACACCGGCATCGGGATGACGGACGACATTCGCGGACGGTTGTTCCAGTCGTTCGAGCAAGGCGATCGCTCGACGACGCGACGGTACGGCGGAACCGGGCTCGGCTTGGCGATCAGTAAGCGACTGGTCGAGCTGATGGGCGGCTCGATCGGGGTCGAGAGCGCTCCTGGAAAGGGCAGCACGTTCACCTTCGACGCGATTTTCGCGCTCGATAGTCTCGCAACACCGGCGGGCAATCGCGTTACGCCCGATTTGCGCGGCCGGCGCGTTGTTGTGGCGGACGACAGCGCCGCGTCGCGCCAGTATCTCGAAGAGGCGCTGCGTTCGCTTGGATTGCAGACCACGGTGGTATCCAACGGTCGCGAGGCGGTCACTGCGGCGCGCGAGACCAAACCCGACGTGGTGCTGCTCGACTGGCGCATGCCGGAGCTCGATGGCGTCGCTGCCGCGCGCGAGATCACCGCAGCCGGCGATGGATCAGGAATTCATATGGTTTTGATGACGGCGTTTGGTCGCGACGAAGCCACCAAGGCCGCCGCGGGCGTGGCGTTCGACGCCGTGCTGGTGAAGCCGCTCAGCCCGAGCACGCTGCTCGACACCCTGCTGCGCATTTTCGAAACCGATGCGCTCCGCCAGTCCGCTGAGCTTCCCGCATCAACCGCGGTCGATCTCACCGGTTTGCGCGTGCTCGTCGCCGAAGACAATCCCGTGAATCAGCTCGTGACGACCGAGTTGCTCAAACACCAGGGCGTTGCAGTCACGCTTGCGGAGAACGGCGCGCGTGCGGTCGAACTCGCCGCGGCGGAGGAGTTCGACGCGATCCTCATGGACGTGCAGATGCCGGAAATGGACGGGCTCGAAGCGACGCGTCGTATTCGGTCGCGTGGCTCTCGGGTGCCGATCATCGCGGCGACCGCGAGCGCGATTGCCACCGAAGTCGAGCAATACGCCGAAGCGGGAATGGATGCGTTCGTGCTGAAGCCGTTCGACGTAGAGCTGTTGTTGCAGACGGTCGCGAAACACACGAAGCGACGCTAGTTCACGGTTGCGGGTGCGAGAAGGGGGATGAGGCCGCGTCGCCTCATCCCCCTTCTCGCATCCGCAACTCCGCGCTGCTCAGACCGGGAAGAGCATTTCGCGGTAGCGCGGCAACGGCCAACGCGCGTCGTCAATGTGCACCTCAAGTGCGTCGCAGCTTCCGCGCACTGCCGCCATTGCGTCGGCGCCATCCGCAGTGAGGAACGCCGCCGCCTTGTCGGCATCGTGATGCATTGATTCCGCTTTCTCGATCACCTTGTCGAGCACCGCCAGGCTCTTTTGCAAATCAACGGCGATCGCGCCGACCTGATTCGCGGTGGCGATCTGCGGAACGGGTTTGATACCCGCATCCTTCGCGTTCTCCGCGGCACTCGCGAGCTCGCCGAGGTAACCGAAAGCGGCGGGCAACACGAGCGTCTGCGCCATTTCACGAATTGTGTGCAACTCGATGAGCATGTCCTTGATGTAGCGCTCGATGCGAATGTTGTACCGCGCCTCGAGTTCTTCCTTCGACAGAATGCCGAGCTTGGTGAAGAGATCACGCGCGGCCTTCGTCGTCAGTTGCTTCAACGACTCCGGGGTGCGTCGCAGGTTCAGCAGCCCGCGCTTCTTCGCTTCGCGCACCCACTCGTCGGAATAGTTGTTCCCTTCGAACCGCACCGTCGTGGTTTCGCGGAACGCGGCGCGCACCACTTTGAGCACGGCGTCGTCGACGTTCTTGGTCTTCTTGAGCTCGGCCTTGAGCGCAGCGGTCAATTCGCCCACCGCTTCGGCGACCGCTGCGTTGAGAATCATCACCGGGAACGCGATTGACGCGGATCCACCGACGGCGCGGAATTCGAACTTCGCGCCCGTGAACGCGAACGGCGACGTGCGATTACGGTCGGTGTTGTCTTTTGCAATCTCGGGGAGTTTCGCGACGCCGAGTTTGATCATCGCTTGCTGCGCGCCCTGGCCGCCGGTTTTTCCGGCCGAGATATCGTCGATGACCTTCGTGAGCATATCGCCCATGAAGACCGAAATGATTGCGGGTGGTGCTTCGTTTGCGCCGAGCCGGTGTTCGTTGCCGGATGACGCAATACCTGCGCGCAATACACCGGCGTGCTTGTGCACACCCTTGAGCGCGGCCGCGAGAAACATCAGGAAACGCAGATTCTGATGCGGTGTTTTGCCCGGCTTGAGCAAGTTCACGCCGTCGAGATCGTTGTCGGCGATGAGCGACATCGACCAGTTGCAGTGCTTGCCCGATCCGTTGATTCCCGCGAACGGCTTTTCGTGCATCAACGCCTGCAATCCGTGACGGAGCGCGACGCGCTTCAGCACGGTCATCACCAGGTGGTTGTGATCGACGCCGAGGTCGGTCTCTTCGAAGCGCGGTGCCATTTCGTACTGCGCGGGCGCGACTTCGTTGTGTCGCGTGACAATCGGAACGCCGAGTTTGTACAACTCACGCTCGACTTCCGCGAAGCACGCCATGACGCGCTCCGGGATGCCGACGAAGTAGTGGTCCTCGAGTTGTTGACCGCGCGGCGGTGGCGCTCCCATCAGCGAACGGCCGCCCATCACGAGGTCGGGACGCATCGCAAAGTGCGTGCGATCGATGATGAAGAATTCCTGCTCTGGTCCGAGCGTCGTGATCACACGACGTACGCCTTTGTCGCCCATGAGTTCGAGCAGCGTCATCGCACGCTGTGACAACACTTCACTCGAGCGGAGGAGCGGCGCCATTTCGTCGAGCGCTTCGCCGTGATAGCCGATGAACACCGATGGGATGCACAGTGTGCACGTGCCGCCACCTTCGAACACGAACACCGGCGACGCTGGATTCCACGCGGTGTACCCGCGCGCTTCCCACGTTGCGCGCAAACCGCCCGACGGGAATGACGACGCGTCGGGCTCCGACTGAATGAGCTGTTCGCCTGAGAACCCTTCAAGCGGCGACATGTGCTCATCGAACGTGAGGAACGCGTCGTGTTTCTCGGCGGTCAATCCTGTCATCGGCTGGAACCAGTGACAGAAGTGCGTCGCGCCTTTGCTGATCGCCCACTCTTTGATCGCTTGTGCGACGACCGGTGCAATCTCGGTATCGAGTTTTTGTCCGAGGCGCACGGCGCTGATGAGTTTTTCAAAAACTTCTGACGGGAGACGCTCGCGCATTTCCCGCGTGCTGAACGTGTTGACGCCGAAGTAGTCAGAGGTCGGACGCGCTTCGCCGGCGCCATTTCGCGCAGTGATCCGCGATGCGATGTCGCGGAGCGCCTCAGTACGCAGGGACATGGACAAGAAGGGTGGAGAAGGAGGAGGGAGGAAATGACTGACCGCCGGCGAGTGGCTGCATTCGCCGGCGGTCGGAAGGCGCAAACCTATCGCTGTTATGGGCGGATTCGCAACCTCATTGAGATGAAGTGTCATGCGTCACGCGCAGTTTCTGCACAATTCAGCGCGCAGCCTGTGGAAAACGCTATTTGACCCGAAGATAGACCGGCATTACACTGCCAGCCGAGTGCTGCCGACGTCCGCGCGGCGCCCGCCCACCACTAGCTTGCACGGCCCCACTATCTCGTCAGCATGCCGCCGCGCCCGCCGAAAAAACCGTTGTCCTGGCCCGTCGTTTGGCGCGAAACGCGCGCGCTCATGTGGGAGTACCGGTACACGCTGGTTATTGGACTCACGCTGACGCTGGTCAACCGGCTCGCGGGCTTCGTGCTTCCGGCAAGCTCGAAATATTTGATCGACGATGTGATCGCAAAATCGCGCACCGATTTGCTCACACCGATCGCGCTTGCTGCGGGTGCGGCGACGTTGGTGCAAGCGGGAACCACGTTCGCGATTTCGCAAGTTGTTTCGCTCGCGGGACAGCGCGCGATCACCATCATGCGCCGCACGGTGCAGGCGAAAGTGCTGCGTCTGCCGGTGTCGTTTTTCGATTCGACACAAAGCGGTGTGTTGATCTCGCGCGTGATGAGCGATGCGGAAGGCATTCGCAATCTGATCGGCACGGGCATCGTGCAAATGCTCGGCGGGCTTGTGTCCGCGTCGATCGGCATCGGCGTGCTGTTCTATCTCAATTGGCAGCTCACGACGCTCGTCATTTTGTTTCTCGCCGTGTTCGGTTCAATGATGGCGATCGCGTTCACGAAGCTCCGTCCGATTTTCCGGAAGCGCAGCGAAATCACAGCGGAGATTTCCGGACGGCTGGGACAAGCGCTTGGCGGAGCGCGCGTTGTGAAAGCGTATACGGCGGAGAAGCGTGAAGAACTCGTGTTTGCGCGGGGCGTGCACCGGTTGTTCCGCAACATCGCTTCGAGCATTACGGGTGTGTCGGCGATTCACGCGGTCACGACGGTGATCGTCGGCGGCATCGGCATTCTCATGATGGTCGTTGGCGGCAACGCGATTCTCGCCGGCCAGATGACGCTCGGCGACTTCGTGCTGTATGTGTTTTTTGTGGGGCTCGTGTCGTTCCCGCTCGTGCAGATGGCGTCGATCGGCACGCAGCTGACGGAAGCGTTCGCGGGACTGGACCGCATTCGCGAAATCCTCGACACCCCGACGGAAGACGCGGCAGACGCGAGCAAGCCGCCACTCACCGGCGTCAATGGCGCGGTCACGTTCGAGGACGTGTGGTTCGAGTATCGCGAGAATCAGCCAGTGCTCAAGGGCGTTTCGTTCGTGGCGCCCGCGGGCACCACAACCGCGCTGGTGGGATCGAGCGGATCGGGAAAGAGCACGCTCATTTCACTGGTGATGGCGTTCAATCGCCCGCAGCGCGGTCGCGTGCTGATCGACGGTCGCGATTTGGACACGATGCGTCTGCGCGATTACCGGTCGACGCTTGGCGTCGTGCTGCAAGACAATTTCCTGTTTGATGGGACGGTCGCGGAGAACATCAGTTTCTCGCGGCCCACGGCCACGCGCGACGAGATTCTTGCCGCGGCGCGCGTCGCGAGGTGTGACGATTTCGTGTCCGGTTTTCCCGAGGGCTACGAAACAATCGTTGGCGAGCGCGGCGTGAAATTGTCCGGTGGACAACGACAGCGCGTCGCGATTGCGCGTGCCGTGCTCGCGAATCCGCAGATCCTGATTCTCGACGAGGCGACGTCATCGCTCGACAGCGAGAGTGAGGAGCAGATCAAAGCGGGACTCGCCGCTCTGCGCGCGGGACGCACGACGTTCGTGATTGCGCACCGCCTCTCGACAATCACGAGCGCGGATCAGATCCTCGTGATCGAAGACGGCCGCGTGGTGGAACGCGGAACGCATGCGGCGCTGCTCGCGCAGAGCGGCCGGTACCGCGAGTTGTACGAGCGCCAATACCGCGCCGCGCTGGATCAGTTCATCAATCCGGGCGAAGAATTGCCCGTGCTCGAAGCCGCAGAAGTCGCGAAGTAGTGCGAAGCGCTTGCACGCCGCTACTGGGGCGTGCGACTTTTCGCTCGACGGCGCCGTCGCCAAGTGGTAAGGCAGGAGTCTGCAAAACTCCCATCGCCGGTTCGATTCCGGCCGGCGCCTCTGGTACGACAGAAGACGAGAAGACGAGAAGACGAGAAGCGGGCGTGCATTTGCGTGCCCGCATTCTCTTGCACTCCAACCATGCGTCGAATGAAACGACTCACGCTCGTGCTTGCCGCCGCGGTGGTCTGTGCGACTCCCGCGCGCGCGCAGGATCCGTTCGAGATTCAGGTTTACGAGTACATCACCGTTCCGCGCGGAAAGTGGAATCTCGAAACGCATTTCAATTACACAGCCAAAGGAACGACGGTAGCGTCGGGGCCTGTGCTCGCGAGTGAGAAGCAAACGCATCTCACATTCGAATTGACGCGCGGCATCACGGATCACTTTGAACTCGCCGGCTATCTCGTCACCGCGCGCGTCGACGGTGAGTCGCCGGAATACGTGGGCTGGCGCGTGCGTCCGCGTGTGCGCGTGCCGCAATCCTGGAACTGGCCCGTCGATGTGAGCCTCAGCGTCGAAGTCGGTTTTCCAAAGGAGCGATTCGAAGAGAATGAAACAACGCTCGAGATTCGCCCGATCATCGAAAAGGGATTTGGGAAGCTGTTGATCGATTTCAATCCCGTGGTCGGCAAAGCGCTGAAGGGGCCGGGTGAAAACGAAGGCCTCGACTTTGAACCAGGTTTGCGTATCGGCTACGACTTCACACCGAAGTTCGCGTTGTCGCTCGAGTACTATGGAGCGACCGGAGAATTGAGCGATCCGCTGCCGTCAGACCAGCAAGTGCATCAATTCTTTCCCGGCGGCGACTGGCAGATTCGTGACAACATCGTGTTGAATTTCGGCGTTGGTTTCAATGTCAACGACGTCGGCAACCGGCTGGTCTACAAGACTCGCCTGGGCTGGATGTGGTGAGCGCGGTCGTGCGTTATCGCACGACCGCCATGCCCACCGGCTGAGCTGCGCGCTCGGCATCTGCTTCGTGGATTACCACAAGCAATTGCTCGAGTAGCCGCTTGCGCGCGTATGCCGCGCCAAGCTTTTGGTGCCAGTGACGGATTTCAGTCTCGAGTTCTTCGATTTCCGCGGGCGCGTGCTCGCGAACGGCGAGAATCGTATTGAGTCCGGTTGCAACCGGCGTGAGCGAAGAGCTCCGCTGTATGTGCGGGGCTTCGGCAGTTACCGCTGCGCGAACGGATTCGGATCGGGGGACGAGCGATTTCATGGTTTCTCCTGGCGCACGCGGTGCGACCGCGCGACGTCGCGGATCGCATTGACGTACCCGCACTAACTATGCCGGGTCCGCGCGCGCTCACGTTGTATGTGGCGCGTCCACAATACGAGAAAGCCCGCGAAATGCGGCACCATTTTGTTGCGCGCGTCATCGATTTCACGCACCGCGCTGGTGTTAGCGCAAAAACAGCCACGCGGACGCAACAAGTCCGACTACACCGACAGTCGCGCGCACATGCTCGCGTGCCACGCGCTGCGCAATTCGCGATGCCGACCAGCCGCCAATTGCGGCACCAACCGCCATCACAAGCGCGACGGGCCAGTTCACGAGTCCTGATCCAATGAACATGCCGGCCGCAACACCATTGAAGCACACCGCGGCCCAGTTCTTCAAGCCATTCATTTGATGGATGTCGCTCAGGCCCATCAAGCCGAGCGCACCCAGCATCACGATTCCCGCAGCTGCGCCGAAGTAACCGCCATAAATGGCGATCACGAACTGCGCGATCACGAACGCAGTGCTTGGCGTCGGCGCGTGCGGTGCGGCACCGCGCCAACGCGACACGGCTGCAAGAATGGGTCGCTGCGTGAGAAACACCAGTGTCGCGGCGAGCACGAGGTATGGCACGAGCGCACTGAACTGTTTGTCGGGTGTGATCACCAACAGCCACGCGCCCACGACGCCGCCGACGAGACTGGGCACCGCGAACGCAATGACCCACGATCGCGCGCCACGCAACGCGTCGCGATATCCCATCATCGACGTGAACGAACCCGGTACCAGCGCGACCGTGCTGGTTGCGTTCGCGACGGTCGGTGGAATACCGAGCCCGATGAGCGCCGGGAATGTCAGAAGTGTGCCGCCGCCCGCGATGGAATTCGCGGCACCGGCGAGCACAGAGAGCAGAGCGACGGGGAGTAGTGTTGGCACGCTCCCCGAATTGTAGTGTGTGGCGCGCTACAGCTCGTGACGAAGCCGGCGCAGCGAGCCGACGAGTCGCTTGAACGCACCCTGAAGCGTCGGCGCCGTGACGGCCGGCCGCGGTGCTGAGACGCGCAGATGGTGGGCGTCCTTCGCAACGAACCGGCGATACTCCGAGATAGTCACGCTTGCGTGTGCCTGGACCTGTTTTACTTCGTCGAGCGTGAACCGATGGAACGGCGCAAACGGGAACGGGTGTTTTGCAGTGAGTGCGCGAAACGCCTGGATGCTTCCCCACTCCGCGGAAATTTGCGGCACGAGTTCAAGCACGGTCTTCAGCACATTGCGCGGCGAAAGCTCGTCGCCGTAGCTGTACGCGAGATATCGCTCCTCAACGAGCCGCCAGAAAACCTCCGTCGCCTCGTTCACGTCGACGGCGTCGTATTCGAGCGCCGTACAAATCAAACCCCAGACGACGTGTTGCTCGCGGCCGGTGAGGTTTCGCGTGGGCGAACTCGGCGCGTCGTGCCAGTGACGCATGAAGCCGCGCTGCAACTGATACGCGGTCGGATACCCCGAACGCCACAACCGAAGATTCAGCTCGGTCCACTCACCCCAAAACCGCCGTCGCGGATTGAATCCACCAATGTCGGCCAGCAGTGCGCGGTATCCCGCGCACAACATGCCCTGCACCGGCGCATACCGCAGTCCGTTCCACGTGATACTCGGCGTGGTCTCGCGTGGTTTGACGGTGCGGTCACTGTTGCCGTCGAGCGAACGAAAACCGACGAGCCCCAACGGATGCGCGGCGAGCGTTTCCAGAATCGCCGGAACGATATCGCCATGGAGTGTGAGATCGTCGTCGACGAAAGCAATCAGCGGTGTGCGACAGACCGACAGTTGGAAATTGCGTCCCGCGACGATGCTGGTGTCACCGGCGTTGAAGTAGACCTCGACTTCGAGGTCGGGCGCGTGCGCGCGAATGCGCGCGACGGCGTCGCTCAGCGCGCCGTCGAGCGCACGGTTGTACACGACGTCGACGCGCGGTGGATTGGTGCTCAGCGCGCGCACCGACGTGAGCAACCGCCGCAAGTATTCCTCGCGTTCCGGGATCGTGAGTATGCTCACGGTGAGCAACTGTGGGAGCGTCATCGCGCGTCAGTCGAGGTCTGCGAGGTGATCGAGCATTTCGCGCCACCCGGCGATGCCGGGTTGGCGCAGCGTTCGCGCACCGGGATACGACGCGAGCGCCGGGTGATGGCCGCGATCGATGTGAGCAATTACGAATCGGTGATCAGCGACCGCAAGCAACGCCGCATCGTTTTCTGCGTCGCCAATCGCGACGATTCGCGGTGCGTTCCCGTTCGTATGCGTTCGCGCAGCAGCTAACCATGCGCGCGCGGCTTCACCCTTGTTGGAACCGCGAACGACGCTAACCCAACGCCCACCGTTGGTTACGTCGCACCCGACGTCGCGAAGATGCGCGAGTGCGCGCACAACGCCCGGCTCCGTGGATGCGACGTTGATGAGCACCGCACTGGCTTCGCGTTTCAGCGCGCGAGTGGCGTCATCGCGCGAATAGCGACTCAAGTGCGCGAGCTGCTCCGCATCGATGTCGTCGAACGTGCGTACCGCAACGCCCTCGTCGGCGAACACGCGGCGCACGAGCGCCGTGGTTTCGTCGCGCGGAGCGGCGACGCGCACCATCCATGCCCCGTCGACGGGTGTCGGCGCACCGAGCTGCTTCGCGAGCGTCGTGTCGCGACTGACGATAACGCCGCCGTTCTCCGCGATGGCGTCGTCGGCGTGACCGAGTGCTGCTTGCAAGTGCAGAAGCTCGTCGGCCGTGCGACTCGAAACCCAAATAACGCGCCACCGCGCGAGTACCGACGCGAACTGCACGCGGTCCATCGCGGGTTGGTACGCGTCATCGATGAATGTGCCGTCGACATCGCTGAGGATTATTCCGCGCAGCGCTTGGGCCATCGTCGTGTCCAGTGCGTCGAGAAAACTGTCGAGCACCACTGGTACCTGCGCGCCGCCGAAAAGTTACGGCTCAGCGAGTTCCGGTCGAACCAAATCCTCCGGAGCGTTCGGTTGTCTGTACAACGACGCCGGGTTCAAACGCGAGCACTTCGAATCGCGCGAGAATCAACTGTGCGATGCGATCGCCGTGCGTGATACGAATCGGAGCGGTTGACGCATTCAGCACGAGGACGCCCCACTCGCCGATGTAGTCGGGATCGATGGTGCCCGGGCCGTTGGGCAGAATGAGACCGAGCTTGAGCGCGGTGCCCGACCGCGCGCGCACTTGTGCTTCGATACCTCTGGGAACGGTAGCGCGAAAGCCAAGTGGAATGACAGCGCGATCGCTCGGCGCAAGTACGAGCGTTCGCGCGGGCGATGCGCCTTCGAGCGCGCGCGGCGCGCTACGGTCGCCGGACCACACGTCGACGGAGTCGTGCGAGAAGAACGCGCGCAAATCGTAGCCGGCTGACGCCGCAGTCGCGCGTTGCGGTGGCGCGACGCCGTCGTGAAGCGGCTCAAAAATGATCACTGGCTCTTTCATGCTCAGCGAAACTGCTTCGCCAGCGCGAGACGCTGCGCGTGATACGATGAGCCGACATCGCCGCCGTACGAGCGTTCCACGCCGCGGCTCAATCGCTCGTATACGAGGCGGCCAACTTTCTGCTCGTGCTCGAGCAGGAATGGCACTTCGTGAGAGCGAACTTCGAGCACGCCCGGTGTGCCCTTCACCTCGCCGCGAAGCCCGTATCCAAACCCCGGATCGAAGAAGCCGGCATAGTGGATGCGAAACTCGCCGACATCCGGTTCGATCGGAACCAGCTCCGCCGCGTACGACAACGGGACGCGAACACGCTCCGCGGTTACCAGGATGTAGAACTCGTCCGGCGAGAGCACGAGGCTGCGCGACTTGCCCGCGAGAATGGGTTCCCAGTATTCCTCACGCGGGTGGTGACGAATCTTCGTTACATCGACGACCGGCGCGTCGCGTCGCGCGCGGTATCCCACAATGTCGCCATCGGCGTCGCCGGCGAGGTCGATGCGCAACCACAACCCACCTTCGAGCACTTCGGGCGCAAGTGGTCGTGACTTGGCGTCGTACAACAACGTGTGTTCACTGTGCAGCGCGTGCACGTGCGTGTCGGCAGGCAGCGGCTGCCCGCGTGTGAATCGAATCTGATTGAGCCTGATACCTGCCTGCAGCCGCACGCTGAACGTGCGCGGCGAAACCTCGACGTAAAGCTTTCCGCGGTATCCACGCTCGACGCGATCGAAGCGGTCGGAGTGGTCCGTGATCAAGCGCGTGAAAATGTCGAGGCGCCCGGTGGTGCTTTTTGGATTGGCTCGCGCCGAGACGTCCGCACTGAGGTGCACCTCTTCCATCGCTTCGACGAGATACACACAGCCGCGCTCGAGCACTGTCGGCTCTGACAAATCGAGCTCGTGCATTGTGAGGTCGGCGAGCTTGGTCGCGACGCGCTGCGTCTTGCCCGGAAGAAAGCTGGTGCGGATGCGATAACACTTTGCGCCGAGGCGAACATCGAAGCTCGCCGGCTGAACCTGATCGGGTGTAATCGGCTCGTCGGCACGAATGCGCCGCGCGGCGATCAGCGCCTCGATTTCCTGGTGCGGGAGCACCCCCGTCGAGGTGGTGCTGCCGGAAGCCGTTTCGGGCTCGAATCCAGGCAGGTAGCGATCAGTCGCGTAGGACGCCATGCGGGCGCGAGCAAGTTAACGCTCGCTCTCCGGTGCCGCGCGGACTGCGCGGCGCGATGTGCCGGGCTATTTTCCGCGTCGCATGTCTGAGGATTTGATTCGCGCTTCGGCACCAGGAAATCCGGCGTGCCCCGCCGAACCGGTGAAAGCCGCACTCGCAGGTCCGACGCCTGACGCGCAGGCGCGCGGCATTCGTCGGTATGTGCTCATTGGCGTTGGCAGCGTGTCGCTCGCGACGGGCGTGATTGGCATGTTCGTGCCGCTGCTGCCGACGACGTGCTTCCTGCTGCTGGCGGCGTGGTGCTTCGGCAAGAGTTCGCCGCGGTTGCACCATTGGATGTACCACAACCGCTGGTTCGGCTCGTATCTCCTCGACTACCGGTCGGGCCGCGGCATTCCGCGCGCCGTGAAGATCGGCTCGCTGGCCGTGCTGTGGGGCACGATCGGCGCGACGGTCGTTTTCGCCATCAGCACGACGTGGGTGCGCGTGCTGCTGCTCGCGATCGCGGTCGCGGTATCAGCGCACGTCGCAACGCAACGCGATGCGCGCGCTGCGGCTCAATAACCCAGCGTTACGCGACGTTCGCTTGACGCAGCGGCTCGTTGCGGCGGAGCCGCGCGAGCGCCTGCGAGCGAAGCTGAGAGACACGTGATTCGGTAACGCCGAGCACCTGCGCGATCTGCGCCTGGGTCAGTTCTTCGTAGTAGTACAGCGCCAGCACCTGACGTTCGCGGGGCGGCAACGCCTCGAGCGCGGCGCGAACGGTTTCTGCCGCACTCTCACGGGCAACCGCTTCATCCATCGACTCGTCTTGCGACGCGAACTGCCACGGCGAAAGGCCTTCGTCGTCCGATGCACTCGGCTGATCGATTGACGCGGTGCGTGCGGCATCGATCTGCGAATCCCACTCCCAAATCGTTTCGACATTCACGCCGAGCTGCGCGGCGACATCGCGGGTGGTCGGCGTGCCGCAGGTGCGCTGGGCAACTGCTTCGCGCGCTGCGTTGAGTGAGCGCGCCTTCGGGCGCAGCGAACGAGATGCGCGATCCTGAGCGCGGAGGTCGTCGAGGATTGCGCCGCGGATGCGCGGAACGGCGAACGTGCTGAACGCGATGCCGCGTGAGTCATCGAAGTTCTCGGCCGCGTTGATGAGGCCGACGCTGCCGGCGCTCACGAGATCGTCGTACGAGGCTTCGGTGGAGAGTTTGCGGCTGAGCTTATGTGCGACGTGGTGCACGAGCGCGTAGTGGTCCTTGAGCAGCTGGTCGCGCGCGGCATCGGGTCGGCGAATCTTGCGAGGCATGGCGGTCGTGGCTGGAGTCGCCGCCACATAAAGGCAGGCCTCGGGCCAGACTCGCTGCGCGCGCTCAGCGACCGGCTACAGCATACGCAAATGGTTATACAGCATGGTTTTACGGCTAATACCTCAGCTCATTTCCAGGCCGCGGAAGGGCCGGTCTGCACTAGGCTGTTTTTGCCGGTAGGCCGTTTTATCCTAGCTGATCATGCCGTTTCCGCTTCGGCACCATCGCCGGTTGCGGCCGAATTGAGCTTGGTGCGTAGCGTACGCACGCCAATTCCGAGCAACTTCGCCGCCTTGGTGCGGTTCCCTTTGGTGGCCTGCAACGCGCGATCGATCAGCACGCGCTCAGCATCATCCAGGCGCAGTGAAGCAAGGAGAACACCGTCGTCACCGGAAGCCCGCGAGACCTTCGCCGCGGCGGCAGTCAAACTAAACCGGCGCGGGTCGAACGCTTCGCTCGAGATTTCTTCGTCGCGCGTGAGAATCACGGCTCGCTCTACGGCGTGCTGCAATTCGCGCACGTTGCCCGGCCACTCACGCGACTGTAACCACGCAATTGCATCCGGCGTGAACCCACGCACGGTACGGTTGGTTTGCTCCGCGGCGCGTTGCGCGAAGTGCATGGCCAGCCGTGGAATGTCGTCCCGGCGCTCACGGAGCGGCGGCACGCTGAGCGGAATGACAGCGATGCGGTAGTAGAGATCCTGTCTGAATGTCCCCGCCGCTGCCTCCGCAGAGAGATCACGATTCGTCGTCGCGATCACGCGAACATCGACTGAAATCGGCACAGTGCCGCCCACGCGCTCGAATTCCTGCTCCTGCAGCACGCGCAGCAATTTCGCCTGAAGGTCGAGCCGCATCTCGGAGATTTCGTCGAGCAGCAGCGTGCCCCCGTGCGCGCGCTCGAACGCACCTTCGACGCGACGGATCGCGCCCGTGAATGCGCCTTTTTCGTGCCCGAAGAGCGCGCTCTCGATCAATCCCTCCGGGAGCGCGGCGCAATTGAGTTGAATAAACGGCCGATCGCGGCGATCGCTCCAGTCGTGTATCGCTCGCGCGATGAGTTCTTTGCCCGTGCCCGATTCGCCTTGCAACAAAATCGCGGCGCGCGTTGGCGCGGCTGTGGCGGCCGTCTCGAGCGCGCGACGAATGCCGACGCTTTCGCCGAGGATCTTTCGCGAGCCGCGGAGCGCGGTGACTTCACGCTTGAGGGCGGCGTTCTCGCGGCGAAGGCGCGCAACTTCGAGCCCCGCGGTAACGGCCAATTCGAGTTGCTGTGGGCGGAACGGCTTCGTGAGGTAGTCGACCGCGCCGGCTTTGATCGCCGCGACCGCGTGCTCGATGCTGGCGTGTCCGGTCAGCATGATCAGCGGCGCGTCATATCCTTGCTGGCGCATGACTTCGAGCAAATCGATGCCCGTTGCGCCGGGCATGTTGTAGTCCGAAACGACGAGGTCGATCGGCTGATTTGCGAGGGCCGTCAGCGCCGCCGGGACCCCACCAGCCTCGACTGCTGCGTGGCCGAGACGCTCCAACGCTTTTCGGAGGAGCGTGAGCAGCGCCGGATCGTCGTCAACACAAAGGATGTTGGCCACGGGCTAATACTACGGCGGAGGGCAGAAGGCAGAAGTGGGAAGTAAGAAGGGCGGACTTAAGGTTGGTGGTACCGGGGCCGATACCATCCGTACCTATGGGAAGGCTCGTTCTTATGTCTGACGGCGCAGGAGATAGCACGCCCCGCCGCGCAGTGCCGCCGATGTCGCCGACACCGCGCGCGCTCGACGCGATTGCCGTTTCGTGGTATCGATGGCGGCTGCTCAGCGGGTACTACGACACGCGCGAAGTCCTGAGCGTGATCGCCGCGCGCCTGACCGGACGCGACGCAGGACCGCGCCGGGCGTAGACACGGCGGCGCCACGCTGGCTAGCGTTGGCGCATGGTCGAAGAAGCACTCCGGCATCTGCGCAAGGCAGATCCCGTGATGGCGCGCATGATCAAGGCTGTCGGGCCGTGCAGTTTCATGCAGCGCGCACCCGGTTCGCATTTCGCCGCGCTCACGCGCGCGATCGTATTTCAGCAATTGTCGGGCAAGGCGGCCTCCACGATTCTCGGTCGCTTGCACGGATTGTACGGCGATCGACCGCCGACTCCGAAAGAGATGCTCGCAACGAATAGCGACACGCTGCGGTCGGTCGGCATCTCGACGCAGAAAGCGAAATACCTGCGCGATCTCGCCGAACACGTGGACGACGGCCGTCTGCCGACGGCGAAACTCGGACGATTGAGCGACGAGCGGATTATTGAGGCGCTCACGGGCGTGAAGGGCATCGGCCGGTGGACCGCGCAAGTTTTCATGATGTTCCGACTGACGCGGCCGGACGTGCTTCCAGATGGCGATCTTGGAATTCAGAAAGCGGTGATGCGCGCGTACGGATTGCGTCGAATGCCGACGCCGGAACGCGTACGAAAGATCGGCGCGCCGTGGGCGCCGTATCGTTCAATTGCTTCGTGGTACTTGTGGAGGAGTCTCGACAACGCCTGACGCGCGCGCGGTGCCCGGCCGAATTGTCATCACAGGAGCGAGCGGAATGGTCGGCCGCGCGCTGACGCGCGTGCTCGCGACTGCGGGAATTCCCGTAACGCGACTTGGCCGCGGACCAAACGCGGATGTTACGTGGGACGCGTTGCGGGACGACATCGATCCGGCGGTGTTCGAAGGTGCGGCCGCGGTCGTTCATCTCGCGGGTGCAACGCTCGCGAAACGCTGGACGCGACAACGGCGCCGCGAGATTCGCGAAAGTCGCACGCGAGGCACACTCGCGGTCGCGCGCGCTATCGCAAACGCGATGCGACCTCCGCCGGTCCTCGTGAGCGCGTCAGCGATCGGCATTTATGGTGACCGCGGTGACGAAGTGCTCGCCGAAACGAGCGTACCGGGCGAGGGCTTGCTTGCGGTGATTGCGCGCGAGTGGGAGGAGGCGACCGAGCTCGCGAGCGGCGTCGGTGTGCGCGTGGTGCACATGCGATCCGGTGTGGTGCTCGCGCGGCGTGGCGGCGCGATCGCGAAGATGCTTCCCTTCTTTCGACTCGGCATCGGCGGGCGCGTGGCCGACGGGCGGCAGTGGATGAGTTGGATATCGCTGCACGACGCGGTGCGCGCGATTCGCTTTGCGATCAAATCATCGATTCGTGGTCCCGTGAACGTGGTCACGCCGAACCCCGTGACGAACGCGGAATTCGCCAAGACGTTTGGCGCGGTCCTTCGCCGGCCTGCGGCATTTCCCGTTCCGCGTCTTGCGCTCGTGCTGTTGTACGGACAAATGGCGAAGGAGACGCTGCTGGCGAGCCAACGCTGCAGCCCGGATGCACTCACGCGCGCCGGCTTCGTGTTTGATGAGCCACTGCTCGACGGCGCGCTGCGCCACGAAATGAGCCGCTACGAGACAGACTCGCGATAGATTGCGGCGCATGCCAGCGGTTGCATTTGATTCACTCCCAGCGGATGCGCGTGTCTGGGTGTTTGCGTCGGACCGGCCGCTCGACGACGCCGGGAGTCGCGCGTTGCTCGATGAGGTGGATGCGTTCCTCGCGCAGTGGAACGCGCACGGCCACACCTTGCGGTGCGCGCGCGATTGGCGTGATTCGCGTTTTCTCGCGATTGGTGTTGATCAGTCGACTGCAGGCGCGTCGGGTTGTTCGATCGACGGTATGTTTCGCACGCTGCAACGTTTACAACCCACGGTCGGCGCGTCGCTGTTACCCGCAGGTCGCGTGTATTGGCGCGATGCCGCCGGCGCAATCGAAACCGCGCCGCGCGCGCGGTTCGTGGCGCTGAGCGCAGAAGGTCGTATTACGGCGGAGACACACGTCTTCGACACCACTGTCGAAACGGCGGATGCGTGGCGAACCGGATTTGAACGGCTGGCGCGCGACACATGGCACCGTAGTCTGGTGAAAGCGTAGCCGAGCGCCACGCGGGCATTGTGCGTAGCTTCGGTGGGCACCGTTGTATTGGAACCACGTGTCGCAGTGACGACACGACGAGGAGCACACGATGATCATCAAGCGCGGTGGTGAGATTCCGTCGTCCGAAATCACGCCGGAGCATGCGTACGCGAACCGACGCGAGTTCCTGAAAGCTGCGGGACTCACGGGGATTGGATTGTCCGCGGTTGGCGCGGGATTGCTCGCGGCTTCGCGCGCGGGTGCGGCGCAGCAGAAAGAAGAGCCGACGTCGTTCGAGCGCGTCACCACGTACAACAACTTTTACGAGTTCGGCACGGGCAAGGAAGATCCGGCGCAAAACGCGCGCAACTTCCGCACGAAGCCGTGGACGATCAAAGTCGACGGGCTCGTCAAGAAACCCGGCGATTACGCACTCGAAGACTTCATCAAACCGTCGACGGTGCAGGAGCGCGTGTATCGCATGCGCTGCGTCGAAGCGTGGTCGATGATCATTCCGTGGAACGGGATTCCGTTGGCGGATGTGATCAAGCGAGCGGAGCCGACCGCGGGTGCGCAGTACGTCGAGTTCACAACCTTGCTCGATCCCGAGCAAATGCCGGAACAGAAATTCCCGACGTTGCATTGGCCGTACATCGAAGGGCTTCGCCTCGACGAAGCGATGCACCCGCTCGCGATTCTTGCGACTGGTTTGTACAACAAGCCGCTGCTGCCGCAGAACGGCGCGCCGATTCGCTTGGTGACGCCGTGGAAGTACGGCTTCAAGGGCGGCAAGTCGATCGTGCGCATTCGTCTCACGGCAGAGCAACCGGTCACGGCGTGGGTTCGTGCGAACGCGCACGAGTACGGCTTCTACGCAAACGTGAATCCGCAGGTCGACCACCCGCGGTGGAGCCAGGCATCGGAGCGGCGCGTCGGTGAATTCAATCGGCGGCCGACGCTGATGTTCAATGGATACGCGGATCAGGTCGCGTCGCTGTACAGCGGCATGGACCTGCGGCGCTTCTACTGAGCGCTGCGACGGCGCCGGCGCGGCCGTGGGTGCAGTCGCGCTGGCTGGCATGGTCGGTCATTTGCGTTTCGCTCGTCCCCGCCGCGTGGGGCGTTTTCGCGTTGTGGTCGGACATCAAGCGCGGCACGATGTACCTCAGCGCGGAACCGGTCAAAGAACTCGAGCACTACTACGGCGACTGGGTGCTGCGCTTTCTCATTGCGACACTCGCGATCACACCCGCGCGCCGCATCACCGGCTGGAACTGGCTGCAGAAATACCGGCGCCGCTTTGGATTGATCGCGTTCACGTACGCGTGTTTGCATCTCCTGACGTACGCGCTGATCGACGTGCAGATCGATTGGTCAATTCTCATCGAAGACCTGACCAAGCGGTGGTACATCATCATCGGCATGACCGCGTTTCTGATGCTCGTCGCACTCGCGGTGACGTCAACGACTGCGTCGATTCGGCGGCTCGGCAAGAAATGGGTCGCGCTGCACCGGCTCATCTACGTTGCCGCCGTTCTTGGTGTCATTCACTATTGGATGTCGGTCAAGCGCGACATTCGTGAGCCCGCGCTGTACGCGCTGATCTTCGCCGCGCTGCTAGGTTATCGCGCGTGGCACGCACTGCGTTCGCGGTCGTCGCGCCCGGACTCGAACCGCTCGCCGCAGCCGAACTCCGCGACATCGGCGTAGCTGACGCGACGACGGAACCCGGCGGCGTTGCGTTTGCACATACCGACGAAACGCTCGCGTCATCACTGGTACATCTGCGCACCGCCAGTCGCGTTCTGGTGCGCATCGTCGAATTCCGCGCGACAGGCTTTCCGCAACTCGAAAAGCGTGCGCGCGCAATCCCGTGGAGCAGGTGGGTTCGCGAAGGCAGTCGCGTACGCTTTCGCGTCACGTGCAAGAAGTCGCGTCTCTATCACTCCGATGCCGTCGCCGAGCGCCTCGGCAATTCCGTTGTCGCCGCGGTTACGGGCGTGACGATCGACGATGCGCCGCGCGACGGCACTGTCGACGATGACGGAAACGACGACGCGCAGTTGTTCGTGGTTCGCGTGTTTCGCGACGTGTGCACGATCAGCGTCGACGCGTCGGGCGAGCATCTGCACAAACGCGGTTACCGTCTCGCGGTTGCGAAGGCGCCTTTGCGAGAAACGCTCGCTGCGGCAATGCTCCTCGGCGCGAAATGGGATCCAGCCACGCCGCTGTGCGATCCGATGTGTGGCTCCGGCACGATCGTGATCGAAGCGGCGTTGATGGCACGGCGCATTGCGCCAGGCTTGCAGCGTTCGTTCGCCGCCGAACGCTGGCCGTCAGCGAACGCGGCGGTGTGGAAGCGAGTTCGCGAGCGAGCGCAAACCGACGTGCGTCCGCACGCACACTCGCCTCTCATTGGAAGCGATCGCGACTCCGGCGCGATCGGCGCTGCTATCGCAAACGCCGAACGCGCCGGCGTCGCGAACGACGTCGCGTTCACGGTCGGTTCGGTATCGGCGGTGCACGCACCGGCCGAGTCCGGCCTGTTCGTGACAAACCCGCCGTTCGGAATTCGCGTCGGCGAAAACGCGGCACTCCGCGACTTGTACGCGCGATTCGGTCGGGTCGCGCGCGAGCGATTCGAAGGTTGGCAGTGCGCTGTGTTATCCGCGGATCGATCGCGTGGTCATACGTTGGAACGCCAGCTGGCGCTGCCGCTCAAACCAGCGTGGCAATCGCGGAACGGAGGAATTCCCGTGCGCCTGCTCGTGGGAACGATTACGCGCTAAGCGCGCCGCGTCAGAATTCGAATCCGAACGCGATGTTGACGTGGTCGCTCGCGAACCGGCCGGGCAAATAGTACGTCGTAATGCGCCGGTATTCCGCGCCGAACACGAGTGGACCGGCCGGGCGCCACGCAACGTGGCCCGACGCAACGGTGTTCTTGAAGCGCGAACTCGCGGGCAAGTCCGTGTTGTGCGGATCGTCCGATCCGTAACCTGCGCCGACAATGACCGACGTGTTTGGCCGAACGTTGAGTTGACCCCAGCCGCCGCGCGAACGAATCACCACGCTGTTATTGCCAAAGAGTTGACCAACGCCACCGCCGCCGAGTGCGCGCGCGCCGCGCCCTTGGTACAGCTCACCGCGCACTTCGAGCCAACGGGTAATCGGAACAGACGCATCAGCCGCGATGATCTTGCCCGGAGCGAGCGAATCGTTCGCGAGCGCGAACCATCCGACGTGTCCACCAAGTCCGACCTCGGCGGTCATGTCGTCGGCGCCCCATCGCAATCGCGTGCGGCCTTGCAGAAACGGACGATCGGAGCGCTCGGCGGGGTCGAAATTCGGAACATCGAACGTGCCCACGGCGGCGCCCGTTCCCGGCGCGAGTACGGCGCCTTGAACGCCGAATCGCAGCCGCCCACCAGTCTCGACGGTGAAGCGCGCCTGCGGAATCCACAGCCAGAGATTACCCGCCGCGGCGAAGCCGGGCGTGGAAATCGACGCGAGGCTCACCGGATTCACCGGCGTAATGAGCGGTGACTCCTGGCCAAGCAGCACTTCGGCGCGCGGCCATTGGAGAATCGCGCGCGCGGTACGCATGCGAATGAGTGGGAACGTGCGACCACCCGACGACGGGAGTTGACCGCCGTGGAAATCGACGTCGACGTCACCCGTGAACCGCGCGCCGAGCACATCGGTTGCGCCGATCGTGAAACCGAGCATCGACTGGCGGACGTGCATCGCCATTCCGCGCGGGAACGGATCGGCGGGATCGTCGGGACGAACGAACACGGGATTGCCGGTGCTGTTCACCCGGCGCGAGCTCATGAAGCCGTTGACGAGTACGAGCCCGCGAAACTCCATGGCGACGCGTGAACGCGTCTTTACCGATGACTGCGATTCGGTCGCGAGTGCCTGCTCCAACATTTTGACCCGCTCTTCGGCGCGCTCAACACGGGCGGCGAGGGAATCGAGCTTCGTCCGGAGCGAGTCCTGCGCGCGCGCGGGCGCCGCCGACGCTACTAACAGTGCGCCAAGCGCCAGAATGTGACGCAGGCTGCTTGACGCCCCGTTCCGCATCGGGGTACCGTTGCGTATGCGCGTACGGACGCTCATCAGGCTTCTCTCCAGGAAATCACCCACGCGATTGCTTGCGCCGGTCATCGCCGTACTGATGCCGTTCGCGTCCACGTTGGCGCAAGGGTCAGTTTCGGGCCGGGTCACACTGCAGGAGAAGCCTGGCCAGAAAACGACGGACCTTGATAACGCCATCGTGTGGCTCGAACCCGCGACGCCGCAGACGGCGCGTCCGCGGACGACCAAAGTGGAGCTTGCAATGCGCGCGCGCCAGTTCGCGCCGCATGTTCGCGTGATTCAGGCGGGGAGCACCGTCGTCTTCCCCAACCAGGACGCGTTCAGTCACAACATTTTCTCGACTACTCCCGGGTCCTCGTTTGACCTGGGGCTCTACGGGCGTGGCCAGTCGAAGACGCAAGCATTCTCACGGACCGGCGCCATTCCCGTGTATTGCAACATTCACGCGTCGATGGCTGCGTTCGTGGTGGTCGTTCCTTCGGCCTGGTACGCGCAAGCAGGGCCGGATGGACGGTGGACAATTCCGGATGTCCCGGAAGGCGCGTACACGGTGCACGTCTGGCACGAGCGTGCGCCGAGAAAGACCGTCGCGGTGCAGGTAGGAACGTCTGCTGTTGACGTTCCGGAGATGCAACTCGACGCGCGCGGGTTCGTCGTCGTGCAGCACAAGGACAAGCTCGGATTGGATTACAACGCGCCCGGCCGCATCAGGTATTAGATCACGCACTAATTCGCACCAACACCATCGCACGTGGCGCGTCCGCGGTTCACGCTCACCATCAAGATTTTCCTCGGCACCGCGCTCGTCGTCGCGGCGGTGCTTGCGCTGTCGCTTGCGCTCACGTCGCGTTCGGCGACGGCGACCGCGCGCGACGCAATTCAGCGCGCGCTTGAAACCACGCGCGATCGCGTACAGGCTGCGCTCGAAGCACGCGATGCGAATTTGGCGAGCAAAGCGGGGGTGTTCGTGCAGAGCGCACCTTTCGTTGCCGTCATCGAAGCGCGAATTGCGAACGACGCTCTCGATCAATCGATCGAGTCGGTTGGGCAAATCGGCGCAGACTGGGTCCAGATCACCGACGCGCAGGGCCTGCTTCTCGCGAAGAGCGACGAACCCGGTGCGGCTGCAGCGGATCTTTCGCAGTCGGGGCTGATCAGTCGTGCGCTCGCCGGCGAGACGATCGCGGGATACGGCAGCGTCGACGACGCGGTGTTGTTCCAGGCTGTCGCGGTTCCGATTGCACGGCCCGCCACGCGCGGGAGTCCGGCCACTGTCGTCGGTGCGCTGATGGCGACGAAGGCCGTCGACCCCGCGTTCGTGAATGAGATTCGCGAGAACACCGGCGGCACGACGCACATCGTCGTGTATGTCCTCGACTCTGCCGGCGTGCCGCATCTTGCTGCGTCGACGATTCCGCGCAGCGCGGCGCTGGATTCAACGCTCGCCGCGTGGAATCCGGACGACACCACGCAAGGCCCGAACGACACGCACGCCGAATTGCAGCTCGGCGGCGAACACTATGTGCGGCTCGGAGCGTCGTTGCTTTCGGCGAACGGAAACCCCATTGGCGGTTTTCTCGCGCTCCGTTCTCGCGAGGCCGAGCTCGCGCCGTTCCGCGCGCTGCAACGAACGATTCTCACCGCGGGTGCCGCGGGGATTCTCGTGGCGTTCCTGCTGTCGTTCCTGATCGCGCGGCAAATCACCAAGCCAGTTGCCGCGCTCGTGGGTGCAACGCGCAAAGCCGCCGACGGTGACTATCGCGCGGAGATCAAGGTTACGAGTCGCGACGAGATGGGTACGCTCGCGCAAGCGTTCTCGACGTTGCTCTCCGATTTGCGTGACAAACAAGCGCTCGTCGAGTTCTTGCAGGGAGATTCCGGTGGTCGCACTGTGCCGATGCAGGCCGCGGGCGTAACGCTGCAAGCCGCTGCGACTGCGCAAGGCATTGTTCCTGGAGCAACGATCGCCAAGCGATATCACATCAAGGAAGCGCTTGGCACCGGCGGAATGGGGACGGTGTTCAGAGCGCACGACGCAGAACTCGACGAAGTGGTCGCGATCAAGACGTTGCGGCCGGAGATCCTCTCGCAAGATCCAACGGCGCTCGAACGCTTCAAGGGAGAGATCCGTCTCGCGCGGCGCATTTCGCACCGCAACGTCGTGCGCACGCACGATCTCGGTGAAATCAACGGCGTGTACTTCATCTCGATGGAGTACGTCGAAGGCAAGTCGCTCAAAGAGTTGATTCGCGCGCGCGGCCGGCTGCCAGCGGCGACAACACTCACCGTTGCAAAACAGTTACTTCGCGCGCTCGAAGTCGCGCATGAACAGGGCGTGATTCATCGCGACGTGAAACCGCAGAACGTGGCAGTCACGCCCGACGGCGTGCTCAAGGTGATGGACTTCGGCATCGCGCGGCTCGCCAAGCGGACGCAAGGCGTCACGCAAGCGGGTATGGTGGTCGGCACGCCGGAGTACATGGCCCCTGAACAGCTCCTCGGTGACGACGTCGACGCACGCGCGGATCTGTATTCCGCCGGCGTCGTGCTTTACGAATGCCTGACGGGACAGCTGCCGTTCAACGCCGACTCGCCAATAACGCTCATTACGAAGGTTCTCGAAGAAGTTCCCGCATCGCCACGCAGTATTTCTCCGGATATCCCGGCGTCGCTAGCCGATCTGGTAGTGCGCGCGCTGGACAAAGATCCGAACAAACGCCCGCAAACTGCGACGGCGTTCCACGATTTACTCGACGCGATCGGGTAGTCGCTGGCTTAGATTTCGGACGCCATGTCCGATTCAATTTCCAGCGTGTTCAACGACGGGTACATCGCCGAGGTCTACGAGGCGTACCGTCGCGATCCGTCGTCGGTCGATGAGTCCTGGCGACAATATTTTCGGTTTGCCGAACGCATTGGCGGCCGCGCGGTTGGCGCCGCCGATCCTGAGCTTGCGCGTAAAGCAGCCGGTGCGGCGGGCCTTATGTACGCGATCCGCACGTACGGACACCTCTCGGTTCGCCTCGACCCGCTTGGCACACCGCCGCCCGATGCAGCGGAGCTGCGGCCCGAATTTCACCGAATAACTGAATCAGATCTCGCGGACGTTCCGGGGGCGGCGTTGGGATTTCCGCACATGGCAACCGCAGCCGATGTCGTGGCGCGGTTGCGTCTCCGCTATTCGCGCACGCTTGGCATCGAATACACTCACCTCAGCGACGAAACGGAGCGGCAGTGGTTCCGCGAACTGCTCACCGCCGAGCGGTTGACGCAGCCGCTCGCGCGTGAAGAACGCGTGGCGATGCTTCGGCGTCTCACGGAAGTCGAAGGCCTCGAGCGTTTTCTCGGCCGCACGTACGTCGGCTACAAGCGATTCTCGATTGAAGGCACGGACATGCTCGTGCCGATGCTCGACGCCGCGATCGCGGAATCCGCACACGCGGGGGCCGAGCACGTGATGATCGCGATGGCGCATCGTGGGCGGCTCAACGTGCTGACGCACGTGATCGGCAAGAAGTACGAAGCGCTGCTCGCGGAATTCGAGGGTCACCGCGCGCACAAGCGCGACGCGTCGACCGGCGACGTGAAATACCATTTGGGTGCTGACGGAACGCGCGACGTTGGCGGTCGCAACGTACAACTCCGTTTGATGCCGAATCCGTCGCACCTCGAGATCGTGAATCCCGTGTTGATGGGTGCCGCGCGTTACTTGCAGCGACGCGGTGGCGCGCTCAACACGCTCGCCGTGGTCCCGATTTGTGTGCACGGTGACGCGTCGTTTACCGGCGAAGGCATCGTCCCGGAAACGTTCAACCTTTCGCGCCTGCGCGGATATCAGGTTGGCGGCACGTTACACATCATCGTCAACAATCAGGTTGGGTTCACGACTGATCCGGTTGACGCACGCTCGACGTATTACGCGAGCGACGTCGCGAAGGGATTTGAAGTTCCCGTCATTCACGTCAACGCGGACGATCCGGAGTCGTGCGTGGTCGCGATGCGCATCGCGACTGCGTATCGCAACGCGTTCCACAAGGATTTCCTGGTTGATCTCGTTGGGTATCGCCGGCACGGTCACAATGAAGGCGACGAACCCGCGTACACGCAGCCGACGCTGTACGACCGGATCAAGTCGCATGCGACGGTGCGCGCGCTATGGGGCGCGCGTCTGGTCGAAGAGGGCGTGGTCACGAACGACGACGTTGCGCGCATGGAGAAGGATTGCGCGACGCGCCTCAACGAAGAATTGGACGGCGCACGGAAACGCAAAACGCAGGCGTCGCACGAAGTGCACAGCGCAGCGCCTGTTGCGGCGCAGGTGACGACGGCGGTGCCCGCGGAGACGTTGCGTGCATTGAACGAGCGCATTCTCACGTGGCCGTCAGGATTCGAACCGAATGCACGGCTCGCGAAACAATTGGAACGGCGTCGCGTCGCGGTAACGGAGCCGAACGCCGTCGATTGGGGCCATGCGGAGGCGCTCGCGTTCGCGTCCGTGTTGAGTGACGGCACCGCGGTGCGCGTCACAGGCCAGGACGTGGAACGCGGAACGTTTTCGCATCGTCACGCCGTGTTGCACGATTCGCGCAACGGTATGACGCACGCGTCGCTCGCCGAAATTGCCAACACGCCCGGACGTTTCGAGATCTACAACTCGCCGCTCTCAGAAATGGCGGCGATGGGATTCGAGTACGGATTTTCGGTGACCGCGCCAGACACGCTCACGGTGTGGGAAGCGCAGTTCGGTGACTTCGCGAACGTTGCGCAGCCCGTGATCGACCAATTCCTGGCGGCAGATCGCGCGAAGTGGGGACAGGATTCCGGACTCGTGTTGCTGCTGCCCCACGGATATGAAGGTGCGGGCCCGGAACACTCGAGCGCGCGGCTCGAACGATTTCTGCAATTGTGCGCCGAAGGGAACCTCCGCGTCGCGTATCCGTCGTCGCCGGCGCAGTACTTCCACATTCTGCGGCGGCAGGCGAAGCAACAGCCGCGGCGTCCGCTCGTGCTCATGCAACCGAAGTGGATGCTGCGTCTCGCCGCGGCGATGTCATCGTTCAGCGATCTGACCGACGGCGCGTTCCACCCGGTCATCGACGACGTGAACGGCGCCTCCAAGCGTGAGACCGTGCGCCGTCTGGTGTGCTGCACCGGGAAGATCTATTGGGAACTCGCGGCGCGTCCGCAGATTCCCGAAGTCGCCGTTGTGCGCATCGAGGAGTTGTATCCGTGGCCGCACGCGGAACTCGAACGCATCGTCGACGCGTATCCAAGCGTGGAGCAGGTCGCGTGGGTACAGGAAGAGCCGAAGAATCAGGGCGCGTGGTCGTATGTCGCGCCGCTGCTTCGCGTATCCGCGGGGACTGCACTCGAGGTTCCATACATCGGTCGCGCGGAGCGCGCGAGTCCGGCCGAGGGTTACCAGCAGGATCACGCCGTCGAGCAAGAGCGCATTATCGACGCAGCGTACGACTACGCACCGCGGTCGGCGCGACGTCGTAGCGCGGCGGTGCGGTAGCGCGCGTGCGCACAAGTCGGTTGGCGCACATTGCCCGCATCGCGTGCGCGACGGCGCTGCTTGGCTGCGCGGGTGGTGATGGCCGCGAAGTCGTGACGGTGTATTCGCCGCACGGCGACGCGCTCCTCAAGCATTACGAAACCGCATTCGAGCAATCGCGCCCCGATGTCGACGTGCAGTGGGTCGACATGGGTTCGCAGGAAGTGCTCGACCGGTTGCGCGCCGAGCGTGCGAATCCGCAAGCGGACGTGTGGTTCGGTGCACCGTCGTGGATGTTCGAGCGCGCGGGGCGCGACTCGTTGCTCGAGGCGTACAAGCCGACGTGGGCGAATCTCGTGCCGGCTGAGTCGCGCGACACGGGCGACTTGTGGTACGGCACGTACATGACGCCGGAAGTGATTGCGTACGCCGTGGAAGCGCTCGATTCCGCTGCCGCGCCGCAAGACTGGGACGACGTGCTCGCGCCGCGCTGGAATCAGAAGATCATCATCCGCGATCCGGTCGCGTCGGGTTCGATGCGCGCGATCTGGGGCGCGATACTGCTGCGCTCCGTCGCGCGGACCGGCAACACGCAGTCGGGCTGGGACTGGTTACGCATGCTCGATGCGCAAACCAAAGAGTACACGCTCGATGGTTCGCTGCTCGTCCAGAAAATCGGCCGGCAGGAAGGCCTGGTCACGCTGTACAACATGCCGGACATCGCGATTCGCCGTCTGCAGGACAGCATCCCGATCAAGTACATCATTCCAAAAAGCGGTACGCCGTTGCTCGTGGATGCAATCGCGATCGTGAAAGGCACGAAGCACGCCGCCGCAGCGCGTGCGTACTACGAATTCGTGACGTCGCGCGACGCGATCGTGCACGCGATGAACGAGTTCGTCCGCATTCCATTGCGGACCGACATCAGCGACGACGCAATGCCGCCGTGGCTGCGCAGCGCGCGGCCGCTGCTCAAGGCGATGCCGCTCGATCAGAAGATGATGACGGACTCGCTCGACACGTGGATGCGCTATTGGGACGCGAACGTGCGCAACCGCGGACGCGCGAAATGAGCGCGCGGTGAGTGCGGCCTGATCGTACGGGGACCGCCGCGTGAGCGCGGGCGCGCTGACGCTTGATGGCGTAACGCGCCGGTTCGCGACACAAACCGCGCTCGACTCGCTCACGCTCGCCGTTCAGCCCGGCGAATTGCTTGCACTGCTCGGCGCGTCAGGCTCGGGCAAAAGCACGACGCTGCGTCTGGTGGCCGGCTTCGAGCGTCCAGATGCAGGAACGATTACGCTCGACGGAAAGGTCATCAACGAACTCCCGCCTGAAGCGCGCGGGTTCGGCATGGTGTTTCAGCAATACGCACTGTTTCCGCATCTTTCCGTCGAGGAGAACGTTGCGTTCGGCCTCGAAGCACGCGGCGTCGCAAAATCGGAACGGTTGAAACGCGCCCGCGCCGCGCTGGCCGCGGTTGGCTTACAGGAAAAAGCGCAACGACCCGTTCAAGCGCTCTCAGGCGGCGAGCAGCAGCGCGTCGCGCTGGCGCGCGCAACGGTCATCGAACCGCGCGTGCTGTTGCTCGACGAACCGCTGTCGAATCTCGATCCGTTGCTGCGCGAAGCCATGCGCGACGATCTGCGCGCGGCGCTTCGCCGTTCGGGCGCGACGACGCTGTTCGTCACGCACGATCAAGAGGACGCCTTCGCGGTTGCCGATCGCATCGCCTTGCTATCGCAAGGGAAACTGCTGCAGACCGGAACACCAGAGGAGTTATACCACCGCCCCGTTTCGCGCACCGTCGCAGAGTTTATCGGGCACTCCGCTTTGTTCGCCGCCATCGATCAAGGCGATAAGGCGTCCGTGGAGATCGACGGGCAGAAGCAAACCTTTTCGGCCACACGCGCATCGGGTGCGGCTACAAAGTTTGCGCGTTCACTCGCGGTGCTACGGCCGGAATTGCTGACGCTCACCGATGCCGACGCGAACGATGCATGGCGCGGCGAAGTCGTGCACGCGCGCTTTGCCGGCGGCGTCATGGTGTATCGCGTGCGATTTGCCGACGACGCGCTGTGTGAAGTCTCCGCGCCGGGCGAACCGGTAGCGGTCGGCGCTCGAGTTGGTGTGCGCGTCGCGCGCGGGCCGGTCGCCATCGTACCGGCATGAGCGCGACGCGCACCGCACGGCCGATCAGGGTGCTGACCATTGCCGTGTTGGTGTTGCTGGCGTGGACCGTCGTGTATCCCAACGCGAGCGTCATCGCGTCGAGCTTCGGCGACGGCATGGCATACTGGCGCGAGTTTTTCAGCAACGCGTCAGATCGCGAAGCGTTGCGTGAAAGTCTCGTCATCTCCGTGCTGTCCGTGTTTGCCGCAACGGCGATCGGCCTTCCACTCGCGTTGTTGGTTGCGCGCGCGGACTTCCCTGGCCGCGGTGCGTTGCGTGTCGCCGCGACATTGCCCGCTGCGCTTCCGCCGCTCGTCGGCGTCGTCGCGTTTCTCTTCCTGTACGGAGAGAGCGGTGTCGTCTCCCGCGTCGTTCAATCCGTGCTCGGACTCGAGAATCCGCCGTGGCGGTTTACCGGACGTTGGGCAATCGTGGTCGTACACGCGTACGCGTTCGCACCGTATGTGTTCGCGTTCGCGAGCGCCGCGCTCGAACGATTCGACGCATCGCTCGACGAAGCCGCGCGCGGACTCGGCGCGTCACGATGGGCACGACTTCGGCGCGTCACGCTTCCGCTGCTTGCGCCGAGTTTGCTGGGCGCGATGCTGCTCGTGTTCATGAGCTCGCTCGGCTCGTTCTCAGCGCCGTACGTGTTCGGTGGCGGGTTGCGTGTGTTGTCGACGCAAATCGTCACGTCGAAACTGAACGGCGCGATGGGACTCGCGTACGTCGAAACGACGATGCTCGCACTGAGTGCGGTTGCCGCGCTGATTGTGTTTCGCGCACTGGAGCGCGGCCGCGCGGTGACCGGCGGCGGCAAAGGCGTGGCGCCACGACGCGTGGCCGCGTCGTTCGGCGCGCGCGCCTTTGCCGCCGTGGGTGCGTCTTTGATCGTCGGCGTGCTGCTGTTACCGCACGCGATGGTGTTGCTGATTGCGTTTGCGAAGGACGGCGCGTGGACGACGCAGATCCTTCCGGCCGCGTATACCCTCGACAACTTCCGGCGAATTATTTCGGAATCCGCACTGTGGGTGCCCATTCGCAACAGTGTGTCGATGGCGGTGATTGCGACCGCGGCGAATGCGGTGGTGTGTTTCGCGGCCGCGTACATCGTGGTTCGAACGCGCGCGCCGGGTCGCGGGCTGCTCAGGCTCATGCTCGCGCTTCCGTGGGCGATTCCCGCGACTGCGGTTGCTATCGGCCTCGCATCGACGTTCGATCGCAATGACATCGGGACGGCACGCGTGCTGCTCATCGGAACGTTCTGGATTTTGCCGCTCGCGTATTTCATTCGCGGCATTCCGATCGTCGCGTCGGCAATCGAGGGCTCACTGCGTCAAATGGATCCCGCCGTTGAAGACGCCGCACGCGGACTGGGCGCGCGTTGGTGGCAGACGTTCCGCCGCGTCATTCTTCCCGCGGCGCGCCCGGGTTTGATCGCGGGCACACTGCTCGCCGGCGTGAATGCGGTTGGTGAGTTCGTGGCGAGCGTCGTCCTCTACACGCACGCGAATCGTCCCATAGCGATCGAGATTCTCGCACAACTCCGCGCGTTGTCGTTCGGGACCGCGGCGGCGTTCTCGGTGCTGCTGCTCTTGCTGGTGCTGACGATCACGGCGATCGCACGGTGGCTCGAAGGGCGCGCTTCGGTTCTGGAGCGCGCGGCGACCGGGTGAACGTGGCGACCCCTCCGCGTATAGTCATCGTCGGCGGCGGCTTTGGAGGCCTGTACGCCGCCCGCGCGCTCAAGCGGGCGGATGCGCAGATCACCGTCATCGATCGCACTAACCACCACCTGTTCCAGCCGTTGCTCTATCAAGTCGCGCTCGCTGCGCTGGCGCCGAGCGACATCACTGCACCGATTCGGTGGCTGCTCAGGAAGCAGCGGAACACGCGCGTGCTTTTGGGAAACGTGAGCGCGGTTGATCCGCAGCGGCGCGTGGTGCACGTCGACGGCGATATGGGCGACGTGCCGTACGACTACCTGATTCTGTCGCCGGGTGCGCGTCACTCGTATTTCGGGCGCGACGAGTGGACGCCGCACGCACCGGGTCTGAAGAGTCTCGATGACGCGATGGAGATTCGGCGCCGGTTTCTCGTCGCGTTTGAAGAAGCGGAGCTGACGACGGACGACGCGGTGCGGCGCGAGTTACTCACGTTCGTCGTGATCGGCGGCGGTCCGACCGGCGTCGAACTCGCGGGAATGATCCCCGACGTTGCGCGCGCGATGTGCTCGGATTTCCGTGCGTTCAACCCGACAACGCTGCGCGTGATTCTGCTCGAAGGCGGTCCGCGCATTCTGCCGACGTTTCCCGAGAAACTCTCTGAGCATGCGCGCGCCGATCTGCGCGCGCTTGGCGTCGAAGTCAGGACCGGCGCGATGGTGACGAGCGTCGACGCGCGCGGTGTGCGCATCGGTGACGAATTCATCGGCGCCCGCACCACGTTTTGGGCGGCAGGCAATAAAGCCTCATCGCTCGGCAAATCGCTGGGCGTTCCGCTCGATCGCGCCGGCCGCGTGCTCGTTCAACCGGATCTCACGATTCCCGGTCACCCCGACGTCATGGTGATCGGCGATCTCGCGTCACTCGCGCGTCCGAATGGCGCACTCGTGCCGGGCGTTGCGCCGGCTGCGATGCAAATGGGTGCGCACGCGGCGCGCAACATCGTGCGGAGCCTGCGCGGCGAGGGAACGCGCCCGTTCGCGTATGTCAACAAGGGCGAACTCGCGACGATCGGGCGGCACAAGGCGATTGCAGATTTTGGTTTCTTCACGGTCGCGGGATACGCTGCGTGGTTCTTCTGGCTGTTGTTGCACATCATGTTCCTCGCAGGCTTCCGCAACCGGCTGTCGGTGCTGCTGCAGTGGGCGTACATGTACTGGACATACCGTCGTGGTGTGCGACTCATTTCGGGATCTGAGCACCACGTCCTCGCTACCACACGCGACTGGCCAATGCCGACGGGCCGAGCATGACGCCGCTGCGCGATCAGAACTCCGTGCAAACGGTGCTCGATGCACTGCCGCTCGCGCTTGCGGTGTTCGACGTAGATCTCCGGTGCGTGCGCGCGAATAGGCGCTACGCAGAACTCACCGATCTGACGCCCGAACAGCAGACCGGCCGGGCATTGCACGACGCGTGGCCGAACGCCATGGCGGATCTCGAACCGCAAATCGCGACGGCGCGCCGCACGGGCACACCATCAACGCGGCTGGTCGAGTTTCGCACAGCACTTGGTACGCGAACTGCCGAAGTCACCATCGCGCGAATCCCCTCTGCCGCAGACGGCTGGGTGTTCATCGCGCTCGACGTGACAGAGCGCGAGGAGTTGCGGCGCACGCTGGCGCGCAGCGTCGAAGAACTCGAGACGATTTTTGCGACGATTCCCGAATCGGTGCGCGTGTTCGGCCAGTCGGGCGAAATCGTGCGGCTGAACGCGCGCGCGCGTGCAGAGCACGAGGGAACGCCGCCGATGACTGCTGCCGCGCTCTGGCAAACGGATCGGCCGCGCGGCACAGACGGCACCGCGATTTTTCTCCACGAACATCCCGCGATGCGCGCACTCGGCGGTGAATCCGTGCGCGGGCAGCAACTCGTGTTGAAGCGCGCGGGTGGCGAAACGACGCTCGACGTCAGCGCGGAACCACTGCGCGACGAGAGCGGCCGGCCGCGCGGCGCGGTGACGGCAGAGCGCGATGTCACAGAGCAGGCCGCACTCGCGCGCCGGCTCGCCGATCAAATCATCTCACTGCAGGAGGATCGTGAACGTGAGCGTCGCCTCGCAGCCGTGGGGCAGTTGGCCGCAGGCGTGATGCACGACGTGAACAACGTTCTCAATCCGATTCTTGCCGCGGCGTACCTGATCGATTCGTTCGCGGGCGACGCGAACGCCGTCAAGGAATACACGAAGCGGATCGTGCGAGCGGCCGAGATGGGGGTGTCACGCCTTGCCCGCCTGCGGTCGTTCATTCGTCAGGAACCGATGGACGACGCTGAGATCGACACGCTGGTCGATCTCGCCCAGCCCGTGGACGAGGTGATTACGATGGCAGCGCCACTGTGGGCTGGACGCGACACTAGCACCGCGGTGCGAGTACAGCGAAATCTTGCGTCCGGTGCCGTGATACGAGGCACGGCTGCAGAGCTGCGCGCTGCCGTATTGAACCTCGTGCAGAATGCGGTGGACGCGATGCCCCAGGGAGGGACGCTCACTATGGAAACAGCGGTCCGGGAGACGTGGGCGATCATCACGGTGCGGGACACCGGGACGGGTATGGACCCCGAAACTCGCCGTCACGCATTTGAACCTTTCTTCACAACCAAGGGGAGTCGGGGAACAGGGCTGGGCCTCGCGGAGGTATATGGGATCGTTCGCAGGCATCGTGGTGTTGCAGAGATCGAGTCCGAGCCCGGTGCCGGGACGTTGATTCGCCTGAAATTCCCGTTAGCGACGACGGTGGGGTGAGCGGCGTCCCCCCCAGTCGTGTAACACACGTCGCTTTCCCACTCACGGTGCAGACGACATCATTACCAACCGCTCGAGAGCATCGACGTGCTCCGGGACCCGTGCCCACCGCCAGCCCCATGTCAGACGAAACGACCGGCGTAGTGCGAATTCTGCTGGCCGAAGACGACGACAACACGCGCAAGCTGTTCACGGATCTTCTGGACAGCCTGGGTCACGTTGTTGTTGCAGCTGTGGCGACCGGCGCGGAAGCAATCGCGAATGCAACGAAGCACCTGCCCGATCTCGTGTTGCTCGACGTGCACATGCCCGATGGTTCCGGCATTGACGCCGCGCGCGCGATCTCGAAGGACAGCCCGGGTGTCGCGGTGATTTTGTTCACCGGCGATCAATCGCTCGAACTGTCCGAGAAGGACGCCGACGAAACATCGGCCATCGCGTTCCTGCAGAAACCCACGCCACCGCGCGTGCTCGACGCACAGATTCGCCTCGCGGTGAAACGCGCGCGCGCAATCCAGGAAGCGCGCAAGGATGCCGCAAACGCACGCGCGCAGCTCGAGAGCCGCAAGATCATCGAGCGTGCGAAAGGCATTCTGATGCGCCGCACGGGATCGTCGGAACAGGAAGCGTATCGCATCCTGCAGCGCACGAGTCAGGATCGTTCGGTCGCGATGGTGGAAATCGCGAAGCAGGTTTTGGCGAGCGAGCCGGGTCTCGCGCGCTGAGCGCGAGACGAGAACGCGATTTACTGCGGAGACTGAGTAGCCGCGCCGGGAGCATGTACACCGGCGCGGTACTTCTCCATGTCCAAACCGAGTAGCATCGCGCATACAACAAGAACGCCGGCCGTGTAAAAAGGCACGCCGCGACCGAAATGGTCGAACGCGAAACCCGCATAGAGCGGCGCGGCAACGCGTGCGATCCCACCGAACGTTTGCTGCACGCCCATGTACAAGCCGCGCTCGTGCTGCGGCACGACCTGTGAGAGCAATCCGGTCACGCACGGGAACGTGAACGCAGTGCCGAGCGGAACGAGCGCGACGCTCAACGCAAACCACGGAAGAACCGACGGCGCGAGCGGCATAGTCGAGAGGCCAATCGCGAGCATGATCATGCCCGCGCGAGACAGCTTCGGCTCGCCGAAGCGGTCGACCATTTTGCCGAGCACGAATGCGCGCGTGATCACGGAGATCGCGCCGACGTAAGTGAAGAAATAGCCGATGGTTTTCTCCGTCACGCCGTATCGAAACGCAAGAAACAGCGCGAGGATGCTCGTCATTCCCTGGAACGCGCCCATCGTAATCGCGTAAATCCAGATCAATCGCGACGGTGGTTCGTTCGCGTGCAACGCGACATGCAGCACAGCCTCGCGCGATCCACGCACGACTTTGCCGCTCGCGCGAACCGCGGCGACGTCGTGCGATTCGGTGACGTAGTGCCACGCAAATAACATGTTCACCGACGAAATCGCTGCGGCGACGAGACCCGGCGCGTGCCAGCCAAGGCTCAGCGACCACGATCCGATCACCGGACCAATCACGACGCCGAGATTGGTTGCGGCCGACAGCCATCCCAGCGCCTTGGCGCGATCCTGCGGTTTGGTTGTATCTGCGACGTACGCCTGAATGACGCTGACCGTCCCGCCGCCCGCGCCCTGCACGATACGACACAACAACAGCAACTCGAGTGAATTCGCGTACGCGAAAATCACATACGCAATTGTCGATGCGCCGATGCCGATGAGCAGCGCGGGCCGGCGTCCGTAGCGATCAGAGACGCGGCCCCACAGCGGTGCGCTGACGAGCTGCGCGACCGAGAACATCATGATCAGGATCGACACCACCATGCCGCTGCCGCCAAGCCCAATGGCGTTCAGCACGCTCCACAGCGGACCCTCGCCGAGGTGTTCGGTGGTCACGAACGGCAGGAGTGGAGCCACGATGAGTATGCCCATCATGTCCACGAACGCCGTCACCATCAGTACGGTCAGCTTGCCCATGCGGGGTGCAAACTAGCCGTGAGCAATGGGCCCGGAGCGGTGAGCCCTGAGCCGCGAGCGACCACTACCGCCTACCGCCTACCGACTACCGACTGTAGTTGGTCCTAGATTCCGCGCGTGCCTGACCGAATTCGAGCCCGGCTTATCGTCGTTGGCAGCGGTGTTGCCGGTCTGCAGACCGCGCTCCGCGCGTCAGCCGGCGGCGATGTCTACGTGTTGACCAAGCGCTCACTGTTCGACAGCGCCACCACCTATGCCCAGGGCGGAATTGCCGCGGCGTTGGGCGCTGGGGATTCGCCCGAGTTGCATCGACGCGATACGCTGGCGGCCGGTGCGGCGCTCTGCGATGCAGCCGCCGTCGAAGTATTGGTTGCAGAAGGTCCCGCGCGCGTGCGCGAGTTGGCCGATGCCGGTGCGCGGTTCGACGTCGGCGCTGACGGCCGATTCACGCTGAGTAAGGAAGCGGCGCATTCTCGGAAACGCATCGTGCACGCGCACGGCGATCAGACGGGTGCGGAAGTCGCCCGCACGCTGATCAATCGCGTGGCCGAGAATAAGGCCGTCACGGTGCTGGAGCATGCGCGCGTACTGGAATTGATTGTGGACGAGCGACGCGTGTGCGGTGTGCGTGCGAGTGTCGCGGGACGACCCGTCGATCTGATTGCGGACGCAACGGTGCTCGCGACCGGTGGGTGCGGGCAGGTGTTTCGCTACACGACAAATCCGCAGGTTGCGACGGGCGATGGATACGCGATCGCGCATCGCGCGGGCGCGAAGCTCGCGGACATGGAGTTCGTGCAGTTCCATCCGACGGCGCTCGCGACAGCGGAGACGCCGCTGCAGCTGATCTCTGAGGCGGTGCGTGGTGAAGGCGCGGTGCTCGTGAATGCCGAAGGACGGCGATTCATGTCGCGAAGGCATCGACTCGCTGAACTGGCTCCGCGCGACATCGTCGCGCGCGAAATTTTTCGCGAGCAAGCGCGCACCGGTGCGGTGTATCTCGACGCGCGCAAACTCAAGCGATCATTTGCGCGGCGATTTCCGGGAATTGACGCCGTGTTGCGCGCGCGCGGAGTTGATGCGCAGTACGATTTGATTCCGGTGACGCCCGCGGCGCACTACATGATGGGAGGCATCGTCGTGGATCTCGCGGGTCGCTCATCACTCGACCGTTTGTATGCGTGCGGCGAAGTGTCGCGCACGGGCGTGCATGGCGCGAACCGTCTCGCGTCGAACTCGCTGCTCGAAGGACTCGTGTTCGCCGAACGCGTTGCGCATAACGTGCTCATGCTGCCGAAGCTGCCGCGCATTCCGCGGCGTGTACAGTGGAGCGTGCCGACGCTGCGCGATCGTGGTGCCGCGCAGGTGGCAGCCGAGGAGATTCGCGAGGCGATGTGGAAGTACGCGGGCATCGATCGCACCGCGACGGGACTTCGCATGGCGCTCGAAGCGCTCGAAGACATCGTGATTCGGCTGCCGCACGGCGCGACCGAAGAAGCGAACATGACGGAGACCGCACATTTGATTCTTTCGGCGGCAATGCTGCGCAAAGAGTCGCGCGGCGGACATTATCGTCGCGATTTTCCGCGTCCGAAGAACAAGTGGAAAGGGCGGCACATCGAGTTCGGGTCCTAGCGCTCCTCCGCTGGCGGGTTTGCAAGGAAAGCGATCCATTCGCGCTCGAACGCGTCGAACGATGTTGGCAGTCCCGGCAGACCGACGAGCACGCTGACGCGCGGGCGAGAATCTTCGCGGTACCGTGATATGAGTTCGCGGACGGCAGCATAGCCGCCGCGAACGTGAATGAATCGCAGCAGCAGGTAGGAGAGCGCGTAGAACTCGCGTTCTTCGAGCGTTTCGGCGTTGCTCGGATTTGTTGCGGAGTACCAGACGCGCGTGTCGGGCAACCCGCGCGCGTCGACGCCGACATCCGTCACGCGGTACTTGTCACGCACGGAATCGGGCAGGAAGGTGCACTCGGGGCACGGTGGCGCCACCGTGCGTTCGCGCCAGCGACGCGCCGGATTGAGCGCATTCGCGACGACGGCCTCCCGGCCTGGGTGGTCCATGGTGGCCAGGCGGTGCAGCGACGGTGTTGTGCCGATGACCTTTCTTACGCGACCCGTCCGCATTGCCGCGGATTCCAACCAAACAGCGGGCGACTCATCAAACCAATCGGGCACAATAGATCCGTACCCGGCGTAGTCTTGAGGGCCCGCAAAGAAAATCGTGTAGCTCGCGAACAAGTTGTGACCGGCTTCGTGCGGAATGATGTTTTCCGCATCATTCGCAACGAACCCGTCCGAACGCGTTTTCACGTCAGTGATTGCCGACGGCGCGCGCCATTCAAGCACCCATTCCTGGGCCGTGACGGAACTCGTAGCGCTGGCGCCGTCGACGAGCCGAATGGCGCCCTTGATCGCGCGCGTGCCGGTCAACGTGTGCCAGCGACGCGCAACTTGTTCGCACACGTCAGCGCCCGGTCCGCGGATGTTGCCACTTGCGTCGATATCGCAGTAGGGGCGTCGCAGCGGCGCCTGCTGTGGAGGTACGTCGCACGACGGAGCGGCTGCGATCAACAGTGTGGCGATGAGAATCATGGAGCGCATGGACGAGGCCCTTAGTTGGCAGAGGATTTCAAAGTCAGTTCAAGACGTCCGACACCGTCATCGCCGATGATCAGAAACCGGCGACCGTCGAACGCGAAGCTTGACGCGCTTCGTGCCCACGACGGCAGCGTGTCCCGCAACATCAACGCAGGCGTCAGCGAGCCGTCATTCACATCGAGCAATGCAATGGGCATTTCCGGCAACGGAAGCAACAGCGCCAGCCACGGGCCGACGCGCAGGAAATCCTTCGCCAGGGGCGCCACCTTCACGTACTGTCCGGTGCCGGCTTCGAACTGCGCGACACGTGCGGCGCGGTACTCGTGCAGGCGCGCACGAAGCGATGCTGGCAGTGCACGGCAGCTTGGTCGCGCATCGTCGGCTGCGTAAAAACAGATGTCGCCGTGACCTTGTTCGAACACCCAGACACCTGTTGAATCCGCGGCCATCAAGTCGTGTCCGGGCAGCGCAGCCCATCGATCGTCCTCGCGGCGCGTGTGCCTTCGTGAACGACGCAGCGCCGCGCTCGGATCGTGGCCGGATTGCAGCCTGACGCCGAAGCTCTTCTCTGATTGCGACGCAGCGAACATGCCGCGCTCCGAAACGGTCAACGCACCGGCCGCAAAGGGGGCACGGTAGGTCGTCACGAACTCCCCGTTCAGCCGGAACTCGGAAACGCGTCCGTTCAAAGCCTCTGCAACGAACAATCGATCAGCGAGAACCGCGAGATGCCCGGCGCCGAGGAATTCGCCGGGGCCGCGGCCCCGCGATCCGATCCACTGCACAACGCTCGCAAGTGAGTCGAGTACCGCGACCCTGTCAGTGCCCATATCCGA